>NZ_JAKGSG010000042.1 GCF_021568775.1 Antribacter soli | reverse complement strand
ACACCGCGGGCCAGACGGTCACGGTCACCGCGACGCTGAGTGCTGGCTTCGCCTGGGGCACCCTGCCCGCAGGCTGGGTCGAGGTCTCCCCGACGGTCGCGACGTTCTCGGTCACGTTCGACAACGTCGAGTGCAAGGAGGTCGTCCCCGTCAACCCGACCGTCACCCAGGCGGTCTGTGTCGGCGGCGTGGTCACCGCACCGACGCTGACCCTTCCGGCCAACACCGAGGCCATCACCTACACCGTCGCTCCCGCGGGCCCCTACACCGCGGGCCAGACGGTCACGGTCACCGCGACGCTGAGTGCTGGCTTCGCCTGGGGCACCCTGCCCGCAGGCTGGGTCGAGGTCTCCCCGACGGTCGCGACGTTCTCGGTCACGTTCGACGACGTCGAGTGCAAGGAGGTCGTACCCGTCAACCCGACCGTCACCCAGGCGGTCTGCGTGGCAGGACAGCTGACCCCGCCGACCCTCACCCTCGCCACGACCGAGGGCATCACCTACACGGTCAGCCCTGCCGGGCCCTACGCCCCCGGACAGACCGTGACGGTCACCGCGACTCTCGAGGACGGGTTCTCCTGGGGCACCATGCCCGCAGGTTGGACGCAGGAGTCCTTCACGGTCGCCACGTTCGAGCTGACGTTCGACGAGGTCGAGTGTGAAGAGGTCATGCCCGTCAACCCGACCGTCACCCAGGCGGTCTGCGTGGGCGGCGTGGTCACAGCACCGACGCTCGTCCTGGCCACGACCACGGGCATCACCTACACCGTCGCTCCCGCGGGCCCCTACACCGCGGGCCAGACGGTCACCGTCACCGCCACGCTGGCCGACGGCTTCGCGTGGGGCGACATGCCCGCCGGCTGGACACAGCAGTCCCCGACCGTCGCCACCTCCTCGGTGACGTTCGACAACGTGGTCTGCATCGTGGTCTCGCCGCAGTCACCGGTCCTGAAGCCGTCGGTGTGCCCGCCGGGTGCGACGGTGCCGACACCGTCGGTCCTGACCGTGGGCACCACCACCGGCATCACCTACACGGCCAGCCCGGCCGGCCCGTACAGCGCGGGCCAGACTGTCACCGTCACGGCGACGCTCAAGGACGGGTTCGCCTGGGGCACCCTGCCCACAGGCTGGACCCAGGTCTCGGCGACAGTCGCAACGTTCAAGGTCACCTTCGGCCCTGACGCCGTCTGCCCCAAGCCCGCACAGCCGGCGCCACCGGCAGCAGCCCCGATCCTCCCGGTCACGGGAGCCGACGGGACCGGCGCGCTCATCGGCCTTGCCGGCCTGACCCTCCTCGCAGGGCTGGTCCTTGCCATCTGGGCACGCCACCGCCGCGGTCAGGTCGACTGACCCCCAGCCAGCCGACAGACCGCATACAGGAGGGGCCGACCGGTACACACCGGCCGGCCCCTCCCGGCACACGGTGTTCGGCCAGACGGTGGGGGAAATACGGCTGCTCAACCCCGGGTCGCCGACCGACCGGCGGCGCCAGCCGGTCGGGTACCTACCTGACCGCGGCGGTCAGGGGCGACCGGCTCCACGACGTCAAGCTTGTCCCAGTTCTTCGCTGACGGTAGATGTAACGCATGGTCGAAGAATCGAGAAGTGCGGCAGCGCTTCGAGCCGGGCCGGACGCTCACCGGAGTGTCCGCACCGTCGACATCACCACGATCGGTGCGCGTTCAGGCCAACCGCACCGCATCGAGATCTGGGTGCAGCAGGTGGACGGCCGCTGGTTCCTCTCCGGCTCCCCGGGCCGCCGGGCGTGGGTAGCGAACCTTCGGGCGAACCCGGTTCTCACCGTTCATCTCAAGCACGGTGCGATGGCCGACCTGCCCGCCACGGCCAGGCCGATCGATGACGACGCTCGACGACGTGAGATCCTCGCCGCGATCATCAAGCTGTGGGGCCAGAACCCGAGTGAGCTGCCTGCCTGGCTGGCAGGCAGCCCGTTGTTCGAGCTCGACTTCGACTGACCCGTTGAGGCTCGTGGGCGACGGCGGCGGCTATGTCCCCGGCGTCCCCTCGGCCGCGAACGCCTCGGCCATCGCGGCCTCGTCGGCGTACATGACCTCCCAGTGGTGCCCGTCCGGGTCGGCGAACGACCGCGAGTACATCCAGCCCATGTCCTGAGGGTCGACGGTCACGGACCCGCCGATGGCGAACGCCTTCTCGGCGAGCTCGTCGGCCTTCTCCCGGCTGGCGGCCTCGATCGAGTTGATGACCTCGATGCCGTCCGTCGCCACGGGGCGCTTCGTGAACGTGGTGAAGAACTCGTTGCGGAGCAGCATCACCGTGATGCCCTCCTCGAGGACGACGGCGGCTGCTTTCTCGTCGGTGAACCGCGGGTCGATCGAGAACCCGAGGCCCTCGTAGAACGCCTTGGACGCGTCCAGGTCGGCGACGGGCAGGTTGACGTAGATCGGCATCGCTTCTCTCCTTTGGGAACGGTGGTGCTCGTACTATCTGACGAAAGGGGCGCCTGGAACTCATCGTCGGTCACGACGGCCGGGACGACGAGTCGACGTCGCTCGGGATGCTCGAAGGCTGCGAAGGCATTGCTGGAGCGGTCGCCGGATGTGGCTAGAGTGTGAGGTCGTGCCAATCCTGCCCGCCGACCGTGACCCCCGACTGATCACTGTGCGCCGCGGCGGAACGCTGACGGACGAAGATCACCGGCTGCTGGCGGAGTGGGCAGCCCTCTGCGCAGAGCACGTCCTGCATCTCTTTGAGCAGGCTCAGCCGAACGACACCCGCCCGCGTGACGCCATCGACATCGGTCGAGCCTGGGTGCGCGGCGAGGTCCACATGCGTGACGCCCACCGGGCTGCATTCCCGGCAAATGCCGCCGGACGTGACCTGCCCGAACCCGCGAAGTTTGCCGCTCTCGCAGCCGGGCAAGCAGTGGCAGTGGCCCACGTCGCCGCCCACGACCTGGGCGCTGCGGCATATGCGATCAGGGCAGCGGCTGCGGACGCTCTCACGAGTGGTGAGGCTGAGTCGGCGCGCGTCGCCGAACGAGACTGGCAGCGAGAGAGGATCCCCGCGCAGGTTCGGGAGCTCGTCCTCGACGACCAGCGGCATCGAAGCGCGATCTGCTGGAACGTCTTCGACGACTGACGCTGCGAACCCGTTCGACCCCCGGCGAAGCCGACAGGACTGGCCAGGTCGATCGTCGCCGCCTGAGAGACGCTTGTCAGGTGAGCCCGCCGATCTGCTGGAGGCACCCGTGAGCGTCATGTTCACCGTCCCGGTCGTAGGAGTGGTTCGGGCCGGTCGTTCCTGGTGGCCCGCCGCGGCGGGACGATCCGTCATCGCCTTGGCGCTCATCGCACTGATGACTGCCTGCGGCGGGTCCGCCGACACCGGTGCGGAGTCCGAGACGCCGACCGTGTCGCCTTCTCAGACCGACACCGAGTCCGGGGGCACCGGTGCGACGGCGGCCACGCCACTGGGGCCAGGGGAACTGATCGTGTTCGAGAAGATTGAACCCGGGGCCGAGCAACGCGACCTGTACGTGGTCGGGCCTGACGGCGGTAAGCCGGCGTTGGCGTCTACACGATCCGCGCTTCAGACGGCAAAGGGCTGACGCGAGTCACCGAGAACCCGGGCGGGATGGACACTCCTCTGGCGTACTCTCCCGACGGCAGTCAGCTTCTGATCGATCGCGCGGACCCGTCCCGCGGATCGGTGCACGCCCTGTTTGTGGCGCCGATCAGTGGCGGCCAGCCCCACCAGATCACCCCTTGGGGGCTCACCGACGACTACGCGAGCTGGTCGTCGGACGGCCGGACCATCGTCTTCGGCACGGGCGGGTCTCTCTACCGCGTGAGCCCCGACGGGCAAGGCTTGGCCAAGATCAGCCTGCAGCTGCTGGACGGGTCCTCCGGAGGGACCGCCTTCGACGTCGCCTTCTCCCCGGACGGCCGGCGAATCGTCTTCTCACTCGGCGGCCCAGAGCCGGGCATCTACTCGGCCAACCTCGACGGTAGCGACGTCAAGCAGCTCACCACCGGTCCGACTGATGGTCATCACGCGAACTGGGGTCCCGCAGTCGGTTAGGCCGCTGGGCACACCCGAGGCCCGGCCGGTAGCCCCTCGATCAGAGTCACGAGACAGTCAAGGGCGACCAAAGAGATCTCGGGGTTGCCTTCTGAGAAACCGGTCTCTAGGATCGGGAAACCGGTTACCCGCGTCTTGGTCTCATCTGCGGTCCCGCTCCAGCGCCGGGGCGGACACGCGATGCCGTCGGCGACGAGGGTGGGTGCACGATCCCGCACCTGGCGAGCTCAGATCAGCCGGACTCGGCGGACCGTCCGACGAGACGTGCACGGATCGCACCACAGCAATGTCCCGCATTCAATGACGAAGGTGAGGCAACAATGAGACGACCAGTCGCAGTGCGACTCCTTGCGGCAGGGGCCACGGTGGCCCTGGCGGCCACGATCGGCGTCACGACCCTGTCGATTCCTGACGCCCAGGCGGCGACGGGCAGTGCCACGGGCTTCGCGACCCAGAACGGCGGGACCACCGGCGGCGCCGGCGGGCAGACCGTGCGGGCCACGACGGGGACCGCGATCCACGCGGCGCTGTGCAACCGCGCCAGCAGCAGCACCCCCATCACGATCGAGGTCGAGGGAACGATCAACCACGGCAACACGACCCAGGTGTCGGGCGCCAGCTGCAGCACCGCTGCCGACGTGATCGAGCTCAAGCAGATCAGCAACGTCACGATCGTCGGCGTCGGGAGCGGAGCGGTCTTCGACCAGCTGGGCATCCACATCCGCGAGTCCCGCAACATCATCATCCAGAACGTGACCGTCCGGAACGTCAAGAAGTCGGGCTCGCCCCTCTCCAACGGCGGCGACGCCATCGGGATGGAAAGCACTGTCCGCAACATCTGGGTCGACCACGTCACCCTGGAGGCCTCGGGTGGGGAGTCGGAGGGCTACGACGGCCTGTTCGACATGAAGAACAACACCCAGTACGTGACCCTCTCCTACAGCATCCTGCGCAACTCCGGCCGCGGGGGCCTCATCGGTTCCAGCGAGACCGACCTGACGAACGGGTACGTCACGTTCCACCACAACCTGTACGAGAACATCGACTCGCGCGCCCCGCTCCTGCGTGGCGGAGTCGCCCACATCTACAACAACTCCTACGTGAGCCTCAACGAGTCCGGCATCAACTCCAGGGCCGGGGCCAAGGCGAAGGTGGAGAACAACTACTTCAAGAACTCCAAGGACGTGCTGGGCACCTTCTACACCGACCAGGCCGGCTACTGGCAGGTGAGCGGCAACATCTTCGACAACGTGACGTGGTCCAGCCCCGGTACCGACAACAACCCGGCCGGCCCGAACGTGACGTCCACGACCACGGTCACCATCCCGTACGCCTACACCATGGACGGGGCGAGCTGCGTGCCCGCCGTCGTCGCGTCCACGGCGGGCGCCAACAAGGGTGTGCGCGTGTCGGACGGCACCTGCACCCCGACGACCCCCACCCCCACCCCCACGCCGACGCCGACCCCCACGCCGACGTCCACTCCCACTCCCACCCCGACCCCGACGCCGACCGGGCCCAACCTCAGCCTGGGGGCCGGCGCTGACGGCTCCAGCAAGGCCGACGGGACGAGCTACGGCAACGTGCTGGACGGCTCCACCACCACCTACTGGTCGCCGGCCAGCTCGACCGGCCGCATCTCGATCAAGTGGTCAACCGCCAAGACGGTGTCGAAGATCAACATCCGAGAGGCCTCCGGTGCCGTGGGCAACATCGGGACGTGGCGGGTCGTCAACAACGACACCGGCGCCGTCCTGGCTTCCGGCAGCGGTGCCGGCGTCATCAGCTTCCCCGCGACCTCGCTGACCAAGATCAACTTCGAGATCGTCAGCGGGTCGGGGACGCCCAGGGTCGCCGAGTTCGAGACCTACGCCGGGTAGCGAGGTTCTCTCCACCGACGGTGGTCGTGGGTGGAGACTTCGGGGGAGTGCGGCGCTGGACTCCCCCGAGACTCCACCCACAGCCATACCCGGGTTCGGCTCGTCAGGACCCTTTGCGCAGGCGCTTCGCGTGCTCCCGGGGCAGGTTGACATCCTCAGGACACCCTCGACCAGGTCGACGCCCGCTACGGGGGTGTTGCGGCCTACCTCGCCCGGATCGGGGTCGACGACGCCGCCGTCGGACGGCTGTGCCGGGGCCTGCTGGCGGCGTGACGCCCCGGTCCGCCCGCGGCTCGAACGACGCCGGGACCAGCCAGATCGGCGAGTGGACGAACACCACCGCGAGGAGGTCGCGACCTCCTCGCGGGCCGTCGCGCGCCGCGCATGTCATGTCGTTGTCCGTAACTCTTGACAAACATACATTCGCCGTGTGACGGTTCCTCTCACGGGCGCTGGTCCCTCAGCGACCAGGACGACGGGGCGGCTCATTGTGGAGCGCCCGCGAAGGAGAGACACGATGTTGCGTTCTCAGAAGATCCGACGCCGGGGCGTTCCGGGCGTGCTGGCCGGGTTCGTCACTCTCGCCCTTGTCGCGGCGTGCGGAGGTGGCGGCAATGGGGGCGAGGAGGCCGCGAGCGACGAGCCCCTGCAGTTCTTCCTCTCGGGAGATGCCAACCAAGGCGGCGGCTTTGCGCACATGGCCGAGAAGTACAAGGCGGAGACCGGGGTGACCGTCGAGATCGTCGACCTCGCCAACCCCGACCTGCCGACCAAGCTCAAGAATGCCGCCCAGGCGAACGACCTTCCGGCGCTCGCGCGCGTCGGCGCGGTCGACCCGGTCTGGAAGGACGCCACGGTCGACCTGGCCCCGGTGACCGAGGGCAGCGACATCAACACCGACCTCGCGGCGATCGACCCCGACGGCAAGGTCCTGTCGATCCCCACCGACGTCACCGCCGTCGGCATGTTCATCAACAAGACGCTCTTCGACCAGGCCGGCGTCGAGTACCCGACCAGTGCGGACGAGACCTGGACCTGGGACGAGTACGTGGCCGCGGTCAAGAACGTCCAGGCGCAGACCGGCACCACCTACGGCATGGTCGTGGACCGGTCCTCGCACCGCCTCAAGGCCTTCTTCTACGAGTTCGGGTCCGAGTGGTTCCAGCCGGACGACAGCGGTGAGTTCTCGACGAACGACGAGACCAAGACGGCGCTCGAGTACTTCGCGAGCCTGAACGACGACAAGTTCATGCCGCGCTCGGTGTGGCTGTCGGACGACGACCCGAACGCGCTGTTCAAGAGCGGCGACGTCGTCTCCTACATGTCGGGTTCGTGGCAGATCGCGGACTTCGCCGTCAACATCGCCGACTTCGAGTGGGCGTCCGTGCCCATGCCGGCGCAGCCCGTGCGCACGACGAACTTCGGCAACGCGGCGAACATCGTCGTCTTCGACGGCACGGGCCAGGAGGACGCGGCGCTCGCGTTCGTCGAGTGGCTGTACGAGCCGGAGAACTACCGTGAGCTCGCCGAGAAGTCGGGCTTCCTCCCCGCGATCGACGGCCTCGAGGTCACGTACGCGTCCCACCCGGAGGCGTTCGAGCTGTACAACGAGGAGATCGCCAACTCCGCACCGATCGTCGGCCAGATCAAGCAGAACGACCTCGCCTACGAGATCGAGGGCATGGCGACCGAGGGCGACCCGGTGCGTGACGAGACCGTGAAGTACCTCAACGGTGAGCAGGACGTCGACACGACGATCCAGCGGATCAACGAGCAGCTGACGGAGCAGCTCGGCCCCCTGCCGTGACCTGACGCGGCCCCTGGCGCCCACGGCGTCAGGGGCCGCCCGGGTCCCGTTCCACGAACTTCGGAGAAGGCATGAGCGCACCATCGACGAGGATGGCACCAGAGCCCGTCCCGCTGGCACCGACCCGGATCGCGGCCAGGAGGCGCGCCCACCCCTCACGCACGTACGCACCGCTGGCGTTCATCTCCGTCGCCGTCGTGCTGTTCGCACTCTTCTTCGTGTGGCCCGGCGCGCTGGGCCTGATCTACTCCTTCAGCGACTACCGGGGCGTCGGTGACGTCAACTTCATCGGGGTCGAGAACTACACCGAGCTCTTCGCCGACGAGGAGTTCTACCAGTCCCTCGGCCGCACGTTCATCTACACGGCGCTGTCCGTGCCCGCGCACTACGTCGTCGCGCTCGGCATCGCGATGCTGCTGGCCAGCTCGCTCGCCAAGGGTAAGACCTCCGCGCGCGTGATCTTCTTCCTGCCCTGGCTGATCTCCCCGATCGTCGCCGGCGTCATCTGGCGGTGGCTCTTCGGCGAGAGCTTCGGCGTCGTCAACTTCCTCATCAGGGAGCTCGGTGGCGAGGGGCTCCGCTGGCAGACCGACGCCACGCTCGCCCTGATCCTCATCCTCATCGTGGGTACGTGGGGGAGTACCGCGTTCAACATGCTGCTTTTCATCGCGGCGATCCGGAACGTGCCCAAGTCCTACCTCGAGGCGGCCGAGATCGACGGCGCCAACGCGTGGGTCCGGTTCCGCCGGATCCAGCTGCCGCTGCTCGCGCCGACGTCGTTCATGGTGATCCTGCTGACCACGATCGGCTCCATGAAGGAGTTCGCGATGATCCAGGCGCTGAACGCCGGTGGACCGGGTACCCAGAACCGCCTGATCGTGCAGTACATCTACCAGACCGGCTTCGAGCGGGCGGACATCGGCTACGCGAGCGCGGCATCGATGGTGCTCATGGTCATCCTCATCGTCATCGCCGTGATCCAGATGCGCTTCCAGGACAGCCGGAGGGACCTCTCGTGAAGAACCTGCGCGGGTTCCCGAGCACGGTCATCCTCTGGGTCCTGGCCGCCGCCTACATCTTCCCCACGGCGTGGTTCGTCCTCAGCTCGTTCAAGCCGGGCTTCGAGCTCTTCAGCCTGCCGTTGACGCTCTTCCCCGAGGACTGGACCGTCTCCGGCTACGCCACGGCGTGGGACCGGTTCGACTTCCAGAAGTACTTCCTCAACACGACGATCGTGGCCGTGGTCACGACCGTGCTCACGGTGTTCGTCAGCGCGATGACCGGCTACGCGTTCGCGAAGTACAAGGCGTGGTGGCTCAAGGTGTTCTTCATCTGCATCCTCGCGACGACGATGCTGCCGACCGAGGTCATCATGCCGAGCTCGTTCATCGTGGTCCGCGACCTGGGGATGTACGACACCCTCGCCGGCATCATCGTGCCGTCGATCATCACCGCGACCGGCATCTTCATGTTCCGGCAGTACTTCTCCACGGTCCCGGACGAGCTGATGGAGGCCGCGCGCATCGACGGCGTCGGCGAGTTCGGGCTGTTCCTCAGGATCATGCTGCCGCTCGCCAAGCCGATCGCCGTCGTCCTCGCGATCTTCTCGTTCCAGTGGCGGTGGAACGACTACATCTGGCCGCTGCTCATCCTGCGCGACCCGGACCGCTACACGCTCCAGGTCGCGCTGCGCAGCATCGTCGGCGCGGACAACATCGACTGGTCGGTCCTGCTGTCGGCGTCCGTGATCTCGCTCATCCCGATGGTCGTCCTGTTCGCGATCTTCCAGAGGCAGATCATGAGCGCGGACATCAGCTCCGGCCTCAAGGACTGACCGCATGGCGGACGACCTCCTGGCGTCGCTCGCGCTGGCGGCCCGCGACCGGGCCCTCGGCCTCGGGTCCGAGGGGGCGGCGGCCGCGGCCGAGCGTGCCCGCGGACACCGTGGCCTCATGGCCATGGTGACGGCCGCCGTCGTCGCGGGAGCGGACGACGCCGATCCTCTCCTCGAGGCGGCGGCCGGGGGCTGGCTCGGCGAGCTCGAGGCGCTGCAGGAGCCCACGGGCCTGTTCTCCTCGGGCGACAACCTGGCCTCCCCGCCCGACTCCGCCTTCACGGTGTCCGACGGCGTGCTCGCGCTGACGCTGCTGCGCCGCCGTTCGCTGTGGCCCGGCGTGGGGGAGCGCGTCGAGGCCGTCCTGCGGCGCGCGCTGCCCGCGCTCGTGACCGGCGGCGTGCACACGCCAAACCACCGGTGGGAGATCGCCGGGGCGCTCGCGGGCCTCGGGACGCTGGTCGACGCACCCGAGGCCCTCGAGCGCGCCCGCGAGTGGCTCGCCGAGGGGATCGACGTCGACGCCGACGGGATCTACAGCGAGCGCAGCCCGATCTACGCGGCGTACGTCTCGAACCCGTCGCTGCTGACGCTCGCCGCGGCGCTCGGACGGGACGACCTGACCGACGTCGTGCACGCGAACCTGCACGCCCAGCTCGACCTCACGACGCCCGACGGCGTCGTCGAGACCGTGCACTCGCGGCGGCAGGACCAGAAGGACGAGTCGTTCCCGCTGGGGCCGTTCCTCGACCAGCTCGCGCGGTTCGCCGCCGGGTGCGCGCGGTGCCGGGACGCGACGCGGCGCAGCGCGTCCGCCGAGGGCACGGATCCCGTCCACGCGACGGCGCGGGCGCTGCTCGACGACGACGTGCGCGCGGGGTTCGCCGCCGCCGGGCACGCGGCGGGCGCCGGCGAGCCAGGGCCGGCGGAGGCGGGCGAGCGCTGGTTCGCCGGCAGCCGTCTGCTGCGCCGGTGGAGCGGCGACACGTGGGCGACCGTCTACGGCGGGTCGGACGTGCCGGCGTCCGGGCGCATCGCGTCCGGGCTCGCGTGCAACCCGACCTTCCTGCGGACCGGGCTCGGCGGGGTGGGCGTCCGCTCGGCACGGCTGTCGCGCGACTTCTTCGGGCTCGGCCCGTTCCGGCCCACGTCCGCCGAGCGCGACGGCGACCGGGTGGTGCTGCGCGAGCAGGTCTCGGCGTCGTACTACCAGCCGCTCGAGGCCGCGCGGCGCCTTGACGACGGGGCGTACGCGCTCGAGTTCGAGGGCCGCTTCGCGGCGTCGATGGCGTTCTCGCAGCGACGTCGCGACGTCGTGCGCCTCGAGACCGAGATCGCGCTCGACCTCGCCGACGACGGCGTCGTGCTCGCGATCACGACGCACGGCCTCGCGGCCCCGCACGCGCTCGAGCTGGCACTACCGTGGGACTGCGCGGTGCGCGGCGCCGACGACCTCGGGGACGGCCGGTTCCACCTGGTGACCGGAGCGGCGGACGTCGTCGGCCCGGATGCGATGCTTCACGTCGAGCAGCCGACCGGGGGCGATCCCGCCGCGCCGCCCGTGTACCGGCCGGGGGAGGCGTACGAGTTCCTCGGCGGCACCGACGCGCTCGCGGGGCCGCGGCTCTACCTGACCTGGTCGTCGCCCGGAACCACGACCGTGCGGATCCGCCGTGCGTGAGTGCGCCCTGCGGGACCGTCATCGACCACCAAGGCCGGCGGACCAGCCGGTCGTCCGAACCGAGGAGGCACAGCGTGGCTGATCATCTGCTCATCGAGCTGGATCGCTCCAGCCCCGTGCCCCTCTACCACCAGGTGGCGACGTCGATCGAGGCGCACATCCAGTCGGGCCTTCTGGCCCCGGGCGACTTCCTGGAGAACGAGGTGGCGCTCGCGGCCCGGCTCGGCATCTCGCGTCCCACGGCCCGGCAGGCGCTGCAGGAGCTGGTCGACAAGGGACGCCTGGTCCGCAAGCGCGGGGTGGGGACGCGCGTCGCGCCCGAGCGTATCCGGCGCACGGTCGAGCTGACGTCGCTGCAGTCCGACCTCGAGCGCGCCGGCCGGAAGCCGTCGACGCGCGTCCTGGCGTACGAGACGATCGAGATGCCCGCCGACGTGGCCGCGCTGCTCGAGCTCCCGGCGGGCTCCCCCGTCGTGCACCTGGAGCGGCTGCGCCTCGCCGACGGGGAGCCGCTCGCCGTCCTCAACAACTACCTGCCCCAGGAGACCGCCCCCACGCGCGAGGAGCTCGAGAGGCTGGGGCTCTACGAGGCGCTGCGGGCGCGGGGAATCCGCCCCGCCGTCGCGCGCCAGCGCATCGGTGCGCGGACGGCGACCGCCGCCGAGGCCAAGGTGCTCGACGAGGAGCCGCACTCCGCACTGCTGACGATGGAGCGCACGGCCTACGACGAGTCCGGCAACGTCGTCGAGTTCGGCAGGCACATCTACCGCGCGTCGCGGTACATCTTCGACACCACGCTGTTCGCGCACTGATCGCGCCCCCATGAGCGTGGGGGGGGGGGGGGGGGGGGGGGGGGCGGGGGGGGGGGGTGCGCGCTCGGCGCCCCCCCGGTGGGGGGGGGGGGGGGGGCCCCCGCCCCCCCCCCCCCCCCCCCCCCACGACGATGCCTGTCGCTACGCGGCGTAGAAGGCGGGCCGGTCGACGTACGCGACCTCGACGCGGCGACCCGAGGCCTGCGCCTCGAGCGCCGCCTCGCAGACGACGGCGGCGAGGTAGCCGTCCCAGGTCGTCGGGCCGTCGATCACGCCGCGGCGCGTGGCGTCGACCCAGCGCTGGACCTCGACGTCGTACGCCGCCTCGAAGCGGGTGGTGTAGGTGGTGTGCTCCGCGGCGATCATCCGGCCGTCCCGCCACTGCGTGATGCCGGTCGTGCGGCCGATCGACGCGAGGGCGGACTCGAACACGGCGTCCGTGGTCACCTGGTAGCCGAACCCGCAGTTGACGTTGATCTCGACGTCGGCGAGGACGCCCGAGGCGGTCTCGAGCAGGACGAGCTGCGGCTCCCGCAGGCCCTCGGGCGCGCGCGAGTTGCGCCGCGGCTTCTTGACCTCGACCGCCGTGATGGGCTCGTCCGCGAGCCAGGCGACGACGTCGATCTCGTGCACGACCGAGTCGGTGATGAGCATCGACTCGACGTACCCGGGCGGGGTCGCGACGTTGCGGTGCGCGCAGTGCAGCGCAAGGAGCGCGCCGGCGTCGCCGGACTGCACGAGCTCGCGCAGCTGCCGGTACTCGGCGTCGAAGCGGCGCATGAACCCGACCTGGATGAGCGGCCGGCCGGCCCTCTGCTCGGCCTCCATGACGCGGAGCGCGCCCAGGGAGTCGGGGGTGAGGGGCTTCTCGCACAGCGTGGGGATCCCGGCCTCGAGGCAGGGCAGCAGCGTCGCCTCGTGGAACGGCCCGGGGTTGGCCACGATGACGGCGTCGATGTCGTCGTGCCCGAGCGCGTCCTCGATCGTGGCCCGCTGCCGCGCACCCGGCGCGGTCAGGAGCGCCGAGGCGGCCCGCCCGTCGTCGGGCTCGACGACCGAGACGACGCGCGCGCCGCTCACCTTGTTCGTCAGCCGGCTGATGTGGTCGCCGCCCATGATGCCGGCGCCCACGACGGCAACGCGGAGGTCCTCGTCCTGCATCGCTTCCTTCTCTCAGATCCAGCGACGCAGCGCGTCGCGGTTGGTGCGGGAGTCGCGCTCGGGGCGCGCGGGGTCGTCGCCCGGCCGCGGGTACACGTCCTGCTCGACGACGAGCCAGCCGTCGTACCCGGAGGCGACCACGGCGTCCATGACGGCGGCGATGTCGAGGTCCCCCTCGCCGAACGGCACGAACGTGCCGCCGGACCAGACGTCGATCATCCCGCCCTTGCTCGCCACGATGTCGCGCAGCACGTCGACCCGGACGTCCTTGAGGTGGAGGTGGTTGATCCGGCTCGACCACCGGCGCCAGCCCTCCAGGGGGTCGCCGCCGCCGATGAGGAGGTGGCCGGTGTCGAACGTGAGGTCCACGTCGGTCCGGTCGAGGAAGGTGTCGATCTCGTCCGGGGTCTCGACGAACGTGCACGCGTGGTGGTGGAACGTGGGCTCGAACCCGCGGCTGCGCACGCGCTCGGCGGCGACGCCGACGTTGCGTGCGAGGCGCGTCCAGCCGTCGGCGTCGAGGACGTGTCCCGCTCCGCCGCCCGGGTTGGCCTTGCGGGTAGCGTCGCCGGAGTCGGCGAGCGTGGGCAGGGGGAGCTTGGACGGGCCCGCCTCGGCGGCGTCGGCGAAGACGTCCAGCGCATCGTCGAGGGCGGGGAGCGCGCCGGTGAAGGCGTCGTCGTCCGTGAACGGGAGGTCGACCCAGCCGCCGGCCAGCTCCAACCCGTGCCGGTCGAGGCGCTTGCGCAGCTCGTCGCCGCGGCCGAGGAACCCGACCGGCCCCAGGTCCACGCCCGCGTAGCCCGTCCGCTCGAGGACGTCGAGCACCTCGTCAGCCGTCGGCAACCGCAGGTCGTCGCCGTCGGGGGTCAGCTCGAAGACACCGAAACTCACGGGCGCGCCCGCCACGATGATCGCCATTGCTCCCTCGTCACTCCCTTGTCGACCGTAGGTGCGTTGTCAGTATGTACGGACAAACCACGATCGAGCAAGCCCTCGAGCGCGACTTGCCGTGGAGCACACGGAGAAGGGCCCGACCAGCGCGGCGCTGGTCAGGCCCCTCGGTCCTCCGGTCGGCCCCTGCCTACCGCTCGAACCACCCGCGGAACTTGCCGATGACGCCGATCAGCGCAGCCACGGCGGCGGTACCGAAGCCGATCGGTACCCCGATGGGGATGTCCGTGCCGGCCACTGCCCCGGCAACCGTCACGGACGAGGACTCGGACGACGAGGGCACCGACGACGGAGCCGCGGTGCTGCTCGTGCTCAGCGACGGGGACGGCGAGGGGGACGGGGACGGCGAGGGGCTGGGCGAGGGGCTGGGTGACGGCGGGGCGCTCGTGACCTCCGGCTCGGGCTCGGCGGCCGGAGCGGCCACCGGACGCCGGAAGGCCAGCGTCCCGAAGCCGAGCTGGTCGTAGCCGCCGCTGTTGGGGCCGTACTGCCCGCCGCCCGACTCGACCCCGTCGCGCTGGATCGTCTCCGTCACGTAGCGCGCCTCGAGACCCCTGCGGCCGGCGTAGTGGCCCTGGATCATGGCCCACACGGGCCTGACCTGTCCGCGGCCGGCGTCGGAGATCACCGTCTGCGTCCGCCAGGCCCCGTACTGACCGTGGTGCCAGCCGTAGGTCTCGAACGGGACGTCGTACCCGAGGTTGTACTTGGCCACGTACTCCGCGCCCTTGAGGAAGCGGTTGTCGTCGTAGCCGTACAGGTCGATGCCCTGGTTCCAGGCCGTCTCGCAGAACGCGCCCATGAGGCCGACGCCCATGGTCGAGTGGGGCTGGTCACGGCCGCTCTCCTGCCACTGCCCGAGCGCGCCGTTCTCGTGCAGGAACGGGACCGCCCGGCCGATCGACCCGTTGCCCCCGCCGGACTTGAAGTAGCTCACGGCCTGGTCGACGAGATCCCCTCGGTCGAGGAGGGCGCCGATAGAGAGGATCGACGTCATGTTGCACAGGTCCCAGTTCGCCCAGTAGTTCTCGATGTGGGCGCCGTTGTGCTCCTTGAGGAACCTGTCGTTCATGGGGTAAAAGATCGAGAGCAGCTTCGACGCCGCGGCGTCGAAGTCGAAGCCCTCGTAGCCGCGCATGAGCTCGACCGCGTTCGCGAACTGGTAGCCGTAGATCCCGGCTGCCAGGTAGCGGTCGGCGTTGCCGGTGAGCTCCGTGAGCGTGTGGGACCAGGCGTTCAGGATGTCGCGCGCGGTCCGCGCGTGGTCCTCGTTGCCGGACACCCTCCAGACCAGCGCGTTCTGGTACGCGGCGTGCATGTCCTTGAAGAGGACCGCGACGTTCTGACCGTCACCGCCACGGATCACGACGGGGGTGGCCCGCGGGGCCCAGCCCGCCTGGGCGTGGCTGCTCCCGGTCAGCGCGTTCCAGCCGCTGATCCAGGGATCTTCCCCCGCCTTGACCCTGGCGCTCATGCGCGCGAAGTCTTCTGCGGTGTGCAGCAGGCCGGGGTGCGCGCCGGCGGCGCGGGCCGGCGCGCCGATCCACAGCGGGCCGACCGCCGCGAGGGCGGACGCGGTTCCCGCCAGGGCCAGGAAGCCACGGCGACTCAGCCCGTCGGGCCCGTTCCGTGTGGCGGGGCCTGTCTGGCTGCTCATCGAACGACCTCTTTCGGAAGGGGACAGCGGGTGAAATTCAACACGAGACCTGATCGGCCGGACAAGACCTACTGATGCGGATTCGCCACGGAAAGTGTTTCCGTCGGCGCGGTGGCTGCGGCCGAGGCGTGGTCCTCGATGCCCGAGGGCGGGCCTTCTTCGAGCGGCCCGGCCTCGGTGCCCGAGGGCTTCCCGGTGGTCCGGCGTCGGGCGTGCCGCGGGATCGCGGTCCGCCGTCGGCGCACCGCGACGACGGCGAGCGCGGCCAGGGCGAGCGCGGCGAGCGAGATCACTGCGACGACGACGGGGGAGACGCCGGTTCCCTGTTCGGGCGCTGCGGCGCTGTCCGGCGCGGCCTCGCCGCCCGTGACCGCAGCGGGCGGCGTCGGAGCGGAGAGCAGCACCCTGTCGCCCGTGTAGCTGATCTCGTACTCGGTGCCCGCGACGTCGAGCGTGGCGCCGTCGTCGAGACCGGCGAACGTCCCGGTGATCCCACCGCCGGCCGTGACGACGGCGAACTCGGCGGGCAGGGGGGCGCCGTCCTCGTGGCGGATCTCGAGCGTGCCGCCGCCCAGGGTGACGGTGCCGGCGACGGTCAGCTCGGCCCCCGTGCTCGCCTGGAGAGCGGACGTTCCCTGCAGCGTCAGGTTGCCGCCCACGGCGGTCGCCCCGGTGACCGCGAGGGTCCGGTCGACGACGAGGTCCCCCGCGAGTGCAGCGCCGGCGAGCGCGAGGGTCCCGTCGGTGACGGCCCAGGGGCCCTGGGCAGTGCTCGTGCCCGTGTAGGTCAGCGTCGCGGCACCGGCCTTCACCAGGCCGCCGGCACCCTCGACGCCGCCGGCGTACTGGGTGTCCTCGGTGCTCGCGACGGTCAGCGCGGCGGTGCCGAGGCGCAGGGCGCTTCCTTCGACGCCGCGGAGGTTGTTGACGGTCTGGTCGCCCGCGGTGGTCACGTCGAGCGCCGCCCCGGGGCTCGAGAGCTCCAGGCCGGCGGACGAGGCAAGGCTTGCGCCGGCGAGGACGAGCGCTCCGCCCGACACCGTCGTGGGCCCGGAGTACGAGATGTCGCCGGTGAGCGTCACCGGCGCCGGTCCGGCCTGCTCGAAGGAGCCCGCACCGCTGACGCGGGACAGCTCGATCGCCTTCTCGGCGTTGTGGACGACGAGCGTGCCGTCGTCGACGACCTTGGCGAACTCCGTCCCGGTGAGCAGCCAGGAATCCTCGCCCGGGCTGCCGGTCCCGAGCCGGAGGATCGCCCCGTTCCCGATCGTCGTGGCGCCGTCGTAGTTCTGCTGGTCGGCGAAGGTGACGTCGTTGCCCGGCGTGCCGGCGACGGTGACGTCACCGACCGCCACGGCGCTCATCGTGTCGTGGTACCTGCCCCCCGAGATCGGCGCGCCAAGAGTGACCGGCCCGTTGTAGTCGAAGATGAGGTGCCCGCGCGCGCGGCGCGTGTACAGGTTGATGTAGACGGTCTCGCGCGTCCCGGGCAGGAAGAAGCGGTTGTGGGTGCCGTCGCCCCACTGGACGATCGCGCCCTGGATGTTCACGCCGCGCTTGTTGATGTTCTTGTGCACCGCCCGGAGGTTGAGGCCGGGGTCCGAGAGGGACGGGTTCGTCTCCGAGCCCTGGTCGCTCCAGGAGTAGACGCCGGACATGATGATGCGGCTGCCGTCGGGGGCGCCGTGGAAGTTGACGTCGTTCCCCCACTCGCGGGAGAAGATGTCGAAGCTCAGGACCGTGTCGTGGTCGTGGGGCGTGTCCACGATGAACGAGCCGTAGTTGACCACCCTCGCGATGTTCGGGAAGGCCGTCCGGTACCCCTCACGCTGGCCGACATAGGCGACGGTGCCGTTGACGAAGGTGCCTGAGAAGGAGTGGTCCCCGGCCAGATAGACGCCGTCCCAGATGAACCGGGTCTGGTTCAGCACCCCGCCGCCGCTGAGGATCCCCGGGTGGTACGGCGCGCCGCTGACGGAGACGATCAGCGTGCCGTCGATGTGATGGTTGAGCGCGTTCCAGGCGAAGTTCGGGTAGTCGTAGGGGTAGTGGCCCACCCGGCCCGTCGCGCCGGTGCCGTCGCCGTACTGCAGCGTCGCGCCGGCCTCGACCGTGACGGCGGGCGGATCGGGGTCGTGGAACGTGGCGTAGGGGTGGTTCTTGATGCCCAGGACCTCCAGGCGCTGCCGCTGGCGGTCCTCGGGGATCTGGAAGTCGCTGTCCGCCGTCAGCACGAGCTTGCCCCGCCCGCTGACCGTCAGGGTTCCCACGCCCGAGAAGACGCCGCCGTAGACGACCTCCTCGCCGTCGCCGAGCGTGATGACCGCGTCGCCCGCCAGCTCGACGCTCTCGTTCGCCCGCACCCTGGCGGTGATGTCCGTCGCTGCCTGGGCCGGGACGTCAGCGAGCGGAAGTGCGGCGAACGTCAGCGCCAGCACGGCGAGCAACCGGATCGGGGTCGCCAGGGGGGGCCGCCCCCTCGCGACCCGGGCGCCCCGTTCTTCCCGAGCCCAACCGGTCGCCGCACGCCGCTGCAGCAAATGGCGTATATGCGACATGGGGGGATGTTAGCGCCAACACCTTTGAGCTCTCGACGTGCGTAGCCTCGCAATCCGGGCGACCGTGGCACAGAAGGTGACTTGATGGGGGTGCCGTGGACCTCGAGATCCTGCAGGAGCCTGATTTCCAGCGCCGGGAGTGGCGCCTCGAACGGGTCGGCTGGACGCTGCTGACCTTGTTCGTCCTCGCGGGCCTCCTCGGGCTCGTGGGACCCGGCCCGCTGGGCGACACGACCCGCGCCGGCGAGGGCGGCCTCGTCGAGGTGAGCTACGGCCGCGTAGCCCACTACGAGGCGGACGACCTGCTCTCGATCAGGTTCGACCCCGCGGCCGTCGAGCAGGACACCGTCACGTTGGCGCTCACGGGCTCGTGGGTCTCCGGCGTCGACCTCCAGGGCGTCACGCCGGCGCCGAGCGAGGAGCGCGTCACCGACGACGGCGTCGTGTACGAGTTCGCGGTCGAGGAGCCCGGCGACCTGACCGTGACCGTGTCGTTCCGCGCGCAGGACGTCGGGCCGCTCACCGCCGACGTGGCCGTCGGCACCGACTCGCTGTCGCTGACCCAGCTGATCCTGCCCTAGGAGGTCCCCGTGGACGCCGTGCTCCGCGCCGTGGCGATGTACGTCGTGCTGCTGCTGCTGTTCCGGCTCGTCGGCAAGCGGGCGCTGTCGCAGGTGACGACGTTCGACTTCGTCATCCTGCTCATCGTCGGAGAGGCGACCCAGCAGGCGCTGCTGGGTGAGGACTTCTCGATCGCCCAGTCGGCGCTCGTCATCGCCACGCTGCTCCTGCTGGAGCGTGGCGCGGACTACCTGGGGTGGCGCTTCCCGCGCGTCCAGCGGGCGGCGGAGAGCGTGCCCCTGGTGATCGTCGAGGACGGCCGGGTGCTGCACGACGTCCTGCGCAGGGAGCACCTCTCGGTGGACGACATCCTCGCCGCGGCCCGCTTGGCACAGGGGCTGGAGGGGCTGGACCAGATCCGGTGGGCCGTGCTCGAGACGTCCGGCGGGATCAGCATCGTGCCCAAGGACCGCGCGGCGCCGAGGCCCGATCCCACCTAGATGTTGACGTTAACATCCGTCGTGCCACAGGATGGCCGGGTTACCCGGGCGGAGCGTCGCAGCTCCGCCCGCCAACCCCAACGGCGGGAGCTGGCAGATGCGTACGTTGTTCCCTTGGCGGCCGCTCGGCGCGGCCGTCGTCCTCGGCGGCCTCGTGGCCGGCCTTGCAGGCGTGGTGCCGCCGGGGTCACCACCGGCTGCGGCCGCGGCGACCGACGGGCCGGTCCCCGTCACCATCACCCCTGACCCGTCCTACCGCGCGAGCGAGCCGTTCCAGGGCTGGGGGACCAGCCTCGTCTGGTTCGCCAACGCGACCGGCGGCTACCCCGACGACGTCCGCGAGGAGCTGTACCAGAAGGTCTTCGGCGAGGACGGGCTCAACCTCAACATCGCCCGCTACAACGTGGGCGGAGGCAACGCGGTCGACGTCGACGACGACGCGTACATGCGCAAGGGCGGTGCCGTCGAGGGCTGGTGGCAGTCGGACCTGGACGGCGACGGCGACACCGACGAGGCGGTCCGCGCGAACGCGGAGGCCTACCGCGCCGCGTGGGACGCCGACGACGCCGCGTCCTACGACCTGACAGCCGACGCGACGCAGCGCTGGTGGGTGGACCGCCTGGTCCAGGACGACCAGATCACCCACTGGGAGGCGTTCAGCAACTCGCCGCCGTGGTTCATGACCGAGAACGCCTACGTGACCGGCGGCTTCAACGCGAGCACCGACCAGCTCCGTCAGGACAGCATCGACGACTTCGCCGAGTACATGGTCAGCGTGGTGGAGGAGCTCGAGGCCGCGCACGGCATCGAGGTCGACACGATCGACCCGATGAACGAGCCCAACACGAACTACTGGGGCACGAGCCTCAACCCCGACGGGTCGCCCCGGTGCTGCCGGCAGGAGGGCGCGCACATGTCGCCGGCGCTGCAGGCGCAGGTGATCGAGGCGCTCGACGCCCGCCTGGCCACGGCCGGCTCCGACGCCCGCATCTCCGCCCCCGACGAGACCAACCCCGGCACCTTCGTGGCCGACTGGAACGGCTGGACCCCGGCGGCGCGGCACGCCGTCGACCAGCTCAACGTCCACACCTACGGCACGAGTGACCGGGTGCGGGTCCGCGACATCGCCAAGACGGCGGACAAGCCGCTGTGGATGAGCGAGGTCGAGGGCGACTTCTCCGGCGTCGACGGCCTGGACCTCACGAACATCGACAACGGCCTCGGCATGGCCGGGCGCATCGTGGACGACCTGCGCGAGCTCGAGCCCAGCGCGTGGGTCTTCTGGCAGCCGGTCGAGGACCTGTGGAACATGGAGGTCACCGAGACCGCCAACTGGGGCAGCGTCTACGTCGACTTCGACTGCGACGCCGACGGCAACTCCCAGCGCCGTCTCGCCGCCGGGTACGCGGACCCGTCCTGCCAGGTCCTGACGAACGCGAAGTACAACACGGTCCGGAACTTCACCCACTACATCAACCCGGGCGACGTCGGAGTCGCAGTCGACGACGCGGCCACGACGGCGTTCGTGCGCGGCGACGAGACGGGCGCCACGCTGGTGCACGTCAACAGCTCGACGTCGGAGCAGGAGGTCGCCCTCGACCTGTCGCGCTTCGCGGTGACCGACGGCGCCACCGTGACGCCGGTCGTGACCACGCGCCCGACCGCCGACGACCCGGAGGCGAACGCCCTGGTCGAGGGCGCGCCGGTCGCCGTCGGACCGGACGGGACGGCCACGCTGCGCGTGCCGGCCAAGTCCGTGGTGACGTTCCTCGTCGACGGCGTGTCCGGCGTGGCCGGAGCCGCGCCGGCCGACGGCACCTCGTATCTGCTCCGCGGCGCCGGCAGCGGCCGCGTCCTGACGAGCCACGTCGGTACGGGCCCGGCCCTGACGATCGAGAACCTGACGGCCACGCCGGGGACGGGCGCGCCGGGCACGAACCCGGCCGACCTCCAGGCGTGGACGCTGCACACCCTGTCGGGCGAGGGCACCAACCTGCGCACGGTCGCGGTGACGGACGGCGCGGGCCGGTTCCTCGCGTCGACACCGGGGCACGGCGCGGCGCTCGTGACGTCCGACCTGGGGACCGCCGCCGGCACGCCCGCGCAGCAGTGGATCCTGAACAGCCTGAACGGCCGCACGTACTCGCTGCTCAGCGTCGCCGCCACCGAGCAGCTCGACATCAACGGCGAGGGCACGGCGGCCGGCACCGGTGTGGGGACGTGGGCGAGCAGCACCGGCGCCCACCAGGCCTGGACCTTCCAGGACACCACGCTGCAGGGCGTGGGCGAGGTGCAGGCCGAGACTCCGGCCGGCACGGCGCCGAGCCTGCCCACGACGGTCGAGCCCCGGTACGCCTGGGGTACGGGCACCCCGGTCCCGGTCGTCTGGGACCTGCCGGCCGCGTGGGACACCGCCGGCACCGTGACGGTCACCGGCACGGGCACCGACGTGTTCGGGACGGCGTTCCAGGCGACCGCGCTCGTCGACGTGGGCAGCTTCGCGATCACCGACCCGGTGACCGTCCACGCCTACGCCGGGGCCGACCTCCAGGCGGCCGTCGCAGCGGCACCGGCCACCGTCCCGGCACACGTCGGCACGAGCCCTCGCACGTTCGACGTCCCGGTCGTCTGGGACTGGTCGGCCGCGGGCGAGGCGACCGCCACGACGGGCGTCGTGACGCTGCCGGGCACGGCGACGACCCGCGGCGGGGACCTGCCCGCCACGCTGTCGGTGGTGGTCACCGAACCGGTCACGACCAACGTGGCGACCGCACCCACCACCACGGCGTCGGCCACCTACACCGAGCCCGGCTACCCGGTGGACCGGACGCGCAACGGCGTGACGAACGACAAGGGCTGGTCCAACTGGCTACCCGGCACGCTGCGCAGCCAGGACACGCTCACCTACGACCTCGGGGCGCCGCAGGACCTCACCGCCGCGCGGATCTACTTCTTCGCGGACGGCTGGCACCCCTCGTGGGCCCGGGCGTACACCGCCGAGTACCGGGCTGCGGACGGCACGTGGGTGCCGCTGACCGACGCCCCGGTCCAGATCCCGCCGGCGTCCAGCGGCGCGCCGGTCGCCGAGGTGGACCTGTCCGGGATCCGCGCCGACGCGGTCCGGTTCGTGCTGCTGCCGACGCTGCGGGCGGACGGGTCGAACGTTCACCTCGTGGTGTCCGAGGTCGAGATCGACGCCAAGGGCCCCGGCCCCTCCTCGGTGGCGAGCCTCGCGGACCTGCGGGTCGGCGGCGTGCCGGTGTCCGGCTGGGACCCGGAGCGGGAGGCGTACACCGTGCGCGTCCCGGCTGGGGCGGACCTGCCCGAGGTCGCGGCATACCCCGTGGACACCGAGGCGGACGTCGTGGTCAAGCAGGTGCCCGCCGTTCGGGGCGGGAGCATCGCCCGCATCACCGTGACGTCACCGGACGGCTCGGTCACCCTGGTCCGGTCGGTGCGGTTCGTCCGGCTCCCGGCGTCGGGCACCATGGGCAGACTGCAACCTTTGGTCCGGGCCGGACCTCGCCCGCATCCCCGGCGTCGCCGTCCGGGCAGGCATGGCGGGCGACCGCATCGCCTGGCGCGAGGACGTAGGAGGCACTCGGTCGTACCTGACCGAGGGCACTGTCCGCAGTGCGGCCTCCGAGTGACCGGGCACCATCGCCCGGCTCAGGCTCCCCTGGTCAGCCGCCGTGGATGGGGCCCGTCGTCTCCGAGAGGGGGCGGCCCGAAGCGCCCGTGCGGGACGCGATGATCTCGGCGGCGATCGACACGGCCGTCTCGTCGGGGGTCCGGGCGCCGAGGTCGAGCCCGATCGGCGAGTGCAGGCGCGCGAGTGCGGCGGGCGCGAGGCCCTCCTCGAGCAGCCGCGCCGACCGCTCGGCGTGCGCGCGCCGCGACCCCATCGCCCCCACGTACGTCCCGGCGGGCAGCGCCTCCAGCGCGAGCCGCAGGAGCGGCACGTCGAACTTCGGGTCGTGGGTGAGCACGCACACGGCGGTGGTCGCGTCGACGCGTCCCGCGGCGAGCTCCGCCGCGAGGTAGCGGTGCGGCCAGTCGACGACCACCTCGTCCGCGTCGGGGAAGCGTGCGGCCGTGGTGAAGATCGGCCGGGCGTCGCACACCGTGACGTGGAAGCCGAGGAGCCGGCCCGCGCGAGCCATGGCGGCGGCGAAGTCGATCGCCCCGAACACGAGCAGCCGCGGTCGCGGCGCGAACGCGTGCAGGAACACGCCCACCCCCGTCCCGAGCCGCTCCCCGCGCGGCCCGTACTCGCGCAGCACGCTCTCGCCGTTGCCGAGGTGCCCGACGGCGTCCGCGGTCACCGCCGCGTCCAGCGCCGGGTCTCCCAGGGTCCCGTCCGCGCCGGCCGGGCGCACCGTCAGCCGCCGGCCCACGGCGCCCTCGCCGGGCGAGGTGACGACGGTGGCGACGACGAGGGGCGAGGCGTCGGCTGCGACGTCGGGCAGGACGTCCGTGACCAGGTCGTCGAAGCCGGGCCAGCCCTCCCGCGAGAACGGCTCGACGAGCACCTCGATGGTGCCGCCGCAGGTCAGCCCCACCTCGAACGCGGCAGAGTCCGAGACGCCGTAGCGGGCGAGGACCGGCCGGGCGGTCTCGGCGACGGTGAGGCACAGGTCGTAGACCGCGCCCTCGACGCAGCCGCCGGACACCGACCCGACGACGTCGCCCCCCGGCCCGACGGCGAGGGCCGCGCCCGGTGACCGCGGTGCCGACGAGAACGTGCGCACGACCCGGGCGAGCGCACCGGACTCGCCGGCGCGCCACCACTCCAGCAGGGTCGGCAGGAGGTCGCGCATGGGTCACATTGTGCGCCCGGCCGGTCTCACGCGTGACCGCTGTTCGCCCGGCGGGGGTCTGGGCGAGGCAGCGGCGGCGGGCGCATGATGAAGGTATCGGACGGGCGCGACGACGCGAGGGAGACACCGATGAAGGCAGCAACGGGAGATCGGATCGTGACGGCCTCGGGAGTGGTCGGCGGGCCGGTGCGCGATGGCGTGATCGTGGAGACCCGCGGTCCGGATGGGACACCGCCGTACCGGGTCCGGTGGTCCGACACGGGGGAGGAGACGCTGGTCTTCCCCGGACCGGACTCGTTCGTGGACCACTCGGGGGCGGTCCACGACGAAGGCGCGAAGCGCGCCGGGGAGGGCGCCGGCGGGGAATCGCGCCGGACCCTGACGTGGCAGGTCCAGGTCACGCTCGTGGAGAGCTCGGGCAGCACGACGGCGGAGGCGACCGTCGTCGGACCGACGTCCGGGTCGCTGCGGGCCGTGGGCCACGCTCGCAAGGCGCCGCAGGACGAGGAGATCCCGGCGATCGGCGACGAGCTGGCCGCGGCGCGGGCGCTGCGGCGCCTCGCGGACCGGCTCCTCGAGGTGGCGGAGTACGAGATCGCGGCGTCGACGGGCCACGCGGCGCACGTGCACTCCTGACCTGCGGCGGTACCTGCAGCGGTGCTGCGGCGGTACCTGCGGAGGCGTGGCCGGGCGCCTCCGCAAGCTTCGTCGAGCGGCGGGTCGCGCGGTTCTGGTCGCGCGGTTCTGACAGCTCCCAGGATCCGGCTCAGGAGAAGAGCGCAGTGCCGTACTTCAGGACGATCGCCGCGGCGAGACCGACGAGCCACGCCGCGAGCAGGATGTCCAGCGCTCCGGAGCGTACGAACTCCACGGCCCGAGCGTGCACGCGGCGCGGCCAGTAGAGGTTGTCCTCCAGGACGTTCCAGTGGAGCATCGAGACGAACACCAACGTGGTCGAGACGGTCACCGTCAGGCACCACGGGCACAGGGCGCCGATGACGAACATCGACTCCGTGAACAGCCAGTAGGCGAAGATCGTGCCCAGCAGGTACACGGTCTGGGCGGCTGTCATGAACCAGCGCGGGAACCGCACCCCGGCCAGGCCGGCGACGGCAACCGTGATGACGACGGGCTCGGCGATCAGCCCGAGGAACGCGTTCGGGAAGCCGAAGACCGACGCCTGCCACGCCTGCGCGACGGTGCCGCAGCTGATGATCGTGTTGATGTCGCACGCGAGGGTCACCTGCGGGTTCGCCGCCAGCTCGATGGCGTCGACGCCGAGGACGAACGCCGCGACGAGGCCGACCAGGGCGCCGACCAGCATCTCGCCGAACAGCCAGCGGCGGGAGTGCGGGAATCCCGGCGGCCGGATCGGAGTCTCGACGGCGGGCAGCTCGTCGTCGGGCAGCATGGTCGGCATGTGAGCCCCTCTCTTGTGAAAAATCGTACAAGCGGGCCGGGTGGGTCGGGCTCCGGGGAGGGTGTGGCGTCGCGCACAGCGGTGCGGCAGGCTGACGCCCATGACCAGCACCCCCGGGACCCTGCCCGCGGACGCACTGCTCGTGCCCTCCGGCGCCCACGTGCTCGGCGATCCCGCCGCGCCCGTCACGATCGTCGAGTTCGGCGACCTGGAGTGCCCCTACTGCCGGGACGCCGCGCCCGTGCTGAGGGAGCTCGTCGAGGGCTCCCGCGGCCGCGTCCGGCTCGTGTGGCGCCACTTCCCGCTGTTCGAGGTGCACCCGCACGCGCTCACCGCGGCGCTCGCCGTCGAGGCCGCCGGGGACCGGTTCTGGGAGCTGCACGAGAGGCTCTTCGAGCACCAGGACCGCCTGACCGACGCCGACCTCGTGGCGCACGCCGCCGCCGTCGGCGTGCCCGACCCCGCGTCCGTCGCGGGCGAGGCCGCGCAGGCGCACGCCGACGCGGTGCGCCGGGACTACGCGGACGGCATCGCGGCCGGCGTGCGGGGCACGCCGACGCTGTTCGTCGACGGGGTGCTCTGGCGGGGGCGGGTCGCGCGCGACCGCCTGGAGAAGGCGGTCGAGGAGGCGTACGCCGGCCACCGCTGACCCTGCCCCCGCCCCCGGGCGGGCGTCACGCCGGGGCGCGCCAGGGGCCGAGCGGCAGCGCGGCGGGCGGGCCGGCCGCCGACGGGGAGCACAACGGCCACCGCTCCCCGAAGAGCCGCAGCGTGACCGACCCCAGCACGGCCGCGATCGCCGACCCCGCGAGGATGCCCACCTTCGCCTGCTCCTTGAGCACGGCGTCGTCGAACGCGAGCTCCGCGATGAACAGCGAGATCGTGAAGCCGATCCCGGCCAGCATCGCGCCGCCCAGCAGGTGCGAGTAGCGCACCCGGCCCGGGAGGTCGCCCAGCCCGGCGCGCAGAGCGAGCGTCGACGCCCCGAAGACGCCGATCGCGTTGCCCGCCATGAGCGCGACCATCGCACCGATCGTCACCGGTGACGTCACGGCCGCCCGCAGCGTCTCGCCGTCCAGGTGCACGCCTGCGTTCGCCAGACCGAACAGCGGGACCACCAAGAACGCGCTCCACGGGTGCAGTACGCGCTGCAGCCGTTCCCCGGTCGGCACCGCGGCCCGGGCGGCGAGCTCGGTGAGGTGGCTGCGCTCCGCCGTCGTCTCCACGGTGAGCCGTTTGACGTACTGCCACACGGCTCGCACCTCCTCCGGGCGCGCCGGGCGTGCCGGGATGAGCAGGCCGAGCAGAACTCCCGCGAGCGTCGCGTGCACGCCGGAGGCGAGGACCGCGACCCACAGTCCGACTCCCGCCAGCGCGTACGGCGTCACCTGCCACACGCCCATCCAGCGCATCGCGACGATCGCCACCACGATCACGGCGGCGGCCACCAGGCCCGGCACGCTCACCGAGTCCGTGTAGAACAGGGCCATCACCGTGATGGCGCCGATGTCGTCCACGACCGCCAGCGTCAGCAGGAACAGGCGCAGCTGGTCCGGGCAGCGGGGCCCGAACAGCGCGAGCACGCCCACCAGGAACGCCGTGTCCGTCGACATCACGATGCCCCAGCCGTGCGCCGCCGGGCCGCCCGCGTTGAAGGCGAAGTAGATGAGCGCGGGGACCGCCAGCCCGCCGATCGCGCCCAGGGCGGGAACCGCGACGGCGCGCGGGTTGCGCAGCTCGCCGCTGGTGACCTCCCGGCTGATCTCCAGGCCGATGACCAGGAAGAACACGGCCATCGCGGCGTCGTTCACCCAGTGATGAAGGTCCAGCGAGAAGTCCCACGAGCCGACACGCAGGCCCGCCTCGGTCTCCCACAGGGCCTCGTACGACCCGGCCCAGGGCGTGTTCGCCCACACGATCGCCACGAGCGACGCACCGAGGAGCAGCATCGCGCCGCCCGCCTCCGTCGCGAGGAAGGCGCGGACGGACGGGGCGACGGGGCGCAGCGGGATCCGCAGCGGCGGACCCGGGTGGGTCAGGGACGTCACGGTGGTCCTCTCGGTGTGGCTCAAGCGTCACGCACGGAGCCGGGGCGGGCAACGGGTCCTTGGCAGGCTCCTGGGTGAACCGTCGTGCGGGGGGATCGCTTCCCGGTAGCGGTCCTCGCGACGCGCAGAGCGTACGAGACCGGCGAGGTAGGTTCGGCGCATGGCACAGCGCGTGGACGTCGACCAGCACCGCCGGGACGTCGCGGAGCTCCTGGCCGGGCTCGCCGCACGCCCGGCGGAGCGGGTCGCGCTCGCCGACGCCGCAGGCCGGGTCCTCGCCGGCGACGTCCGCGCGCCCGGCCCGCTGCCGCGCTTTCGCAACTCGCAGATGGACGGCTACGCCGTGCGCGCGGCCGACGTCGCCGGGGCGTCGCCGGACGCGCCCGTGGTGCTGCCGGTCGCGGGCGAGGTCGCCGCGGCACCGGGCGACCCGGCCCCGCTCGCGCCGGGCACGGCGGTCCGGATCATGACCGGTGCCGCGATCCCCGAGGGGGCCGACGCGGTGGTCCCGGTCGAGGACACCGGCACGGGCACGTTCAACCCCGACCCCTCGATGCGTCCTGCGGACCGAAGTGCGACCCACGTGACGGTGCTCCGCCCGCGGGGCACGGGCGAGTTCGTCCGCGAGGCCGGGTCCGACGTCGCGGCGGGCGCCGTCGTGCTCCGCTCCGGGACGCTCCTCGCCCCGCACCACGTCGCTGCCGCGGCGGCCTGCGGCCTCGGCGAGCTGCCGGTCCGGGCGCGGATCCGGGTTGCGGTCGTCTCGACGGGGAGCGAGCTGGTCGCCCCGGGCGAGCCGGCCGGCCCGGGCCAGGTGTGGGACGCGAACACGGCGGCGCTCGCCGCCGCCGTCCGCGTGGCCGGGGGAGTGGTGGTCCTCACGGACCGCACCGACGACGACCCGGCGGGCGCCGCCGCCGTGCTGGGCCGGGCCGCACGGTCCGCCGACCTCGTCCTCACGTCCGGCGGCGTCTCCCAGGGCGCGTACGAGGTGGTCAAGGACGCCCTGCCCGACGTCGTCTTCCGCTCCGTCGCGATGCAGCCCGGCGGTCCGCAGGGTCTGGGCCGTCTCGACGGCACGCCCGTGCTCACGTTCCCGGGGAACCCGGTCAGCGCCCAGGTCTCGTTCGTCGTGCTCGCCCGGGACGCCCTCCGCGAGCTTGGCGGCCTCCCGCCGGTCCGACGGCGCACGGCCCGCCTCGCCGCGGGTCTCACGTCCCCCGCGGGCCGCCGTCAGCTCCTCCGCGGCAGGCTGCTGCCCGACGGCGGTGCCTCGCCCCGGGCCTCCGCCGCACCGGCGACGACGCCCACCCGGGCGGCTGGGGAGCACGCCGCCGGGGTGGGTCCGAGCGCTGGCGTGGAGATCGTCGGCGGCCCGGGTTCGCACCTCGTCGCCTCGATGGCCGCCGCGGACGTGCTGGTCGACGTCCCGGCCGACGTGACGGACCTCGCCGCCGGCGCCGAGGTCACCGTCTGGCCGCTCTGAGAGTCCGCTTCGAGCAGGTGATCAGGTATCGCGTCGGGGCCGGGAGCCGTGCCTGATCGCCTGCTCGAGGCGGACAGCGCCCGGGGCCCGGCCCAGCACTGCGTAGGGTGAGAGACATGACCGAGGTGAGCTCCGGCGTCGGGCAGCGTGAGGACGTGACGCGCGTGACCGACGCGGCCCTTGACGATGCGACCGCGCGAGCCGTGGAGGACGCCGTCGCGGCGCCCGAGTGCGGCGCCGTGGTGACGTTCCGCGGCGTGGTGCGCGATGTCGACGGCGGGCGCGACGTGACGAGCCTGGACTACGAGGCGCACCCCGACGCCACGGCGGTGCTCCGTGCGGTGTGCGCGGACGTCGCGGGGGAGACGGGACTGCGCGTCGCAGCCGTGCACCGGTACGGCCACCTCGGGATCGGCGACGTCGCGCTGGTCGCCGCCGCGTCCGCCGGGCACCGCGAGGAGGCGTTCGCCGCGTGCTCGCTGCTCGTGGAGCGGATCAAGGCCGAGGTGCCGATCTGGAAGAAGCAGCGGTTCACGGACGGCGAGTCGGAGTGGGTCGGCCTGTAGCGCGGCGCGCCGCGTCGTCGACCAGGGAGATCGACCGGGACACGACCCGCGACGTGACGACCCGGTGACCCAGGGCGCGAGGCCCGGGGATCCGCGCCAGGGAGTCGCGCACGGAGAGCTGCGGCAGGCTCGGCAGGTTCGGCAGGTGCCGCGCCGTGACCGTCTGCAGCGAGACGTTCGGCAGCCAGATGTGGTGCAGCGTCACGTGCGGGGACGGAAGGCGGGTGATGACCTCGTTCGTCAGGCGCTGCAGCCGCGGGGCCTGCACCGGGAGCGGCAGCACGTCCAGGCTGCGGTGGAACGCCTCGGCGCAGGCCCGCCACGAGAACTGCTCGGCGTACGCGCGGGTGCGACCCCGGTCGCACGTGAGGGCGACCAGGGCGGCCTCCCGCAGATCCTTGGAGACGGCACCCGCACCCGTCCCCGGGATGAGGTCCCGCGGGCCGGGCGCGTCGAAGCCGGCCACCGGCGTGCCCGCCGCCATCGCCTCCAGGATGACCAGCCCGAACGTGTCGGTCAGGCTGGGGAAGACGAGGACGTCGGCGTCCGCGAAGTGGCGTGCCAGGTCCTCGCCCGAGCGCGAGCCGCGGAAGCGGACCTCCGGGTAGCGGGCCTCCAGGTCGGCGCGGGCCGGGCCGTCGCCCACCACCACCTTCGAGCCCGGCAGGTCCAGCGCGCAGAACGCCTCCACGTTCTTCTCCACCGCCAGGCGCCCCACGTATGCGAACACCGGGCCGGGCAGGTCGCGGTACACGCCCCCGTCCACGCCACGCCGGCGCGGGTGGAAGAGCTCCGTGTCCACGCCGAGGCTCCACGGCGCGATGTTGCGGAACCGTCGCCCCTCGAGCTGGTCCCGCATGGTCTGCGTCGTCACCAGCACGCGGCCCGACGTCGAGTGGAACCGCCGCATGTACGAGTAGCCCGCCCAGAGCGGCACCCACGACCACCGCGCCGTCAGGTACTCCGGGAACTGCGTGTGATAGCTCGTCGTGAACGGGAAGCCGTAGTAGAGGCACACGTTGCGCGCCGTCCAGCCGAGCGGTCCCTCGGTCGCGATGTGCACCGCGTCGGGCGCGAAGTCGAGGAAGCGGCGCTCGATGTCGTCGCGGGCGCGGATCGGGACGCGCAGCTCCGCGTAGCTGGGCACGGGGACCGTCCGGTAGCCGTCCGACGGCGTGACGACCTCCACCGTGCAGCCCATGTCGCGCAGCTCGTCGACCATGCGGCGCAGCGCGCGGGCGACGCCGTTCACCTGGGGCTCCCAGGCGTCGGTCACGATCATGATGCGGCGAGGCGTCCTGGGTCCGGCGAGCGGTCTGTCGGGCGCGTCGAGAGTCTCAGTCACAGCGGTCAACCCGGATCGTTGCACGAGGCGGTCGGCGCGCGGCCGGCTGCCGCGCTCGGCGCCGATTCTGGCACGGTCTGACCCCGCCGCTGCACACCGGCGTGTCGCACGGCGTGTCGCGGAGCAACTAGCCGCCGATCGCGCCCATGGTGCGCGTGGTGTCGGCGAACGCGTCCGGGGCGAGCTCCGGCGCGTCGCTGCCGTGCGCGCGGGGCTTGGCCCACATGGCGCCGCGCCAGGCGTCGGCGACGTCCTCGTCGCTCACGCCGCCGCGCAGGAGCGCGCGGAGGTCCGTCTCGGCGTCGCCGAACAGGCACGAGCGGACCGTGCCCTCGGCGGTGAGCCGGGTGCGGTCGCACGTGCCGCAGAACGATCGCGTCACCGAGGCGATGATGCCCACGGTGGCCGGCCCGTCGTCGACCAGCCACTCCTCCGCCGGCGCCGACGGGTCCTCGCGACCAGCCGGCGTCAGCGTGAAGCGGCTGCTCAGGCGATCGAGGAGGTCGTCAGCGCTGATGACGGCCTGGCGCGCCCACGCGTGGTCCGCGTCGAGCGGCATCTCCTCGATGAAGCGCAGGTGGCAGCCGTTGTCGACCGCCCACTGCAGGAGGTCGGGCGCGCCGGCGAGCGTCTCGGGCAGCAGCACCGCGTTCAGCTTGACCGGGGCGAGCCCGGCGGCGACCGCGGCGCGGATGCCCGTCAGCGTGTCCTCGAGCCGGTCGCGGCGGGTGAGCGCCCGGAACGCCGCCCGGTCGACCGTGTCCAGGCTGACGTTCACCCGGTCCAGGCCCGCGTCGACGAGCGCGTGCACCCGCTTGTCGAGGCCGAGGGCGTTGGAGGTCATCGCGAAGCGCACCTTGCCCCCGCCAACGCTGCCGCCGCGAACGCTGCCGCCGCGAACGCTGCCGCCGTCGCCGGCGAGCGCCGCGTCGGCCGCCGCGCGCGAGGCCCGGATCACCTCGACGAGGTCGTGCCGCATGAGCGGTTCCCCGCCGGTGAACCGCACGTCGCGGATGCCGAGCCGCACGCCGATCCCGACCAGGCGGCCGATCTCGGCCGGCGTGAGCAGCTCGTCCCGCGGCACGACCGGCAGTCCCTCGGCCGGCATGCAGTAGGTGCAGCGCAGCGAGCAGGCGGTGGTGAGCGAGACGCGCAGGTCGCGGGCGACCCGGCCGTAGCGGTCGACGAGGAAGGGGGTGTCGGGTCGCGGCCGGACGACGGCGGTGCCACGGCCCGTTGCCGCAGGGCGCGCAGGCCCGCGGAGTGCGGGGATGCCGAGCGAGACCGTGGCCATGAGCCGAGCGTACCCGGGCCGTCCGGCGGCGATCCGCGCCGTCCGCCGCCCGGGCCGCAGCGGCGCGCGGAACACACGCGCCGGCGATATGGTTGAAGTTTCTATGACCGATCTCCTGGCCCCCGAGACCTCGATGCAAGCGGTGACGCTGCATGTCGCGGACCTCGACCTGATGACGCGCTACTACCGCGACGCCCTCCTGCTGCACGAGCTCCAGGCGCCGGAGGAGCTGGGTCTGACGCCTGCCGAGCTGGCGGAGACGGCGGTGCTCGGCCGCGGCGGCCGGCCCCTCGTGATCCTGCGGCGTCGGCCCGGGCTGCCGCGACCTGCCCGTGGCGAGGCCGGTCTCTTCCACACGGCCGTGCTCTTCGACGGCGCCCCCGCCCTGGCCGCGGCGCTCGCGGCGGTGGCGACGACCGCGCCGTCGACGTTCACGGGTTCCGCCGACCATCTCGTCTCCGAGGCGTTCTACTTCACCGACCCGGAGGGCAACGGCGTCGAGCTGTACCACGACCGGCCGCGCGACACGTGGGCGTGGGACGGTGGCCGGATCCAGATGGACACGCGGTACCTCGACCCGAACGCGTTCCTGGCGCAGCACCTCACGCCCGACGCTCGGGACCTGGTCCGCACCGCCCCGGAGGACCGGCCGCGGACGCCGGCCGGCGCGGTGGTGGGTCACGTGCACCTGCAGGTGGGTGACGTCCCGTCGGCCCGCGACTTCTACGTCGGCGCGCTGGGCTTCGAGGAGACCGCCGCGATGCCGTCGGCCCTGTTCGTATCGGCCGGCGGCTACCACCACCACATGGCGATGAACACGTGGAACAGCCGCGGCGCGGGTCCGCGCGCCGCGACCACGCTCGGTCTGGCCACGGTGGGCATCGAGGTGCCGACGACCGAGGACGTCGCCGCCCTGCGCGACCGGCTCACCCGTGCGGGCGTCGCGACCGCGGACGACGGCGCGACCCTGCGGTTCGACGACCCGTGGAACAACCACCTGGAGGTCCGGGCAACGGCCTGATGCCGGCCCGCTGGGGCTCCGGGTGAACCGGGGAACGCACGAGACCGCCCCTGGGTCGCTCTCAAGGCTCTGAGAGCGACCCAGGGGCGGTCTCGCGCGTTCGCTCAGGTGGCGGGCTCTGGCTCCCGGGCCGCCGCCTCGGCCTCGTCCATCGCGCGGTCCGTCGCGACGAACAGGCCGAGCGCCGTCAGGGCCGAGATCACCGCGCAGACGGCGAAGGTGGCCCGAAGCCCGAACAGCTCGGCGAGCACGCCGCCCGCGGCGGCGCCGAGGGGCATGGTGCCCCAGGCGAGCAGCCGGTAGCAGGAGTTGAGGCGGCCGAGCATGCGGTCGGGCGTGATCTGCTGGCGCAGCGACACGGCGATGACGTTCCAGATGGCGACGCCCGCCCCCGCCAGCACCCACGTGGCGCCGATGGCCCACGCGTTCGGCGTGATCGCGGGGACCCCGATCATGAGCGTGAAGGTGACGACGCCGATGCCGAGCGACCACGCCCGGCCGAGCGCGGCGACCGCCTGCGCGGCGAACAGCGAGCCGACGACGGACCCGATCGCGCTGGTGGTGCTGAGCGCGCCGTACCCCGCCTCGGTGAGCCCCATGGGGGAGCTCGGCCCGACGGCGTAGAGCACGAACACCGCGAACGCCGCGCTGGACGTGAAGTTCGACAGGCCGGTCATGGCGGCGAGCGTGCGCAGCACCCGGTGGTGCACCAGGTAGGTCAGGCCCTCCTTGATGTCGGCGCTCAGGGTGGTGCGCGTCGCTGCGCGCTCCACGCGGAACGAGCCCGGCACCCAGGCGAGCGCCGCGACGGCGAACGCCCACAGGGCCGCAGGAGCGCCGAGCGCCAGCGCGGCCCCGGCCGCGACGAGGAAGCCGCCGACCGGCGGCCCGACGAACTGGTTGGCCGTGAGCTCGCCCAGGTAGAGGCGCGAGTTGGCCTTGGTCAGCGCCGACCGGTCCACCACCTGCGGCAGGATCGACTGGGCGGAGGTGTCGTACAGGACCTCCGCGACGCCGCACACGAGCGCTGCCGCGTACAGGAGCCAGATGTTGCCGAGCCCGCCCCAGACGGCCGCGGCGACGAGCCCGGCCACCACGAGGCGCGCCGAGTTGGCGAGGAGCATCGCCCGCCGCCGGTCGACCCGGTCGACGACGGCGCCGAACGGCAGCGCGAACACCAGCCACGGCAGGCTCATCGCGAAGCCGATGCCCGCGATGAGGATGGGCGACTGCGTGTACTGCACCGCGACGAGCGGCACCGCGATCTTCAGCACGCCGTCCGCGAGGTTGGACAGGGTCGACGCGGTCCACACCTTCGCGAAGCTCGCGCCCAGGCGCACGCCGGCCGACGGCGCCGCGGTCGCCTCGGTGGGCAGGTCACCCGGTCCGGGAGCCAGGTCAGGAGCGGCGCCGGCCGCGGGGGTGGTCGGTCTGCCGTCGGAGTCCTCGGTCATACGTCGATCGTACTGAGTGATTGAGAAAGTTCAAATGACTTCGGTAGGATGCGGCCATGGCTGTTCCCGCCCGCCGTCCGCCCACCGCCGCCGAGGCGAAGGCGCTCGCGCACCCGCTGCGCCAGCGGCTCGTCCGCCTGCTGAGCGCCGAGGACCTGACGAACCGGCAGCTCGCCGACCGGCTCCGCGCCGACCCCGCGACGGTGCTCTACCACGTGCGGATCCTGGCGGAAGCGGGTCTCGTCGAGCAGCTGCCGGTCCGGCACGGGACCCGGGGGGCACGCGAGAAGCCGTACCGGTCGACGGGCCGGAGCTGGTGGCTCGACGACCCGCTCGCGGGCGCGGCCCCGGACGTGCGGTTCGGCCCGGTCGAGCTCGCGATGGAGGAGCTGCGGGCGTCGGTGCCCGGCGATCGGGCGACGTTCGCGACGTTCACGCTGCACCTGACGCCCGACGACGTGACCGAGCTGGACCGCCGCCTGCTCGAGGTGATCGACGAGTACGTCGCGACGGACGCGGAGCGGCGCGACCGCCCCGTGCACCGCGGCTTCTTCGCCGTCCACCGGGTCGCGACCGGCTCACCCCCCGGCTCGCCAGACGGAGGCCGGGACGGAGCCGGAGACCCCGGTGACCCTGGCAACCGTCAGGAGTAGCCGGCCTTCACCACGAGCACGGGCGCCGGGGAGTCCAGCAGCACCTGCTGGGTGGTGGAGCCGATGAGGAACGTCCCCACCGTCGAGTGCTTGCGCGACCCGATGACGACGAGCCCGGCGGAGACCCGCTCGGCCTCGCCGACGATCGCGTCGGCCACCTGCTGGTGCTCTGACCTGTAGGCGATCGGGGCGACGGCGACGTCCGACGGCACCGAGTCGAGCAGATGGGCGAGATGTGCCGGCATGCCGGCACCCGGCGGCTGCGGCGTGAGGACCAGCACTGCCAGGTCCTGCTGCCGACGTTCCGCCTCTGAGACCGCGGCACGGAGTGCCGCCTCCCCCTGGGGGGACGCGTTGTACGCCACGAGGACCGTCATGCGATCGCACCTCCGGACAGGTTCGCCGGCAAGTCTTGCCGGTTGAACTCTCTCACAGGTCAGCGCGTTGAGCAGGGCGTTGCCGGCCGGGCGTGCCAGACCCGGCGACCAAGGCACCGAGGAGGCGCGCCGGTCGCCGGGGAAGCGGTTTCCGAGAGGGGCGTCGCTTCGCCTAGAGTTCGACTGTCCGCGAAGACGCACGGGGTCGAGACGGCCCGGTGCGGCCACCAGGAACGACGACGACCAGGAACTCGGAGCGCCGCGATGCCAGTGCAGCCATCGTCAGATACGTCAGCACCTCCCGGGGCGGTCGTCGATCGCCTCGGGCTCGTTCGCCTCGTCCCCGTGGTAGTGGTGGACGACGCCGCGCAGGGCATCGGCGTCGCGACAGCCCTGGCGGAGAACGGTCTGCCGGTCGCGGAGGTCACCTTCCGCACGGCAGGCGCCCGCGCCGCGATCGAGGCGATCGCCACCGACCGGCCCGACGTGCTCGTGGGGGCCGGCACGGTCGTCACCCCGGCCCAGGTCGACGAGGCGGTCGCGGCCGGTGCGCGGTTCCTCGTCTCGCCCGGCATCAGCCGGGCCGTCGTCGAGCGCGCCCAGGAGGTCGGCGTGCCGATCGTGCCAGGGTGCGCGACGGCGTCGGACATCATGACCGCCCTCGAGCTGGGCGTGACCACGGTCAAGCTGTTCCCCGCCGGCGTGGTCGGCGGGGTGGCGGCGCTCAGGGCGTTGTCCGCCCCGTTCCCGCAGGTGCGGTTCGTCCCGACGGGCGGTGTGAGCGCCGCCAACCTGGCCGAGTTCCTCGCCGTCCCGTCGGTCCTGGCCGTCGGCGGGTCCTGGATGGTGGAGAAGACCCTGGTCGCCGCGGGCGACTGGGCCGAGGTCGGCCGCCGCACCCGCGAGGCCGTCGAGATGGCGGCGCCCGCGGCCGCGCAAACCGTAACCACCCCGAGCGCCCCCGAGGAGGCCTCTCGATGAGCTCCCTGACGATCCGTCCGACGTCGGACACCGCGTACGACGTCGTCGCGCTCGGCGAGGTCATGCTGCGCCTCGACCCGGGCGAGCGCCGCATCCGCACGGCCCGCACGTTCGACGCCTGGGAGGGCGGCGGCGAGTACAACGTGGCGCGCGGCCTGCGCCGCTGCTTCGGCCTGAGAGGCGCCGTCGTGACGGCGCTCGCGGACAACGAGGTCGGCCGGCTCGTCGAGGACTTCGTGCTCACCGGCGGGCTGGACACGCAGTACATCCGGTGGGTGCCGTACGACGGCATCGGCCGCTCGGTCCGCAACGGCCTGAACTTCACCGAGCGGGGCTTCGGCGTGCGGGGCGCGGTCGGCGTGAGCGACCGCGGCAACACCGCGATCGCGCAGCTGCAGCCCGACGATGTCGACTGGGACGGCCTGTTCTCGCGTGGCGTGCGCTGGTTCCACACCGGCGGCATCTTCGCCGCGCTCTCCGAGAGCAGCGCCGACGTCGCCGAGGCCGCCATGCAGGCCGCCAAGCGGCACGGCACGATCGTCTCCTACGACCTCAACTTCCGGCCCTCCCTGTGGAAGGGCATCGGCGGGCCGGAGCGCGCGCAGGAGGTCAACCGCCGCCTCGCCCGGCACGTCGACGTGATGATCGGCAACGAGGAGGACTTCACGGCCTCGCTCGGCTTCGAGGTCGAGGGCGTCGACGAGAACCTCACCGACCTCGACACGGGCGCCTTTCGCGCCATGATCGAGCGGGCGTCCGGGGAGTACCCGAACTTCCAGGTCATCGCGACGACGTTGCGCGGGGTGCGGTCCGCGTCCCGCAACGACTGGGGCGCGATCGCCTGGTCCCGAAAGGAGGGCTTCGCCGAGGCGACCCACCGCGCGGACCTGGAGATCTTCGACCGTGTCGGCGGCGGTGACTCCTTCGCGTCCGGCCTCGCCTACGGCCTGATGGAGCTCGGCTCGCTGCAGGAAGCCGTCGAGTACGGCGCCGCGCACGGCGCCCTCGCCATGACCACGCCGGGCGACACCACCATGGCGACCCTCGCCGAGGTGGAGAAGCTGGCCAAGGGCGGCAGCGCGCGCGTCCAGCGCTGACCCCTCCCCGCTGACCCCTCCCGCTGTGGGGATGTGTTCGGCGTGAGTTCGGCGCCGAGTTCACGCCGAAGCCATGCCCACAGCGGCGAAGGGCGGCCGCGTCAGGGAGCCGTCAGGGTCCCGCGGCGCACCGCTAAGGACCCGTCAAGGACCGGCTCGGGGCCAGGCCGCCGGGCGTAGACCGGGTGTCATGACCGACCTGGCCTACATCCTCCTCACCGCGGCGTTCTTCGTCACGGTCGCGCTCGTGGCGCGACGCGTCGCGGCGCGCGAGACCTCCGTCAACCCCCTGGGGAGGCGGCGGTGAACCCCTACGACGCCGTGGGCCTGGTGCTCACCGTCGCCGGCCTCGTCTACCTCTTCGTCGCGCTGCTGCGCAGCGACAAGGTCCGGTGAGCCCGATGACCACCCAGACCTGGGCGGCCGTGGCGCAGGTGCTGGTGCTCGTCGCCGCGCTGGCCGCCGTCCACGTGCCGCTCGGCGCGTACCTGGCCCGTGTCTACACCACCCCGAACCACCTGCCCGTCGAGCGGGCGTGGTACCGCGCCGTCCGCGTGGACCCGGACGCGGAGCAGCGCTGGAACGTCTACCTGCTGTCTGTTCTGGGCTTCTCCCTGATGTCCGTCCTCTTCCTGTACGCGCTGGGCCGGCTGCAGGCGTACCTGCCATGGAACCTCGGCTTCACCGGTCTGGACCCGGCGGGCGCCTGGAACACGGCGGTCAGCTTCGCCACGAACACCGACTGGCAGTGGTACTCGGGCGAGGCCGCGACCGGGCACCTGCTGCAGATGGCGGGCTTCGCCGTCCAGAACTTCGTCTCGGCGTCCGTCGGCTTGGCCGTGGCGATCGCCCTGGTCCGCGGGTTCGCCCGCTCCGGGACGGACGCCCGGATCGGGAACTTCTGGACGGACCTGACCCGGGGTGTGACCCGGATCCTCCTGCCGTTCTCGTTCGTCGCGGCGCTCGTCCTGGTGGCGTCCGGCGTGATCCAGAACCTGGACCCGCACACCGCGATCTCGACCGTGGAGGGCGCGACCCAGCACCTGCTCGGGGGCCCCGTCGCGTCCCAGGAGGCGATCAAGGACCTCGGCACGAACGGCGGCGGCTTCTTCAACGCGAACTCCGCGCACCCGTTCGAGAACCCGACCCCGTTCACGGACCTGTTCGAGATCTTCCTGCTGCTCGTCATCCCGTTCACGCTGCCCCGGACGTTCGGCATCATGGTCGGCGACCGCCGGCAGGGCTGGGCGATCCTCGGCGTCATGGCGAGCCTGTGGGCCGCCGCGCTCGTGCTCACGACGTGGGCCGAGCTCGCCGGGCCCGGTGCCGCCCCGCAGGCAGCCGGTGCCGCCATGGAGGGCAAGGAGACCCGCTTCGGTCTGGCGGCGAGTGCCCTGTTCGCCGTGTCGACGACGGCGACGTCGACCGGCTCGGTGAACTCGATGCACGACTCGTTCACCGCGCCCGGCGGCGGGGTCCTGCTGTTCAACATCCTCCTGGGCGAGGTCGCGCCGGGCGGCGTGGGCGCCGGCCTGTACGGCATGCTCGTGCTCGCGGTGGTCGCGGTGTTCGTCGCGGGGCTCATGGTGGGCCGCACGCCCGAGTACCTGGGCAAGAAGATCGGGCAGCGCGAGATGACGCTCGTCGCCCTCTACGTCCTGACGACGCCGGCGATCGTGCTGGTCGGCACCGGGCTGTCGGTGGTGCTGTCGCCGGGGATCGCGGGCATCCAGGAGGCCGGCCCGCACGGCCTGACCGAGGTGCTGTACGCCTTCGCGTCGGCGGGCAACAACAACGGGTCCGCGTTCGCGGGTCTGACCACCGGCACGCCGTACTACGACACCCTTCTCGGCGTGGCCATGCTGCTCGGGCGGTTCGTCCCGATCGCTCTCGTGCTCGCACTGGCGGGCCGCCTGGCCTCGCAGACCTCCGTCCCGCCGTCGGCGGGGACGCTGCCGACCCACCAGCCGCTCTTCGTGGGCCTGGTCGCCGCGGTCGCGCTCGTCGTGGTCGGTCTCACCTTCATCCCCGTCCTGTCCCTCGGCCCCGTCGTGGAGTCCCTGTCATGAGCACGACCGACACCCGTCCCGTCACCCCCACCTCCGCGGAGGTGCCCGACGGCGGCATCCGTCACCACTCGAAGCGCGGTCCGGCGGGCCGTGCGCTCACCTGGACGCAGGTCCGCGCGGCCCTCCCGGCGGCGCTGCGCAAGCTCGACCCGCGGCTCCTGTCCGGGTCGCCGGTCATGTTCGTCGTCGAGGTGGGTGCGGCGCTGACGACCGTCCTCGCGGTGATCCAGCCTGACGTCTTCGCATGGTGGATCACGGTGTGGCTCTGGGCCACGGTCCTGTTCGCGACGCTCGCCGAGTCCGTCGCGGAGTCGCGCGGCAGGGCGCAGGCCTCCACCCTGCGGGCCACGCAGCAGCAGACGACGGCGCGCAAGGTGGCCGCAGCACAGGACACGCTGGACACGGGTACGCGGCTCGACCTCCTCCCGACGGTCGAGGTCGCGTCCTCGTCGCTGCAGGTGCGCGACGTCGTCGTGGTCGAGGCCGGGGAGACGATCCCGGGCGACGGCGACGTGATCGAGGGCGTCGCGTCGGTGGACGAGTCGGCGATCACGGGCGAGTCCGCGCCGGTCATCCGTGAGTCCGGCGGCGACCGCTCGGCCGTCACGGGCGGCACCGTCGTGCTGTCCGACCGCATCGTGGTGCGGATCACGGCGCCCGCCGGGTCGACCTTCGTCGACCGGATGATCGCCCTGGTCGAGGGCAGCGAGCGCCAGAAGACGCCGAACGAGGTGGCGCTCAACATCCTGCTCACGTCGCTGACGATCGTCTTCCTCCTCGCGGTCGCGACCCTGCAGCCCTTCGCGGTGTACTCGGGGTCGCGGCAGTCCCTCCTCGTGCTCGTGGCGCTGCTGGTGTGCCTCATCCCGACGACGATCGGCGCGCTGCTGAGCGCCATCGGTATCGCCGGCATGGACCGGCTGGTGCAGCGCAACGTGCTCGCGATGTCGGGCCGGGCAGTCGAGGCCGCGGGTGACATCGACGTCCTGCTGCTCGACAAGACGGGCACCATCACGTACGGCAACCGGCGCGCGACGGAGGTCCTGCCCGTCGGGTCGATCGGCCCGCGCGACCTCGCGGCGGCGGCGCGGCTGGCGTCGCTGGCCGACGAGACTCCCGAAGGGCGCAGCATCGTCGACCTCGTCGACGCGACGTACGCCTCGAGCGGGGGCGAGCCGGACGAGCTGCCCGCCGGCGCCGAGCTGGTGCCGTTCACCGCGCAGACGCGCATGTCGGGCGTTGACCTGCCCGCCGGCGACGGCGGCCGCGGGGTGCGCCGCATACGCAAGGGCGCCGGCAGCGCGGTGCAGCGGTGGGTGCACAGCACCGGGGCGCACGTCCTGCCCGCCGAGGAGGCCGAGCTGGCGGCGCACGTCGACGCTGTCTCGCGCCTGGGCGGCACGCCGCTCGTGGTCGCGGAGCAGGTCGGGGAGGCGCCGGCGCGCATCCTCGGCGTCGTGCGGCTGAAGGACGTCGTCAAGACGGGCATGCGCGAGCGGTTCGACCAGCTGCGTGCGATGGGCATCCGCTCCGTCATGGTGACCGGGGACAACGTCGTGACGGCCCGCGCGATCGCCGCCGAGGCAGGCGTGGACGACGTGCTGGCCGAGGCCACGCCCGAGGACAAGCTCGCCCTGATCCGGCGGGAGCAGGAGGGCGGCCGGCTCGTGGCGATGGCCGGGGACGGCACGAACGACGCCCCGGCGCTCGCGCAGTCGGACGTCGGCGTCGCGATGAACACCGGCACGTCCGCTGCGAAGGAGGCCGGCAACATGGTCGACCTCGACTCGGACCCGACGAAGCTCATCGAGATCGTGGAGATCGGCAAGCAGCTCCTCATCACGCGCGGCGCGCTGACCACGTTCTCCGTCGCGAACGACGTGGCCAAGTACTTCGCGATCCTGCCGGCCATGTTCGTGGGGCTGTTCCCGCAGCTCGGCGTGCTGAACGTCATGCGGCTGTCCAGCCCTGAGTCCGCGATCCTCTCGGCGGTCATCTTCAACGCTCTCGTCATCCTGGCGCTGATCCCGCTGTCCCTGCGGGGCGTGCGCTACCGGCCGGCGTCGGCCTCGTCGCTGCTGCAGCGCAACCTGCTGATCTACGGCGTCGGCGGGCTGGTCGCCCCGTTCGTGGGCATCAAGCTCATCGACCTCCTGGTCTCGCTGCTCCCGGGTCTGTGACCCGGTGGCCCGAAAGGAACCTGACATGTCCACCACCACCGTCGCGGGCGACCTGGCGTCGTTCACACGGCAGGCGCTCGCGGGGCTGCGCATGCTGCTCGCCTTCACCCTCGTGCTCGGTCTCGGCTACCCGCTCGTGGTCACCGGGATCAGCCAGCTCGCTGTGCCGTGGCAGGCGAACGGCTCGCTCGTGCGGGCCGACGGCTCGCACGTCGACCGGCGCGGCGGGGACGTCGTCGGCTCGGCCCTGATCGGTCAGGGCTTCGAGGGCGAGCAGTGGTTCCACCCCCGCCCGTCCGCGGCGGGCGAGGGCTACGACACCCTCTCGTCCGGTGGGTCCAACCTGGGGCCGCTCAACCCCGGCCTCGTCACCGCGATCGACGAGCGGCGTGCCGCGGTCGCGGCAGAGGACGGGGTCGACCCGGCCGACGTCCCGGCCGACGCGCTGACGGCCTCGGCATCGGGTCTCGACCCGCACATCAGCCCGCAGTACGCGGCGATCCAGGTGGCGCGCGTCGCGCAGGCACGCGGCCTGTCCGACGACGTCGTGGCCGGACTGGTCGCGGAGCACACCGCCGGCCGCGACCTGGGCGTGCTGGGCGAGCCGCGCGTGAACGTGCTCGAGCTGAACCTCGCGCTCGCCGCCCTCGGCGGCGCCGACGCCGACGGGACGCAGGGCAGTGCCGCAGACTGAGGACATGAACAACCGTCGGGGCCGCCTGACCGTGTACCTGGGGGCGGCTCCCGGCGTGGGCAAGACCTACGCCATGCTCGACGAGGCGGAGCGGCGCTGCGCCCGGGGCACGGACGTGGTGATCGGCCTCGTCGAGACGCACGGCCGCGCCGCCACGATCGCCAGGATCGGCGACCTCGAGATCGTGCCCCGCAGGCTCGTGGAGCACCGCGGCACGATGCTCACCGAGCTCGACGTCGAGGCCGTGCTGCGGCGCGCGCCCCAGGTCGTCCTCGTCGACGAGCTCGCCCACACCAACGCGCCCGGGTCGGCGCACCCGAAGCGCTGGCAGGACGTGCACGACCTGCTCGACGCCGGGATCGACGTCGTCACCACGGTCAACGTGCAGCACCTCGCGTCGCTGACCGACGACGTCGAGGCGATCACCGGCGTGCGCCAGCGGGAGACGGTCCCCGACCAGGTGGTCCGTGAGGCCGACCAGATCCAGCTCGTGGACCTCTCGCCCGAGCAGCTGCGACGCCGGCTCGCGCACGGCAACGTCTACCGCGCCGAGCAGATCGACGCGTCCCTGTCGTCGTACTTCCGGCTCGGGAACCTCACCGCGCTGCGCGAGCTCGCCCTGCTGTGGCTCGCGGACCGCGTCGACGACGCCCTGACCCGGTACCGCGCAGACCACGCGATCTCCGGCATCTGGCCCGCCCGCGAGCGGATCGTCGTGGCCGTCACCGGAGGTCCGGAGACGGCGACGCTGCTGCGCCGCGGCGCCCGGATCGCGCAGCGCGCGGCCGGCGCCGAGCTGCTCGCGGTCCACGTCCTGCCGACCGACGGGCTGCCGTCGACCCCGCCGGCCACCATCGCCTCGTACCGGGCGCTCACGGAGTCGCTCGACGGGACGTTCCACACGGTGGTCGGCGAGGACGTCCCCCGGGCGGTCGTCGACTTCGCACGCGGCGTGAACGCCACCATGATCGTCGTGGGCGTCTCGCGCCACCCGGTGTGGCGGCAGGCGCTGCTCGGCTCGTCCAGCGCGGAGATCGCCCGCCTGTCGGAGGCGATCGACGTGCACCTCGTGACGCACGAGCAGGCGCGCGCCGGCGCCCGCCGGCAGTCGCGGTTCTCGTCGCTCTCACCGCGACGGCGGCTCGCCGGCTGGGTGTCGACCGTGGCCGTGCCCGTCGCACTCACGGCGTTCTTCCTGCTCCTCGACCGCGACGAGCAGAACCTGCCGAGCCACCTCATGATCTACCTGGCGGGCGTGGTCGCCGTCGCGATCGTGGGCGGGCTGTGGCCGGCCCTGGTCACCGCCGTGGTCTCGTTCGTGCTGCTGAACTGGTTCTTCACGGAACCCACGGGACGGCTGATCATCCACCAGCCGGAGGACGTGCTGGCGCTCGTGGTGTTCGTGCTCGTGGCCGGGGCCGTGGCGTCCGTCGTCGACCTCGCCGCTCGCCGCAGCGCGCAGGCCTACCGGGCACGGGCCGAGGCGTCGACCCTCGCGGCGCTGTCCCGGTCCGTCCTGTCGGGCGAGGACACGGCGCAGGCGATCGTGCAACGGCTCGCGGTGACCTTCGCCGTCGCCGACGTGCGCCTCGAGGAGCGCGACGACGAGCGTGCCCCCTGGGTCGCCGTCGCCGTGACGACCCGCGGCCCAGCCTCGGACGCGCCCGGCACCACCGTGACCGAGGTCGCGATCGACGAGCGGCATCGGCTCGTCCTTGCCGGCCGCGCGCTGCCGGCGAGCGACCGGGAGGTCGTCGAGGCGTTCGGGGCCCAGGCCGGAATCGTCCTGGAGCACCGTCGCCTGCGTGAGCAGGCCGCCCAGGCGCAGGCGCTCGAGCAGGCCGAGGCCACGCGCACCGCGCTGCTCGCGGCGGTCTCGCACGACCTGCGCACGCCGCTGGCGGCGATCCGCGCGGCCGTCGACGGGCTGTCGTCGCCCGACGTCGAGCTGGACCCGGAGGACCGGGACGCGCTGACCCGCACCATCGGCGAGTCCACCGGCCGCCTCGAGCGGCTCATCGGCAACCTCCTCGACCTGTCGCGCCTGCAGACCGGTGCCGTCCGGCCCGCGCTGCGCCCCGCCTCCCTCGAGGAGGTGGTGCCCGTCGCGGTGGAGCCCTGGCTGCCCGCCCTGACGCTCGACGTCCCCGAGGACCTCCCGCTCGTCCAGACCGACCCGGGGCTGCTGGAGCGCGTCGTGGCGAACGTGGTCTCGAACGCGGTCCGGCACGCCCCGCCGGGCCGGCCGGTGCTGGTCACGGCGTCGGCGACCAGGGACGAGGTCGAGCTGCGCGTCGCCGACGCGGGACCGGGCGTACCCGACGACCGGAAGGAGACGATGTTCGAGCCGTTCCAGCGCCTCGACGACACCACCGGGCCGGGACTCGGGCTCGGGCTCGCGGTCGCGGCGGGCCTGTCGGGGGCCGTCGGGGCACGGATCGCCGCCGAGGACACGCCCGGCGGCGGCCTGACCATGGTGCTCACGGTCCCGCGTTCCGTGCCCGACGTCGGGCCGGTCTCCCCGGGCGGACCGGGCACCGCCCGCGAGGAGTCCGTCGGCGCCGACGACCCCGACACCGTCGCCGCGTACGAGGAGCCGGCCCGGTGAGCGAGACGAGGGGGGAGACGGTGCAGGACGGTGAGCAGCCGGCGTCGGGCAACCGCGTGCTCGTCGTGGACGACGACTCCGGGCTGGCTCGTGCCCTCTCGATCAACCTGCGCGCCCACGGCTGGGACGTGATCGTCGCGCCGACGGGCGCGGCGGCGCTCGACGCGGCAGCGTCGGGCCGACCCGACGTCGTGCTGCTCGACCTCGGCCTGCCAGACATGTCCGGGCTGGACGTCATCGCCGGGATCCGGGGATGGACGCGGGTGCCGATCGTGGTGCTGTCGGCCCGGCAGCTCGGCGACGACAAGGTCGACGCGCTGGACGCCGGGGCCGACGACTACGTGACCAAGCCGTTCGCGATGAACGAGCTTCTGGCACGCCTGCGGGCCGCGGTCCGGCGCGCCCGCCCCGTCGACGCCGACGAGCCCGTGATCGAGGCGGGCGAGCTGCGGATCGACCTCGCGCGCCGGGTCGTGTCCCGCGCCGGCGAGGACGTGCGGCTCAGCCCCACCGAGTGGGCGCTGCTCGAGGTGCTGGTGCGCAACCGCGGCCGTATGGTCGGGCGACAGCAGCTCCTGCGCGAGGTCTGGGGTCCCGCCTACTCGACGGAGACCAACTACCTGCGGGTCTACACCGCGCAGCTGCGCCGTAAGCTCGAGGCCGACCCCGCGCACCCGCGGCACCTGCTCACCCACCCGGGGGCGGGCTACCGCTTCGAGGAGTGAGCTGCGGGAACCGTGGGCGGGGGCCGGGCGTTGGTCCCCACAGGCCGACGACCGGTCGGGTGACCCCGGCCGACGACAGAGGAGGACCCGATGCTGTGCCCTGCCGACCAGTCCATGCTCGTGATGACCGAGCGCAAGGGCGTCGAGATCGACTACTGCCCGACCTGCCGCGGAGTGTGGCTCGACCGCGGTGAGCTCGACAAGATCATCGACCGGGTCGAGACCGAGGCCGGGCAGGCGCCCGGCGCGGCGCTCCCCGGCGCTGCGGCGGCGTACCCGGCCGGAGCGGGCGCTCCGCCGGCCGCACCCGCGCCCGCGTACGGCTACGACGACCGTGCGCGCGACGACCGGTACCGCGACGAGCGCTACCGGGACGACCGGTACCGCGACGAGCGCGGCTACGGCCACAAGAAGAAGCGCAAGGAGTCGTTCCTCGAGGACCTCTTCGACTTCTGACCGGACGGGCTGTCTCTGCCGACGGGCCGGCTGTCTCGGCAAGGCGTGACCGCCGAGACGGTCGGCGGTCCCCCTCTCGCCTCTCACAGCGGGGGGCGGGACCGGGCGGGGCGGCCGGCCGGGTGACTTCACCCCTGACAGACCGCCGCGGCACGGGCGTTGCGCAGATCTGATGTTCTGACCCGACGGGCGGCGAGCGCCTGCGGGGCGGCCGACGATTGGTGAGTGGCACAGGACAGGCAGCGCGACCGGGAGGACGACGAGCCCGGACGCTGGTCGCAGGACGTCACCGAGCACAGCGACGCCCTCGACCTCGAGGAGGGCGTGTTCACCTGGGACGACCCGGTGCGCGTGGCCGCGTCGCTCAAGCACTCCGCCGAGGTGAGCACCCGCCGCAAGGGCACGCCCTATCAATCGGCGATGTCGATGCTGACCTTCTACATCAACCGGGCGGGCGATCACCTCGACGACGAGCAGCGCGACGTGCTGGAGCGCGCAAAGACGGAGCTGCGCAGGGCGTTCGGGCGGGAGTGACCCGGCCCGGAGGACGCGATGACTACCTCGGCACCGTTCTGTCGCCGAGACAGTCACTCCGTCGGACGGGATTCCTCTGCCGAGACAGTCACACCGTCCGGGCCGCGAGCTGCTCCCGCACCTGGCGCTTGGCGCGCGTCAGCATGCCGGCCATGCCGTTGAGCCGCAGCAGGCTCACGCTCTTCGTGAGCCCGAACATGAGCGGCAGGTCGTCCGGCAGGTCGAGGACCTCCTGCGCGGTCAGCCCGGTGAGCCCCTGCGCGAGGATCGACGCGAATCCGCGTGTGGTGGGTGCCTCCTCCGGTGCGGTGGCGTGGAAGGCGACCACTCCGGCGTCGTCCACCTCGGTGAAGGCGTAGACGGGGGACTGGCACTCCTGGACGCGTTCGAGGAGCTCGGGCGCGTCCGCGTAGCGGGCGGGCAGCGGCGGCAGCTCGTACGAGACCTCCAGCAGGAGCTGGAGGCGGTCGCGCTCGGGGACCTCGAGGAAGGCGTCGCGAAGCTCCGCGAAGGCCGCGGGCAGCTCGGCGGTCGGTGCGGTGGTCATGCGGTCATTCCCTGCGGCGCGGCGCCGGTGGCCGTGCCCGGCTCGGTCCCCTGCTGGATGGGCACCCGCACCGCGTTCCCCCACTCCGTCCACGAACCGTCGTAGTTGCGCACGTTCGTGTACCCGAGCAGGTGGGTGAGCGCGAACCAGGTGTGGCTGGAGCGCTCGCCGATGCGGCAGTAGGTGATGACGTCGTCGTCGGGCGACATGCCGAGGCCGGCCGTGTAGATCGCGTCGAGCTCGGCGCGGGTCTTGTAGGTGCCGTCCTCCGCGACCGCCGTCGCCCACGGGACGCTGCGCGCCGTCGGGATGTGGCCGCCGCGCAGCACGCCCTCCTCCGGGTAGTCGGGGATGGCGATGCGCTCGCCCGTGTACTCCTGCGGGGAGCGGATGTCGACGAGCGGACCGTGGCCGAGGTGCGCCAGCACCTCGGCCTTGAAGGCGCGGACGGTGTGGTCGTCGCGCTCGACCACGGGGTAGTCGACCGGCGCGGGCGCAGGGACGTCCGTGGTCAGCTCGCGGCCCTCCGCGGCCCACACGCCGCGGCCGCCGTCGAGCAGCCGCACGTCAGGGTGGCCGAACAGCGTGAACACCCACGCGGTGTACGCGGCCCACCAGTTGTTCTTGTCGCCGTAGAGCACCACCGTGGTGTCGCGGGTGATGCCCTTGGCGCTCATGAGGGCGGCGAAGCCGGCGCCGTCGAGGTAGTCGCGGATGACCGGGTGCTGGAGCTCGGTGTGCCAGTCGACCTTCACGGCGCCGGGGATGTGGCCCGTCTCGTAGAGCAGCACGTCCTCGTCGGACTCCACCACGACGAGGCCGGGGTCCTTCAGGTGGTCGGCCAGCCACTGCGTGGTGACGAGACGCTCCGGGTGCGCGTACTCCGCGAGCTTCGCCGCGGGATCGGTCGGGGCGGGCATGAGTTCCTCCTCTTTCGGTGCTTCCGGTTCCACCCTAGGAACACAAGCGGGCGAGGAAAAGATCCCGCGGCCCGATCGCGGCCCGATCGCGGCCCGATCGCGGCCCGATCGCCGCCCGGCCGCGGCCCAGCCGCGGCCCAGCCGCGGCCCGCCTGGGTGCGCCGCGCCGGATCGCCGCGGCGCACCCGGGCGACCTCAGCGGGCCGCCGCCTCGATGAGGGGACGGGCGTCTGCGACGAGGTCGACAGCCCGCCTGAGGTCCTCCGCGGCCCACCGCAACGACTCGTCGATCAGCTCGGCCTGCCGCAGCCGGGCCTCGGCGTGATGGATGGTCGCGGGCGGGTCGCCCGCGACGCGCTGCCGGGCGGCCGCACGCGCCGCCTCGAGTGCCCGGGCGAGGGTCTCGCGTGCCGCCGGGTCGGCGTCGTGAGACGTGGCGTAGACCGACTCGGCGACGTCGAGAGTGATGCCGAGGTCGTCCGCGGTGCGGTACGTCGTGACGGCCTGCCGGTCGAGCCGGAAGGCGAGCGACTCGAGACGCTCGGCCGAGTCCGCACGCGCGCCCGAGACGACGAGTGTGAGCGCAAGGGCGACGCCTGTGAGAACGGCGGCGCCGGCGAACCAGGGGCGTCTGGCACGTGCGCCGGCAAGCTCGGACCCGTCGCCGTCCGGTGTGTCGTGCGCGTCCTTCGCGCGTGTGGTGGTGGTGTCTTCCTGTGGACCCGCGACTCTCCGGGCCGGTGGCGCAACAGTGGTGTCCAACTCGTTCCCCCTGAACGATCGGTCCGACCTGCAGCACCGAGCTCGTGGCTCGTCCGGGACCGCCCGTGGCCGCACCCCGGGGTTCCGGGACACGACCGCCCCCTGGCTCCGGGCGGTCCCGATTGCCTGAGGGTAGGGCCGCCGCCGGGATGGCGCTCGCCGAGCCTGTGATCCGGTCCAATCGGGCGGAAATTGCCCCTGAAGTGCGATAACGCTTTCCCAGCCGGGGCGCCTTTGGGGCAGGAAGGTGCAGAGGTGCCTAGACTCTCGGGGGAGTGGCAGGAGCTCGACGACGACGTCGGACGCAAGCCTCGGAGGCGGCATGGTCCCGGACAGCACGGACGGGCGCAGCGCCGCGCCCGTGGCGCTCCACCGCGACGCGCGCTGGGTGCGCGAGGCGTACGAGAGGTTCGTCGGCTCGGGCGGACGACGGGCGCCGGAGGGCATCGACCCGGTGGTTGCCGAGTCCTGGCGCCGGAGCCTGCGCTCCGGCGTGGACCCGGACGGCCCGGACGGCGACGGCGGCCTCGCCGACGCCGACCTGGAGGACCACCGCAGCCGCCACCCGCTCGCGGTCGCGATGCCGCTCGTCCGCGACCTGACCGGCGCCGCCACGAGCGAGGGCCTCGTCGTGGCCGTGTCCGACGAGGGCGGCCGGCTGCTCTGGGTGGAGGGCCGGGGCGCGGGACGCCGCACGGCCGACCGCGTGGGCTTCGTCGAGGGTGCGGTGTGGCGCGAGGAGCTGGTCGGGACCAACGCCCCCGGCACGGCGCTGGCCACGCGCCGGCCGGTCCAGGTGATCGGGGCCGAGCACTTCTGGCGGCCGGTGCAGGGGCTGAGCTGCACGGCCGCCCCGGTCCACGATCCCGTCACGGGCGGCGTCCTCGGCGTCCTCGACGTCACCGGAGGTCGCGTCGCGGCCTCGCCGGTCGCCCTGTCCCTGGTGCGCGCCACGGTGGCGAGCGTCGAGCGCGAGCTCGCCGCCCGCTCCGCCACGCTGCCCGACGCCGGCCGCACGCCCTGGGTGGACGGGCCCGACCTCTCCCGGGGAGGGGTGGGGCGGCGGACGGCGGGGCCCGAGCTCCAGGTGCTGGGCCCGCCCGCCCTGCGCGGACGCCCCCTGGCGCTGCGGCACGCCGAGATCCTGCTTCTGCTCGCCGAGCATCCGCGGGGCCTGTCCGCCGAGGAGCTCGCCGTGCTGCTGCACCCCGGCGACCTCTCGCTCGTCGCCATCCGCGCGGAGGTGTCGCGGCTGCGCCGGGCCGTGGGGGCGGTGCCGGGCGGCCCCCTGCTCGCCGGTTCCCGGCCGTACCGGCTCGCCCGGCCCCTCGCGACGGACGCAGCGACGGTCCGCGACCTGCTCGCGCGCGGTGACGTGCGCGGGGCGCTGGCCGCCTACCCCGAGCAGGTGCTTCGGCGCTCGGTCGCGCCGGGGGTGGAGCGGGTGCGCGACGAGCTCGCCGCCGAGGTGCGGGCGGCGGTCCTCGCCGCCCGCGACATCCGCGTGGTCGAGGCGTGGGCTGCTCGCGACGAGGGCGCCGACGACCACGCCGCCTGGAGCCTGCTCGCCCGGCTCGCCGCCCCGGGCACGCCCCGCGCGGCGCGTGCGAAGGCCCGCCTGGCCCTGCTGGACCGCGACCTCTCTTGACTGTCTCGTCGCCGAGATAGTCACTTCGTCGGACGGAGTGACTACCTCGGCGGAACGCGTGCCGTCAGTCCAGGCGGGAGAACGCGTCCACCAGGTCGACGAACTCCTGCCGCAGGCCGTAGGGGTCCTCGCCCAGCGCGTCCGACGCCCGCTCGTGGACGGCGGCGAGGCTCGCGCCGGCCTTGTGCTCGGAGTCGATCGCGATCAGTCCGAGTTCCACGACGGCGGACGCGAACCGGAAGTCCGCCGTCGGCCGGTCCGTGTACGCCTCGGCGCCCACGGGGACCACGACCTCGGTGCTCTCGGCGCCGCCGGGCTGCTTGTAGCGGACATGGACGGTCAGGTAGTCCGTGCTCGTGCCGGGCTGCGGGTCCTGGTAGTCGAGACCGTCGGCGACGGCACCGGCAGCGGGCACCAGCTCGTAGAACGCCGTCACCGAGTGCCCGGCGCCGACGTCACCCGCGTCCTTGGCGTCGTCGTCGAAGTCCTCGTTCTCGAGACGCCGGTTGTCGTATCCGATCAGGCGGTACTGCGCCACGGTCGCCGGGTTGAGCTCGACCTGCAGCTTGAGGTCCTGCGCGACGACGAACATCGTCGAGCCGAACTCGTCGACCAGGACCTTCCGGGCCTCGTCGAGAGTGTCGATGTAGGCGTAGTTCCCGTTCCCGTGGTCCGCGATCGCCTCCATGGTGTTGTCCTTCAGGTTGTACATCCCGAAGCCGAGCACCGAGACGTACACCCCCGAGGCCCGCTTCTCCTCGATGAGCTCCGTGAGCTGCTCGGGAGTCGACAGCCCCACGTTGAAGTCGCCGTCCGTCGCGAGGACGACGCGGTTGTTCCCGCCCTCGATGAAGTTCTTCTCGGCGAGCTCGTACGCGGTGACGATGCCCGCCGCCCCGCCCGTGGACCCGCCGGCCTCCAGGCTCTCGAGGTGCTCCACGAGCCGCTCGTGCTCGGACCCCGGCACGGAGTCGGCGACCACCCGCTCGGACCCGGCGTACGTCACGATCGAGACGACGTCGTCCTCGTCGAGCTGTTCCACGAGCAGGGCGAACGACTCGGCGAGGAGCGGCAGCTTGTTGGCCTCGTCCATCGACCCGGACACGTCGAGCAGGAAGACGATGTTGTTGCCCTCCGACGTGGGGATCGCCTCCGTGGCCTGCACGCCGACCATGGCGAGCTGGTGCTCGGGGTTCCACGGGGCGGCCGCGACCTGCGTCGTGACCGTGAACGGGTGCTCGGCGTCCGGCCGCGGCGCCGGGTAGTCGTAGTCGAAGTAGTTGACGAGCTCCTCGATGCGCACGCCCTCGGGCGCGACGCCCTGGTTCACCTGGCGGCGCAGGTTGCTGTACGACGCGGTGTCGACGTCGGCCGAGAAGGTCGACAGGGGGCTCGTGGCGACGTCCTTGAACGGGGTCTCGGGGGAGTCGTCGTACTCCTCCTGGGGGTCCGTCGGGACGTCGCGCCACTCCTCCTGCGGGGCGGCGGGGAACGCCACGGAGGCGTCCTCCGAGTACGCCCCGGACTCGCCGGAAGAGCAGGCTGCCAGCCCCAGGACCAGGGCCGTCACGGCAATCCTGATCGGCAGGGCGGTCGTGCGGTGTCGTGCAGCCATCGCGGTACCTCGTCTCGGGTGGTAACTCGTCGGTGGTGCCTCGTCGTGGTCCCCAGTCTCAGCGCGCGCGCCGGAGGACCACCAGCACAGAGCGGTCACGCTCTCGTCTCCCTTGTGTCTCGGCCGACCGGCCCTTTGCAGGGCGCCGTGGGTTGCAACCCTGCTGCAACCCTCGCGTGCCTACCGTGCCCGGGACCGGGTGCGACGGTGCGCCCGGGCGGGCGACCGGCGTCGGACAGGGGCCGGCGCCCGAGGCGAACGACTGCGAGGAGGCAGCGCATGACCGTCTACGCAGCCCCCGGCACCGCCGGGGCGATCGCGACCTACAGGGAGCGCTACGACCACTGGATCGGCGGCGAGTACGTGCCGCCGGCGAGCGGGAGGTACTTCGAGAACCCCAGCCCGGTCAACGGGCGGACGTTCACCGAGGTGGCGCGCGGCGACGCCGACGACATCGAGCGGGCGCTCGACGCCGCCCACGGCGCGGCGCCCGGCTGGGGTCGCACGACCGTCTCGGCGCGCGCCGACGTGCTCAACAAGATCGCCGACCGCATGGAGGCGCACCTCGAGGAGCTCGCCGTCGCGGAGACGTGGGAGAACGGCAAGCCCGTGCGCGAGACGCTCGCCGCCGACCTGCCGCTCGCCATCGACCACTTCCGCTACTTCGCGGGCGCGATCCGTGCGCAGGAGGGGTCGATCAGCGAGATCGACGAGGACACGATCGCGTACCACTTCCACGAGCCCCTGGGCGTGGTCGGGCAGATCATCCCGTGGAACTTCCCGATCCTGATGGCGACCTGGAAGCTGGCGCCGGCGCTCGCGGCGGGGAACACCGTGGTGCTCAAGCCGGCGGAGCAGACGCCCGCCTCGATCCTCTACCTCATGGACCTGATCGGGGACCTGCTGCCGCCGGGCGTCGTGAACGTCGTCAACGGCTTCGGGGTGGAGGCGGGCAAGCCGCTCGCGTCCTCGTCGCGGATCCGGAAGATCGCGTTCACGGGCGAGACCACGACGGGCCGCCTGATCATGCAGTACGCCTCGCAGAACATCATCCCGGTGACGCTGGAGCTGGGCGGGAAGAGCCCCAACATCTTCTTCTCCGACGTGGCCGCCGAGCGCGACGAGTTCTACGACAAGGCGCTCGAGGGGTTCACGATGTTCGCCCTCAACCAGGGCGAGGTGTGCACGTGCCCGTCGCGGGCGCTCGTCCAGTCGGACATCTACGACCAGTTCCTCGGAGACGCGCTCGAGCGGACGCGGGCGATCAGGCAGGGCAACCCGCTCGACACCGAGACGATGATCGGCGCGCAGGCGTCCAACGACCAGCTCGAGAAGATCATGTCGTACATCGACATCGGCAAGGCCGAGGGGGCGAAGGTCCTCGTCGGAGGCACGCGGGCCGAGCTGGGTGGCGAGCTCGAGGGCGGCTACTACGTGACGCCCACGATCTTCGAGGGCAAGAACAGCATGCGGATCTTCCAGGAGGAGATCTTCGGCCCCGTCGTCGCGGTCACCGAGTTCTCCGACTTCGACGACGCGATCAAGATCGCGAACGACACCCTGTACGGCCTCGGCGCCGGCGTGTGGTCGCGCTCCGGGCAGACGGCGTACCGGGCGGGCCGGGCGATCGAGGCCGGCCGCGTGTGGACCAACTGCTACCACGCCTACCCGGCCGCGGCGGCGTTCGGCGGGTACAAGGGCTCGGGTGTGGGACGCGAGAACCACAAGATGATGCTCGACCACTACCAGCAGACGAAGAACCTCCTCGTCTCCTACGCGCCGCAGAAGCTGGGCTTCTTCTGATGGGCGCGGCGCCCGGCGGCGACCCGGTGGACGCGGGAGGGCCGACGGCGTCGGGCAGCGCCTCCCGGGTGGACCTCACCGCCGCCGCAGCCGGGCTGCTCGCCCGGCTGCGGCGGCAGCACGGCGAGCTGATGTTCCACCAGTCCGGCGGGTGCTGCGACGGGTCGTCGCCCATGTGCTACCCGGACGGCGACCTCCTGATCGGCGACGCGGACGTGCACCTCGGGGACCTGGCCGTGGCCGACGGCGGGGCCGTGGCCGACGGCGGGGCCGTGGCCGACGGCGGGGCCGTGGCCGACGGCGGGGCCGTGGCCGACGGCGGGGCCGTGCCGGGTGAGCCCGGTGGCTCCGGAGGCGGTTTCGTCGTGCCCGTGTGGATGAGCCGCGCGCAGTTCGAGTACTGGAAGCACACCCACCTGACGATCGACGTGGTGCCGGGCAGGGGGGCAGGGTTCAGCGTCGAGGCGCCCGAGGGCGTGCGGTTCGTCATCCGGTCGCGACTGCTGACCGACGCGGAGTGGACGGCGCTGGCCTGATGCCTGGCCGGCCGGCGGGGCGCTGCTGCCTCGCCGGCCGGCCAGGCGTCAGTACCTGGGCAGGCGCAACAGGTCGTCGGTCTCGTAACCCCCGTCGACGGCGGCGATGTACCTGCCCCCGTTCGGCGTGGTCTTGGCGACGACGTCCTTCTGGTTGTGGTTGCGCTCGTTGAACGTCCGGAAGGGTGTGCCCTTCCGGATCGCTGCGTGGATCGACTCGATCGACTCCGAACGAAGCGGACCGGTCGTGATGGACGAGCAACGGACCTCGACCACGTGCTCGTTGGACGTACCTGGGTCGGCGACGCGGACGTAGCGAATGAACGGCATGGCTGGCACCCCTATGTGTTGCGTTCCCCCCGTACAGGGAAAGGGTGTCCAGCGACCCGTTCGTGACGCCGGAAGCGGGTGAAATGGGTGTAACTCACCCACGGGTGAAGAAACGGACTTCACCCGGCGTGTCGTCAGCGCGTCGGCGCACGTTCCACGGTGTGGGTGCCGCTCCCGGGCTGGGAGCGGCACCCACACCGTTCTGGCGAAGACGCTCGGTGCGTCCCGTCAGCCCCGGCGCCAGAGCTGAGCGCCGACCCCGTTGCACGTGTACATCGAGAGCCGCGCGCCGTTCGCAGCATCCCACGCGTAGTTGTCGAGGCACAGCCCGGACGCGCGGTTGCGAAGGGAGAACCAGCCGCTGCCCTGGTCGACGATCGACCAGTCCTGGGCCGTCCCGCCGTTGCAGGACCACAGGCCGACGTCGGCGTTGAGCGCTGCCGAACCGTTCAGGTTGTCGAGGCACTTGGAGGCGTGCAGGTTCTTGATGCGGTAGTACCCGCCGACGTAGCTGAACTCCCACTTCTGCACGGCTGCGGTACTGCACGTGTAGAGCTTGACGAGGGCGCCGTTGGCCGTGTTCCAGTCGTAGTCGTCGACGCACTTGTCGCTGTACTGCCCCCGGATTCCCGGCTGCCCGGAGCCGGTCGCCTGTGGCTGGCCGAAGAACGGGTAGCCGTCCGCCGCCCAGTACAGCTGCTGGACCCGGGTGTGCCGGTTGGGGTCCGTCAGGGCGTCCGGGGTCGGCGTCGCGTAGTCGCGGGCGTGGTAGACGAGGATGTCCGTGACGCCGTCCTCGGCGACGGTGAAGCTGCCGTGGCCGGGCCCGTAGACGCCGTTCGCCGTCTGGAAGACCGGCGTCGACCTCTTGGTCCACGAGGACGCGGACAGCAGGTCGGCCGACGCCGACGCGGAGACCAGGCCGAGCTTGTACCGGGAGTCGGTGGCAGACGCCGAGTACGCGATGAAGACCCGCCCGTTCTTCACGATCGGTGACGGGCCCTCGACCACGCCGGCGACGCCCTCCATCTCCCAGGAGTAGCTGGGCCGCGCGATCTCGATCGCCGTTGCGGTGTCGATCGTCGTCGGGGACGTCATCCGCGCCAGGTACATGTGGCTGTTGTAGCTCGTGCTGGGGCTGTCCTGCGCCCACGCGAAGTACCGGGTGCCGTTCAGTGTGAACGACGCCGGGTCGAGCTGGAAGGACTCCCAGCCCGTCGTCAGGCGCTGCGGTGCCGACCACGTGCCCGTCGTCGGGTCCGCCGACGTGTTGCGCATCCAGTAGAGACGCTGCGCGAACTGCGAGGAGCTGGGCGACGCCGAGAAGTACAGGTACCAGGCGCCGTCCACGTACTGGATGTCAGGCGCCCAGATCCAGCCGCTCAGGTTGCCGCTGGACGGCGCGGTGAACGCGGTGACCGGTGTGGCCGAGCCGAGGCCCGCGAGAGTCTGCGACCGGCGCAGCTCGACGCGCTTGTAGTCCGGCACGGACGCGGTCATGTAGTAGTAGCCGTCGGTGTGCTTGTAGATCGCCGTGTCGGCGCGCTGCTCCACGATCGGGTTCGGGACGTCGATGTACTGGGCGGACGCCGGAGCGAGGGGCACGAGGGCGAGGGCGATCAGGGCAGCAGCGCCGGAGGCGAGGATGCGGCGCGCGCGAGAGAGCAGGGTCATGTCGTTTCCTTTCAGCCGATCGACCAGTGCTGCACGGTGTTGCCGTTGCAGGTCCACTGGCGGATCTCGGCACCGGCGGTGGTGCCGAATTGGTAGTCGTCCAGGCACAGGCCGCTGTGCCGGTTGCGGATCGTCGACCAGCCGCTGCCGACGTCGGTGATCTCCCACTGCTGGACGTCGAGCCCGTTGCAGGTCCACTGACGGACCTCAGCCCCGGGCTCGGTGCCGAAGTTGTAGTCGTCCAGGCACAGACCGCTGTTCCGGTTCTTGATCTGGAAGTACCCCTCGGCGGCGTAGTCGAGGTACCAGTCCTGGACGGCGGCCGTGCTGCAGGTCCACTGGCGCACCTCCGCGCCGGGGTTCGTCGCCCAGTTGTAGTCGTCGAGGCACAGGTTGCTGTAGCGGTTCTTGATCGACTGCCCGTTGGTCGAGCCGTCCTCGCCCGACGGGCCGGTCAGGACGGTCGCCGTCGACACGGGAACCCCGAGGTTGGGCGTGCCGTCGCCGTTCCAGGAGATCTTCTGCACCCGGGTCCTGCGGGTCGTGCCGCAGCCGGCCGACGCCGAGCTGTTCGCGTGGTACGCGATCCAGGTCTCCTTGCCGTCCGGCGACTTGAAGAACGTGTGGTGGGCGGGCCCGTAGACGCCGTTGGCGTCGTTGCGCTCGAAGATCGGCGTCGTCTTCTTGGTCCAGCTGCTCTGCGAGAGCGGGTCGGTGCCCGTGTACTCGAGCATGCCGATCTTGTAGTTCGGGCCCCAGCAGGCGCTCGCCGAGTAGGTGAGGAACGTCCGGCCGTCGCGCTGCAGCGCGGTCGGCCCCTCGTTCACGGCGCCCTCCTGCGTCTCCCAGGCGAGGGTCGGGGCGGAGATGCGGGTGCCGAAGGCGGAGACCTGCCACGGTGAGCTCATCGGGGCGATGAAGACCGACTGCAGGTTGTCCGAGCCGAACGCCGAGAACATGAAGTAGTCCGCCCCGTCGAGGCGCAGGACGCTGCCGTCGATCGCCCAGCCGCCGTTCGGCATGAGGTTGAGGACGCCCTTGTACGTGTACGGGCCCATCGGGTCGTTCCCGGCGCTCTCCAGCACGTGGGTCTGGCGGGTGCCGCCCGCGGAGGAGGAGGGTTCGGCCGAGTAGTAGAGGTACCACCGCAAGCCGTTGGGCCCGTCGAGCTGGTGCAGCTCGGGGGCCCACATGGTGCAGCAGCCGTTGGCCTGGTTGATGGTGAAGACGGTCCTCTCGGCGGCGGCGCCGAGGCCCTCCAGCGTGCTGGAGGTCCGCATCACGATGTTCGAGTTCCACGTGGTCGCGGCGTAGTAGTACTTGCCGTCGTGGACACCGACCCAGGGGTCGGCGCTGATCGCCGAGTCGACGAGCGGGTTGGTGACCGGCGTGCCGGTCACGGCCTGGGCCTGCTGGATCGCCGTCGCGGTGACGGTCAGGGCCAGCGCGAGCGCCAGCAGTGCCGCGAGCCACCGGGGCAGCGAGGGGGCAAGGGATGAGTGCACGAGATGACTCCTGTGTCAGTCGGCAATGTGAGCGCTAACATCGCGCAGTCTGGCGGAGTTCGCTCAATCCCGTCAAGGCGTGTTTTCGAGCAAACGTTTACGTTGCCGACGACCTGACGACGGCGGCCCGCCGGCCGAGCAACCCGTGCCGTCGCCTCAGCGGGTGGGTTTGTCCGTGACCCAGAGACGGATGACGCCCTCGGCGACCACGACGCCGTCGGCCCGCCGTGCTGTGACCCGCACCGGGAGGTCGGGCTCGTCCGAGGCCCACTGGCCGGGGTCGGTCTCGGCCACGCAGGTGATGTCGCTCGAGGACCTGGCGGTGTAGGCGATGTCCATCCCCTTCGGGATCCACCGTCTGCCCGGCGGGACGCTCGCCTCGGCCAGCGCGCCCATCGCCGCCTCCAGCCCGTTGCAGACCGCGATCGCGTGGACGGTGCCGATGTGGTTCCGCACCGCCCAGCGCTGGGGCACCACGAGCTCGGCGTAGCTGGGGCGGACCTCGACGAAGCGCGGGCGGACGCTCGCGAAGTAGGGGGCCTTGAGGCTGAAGCCCAGGCTGAAGAGCCTCTTGCCCAGCGGCTTGCCCTCGAGCTTGCGCCACATCGCGTACACCTGCGTCATGCCGGTGACCCTATCGGGGTGCCTGCCTCCTCGACCCGGTCCAGCCACTCGTCGACCAGCGCCTCGAACAACGCCGGCTGCTCGATCTGCAGGTTGTGTCCGGCGCGGTCGAGCACGGCGAACGTGGCGCGCGGGTAGTGCTCCAGGATCTGCCAGGCATCGGCGTAGCCGGTCGAGGCGTCCTGCCGGCCGAGGAGGAAGAGGGTGGGCCGCTCGTACGGACGCGGCTCGAGCGGGAACGTCCCGGTCCAGGTGGCGCGGATGCGGGCGGTGGCCCCGGCGTCGGCGGCGGTCAGGCCGGGCACGACCTCGTCGAGGAAGCGCTGCCACGTGGCGGGCGTCTGGATCACGCCGACGTCGTCGGCGTCGAGCACCTCCGCGCCGATCTGCGCGACGAGCTCCGGGTCGCGCACGAGCACGCGGTACGGCGGCACCGCCCGCTCGGCGTGCTCGGCGACGATCATCGGGCACAGCAGGCCCAGGCCCTTCACACGGTCCGGCTCGGCCGCTGCGAGGCCGCGCGCCAGGTACCCGCCGTACGACTCGCCGAGCGCCACGTACGGCCCGGGCACGAGCGCGTCGATCGCCGCGCGGACGACGTCGAAGACCGTGTCGGTGCTCCCGACCCCGGGCGGCGCGACCGTGGCCCCCATGCCCGGCAGGTCGAGGTAGATGCGGCGCCAGCCTGGGCGGCGGCGGGCGAACAGCGGCTCGAACGGGCCCGTCATGATCCGGTGGTCGACCGGGAACCCGTGCAGGAACACCGCCGTCGGCGCCCCCGCGGCGGGGCCGTGCTCGACATAGTGGACCCGGGTGCCGGCTGTCTCGACGAACATCCGGTCACCCTATCGAGGCCCGGGCTCGAGCCGTCGCCTCATTTCGGGGACGGGCCTGGTCAGGCCAGCGTGAGGAACAGCTTCTCCAGCTCCTCGACCGTGAGGCTGTCCTCGCCGGGCTCCTCGCTCAGGCACTCGCGCATCGCGTGCGACACGATCGTGAACCCGGCCCGGTCGAGCGCGCTGGAGACCGCCGCGAGCTGCGTCACCACCGTGCGGCAGTCCGACCCGGCCTCCACCGCGGCGATCACGGCGGTGAGCTGACCCTGGGCGCGGCGCAGGCGGTTCAGGACCTTGCGGGTGTCGTCGGCGGTGCCGGCCGGGCCGCGGGTGCCGGCCGCGCCGGGGGTGCCGGCCGCGCCGGGGGTGCCGGCCGCGCCGGCCGGTGTGGTGTCCTTCATGAGGTCCTCGTCTCGTGGTCGGGGGGTTCGGGGCTCACCCGGCGGCCTTCGTGCGGTCGGCGGATCGTGCCGCCGTGCCCGCGGACCAGGTGAGGTAGCCGCCGTCGAGGTTGTGCACGTCGTAGCCGAGCTGGCCCAGCAGGCGAGCGGCCGTGTGGCCCCGCTGGCCCACCTGGCAGTGCACCACGACCGGTTGGCGGGCCGGCAGCTCCGCGTGCCGCGTGCGCAGCTCGTCCAGCGGGAGGTTACGGGAACCGGGGATCCCGCCGGCGGCGTGCTCACCGGGGCTGCGGACGTCGATGAGCGTGGCCCCGCCGGTCATGGCGTCGTCGAGCTCGTGCCACTGGAGCGTGCGCGTCACGCCCCGCGCGACGTTCTCGGCCACGTAGCCGGCCAGGTTCACGGCGTCCTTGGCCGAGCCGTACTGCGGGGCGTACGCGAGCTCGAGCTCGGAGAGGGACGACGCCGTGAGGCCGGCCGTCATGGCGGTGGCGATCACGTCGATCCGCTTGTCCACGCCGTCGCCGCCGACGATCTGGGCGCCGAGGATCGCGTCGTCCGCGGGGTCGACGAGCAGCTTGAGCGCCATCTGCTCGGCGCCGGGGTAGTAGCCGGCGTGCGAGGTGGGGTGCGTGTGGATCACACGGTGCGGCCGGTCGGACGCCCGTAGGCGCGACTCGCTCCAGCCCGTCATCGCGACCGTCGACCCGAGCACTCCCACGATCGCGGTGCCGAGCGCAGGACGGGCCGGCGTCGGGACGCCCGCGATGGCGTCCGCCGCGGCGCGACCGTGCCGGTTCGCGAGCCCCGCCATCGTCACGAGAGTCGCCGCGCCGCCCACATGATCGGTCTTCTCGACGCCGTCGCCCACCGCGTAGATCGCAGGGTCGTCGGTGCGCTGCAGCTCGTCGACCGCGACACCTCCGGTCGGCCCGAGCCGCAGGCCCGCGGCGACCGCCAGCTCCGTGGCGGGACGGACCCCGGTCGCCTCGACGACGAGGTCGGCGGCGAGGCGCGTGCCGTCGGACAGGAGGACGTGCCCAGCCTCCGCGCCTGCGATCGTGGTGCCGGTGCGGACGTCCACACCGTGGGAGCTCAGGGTGGCGAGGACGGGGGCCGCCATCTCGGGATCCAGCGGCGCGAGCACCTGCGCGCCGCGCTGGACCAGTGTCACGGTCGCGCCGCGCCGCACCAGGTTCTCCACGGCCTCGAGGCCGATGAATCCGGCGCCGACGACGACGACGTCGGCCGGGCGGCCCGTCACGTCGGCCAGGACGGCGGTGATCGCGTCCACGTCGTCGATTGTGCGCAGGGTGCGGGTGGGGACGCTCCCCGCGAGCGGCTCCCGGGTCGCCGCGGCGCCCGCCGCGAGCACCAGGTGGTCGTACTGCTCCTCGGAGGTGCGGCCGGTGCGCAGGTCGGTCACGTGGACGACCTTGCGCTCCCGATCGATCGCCGTCGCCTCGTGCTCGACCCGCACGTCCAGGCCGAAGCGCGCTGCGAGCGACTCCGGCGTCTGGAGCAGGAGCGACGAGCGCTCGGAGATGACCCCGCCCACGTAGTAGGGCAGGCCGCAGTTCGCGAAGGACACGTACCGGCCGCGCTCCAGGACCACGATCTCCATGTCCTCGTCGAGCCGTCGCAGCCGGGTCGCCGCGGACATGCCGCCCGCGACGCCGCCGATGATCAGTGTGCGCATACGAGCAGCATACCCCCCGGGGTATGCTGCTCCGCGTATCGTCTCCCGACGGAAGGAACCTCCATGTGTAGCGCGACCACCTGCCGCCAGTGCGGCAAGACGACCTGGGCCGGTTGCGGCCAGCACGTCGAGGACGTCCGGCGCGGTGTCCCGGCGGCCCAGTGGTGCGCCGGCCACGACAGCGGGCCGAAGGACGGCGCCAAGGGCTTCCTGGCGCGGCTCTTCTCGCGCTGAGCCCGCGGGGCCGGCGTCCGGCATCGGACGCCGGCTTCAGCGGCGGCGGCCTGAGGTACCCGGAGCGAGCGGTCCGGCGTCGGGCGGCCTCAGCCCTCGCCCTGGTAGCTGTGCGTCACGGCCTCGACGTTGTTGCCGTCCGGGTCGCGGACGTAGGCCGCGAAGTAGTGCTGGTGGTACTCGGGCCAGACGCGGGGCGCGTGCAGCGGCTCGGCGCCGAACGCCAGCGCGGCGTCGTAGAACGCGCGGACGGCCGCGGCGTCCTTCGCCCGGAATGCGACGTGGATCTCCCGGTTCGGGCCCATGTCATCGAAGCGGCCGAGCCAGAAGTCCGGCTGGCCCTCGGTGCCGTAGCCGACGGCCTCGCCGAAGTCGACGCCCTCGCCGAAGTCGCGCTGCCGGGAGATCCCGAGCGTGCCGAGCACGGCGTCGTAGAACGCCTTCGCCCTGCTGAGGTCCGCGCAGTTGATGCTGACGTGATCGATCATGTGGCCATCGTGGCACCGGCTGGCCGCCTCCGTCAGTGAACCGAGAACCCACCGTCCACGTGGATCGCCAGGACGCCGGGAGCGGCACGGGACGCGGTCCACCCGGGCGACTCGTCCGCCGTCGGGCCGACCGCTACCGTCGAGGCATGACGGACGAGCCCGGCCTCGAGCGCCCGTACACGTTCGCGGAGCCGATCCCCACCGAACGGCTCGTGCTGCGGCCGATGCGGCTGGCCGACGCCGACGCGGTGCACGCGTACCAGTCGCGCGAGGACGTGTGTCGCTACCTCCTGTTCGAGCCGCGGGACCGCGCGCGTGTTGCCGAGAGGGTCACTGAGTACGTGGCGCACGACCGGTTGGAGCGCACCGGCGACTACGTGCAGATCGCCGTGGAGCGCCGGTCCGACGGGCGGCTCCTCGGCGACGTGTACTTCCAGCTCAAGAGCGTGCCGAACCGGACCGGCGAGATCGGCTGGACCTTCCACCCCGACCACCACGGCCAGGGCTACGCCAGCGAGGCGGCCCGGGCCGTGCTCGGGCTCGCGTTCCGCCGACTCGGCCTGCACCGCGTCGTCGCCGAGCTCGACCCCCGCAACGACGCGTCGATCCGACTGTGCCGCCGGCTCGGCCTGCGGGAGGAGGCGCACTTCGTCCGGGACCTGTGGTTCAGGGGTGAGTGGGCGGACACGGGGGTCTACGCGATCCTCGACGAGGAGTTCGCCCGGGCCGGGGAAGCGGCCCCGGCGGACCCGGACTGAAGCCCTTCGACGGCGCCGACGCTTGAGCACTTGCGGTTGACGCAACGTCAACCTCTACCGTCTCAGACATGGACTGGTCCATTCAGGAGGTGGCGCGGCTCTCCGGCACGACGAGCCGCACCCTGCGGCACTACGACGCCATCGGGCTGCTGCGCCCGACCCGGGTGGGCTCCGGGGGCCTGCGGCACTACGACCGCGACGCCCTCGTGCGCCTGCAACGGATCCTGCTGCTGCGCGAGCTGGGCGTCGGCCTCGGCGCGATCGCCGAGGCGCTCGACGCCCAGGGCGACGAACGTCGTGCGTTGCGCACCCACCTGCAGTGGCTGCACGCCGAGCAGGAACGCCTGGCGCGGCAGGCCGCCTCCGTGGAACGGACCATCACGGCACTCGAGAAGGAGGAGGACATCATGGCCGGCGACATGCTCGACGGTTTCGACCACACGCAGTACAAGGACGAGGTGGAGGAGCGCTGGGGGCGTGACGCCTACGCCCGCGGCGACGCCTGGTGGCGGGGGCTCAGCACGGAGGGGCAGCGCGAGTGGCGCGCCCGGGCCGAGGAGCTCGGGCGCGACTGGATCGCCGCCGCCGAGGCCGGGATCGACCCGGCGGGCGACGAGGCGCAGGCGCTCGCGGCGCGGCACGCCGAGTGGCTGGGCTCGATCCCGGGCACGCCCGGGTCGGAGCACGGCCGCCCGACGGCCGAGTACCTGCTCGGCCTCGGCGACATGTACGTCGCGGACCCGCGGTTCGCCGCGAACTACGGCGGCGTCGAGGGCGCGACCTTCGTCCGGGACACGCTGCGCGCGTACGCGGACCGGGAGTTCTGAGCGGCCTTCGCTGTCCGCCGCCGCCCGCCCGCGTGGTGTGGGAATCGGCGTGAATTCGGGCCCGGATTCACGCCGATTCCATACCCACGACAGGCCGGTCCAGGCGTGACAGCACGGGCGCCGGTCAGGCCGCGTCGTCCGGTGCCAGCGGGCGCACGCCGTCGTCGGACGCGACGAAGAACGCCAGGACCGGCAGTCCGCGCGCCTCGGCGGTGGCTCGCAGGCCCGACGCCCACGCCCGGTCGGCGTCCGTGACCAGCTCGGGGCCGGGGCGCTCCAGGACGAGGACGAGCCCGGCGCCCGGCAGCTCTTCGAGGAGCTCGTCCCAGAGCCGGCCGACGTGCCGGACGGCCCGCGGGTCCGGCTCGGCCGGCACGTCGTCGACCGGCAGGAGGGCGGGCAGCGGGCGGCGCTCGCTGTCGAGCATCACCGACCAGAGGGTGCGTTCGAGCGGGTCGGCGCCACGGTGGAGGAACTCGGCGAGTGCGAGCAGCGCCCCGTCGTCGGTCAGCGGGACACCGTGCTGGATGGGTGCGGTAGCAGTCATGACATCCAGCATGACCGATGTTGATCAGGCTTGGTCGTGGTTATCCACAGACAGGAGCTCGGCCAGCCGCCCGTGCCCGAAGAACTCGGCCCAGCCCGCCGGCGGCCTGGCCCACACGGGGTCGGCCGCCGTGGGGTCCGCACCGTGGTCCAGCAGGAATCGCACCTCGTCGTCCGCGCCTGCGGCGGCCGCGTAGTGCAGCGGGCCGGGCGCCTCGGGCGACGGTTCGAAGCCGTCCTCGACGAGGAGGCGCACGACGGGCCAGTGCCGCAAGCCGGCCGCCTCGGTGACCAGGGCGGGTCGCGTCGCACGGACGCCAGAGCCCGCACCGCGGGCGAGGAGCCCGGCGACGTCGTCGCTGCGCCCCGCGAGCGCGGCCGCCACGAGTGGTTCCTCGCGGTCCCGGTACGCCCGGTACAGGTCACGCAGCAGGCAGATCTCCGCGCCGTGCGCCGTCGTCTCCCGGTTCAGGTGCAGCGCGAGCCCCGCCATGGTGTCGTCCGCGAACGGACCCCCCTTCGGGCCGATGGGTCGCAGCAGCGCCTCGTCGTCGAGCGCGGCGATGCCGTCCCGCCACCGGGTATACCCCTCCTCGAGCATCGCGAGGCCCTCGGACGCGGTGACGGGGGTTACCGGCCAGTGGCGCGGGTCGTACATGTCGGCGTCCGGCGGTGCGTCGGTCGGCCCGAAGAGCGCCTTTGCCCGGCGGCCGAGCACGTCCCGGCCCACGTGCACCATGCGCCACGCGATGGTCGTCACGGGCGGCAGCGGCGGGTCGGGCGAGGTCTGCTCGAGCTCAGGCCGGCCGTCCGGTCCCGGGCGCACGCTCCAGGAACCGTCCACGGGCTCCCACAGGTACTCGTCGTCCGTGAGACCTTCGAGGCGGGGCCACAGGTGGGCGGCCCAGTAGAAGTCGAGCTGGTCGAGGATCAGCGTGCGCCAGGTATCACCCATGCAAACGAGCCTAGGACGGGTCACCCACACCTGCGGGGGCGACTCTTGACGTAGCCTCAGCACATGCCCGACAACCCCGCCGAGCCACCCGAAAAACCAGCATTGACCTGCTGGTTCGCTGGTCTTACCACGCTTGACGTGCTCCATCGTGCCGCCGCACGGCCCGGACCCAACCAGAAGATCACAGCCTTGAGGCAGGACGTCTCGGCCGGCGGACCGGCCGCCAACGCCGCTGTCACAGCCGCGGCGCTCGGTGTGCGGGCCGTTCTCGTGAGTGTCATCGGCACCGGTCCCGTGGGCAGCGTCGCCCGCCGTGACCTGGAGCGATACAGCGTCGAGGTGCACGACGTCGCACCCCGCGACGACACCCTCCTGGCCGTGTCGGCCGTGCTCGTCGACGACGTCACCGGCGACCGGTCCGTCGTCTCGCCGGACGCGACCCTCGCTCCTTCCGACGCCGTCCCCACACCGGACGCCCTGGGAGCGCTACCGCGCCCGGACATCGTCTTGCTCGACGGGCACCACCCGGCGATCGCACGGGCGGTCCTCGCCTTTGTCCACGAGCTCGAGCCCCGCCCACAGGTCGTGCTCGACGCCGGTCGCTGGCGCCCGGTGTTCGCGGAGCTCCTCCCTGCAGCCGACGTCGCGGCCTGCTCCGCCGACTTCGCCCTGCCGCCGGACGCCGGCGTGACGCTGCCCGACGGCGGTGCCCGCGCCGACATGGCAGCGCCGCACGCGGTGGACGCCGCGCCCCCCGGGCCGCGTGCGCTCGTGGTGACTCACGGCCCCGACCCTGTCGAGTGGGCGGAGGCCGACGGCCGACGGGGCACGGTGGACGTGCCGCAGGTTGCGGCGCGCGACACGCTCGGCGCCGGTGACGCGTTCCACGGCGCCCTGGTCGTTGCGCTCGCCCGCGGCGACGACCTGCCGGACGCCTGCGCGTTCGCGGCGCGTGTCGCGTCGACCCGGGTCGCGCACGTGGGGCCGCGCGAATGGCTGGCCGAGATCGGTACCGTCTCGCCATGAGCCGGAACGCCGTCCCGCTGACCACCCACGACCTGGTCGCCCGCGCAAAGGCGCTCGCCGTGGCGGGGGAGCGGCGCGTCCTCGGCCTGACGGGTGCGCCCGGCGCCGGCAAGTCGACCCTCGCGGAGGTGCTGGCCGCGGCCCTCGGCCCCGACCTGGCGGTGGTGGCAGGGATGGACGGCTTCCACCTGTCGAACGCGGTCCTGGAGCGGCACGGCAGCCGCGACCGGAAGGGCGCGATCGACACGTTCGACGACACCGGGTACGCGACGCTCGTCGAGCGGCTGGCGCGGGCCGGCCGGGGCGACCCGCCCGTGTACGCCCCGGCGTTCCGGAGGGATCTCGAGGAACCGATCGCTGCCGGGATCGAGGTGCCGTCCACCGTGCCGCTCGTCATCTCCGAGGGCAACTACCTGCTCGTCCCGTCCGGTGCGTGGCCCGCAGCCCGCGCTCTCATGGCCGAGGTCTGGTACCTGGACCCGATCGAGGACCTGCGGCTGGAGCGGCTGGTCGCGCGGCACCACGCGTACGGCAAGCCGATGCCGGATGCCCGTGCGTGGGCGCTCGGGACGGACCAGCGCAACGCCGACCTGATCGTCAGGACCCGCGACGACGCCGACCTCGTCGTGGAGTGGACGGCCTGACCGCACGTACCGACCGCTGCGGGGTCAGCCGATCTCCAGGCAGGCGACGCGCCACACGCCGCGTCTCGCCTCCAGCCGGACCGCCGCCGCCCGGACCCGGCCTTCGTCCTGCAGGATCACCGCCGCCTCGGCCGCCGTCTCGCCGATCCGCATGAGCCGCACCCGGCGAACCATCGCCGGGTGTGCGGCGGGCCGCGGCGGCAGGACCTCACGCATGAGGCGGCCGCGCTCCAAGAGCTGGTCATAGACCTGCGGCGTTACCCAGCGGGCGAGCTGCGTTGCCGGCCGCTCGCCGCGCAGCACCTCCACTGCGGCGCGGACCACGCGGCAGACCTGCGCCGTCGGGTCGGGCAGCACCGCCTCCGGCTCGGGCGCGGGACGGCCGTCGCGCACCTCGGCGGTCTCCCGCAGGTCCGGGTAGGCCGTGCTGCCCATCCGCACCTTCCGGATGCGGTGCCCGACGGCGGCCGCCGTGCCGGCCGTGGCCCCTCCGACCGAGGGACTCGTGGTGGGTGCGCGGGGTACCGGCGCCGTACGGATCCCGGACGTGATCGCCGGGGTGGCCGAGGTTGCCGGGGTCGACGGGGCGACGGCAGGAGCGGACGGGGCCGCCGGAGCGGACTGGACCGACTGGACGGACGGCGCCGGGCCGATGCCGGCCGGAACCGTGGGGACCGGTCCTGTGCGGACAGGTTCTGTGCGGACGGGTTCTGAACGGACAGGCGTGTCGAGCGTGGTGGTCATGCGTGCCTCCTGAAGGGTGCGAGGGCGCAGGGAATGTGGTCCCGTGCGTGCGGGCGCGACGTGCGCCGTGTTGTCGGCGGTCTCAGGCAGACGGGGCGCGCAGGGTCTGACCGGGGAGGATCAGGTCGGGGTCCGCGCCGACAGCTGCGCGGTTCCCGGCGTACCAGCGGGCGACCGCCTCGGCGATCTCTGCGGCCGGCGGGGAGCCACCCAGGTGCGCCGCTGCGATCTCCCACAGCGTGTCGCCGGGCACCACCACGACGGTCGGCGGTCGCCCTCCACCGCCCGGCAGGCCGCGATCGGCGAGGTCCACGCGCACCGGGAACGCCGTTTCGGTCGCCGGGTTGTCGGGCTGACCGGGTACGGCGGGCCCGCCTGCGATGCCGCCGGGCGCCGCCGGGCTGGGCTCGGACGCCAGGGAACCGCCATCCGGGGGCGCGGCGGCTTCAGGAGCCGCCCCGTCGGCCGGTGCCGCAGTTGTCGGCTGCCAGCCCAGATCGAGGACGTGGGGCGCCGACTCGGCTTCCGGTGTGGAGCCGGCACCCGCGGCCGGAGCCGGCAGTGCGATCGCCGTCGGCGTCACGAGTGCGAGGCCGATCCCCGCGCCGACCGCGGCGTGGGCGAGGCGGCGGACGAGGAAGGGCGCGCTACGGGCGACGAGGCGCTCGCCGGCGGTCCACCGCCGCCCGGCGCGGGCCGTGAGCCCGCACGCCAGGGCGAGCAGGGCTGAGAGCCCGACCCAGGCCGCCGCGATCGCGCCGGCCCCGATGACCAGGAGCTCGACCATGGCGTCGACGCCCAGGTTCTCGGCTTGGAGCAGGCCGAGAGCTCCGGTGCCGAGCGGGCTTCCGTCGGTCCGCGAGGCGCGAGCCGCGCCGCCCATGACGGCGGCCGCGACACCGTGGGCCCGGAGCCCGAGCAGGGCCGCCGCGGCGCTCAGGCCGAGCCCGAGAGCCAGGAGTGCGGCGATCCCACCGTGCTGGCGTGATGGAGGTGAGATGGCGTGCTTGGTCAAGGAATCCCCCTGGTCCTGCTGACGACTCGGTTTTCTACCCGATCATCGCGGTTGATGTGCTCTGGTGGGTGATATTCAAACCCGGTTGCCGAATCGTGTCCAGAGATGAGCGGGATGCCTGTGGATGATCGAAGGTGGGGTCATGTACGAACCGACCCCCGCCGCGCCGACCCGCTGGGAGCTGCTTTTCGCCGACCTCGAGGCGCAGGCCGCCGCGCAGGACGCGGCGGAGGCGGACGCCCTCGTGGCCGAGCTGACGCGCGCCGAGCACGCCACGATGACCCTCGCGGAGCGGTTCCGGGCGGCGCTCGGCGCGGAGGTCGTGCTCGACCTCGCCGCAGGCGAGCCTGTCCGCGGGACCGTGCTGGAGGCCGCCGCTGAATGGGTCCTGCTTCGCGGGATCGCTCCGAGCGGGCCGCTGCAGCACCTCGTCCCGCTGTCGGCAGTGTCCGGGGTGTCGGGCCTCGGACGGCAGGCCGCGCCGCAGCAGCGGCGTGAAGGGCTGGGGCTCGGGCCGGCGCTACGCGGGCTGCAGCGCGATCGCGCGCGGCTCCTCGTGCGCACGCTCGCGGGGGCCGTCGAGGGCCGGGTGGGTCGCGTCGGCCGCGACCACTTCGACGTCGACGTCGTGCGCGGTGACGGTGCCGCGCCCCGGTCATCGTGGCCGGGTGCGCGCACGGTGCCGTTCGCCGCGTTGCTGTGCGTCAGTGAGGCACCCTGATCCGGCTCGCCAGGCGCACGCGCGGCTCGGCCGGCCACGCCAGGAGCCGGCGGCGGGCATGAGAGGGCCGCGCGTCCCCGGGAGTGCCGGTGGCGCGCGGCCCGATGGCGGGAGAGGTCAGGAGTCCTGGTTCTCCGGGTCCTTCAGTCGTTCGCGGCTCTTCGCGTACATCCGCTCGATGTAGGCCTCGAGCTCCTTGGCCTCGATGCGCCACACCTTCTTGGGTCCCACCTGGATCGCAGGGAGGTCACCGGAGCGGACGAGGGCGTAGCCCTGTGCCATGGAGATGCTGAGGGTCTCGACCACGTCGGCCAGGGAGAGAAATCGCCTTTCCATGCCAACAGTGTGGCACGAGGCACTGACATCGTGCGGTTATCCACAGGAAGAGTTCATCTGATGCCGGATCGGGGGTGTTCGCACACAATGGTTGACGCCCCCACAACCCTCCGGAGGAGTCGATGTCGTACGCCCCGAGCGTCCCTGTGGACCGGATCGTTCCCGGGCCGCTGCCCGAGCCGGTCGCGGCGCGGCTGAGGCGTCCGTCCTGGCGGGACCCGCGACTGGTCGTCGGCGTCGTGCTCGTCGCCCTGTCGGTGGCCCTCGGCTCGTGGGCCGTCTCCTCTGCAGGACATACGGTACCGCTCTATGTCGCTGACGGCCCGCTGACCCCGGGCGAGCCGCTCGACCGCTCCGCCCTGCGCACCGTCGAGGTCCGGATCGCCGCCGGGACGGACCGCTACCTGCGTGCGGACGAGCCGCTACCGCAGGGTCTCCTGGCCCTCCGCGCAGTCGGTGAGGGCGAGCTCGTCGCGCGGTCCGCCCTGGGTTCGGGGGTAGACGTCCGTTCGGTCGCCGTCCCGGTCGGCACGGCGCTGTCCGACCGCATCCGGCCGGGAGCCGTCGTCGACCTCTGGTTCGTGCCCGAGCCGCCCGTCGCCGCTGACGCGGTCCGGGAGGAGCCGACGCTGCTGGCCGCGGCCGTCGTCGTGGAACAGGTCGATCGCGCCGAGGGTGCGCTCGTCGTCGCAGGTGGCAGCACCCTGCACGCCCTGATCCCCGCCGAGCACCTGCCTGCCGTCCTCGCCGCGCTCGCCGACGCCGGCAGCGTCGCCGTGGTCCCCGTCGCGGGCGCCCTCACGGATGCCCCGGGTGCGGGCGGCGACGGCGCCCCGGCCGGCGCCGGGGAGGGCCGGTGACCGAGCGCGTCGTGACGGTGCTGTGCGCGGTGCGAGGCCCCGACGAGACGGCGGTGGTCACGGTGCTGGGCGCGGCCGGCGCGGCCGTGACGGTCACGCGGCGCTGCGCCGAGCTGGCGGAGCTGCTCGCTGCGGCGGAGGCCGGTGCGGGGGTCGTCGCCGTCGTCTCCGTGGACCTGCCGGGTCTCGACCGGGAGGCGGTGGCCCGCCTGCGGCGCGCAGGGACGCGCGTGGTCGTCCTCGCCGACGGGCACGCTTCCGCCGGGCGGGTCTCGGGCCTCGGCCCGGACGCCGTCGTCCCGGGCTGGCCGGTCGACCCGGAGGGCCTCCTCGCCGCGGTCCGTGACGAGACCGTGGCCGGCCCCACGGTGGCAGAGCCCCCCGTGCCCGACGGCGGCCGGCCGGGTGCCGTCGTCGCCGTGTGGGGTCCCGCGGGGTCGCCCGGGCGGACGACGACCGCGATCGAGCTGGCGGCAGCGCTCGCCGGGCTGCCGGACCGGGCGGGCACCGGAGGGGCTCCGACGGCCTCCGGCGTGCGGCTGCCGACACGACCGGGCGCCGGTGTCCGGGCCCGGCGCGGCCGCCGTCCGACCGGCCCGCGCGACACGGTCCTGCTGGTCGACGCCGACACGTACGCGTCGTCGGTCGCGACCCGTCTCGGCCTCCTGGACGACGCGCCCGGTCTCGCCGCCGCGGCGCGGGCCGCCGGGCAGGGCGTGCTCGACCTCGTCACGCTCGCCCGGCACAGCCCCGTGGCCCTACCCGGAGTACGCGTCCTGACCGGGATCACACGCCCGGCCCGGTGGCCGGAGCTGCCCGCGAGCGCGCTCGAGGTGGTCTGGGAGCGGGCGCGCGAGCTCGTGACCTGGACCGTCGTCGACTGCGGCCCGGTCCTGGAGGCCGACGAGCTGCTGATGTACGACACGCACGCGCCGCAGCGCAACGCCGCGACCCTGGCCGCCCTCGCGGCGGCCGACGTCGTGGTCGTCGTCGGTGCGGCCGATCCGGTCGGGTTGCAGCGCCTCGTCCGGGGGCTGGAGGACCTGCGCGAGGCTCCCGTCGCCGTGGCCGGCGTGCGGGTCGTCGTCGCGAACCGTGTGCGGGCCGGCGCCGCCGGGCCGCGTCCGGAGGCGGCCGTCCGGGACGCGCTCGCCCGCTACGCCGGGGTCGTCGACCTGCACGTGGTTCCCGACGACCCGGCGGGGGCCGACGCGGCGCTGCTGGCTGGCCGGGCGCTCGCCGAGCGGGTTCCCGGATCCCCGGCGCGCGCCGCCTTCGCCGCGCTCGCCGAACGCGTGCGCGGGCTCGTGCCCGCCGCCCGCAGTGCGATCGGGCCGGCCACGGCAGACTGAGCCCATGCGCATCTACGTGCCCGCCACGCTCGACGAGCTCGACTCGGCCACCACCACGGCCGACGCGGCCCGATGGACCCTCGCGCCGCGCCCTGCGCACGCGGTGACGAAGGAGCTGGAGGCCGCCCTGCCCGACGAGGACGAGGAGGGCCTCGAGTACGCCGCCGCGATCGAGGCCGCGTCGGACTCGCTCGCGCTCGTCGCGGCCCGCCCGGGTGTGCCGCTGCAGCGCGTGGTGGTCACGGTCGAGGTGCCCGACGCCGCCGTCGGCCCGGCCGGCGCGGACGACGACGTCGCGCCGTCGGCCGTGCAGGTCGTCCGCGACGTGCCGGAGGTGGCGATCGTGTGCGTCCACGTGGACGAGCCGGAGGCCGCGGCCGACGTCGCGGACGTCCTCGCCGCCGCCGACGAGGAGAACGACGCCGAGGAGACGGGCGCCGTGGGTGCCGAGTCCGAGAGCGCGCTCGACGCCGCGCTCCAGCGCATCACCGACCGCGACCTGCTCTGGTACGACTGGTCCGAGCTGGGAGACATCCCCCGGGCGTAGCCTCCGGCGGCGCGGCGGCCCCGACCGGGCGGCCCGGGGCCGGCCCGACCGGCTCCCGCCCGGGTCGCCGTCAGGCCAGGAGGTCCAGCACCTCGTCGTGCAGCGCACCGTTCGTCGCGACGGCGTTGCCGCCCCACGGCCCGTGGACGCCCTCGAGCGACGTGAAACGCCCGCCCGCCTCGACGACGATCGGGACGAGCGCGGCCATGTCGTACACCTCGAGCTCCGGCTCGGCGGCGATGTCCACAGCACCTTCGGCGACGAGCATGTACGACCAGAAGTCGCCGTAGCCGCGCGTGCGCCAGCAGGCGCGGGTCAGGTCGAGGAAGCCGTCGAGCTTGCCGCGCTCCTCCCAGCCCGTCAGCGAGGCGTAGCTCAGCGACGCCTCACCCAGCTTCGCCACGCCCGACACCGACAGGCGGCTCGCAGCGTGCAGCGACTTGCCGGTCCAGGCGCCCGAGCCCTTCGCGGCCCACCAGCGCTTGCCCAGCGCCGGCGCCGACACGAGGCCCATGACGACCTCGTCGCCGTCGGCGAGCGCGATGAGCGTGGCCCACACGGGCACGCCGCGCACGAAGTTCTTCGTGCCGTCGATCGGGTCCACGATCCAGCGCCGCGCCCCCGAACCTGCCGAGCCGTACTCCTCGCCGACGACGGCGTCGCGCGTCCGCGCCCTCGCGAGCTGCGCACGGATGAACTCCTCGGCCGCGCGGTCGGCGTCGGAGACCGGCGTGAGGTCGGGCTTGGTCTCGACCCGCAGGTCCCGTGACTTGAAGCGCGACATGGTGATGGAATCGACCTGGTCGGCGATCACGTGCGCCAGGCGCAGGTCGTCGTCATAGCTCGTCTTCGTCACGGCTGGCACGGGGCTCACCGTAGCGTCGCGTGAGGCCTGGAGGACACACGGCCGCGCCGAACGGGCGGATTCTCACCTTTGCCCACCCCGCTCCGGCGGACGTCGCCGACGGGCGCCTGCGGCGTCGACAGCTCTTGCGCCGCGGCCCGCGATTAGTACACTAGTTCGAAGATCCGAGGAGGTCGTCATGCCCCACCCGACAGTGATCCCGATGCTCACCTACGCCGACGGCAGCGCCGCCATGGACTGGCTCATCAACGCGTTCGGCTTCACCGAGGCGGAACGCTGGCTGGACGACGACGGACGGCTCTCCCACGGCGAGCTCCTCGCCGGCGACGGCCGAGTGATGCTCGCCGAGCTGGCGTCCTACCAGGGGCCGACCGCCCACCGGGCCCACTGCCCGGCGTCGGACGTGTGGCTGTCGACACCGTGGGTGATCGACGGCGTGCTGGTCTACGTGCCCGACGTGCGCAAACACTTCGAGCGTGCGAGCGCCGCGGGCGCCGGGCTCCTGTCCGGGATCGAGGCGGAGGAGTACGGCACGCTCTACCGCGCGGAGGACCTCGAGGGCCACCGCTGGATGTTCATGCAGGCGTGACACGCGACTCCTCGGTACTGTCGAGGCGTCACGGGAGGGGTTGGCATGGGCGTCAAGACCGCGATGCTGGTCTGTGGGGACGTGGAGACGGACCTGGCCGCTGCACTGGCCGGGGCGGCGGACGGCGCCGACCCGGACGGCGCGAGCGCGCTGGTGAGCCTTCTCTACCCGCCCCATCGTGTCCGGCCCGACGGCGACGATCCGTGGGAGCTCGTCGAGGCGGTCTATCCGCCCGAGGGGCACGCCTACGCGCTCTCGACGCCGGACGTCGACGTGATCTGCGACCGCGCGTTCATGATCGACCGGCCGTCGCTGCTTCCGGAGCACCTCGTCGCGGCGAGCACCGGCCGGCGCCTCGTCCTGCACGCCATGCACAGCGTGGTGGACTGGTTCGCGTTCGCCGTCTGGGAGGACGGCGAGCTGGTGCGCGCGCTGAGCCTCGCTCCCGACGACGGCATCCTGGAGGACCTCGGGGAGCGGCTCCCGTTCGAGGAGCCTTACTGGGCAGGCTCGTTCCCCGTCGCCGCTGACCGCGGGGAGGCCTACCCGCTCCCGTTCCACCCGCTCGAGCTGGGCGAACGGGCACTGTACGAGTTCTTCGGCTTCGCGTTCGAGGGTTTCGACGGCGACGAAGGGGTCGAGTGGCGCGTCGACCCCGAGGACGTGCGACTGTTCGGCTTCGAGGTCGCCTGACGCCTCACCGGACCTGAGCGGCGTCCGGTCAGTGGTCGTCCGTGCCCGAGCGGCTCGCGAGCAGGCGGCGGAACGAGGTGACGCGGGCCTCGCGCGGGGCGCGGGTCGCGTCGTCGGGGGAGGCGGCGACCCAGTCGTCGAGGGCGCAGTCGGGTGCGTCAGCGAGATGCGTGCAGCCGCGGGGGCACTCCTCCGCCACTGCCGACAGGTCCTCGAAGGCGTGCAGCAGGTGCGCCACCTCGACGTGCGCCAGGCCGAAGGAGCGCACGCCCGGGGTGTCGATCACCCAGCCGTCGTGGTCGGCGGCCTCCAGGCCATCGCCCAGGTCTCGCGCGGGGCCGACCGGCAGCGGTAGGGCCACCGCCGACGTCGACGTCTGCCGCCCGCGCCCGGTCACGGCGTTGACGACGCCGGTCGCCCGCCGGGCGTCCGGCACGAGCTCGTTGATCAGCGTCGACTTCCCGACGCCCGAGTGCCCCACCAGCACCGACGTGCGGCCGCGCAGCAGGGAGCGCACCTCCTCGACGGAGTCGCGCGCGAGCCGGACGCGGCCGTCCTGGGCGACCGGCGCGCCGCCGTCATCCGGCGCTGCGCCCTCGCCCTGCGGTGCTCCACCGACGTCCCGAGGCTCGGGCAGCGCGCTCTGCGTGACGACGACCTTGACACCGAGGGGCTCGTAGAGCCCGCGCAGCGCGTCGGGCGAGGCGAGGTCCGCCTTGGTCAGGCAGAGCAGGACGTCCATCCCGGCGTCGTACGCGGCGACGACGCAGCGGTCGATCATGCCGGTCCGCGGCTCGGGCTGGGCGAGCGCGGTGACGACCACGAGCTGGTCGGCGTTCGCGACGACGATGCGCTCGTACGGGTCGGTGTCGTCGGCAGTGCGCCTCAGCGTCGAGGTCCGCTCCCGGATGCGGACGATCCGCCCGAGCGAGCCGTCCTCGCCCGTCACGTCGCCGACGACGTCCACCCGGTCGCCTACCACGGCGCGCTGGCGCCCGAGCTCGCGCGCCTTCATCGCGAGCACGCTGCGGTCCTCGACGAGCAGCGTGTAGCGGCCCCGGTCCACGCCCGTGACCAGGCCGGTCACCGCGTCGGCGTGCTCAGGTCGCTGCTTGCTGCGCGGGCGCGAGCCGTGCTTCGACGGACGGGAGCGGAAGTCCGACTCGTCGCGGATGCGGGCCATCAGGCGGCCGTCACTCGGGCGTCCTGGACCCGGCCAGCATGCGGAGCCACATCCCGGTGAAGCCGGGGAGCGTCTTGGCCGTCGTGTCCACGTCCTCGACACGCAGGCCGGCGACCCGCAGGCCCAGCAGCGCGGCCGACGTGGCCATGCGGTGGTCGGCGTAGGTGCGGAACACGTCGCCGTGCAGCGGCCGCGGCGTGATGACGAGCCCGTCCCGGGTCTCCTCGCACTGCCCGCCGAGCCGCGTGATCTCGCGCGCCAGGGCCGCCAGGCGGTCCGTCTCGTGGCCGCGCAGGTGCGCGATCCCGCGGAGCCGCGTGGGCGAGTCCGCCAGCGCGGCGAGCGCGGCGAAGGTGGGTGCGAGCTCGCCGGCGGCGCGCAGGTCGACGTCGATGCCGTGGATCGCGCCCGTGCCGGTCACGGAGAGCACGTCGCCGTCGAGGGAGGCGGCGCCGCCCATGCGGGTCAGCAGGTCGGGCACGAGGGCGCCCGGCTGGGTGGTCTTGTCGGGCCAGCCCGGGACGCGGACGGTGCCGCCCGCGATGACCGCGGCCGCGAGGAACGGCGCGGCGTTCGACAGGTCGGGCTCGACGCGGAACTCGCCCGCGTGGACCGGGCCGGGGAAGACCCGCCAGATGCCGTCACGGCTGTCGTCGACGGTGACACCGACGGAGCGGAGCGTGTCCACCGTCATCTCGATGTGAGGCAGGCTCGGCAGCGTGGTGCCGACGTGGCGCAGGGTGAGGCCCTGGTCGAACCGCGCCGCGGCCAGCAGCAGGCCGGACACGAACTGGGACGATCCCGACGCGTCCACGTCGACCGACCCTCCGCGCACGTGGCCACGGCCACCGACCGTGAACGGCAGGTGGGTCGGTACCGCGCCGCCGTCGTCTCCCGCGATGGGGATGTCGAGCGCATTGAGCGCCGCCAGGACCGGGCCCATGGGGCGCACGCGCGCCTCAGGGTCGCCGTCGAACCGGACGGGCCCGTCGGCGAGGGCGGCCACAGAAGGTAGGAAGCGCATGACCGTGCCGGCCAGGCCGGTGTCGATGTTCGTGCCGCCGTGCAGGGGGCCGGGCGTCACGTGCAGCGTCGACGGGACGTCGCCCTCCTCGACCTGCGTGCCGAGCGCACGGAGAGCACCGATCATGAGGTCGGTGTCACGGCTGCGCAGGGCTCCGTGGAGCACTCCCGGGCCGTCTGCCAGGGCGGCGAGCACCAGCAGGCGGTTCGTGAGGGACTTGCTGCCGGGCACGTCGACCGTCGCGTCCAGCGGGCCGCCCGCGAGCGGTGCCTCCCAGGCTGCGGCGGCGGGGGCGGTGGTGGTCGGCGTGTCCGTCATGTGCCGAGGTTATCGCGGCGGGCTGCCGCCCCGCCGTCCCGGCCGCCCCGCGGCGGTCCCTGCCGCGCACGTCGACCCGATCACGTGACCGGTCAGGCTGAGGGGCGGCCGGTCAGGCGTGCGTGACGGCCTTCTTCGCGTCCTTCGCGGCGTGGACGGCTGCCCGCGTCGCGCGCGCGTGCTGAACACGCCACGCGACGCCGGGCCGGCCCTCCATGTCGGCGCCCGCGATGAGCGCGGCGCCGACTGCACCGAGGTTCCGCACGAACCGCTCGGTCCGTGCGGACCGCTCCGCCTTCGGCGCAGTGAACGGCTGGTTCACGGCCGCGAGCGGGAGGGTGAGCAGCGCGAGCGCGAGGGCCGACACGCGTGGCGCCTTCCCGAGCGCGAGCAGGAGCCCGGCGGCGGCAGTCGCGGCACCGTGCGCCCGCACGAGCGTCGTGAGCTGCTTCTCCGTGAGCGGCTCGACGCCGAACGTCTTGGTGGCCAGGACCGAGCCCTCCCGCGCCGCCTGCAGGTGCTCGTTCGGGTGCAGGGCCGCCTGGGCCCCGTCGTAGATGAACCAGGAACCGAGCAACGGCCTTGCCATGTGTCGCAGCAGCATGGGTCCACCTTGACAGAGGCTCGGCCCGATCGCACCGCCGGACAGGCCAGGTGATCCACGAGACCGCCCGGGAGGGGAATGCCCTGCCGTGTGCCGCCGTTCTACCCGACGTGATGACACGCCTCGTCGCGGACCGGGAGACCGGACCCGCCCCTGTTCCGCTCTTCGCGGTGCCCTCGGACTCCCGGATCCTGGGCGCGGCGACGGAGTCCGGTCCCGTCAAGGGTGTGGGCCACCGCACTGGTGAGATTGCGGACGCGGCCTGGCCCGCACGGATAGGCTCGATGCCGATGACCGAGAACCCGGTGGAGCCGGCGGTCGGCGAGGGCCTCGACGAGCTCGAGAACCTCGACCGGACCGAGGCCGACGCGCCCGAGACGGACGAGCAGACGGACCGTGCCCCGCTGGGGGAGGACGCGTCCGCCCGCGCCGTGCGCTTCGAGACCGACGCCCTGCAGTACCTCGACCAGCTGTACTCGGCGGCGCTGCGCATGACGCGCAACCCCGCGGACGCGGAGGACCTGGTCCAGGAGACGTTCGCCAAGGCGTTCGCGGCGTTCCACCAGTACCGCCCGGGCACGAACCTGAAGGCCTGGCTGTACCGCATCCTGACGAACACGTTCATCAACAGCTACCGCAAGAAGCAGCGCGAGCCGCAGCAGTCGCAGGCCGAGGAGGTCGAGGACTGGCAGATCGCGCGCGCGGCGTCGCACACGTCGCAGGGGTTGCGCTCGGCCGAGGCCGAGGCGCTGGACCACCTGCCCGACAGCGACGTGAAGCGGGCGCTGGCGGCGCTGCCCGAAGATCGCCGGATGGTCGTGTACTACGCCGACGTCGAGGGCTTCCCCTACAAGGAGATCGCCGAGATCATGGGGACACCGATCGGGACGGTGATGTCACGGTTGCACCGCGGTCGTCGGCAGCTGCGCGAGCTGCTCTCCGACTACGCGGCCGAACGAGGACTTGTTGCGACGAAGTCGCCCGGAGGTGGGCAGTGAGCGAGCAGGAGCGGCGCGGGGAGGCGTCCGTGGTGAAACCGATCCCGCACGACACGGGCGGGGAGAACGAGTGTGAGCACGCGCTCACGCACATCTACGAGTACCTCGACTCGGAGATGACGCCGGAAGACGAGCAGCGGATGCGCGCGCACGTGGCGCACTGCTCACCGTGCCTGGCGGAGCTGAGCATCGAGGAGCTCGTGAAGAAGCTGGTGCGGCGGTCGTGCAGCGAGCGGGCGCCTGAGACGTTGCGCTCGCGCATCCGGCAGCAGCTCTTCGCCTGACAACCCTGTGGGTGCGCAAAAGGCGGGAATCCGATCGAGGATTCCCGCCTTTTCCGTACCCACAAGGTGTGGGCATGCTCAGGCGTTGGGACGCCTGCCGTGGTTGGCGGCACTGCCCTTGCGGCTGCGACGCTTCCGACCGCGCTTGCTCATGGGTGTCTCCTGACAGGTGACCGATGGGTTCGTCCCATGGTCCCATACGCGCGCGCTCCGGCCGAACCTGCGGGTTCCCCCTGATCCGACCCTGATCTTCCGCGCCGGGGGTTGTCGGCGCCAAAGACGCGATATAGCGTGTCTCGGAGACGCGATATATCGCGTGAGTCGACGAGGCGGGGAGCGGGCATGAGCAGCGAGTCCTGGACCGTCACCGGTCCGCAGACCATCGAGGTGGACGGCGTGACGGCGCTCGCGGCGCACGTCGTGGACGGCCGGCTGGACGTCGTGGCCCACGACGAGCCGGTGACGCGGGTGGAGGTGCACTCCGTGGACGGCAGGCCGGTCGAGGTCAGGTTCGACGGCGGACGCCTCGTCGTCGGCCACGAGACGGGCCTGAGCGGCTGGCAGGCGTTCCTCGCGCAGTTCCGGGACTTCCACGGACGGGCGCGCGCCGACATCCACGTGGCGGTCCCGCGCGACGTCACGGTGAAGCTCGGCACCGTCCGGGGCGAGGGCCTCCTGGCGGGCACGACGGCGGGCGCGAAGGTCTCGACCGTGTCCGGCTCGCTGCTCGTGTCCCGCACGGCGGGGTCGCTCAAGATCTCCTCGGTCTCGGGCGACGTCACCGTCCGGGAGCACAGCGGTCACCTCACGAGCAGCACGGTCTCCGGTGACGTCACCGCCACAGGCGCCGTCGACGAGGTCGTGTCGAGCTCGGTGTCGGGCGACGTGACGATCGACCTGACCGCGCAGCCGCGCACCGTGAGGTCCAGCGCGATCTCGGGCAACCTCCTGCTGCGACTGCCGGACGCGGGCGTCGTCGACACCATGGTGTCCGCGGTGAGCGGCCGGGTCGTCGTGGGCGGCCTGGAGATCAACGGACGCGGCGAGCGGCAGGTGCAGCCTGGCCGCGCCGGCGCGCCCACGTACCTCAAGGCGTCCACGGTCTCCGGCAACGTGACGGTGCTCGGTGGCGCCTCTGAGCACGCCCCGGCCTACGGGACGCCCGGCCCGGCCGACGCCCCGCCCGGCGGTCCGGTCACGGACGCGCTCTGATGCCTCCCGTCTTCGCTCACGGCGAGCTGCGCCTGTACCTCCTGGTGCTGCTCGTCGAGGGGCCGCGACACGGGTACGAGCTCATCACGGAGCTGGCCGGTCGCTTCGGCGGTACCTACCGGCCGAGCGCCGGGACGATCTACCCGCGCCTGGCCCGCCTCGAGGAGGAGGGCCTGGTGCGCCGTTCGGAGGCCGGCCGCAAGGCGACGTACGAGCTCACGCCCGAAGGCCGAGCGGAGGTGGAGGCCCGCTGGGACGACGTGCGGCGTCTCGAGCGTGCCGTCGCCGAGACGGTGCGCACCCGCGCCGACGACCTCCGGCAGGACATCCGCAGCACGATGCAGGGCCTGCGCGCCGAGCTCGCCGCGGCGGCGCAGGAGGCGCGGGCTCGTCCGCGGCCTGGGCCCGGCACGCCGCCGGACCCGCGCCGTGCGACGTCGTACACCCTGCGGCAGGAGGCCGAGATGGTGCTCCGCCGGTTCCGCGACGACGTCCTGGCAGACCTGCGGGAGGCCGACGTCGCGAGCGCCGTCTCCACGCTCACCGTGGACACCGTCCGCACCGTCCTCGCCAGCGCCCGCTCGGCGATCGTCGCGACCCTGCCGACCGCGCAGGGACCACCCACCACCCCGGGACCCGGCGGTCCGCCCGGATCGCCTGGCGTCCCGGATGCCACCAGAATGACCACCGGAACGACCGACACGAACGGAGCATCCCGATGAGCACCGAGTCCTGGAGCGTCGCCGCACCGCAGACCATCGAGGTCGCGGATGTGCGGAGCCTCACCGTCCGACTCACGAACGGCCGGGCGGAGGTGATCGCGGACCCGTCGCGCGCCTCCGGCGCTCTCGTCGAGGTCCTCGACGTCTCCTCGCGGCCGCTGCAGGTCCTGGCCGAGCACGGCAGCCTGCGGATCGCCTACGACTTCCCCGGCGTGGAGGGGTTCGTGGACCGCTTCCGCGGCCTCAAGGACCAGGACTCGGCGACGGTGCGGGTCACCGTCCCGTCCTCGACGGTCCTGGACGTCGCGGCGGTCGGCGCGGAGATCGTGGTGACCGGCGGGCAGGGTCGCGTCGACGCGAAGACGGTCAGCGGCGCGCTGGCGGTCTCGGGTACGAGCGGCACGCTCGCGACCAAGTCGGTCTCCGGCCCCATCACGGTGTCCGAGCACGCGGGTGACGTCACGACCGCCACCGTTTCCGGCTCGGTCGCCCTCACGGGTGCGCTGGGCCGCGTGACCGTGAACGGCGTGTCGGGCTCCGTCGACGTGACGGCCGACGGCACCACGCCGCTCGTCACCGTCAAGACCGTGTCGGGGTCGGTCGGCGTGCACCTGGACGCCGGCTCGCCCGTCAACCTGCGGGCCCGCAGCGTGACCGGAAAGGTCGTGCTCGACGGCGTCCCGGTCCCCTCCAGTGCTCAGCGCACCGTGGTCGTCGACCACGCGGAGCCCGGCGCGGCGGCCTACGTCTCGACCAACACGGTCTCGGGCGTGGCGTCCGTCTCGCGGGGCTGAGACCCGCCGCTGCCCGACGCCTGTCTGGTCGCCTCCTGGAGGAGGCGACCAGACAGGCGTGCCCCGGCCCCAGGCACACCACCCGGCCCTACGTCACGCCGGCGTCAGGCCTCGTCCTGGGGCAGTCCCAGCCAGGCGTGCCAGCCCGTGTGCAGTACCAGCCACGCCATGAGGCCGTAGCCCGCCTGGCCCGGGTAGGTGCTGCCGTTCTGCGCGAGGTCCGCGAGCCACTGCTCGTGCGACGCGAGCGGCGTGTACGTGTCCACGTACGGGACGCGACGGCGGCTTGCCACATCCGCGAACGCGTCGGACAGCTCCGCGATCCGCTCGCCGTCCTCCGGCCGCCCCGGCGGCGGGCCGACGACGAAGGCCGGCACCCGGTGCGAGTCGGCGACGTCGAGGATGTTCGCCAGGTTCAGGCGCGACCGGGCCACGGACAGGTTCGAGCCGACGTCGTGCCGGCCGAGGGCGACGACGAGGCGGTTCTCCACCTCGCCCTCCGGGCCGAACCGCGCCCACGCCTCGGCCTCCCAGCGGGCGCTGAGCTGCGTCGTCGTCTCGCCGGGGATGGCGAGGGGGAACACCATGGCCGGCCGGTCGAAGTGCGTGCGCGCCACGACCCGGCCGGTCCACCCGAGTGCTCGGGCGTCGCCCACTCCTACGGCCAGCTCGTCACCGACGACGCAGATGCGCACCTCGCGTTCCTGCACGGACCTCTCCTTGCCTCGCCCGGCCGCCCTGTCGACGGGGAGCGGCCGCCCCCATTCTCAGGTACAGGGGAGCGACGACCTGGGATTTCGTGACGCGCGCGCCGCAACACGCCGGGTGCACGGTACCCGGTCCCACCGACAACCTCCCGGCGACGACATCACTCGGGTGGGGGAGAAGTCCCCATCGACTCGCGGCTCGGGCGGGTGCCTCGGCTCACGAGAGCGTCATGCCCCAACGGACCACGTGGGAGCCGCCCGGCGCGAGCCGCACGAGCCGCTCGCCCGTGACGAAGGCGTCGGCGACGCAGCTCATCGGCTCGATCGCCATGCCCATGCGCCGGTACCCGGCGTCGACGTGGTTGCCGGAGCAGATCTGCCACACGTCCATGGACCCGTCCATCCAGAGGGCCGCGGTGCGACCGTCGGGGCCGGTCAGCAGGCCCCAGGAGAGTCCTTCGGCGTCGCGCAGGACGTCCACGTAGGCGTCGTCGAGGTCGAGGCCGCGCGCCGCCCGGGCGATGCGCAGGTCGAAGTCGCCCGCGGCGGGCTCGGTGCCGGTCGGCAGGAGGCGCTCGTCGGTGGTGACCCGGGTGGTCGCGTCGAGTCGGACCGTGCACTCGTCGAGCGGGGCGCCGCCCGTGGACAGCCACGGGTGGAAGCCGGCGCCGTACGGAGCGGGCGTCGACCCGGTGTTCGATGTGGTGAGCGTCACCTCGAGGCCGGCGTCGGAGAGGGCGTAGCGGACCCGGGAGACGATCGCGAACGGGTAGCCGGGCTGCGGCACGAGGGCGAGCTCCAGCTCGACGGCCGACTCCTCGTGGGACACGAGGGACCACCGCTCCCAGGACGCCAGGCCGTGCAGCGCGGTGCCGCGGCCCGGCTCGGTGAGCGGGAGCCGGTACTCGACGCCGTCGAAGGTGTAGGCGCCGTCGCGCAGGCGGTTCGGCCAGGGGAGCAGCACGGCGCCGTTGTAGACGGGGTTGATCTCGTCCTCGGCGAACGGGACGACGACGTCGCGGCCGTCCACCGTGTACTCGCGCACGGCGGCGCCGACCTCGGTAACGGTGGCGTGGTGCGTGCCGTGGGCGATGCGGTACTGGGCGCCAGAGGGCGCGGACGGTGCGGTCGGTGCGGCCTGGGTGCCGGCCGCTACGGTGGTGCCGTGGGCCGGGATATCAACGATGTTCACGTTCACACCGTAATGGCAACGCTCTTTCGTCGGGCGCACCGTAGCGTTGGACAGCAGACTGTCCCACGTGTGCCCCGCCACCGATGGCGGGCCGCGGGCGCTCGCACCACAGCATGGAGGAACGATGGAAAAGCAGGTACTCGGACGGACCGGCCGGCTCGTGCCGGTCGTGGGCCTGGGCACCTGGCAGCTCGGCGCTGACTGGGGCGAGGTGAGCGAGGCGGACGCGCACGCCATCCTCGACGCCGCGTTCGAGTCCGGGGTGGACTTCTTCGACACCGCCGATGTCTACGGCGACGGGCGGAGCGAGCAGGTGATCGGCGCCTTCCTGAAGAACCACCCGGACGCGAGCATCACGGTCGCCACGAAGATGGGCCGCCGGATGCCGCAGGAGCCGGAGAACTACGTGATGGACCACTTCCGCGAATGGACGGACCGGTCCCGCCGCAACCTCGGCGTCGACCGGCTGGACCTGGTGCAGCTCCACTGCCCGCCCACCTCCGTGTACTCGGACGACGAGGTGTTCGACGCGCTCGACACCCTCGTCGAGGAGGGCGTCGTCGCCAGCTACGGCGTCAGCGTCGAGACGGTCGGGGAGGCGCTGACGGCGATCGCCCGCCCGAACGTGGCGAGCGTGCAGATCATCCTCAACGCCTTCCGCCTCAAGCCGCTCGAGGAGGTCGTGCCGGCGGCTTCGGCCGCGGGAGTGGGCATCATCGCCCGGGTGCCTCTCGCGTCGGGCCTGCTGTCCGGCAAGTACACCAAGGACACGGTCTTCGCCAAGGAAGACCACCGCAACTTCAACCGGGACGGCAGCGCCTTCGACGTCGGCGAGACGTTCTCGGGTGTCCCGTACGAGGTCGGGGTGGAGGCCGCGGGCCGCTTCACGGAGCTCGTCCGCGAGACCTTCGGCGAGAGCCTCACGCCGGCGCAGGCCGCGATCGCGTGGGCGTGGCAGCAGCCTGGCGTCTCGACGGTCATCCCGGGCGCCCGCAGCCCCGAGCAGGCGCGCTCGAACGCGGCCGCCGGGGAGGCCGGCACGCTCGGCCCGCTGTTCGCATCGGGCGTGCGGGAGATCTACGACGAGCTGGTCCGGGAGCACGTCCACGACAAGTGGTGAGGTCAGGCGCGCGCGTTGCCCCACGCGTCGGGCTCGGGTGCGGTAACCGGCGGCAGGGGCGTGACCGTCGGGTCGGGCCACCCGCCCAGGTGACCGAGCCACGCCAGGCTCGCCCAGGTCCCCGCGAGGACGACGTCGACCTCGCGGCCCTCGGCGTCCCGGCCGCGTACGCGCGCACGCCACGGCTCGGCGGCGAACCTCTCCGGGCGGCGGCTCTCCTGCGGTGACGCCTCGACGAGCCACAGCAGGCGCGGGTCGAGCTGGACGGGACGGGGCAGGCCCGGCGGCTCGACCCGCGCACCGCTCGTCGTCCCGACCACGGCCGGACGGTCCGCCCAGCGGGCGGGCATCCAGGGCGCGACGCCGCTCTCCGCCCAGAGATGTACGTCAGGGATGTCGGCGCCGTCCTCCGGCGGGATCACGGGCATGCGGGAGATCGCCGGCGGGCGGTCGACACTGAACCCCGCCCCGCCCGCCACTTCCAGCACGAGCGCGAGCACGAAGACCGTCCACGCCCGGGCGCGGCGCCAGGGTGACGCCACGGCAATCCTCCAGCTCACCACCTCCGCCAGAGGGCGGCCCCGGGAGTGCATGGATGCCATGGCGCCGATCATGCCAGGGCACTCCCCGGTACGACGACGGACGCCCGGTCACCTTCCGTACGGAAGGTGACCGGGCGTCCGTCGTCGGGCAGACGATCAGCGCGTGAAGGCCTGCTCCAGGAGCGTGGCCTGCTGCGCCTGGTGGCGCTTGGCCGTGCCGGCTGCCGTGGAGGCGGACGCCGGGCGGGACACGACGCGCACGCGCGGCAGGTCCTCGGGCACGTTGAGGTGGACGTACCACCAGGCGCCCTGGTTCTCCGGCTCGTCCTGCACCCAGAGGACCTGCGCGCCCGGGTACTTCGCCAGCTCGCCGCGCAGCTCCTCCTCCGGGAACGGGTAGAGCTGCTCGAGGCGGACGATCGCCGTGCTGGTGTCGCCGCGCCTGGTGCGCTCGGCGAGCAGGTCGTAGTACAGGCGGCCCGTGCACAGGAGCACGCGGTCCACCGAGCCCGGGACCACGGCGGTGTCGCCGAGCACGGGCTCGAACGTCCCGTTCGTGAAGTCCTCGACCGCGGACGAGGCGGCCTTGAGCCGCAGAAGCTGCTTCGGCGTGAAGACCACGAGCGGGCGACGCGGGCGGGCGTACGCCTGCCGGCGCAGCAGGTGGAAGTACGAGGCGGGCGTGGACGGCTGCGCCACCGTCATGTTGTTCTGCGCGCACAGCTGGAGGAACCGCTCGATGCGGGCGGACGAGTGGTCCGGACCCTGGCCCTCGTAGCCGTGCGGCAGGAGCATGACGACGGAGGCGGACTGGCCCCACTTCTGCTCCGCCGACGAGATGAACTCGTCGATCACGGTCTGGGCGCCGTTGACGAAGTCGCCGAACTGCGCCTCCCAGAGCACGAGGGCGTCCGGGCGCTCCACCGAGTAGCCGTACTCGAAGCCGAGAGCGGCGTACTCCGACAGGGACGAGTCGTAGATCCAGAACTTCGCCTGGTCGTCGGACAGGTACAGCAGCGGGGTCCACTCGGCGCCGGTGTCGCGGTCGTGGAAGACGGCGTGACGCTGCACGAAGGTACCCCGGCGGGAGTCCTGTCCGGCGAGCCGGACCGGCACGCCGTCGATGAGCAGCGAACCGAAGGCCGCGAGCTCGCCGAAGCCCCAGTCGATGCCACCCTCCTTCGACATGAGCTGGCGCTTCTCGAGGAGCTGGGCGAGCTTCGGGTGCACCGTGAAGCCCTCCGGCGGGGCCGTGTGGACCTCGCCGATGCGCTCCAGCACGGCATGGGAGATGGCCGTCTTCCAGCCCATCATGATGCCCGCGTCCTCGAGCTGGGACTCGGGGCGTTCCAGGCCCTTGATGTGCTCGGTCGAGGGCTCGAACCCGCCGCTCTTGGTCTCCGTGAAGACCTGCTCGAGCTGCGACTGGTAGTCCTGCAGCACGAGCTCCGCGTCCTCCACGGTGATGTCACCGCGCGAGACCAGGTTCTCGGTGTACAGCTTGCGCACCGACCGCTTGGCCTCGATGAGGTTGTACATGAGCGGCTGCGTCATCGACGGGTCGTCGCCCTCGTTGTGACCGCGACGGCGGTAGCAGATCATGTCGATCACGACGTCGCGGCCGAACTGCTCGCGGTACGCGAAGGCCAGCTCGGCGACGCGGACGCACGCCTCGGGGTCGTCGCCGTTCACGTGGAAGACCGGGATCTGGTAGCCCTTGGCCACGTCGGTCGCGTACGTGGTGGAGCGCGACGACTGCGGGCCGGTGGTGAAGCCGACCTGGTTGTTGATGATCACGTGGATCGTGCCGCCCGTGCGGTACCCGCGCAGCTGCGACAGGTTCAGCACCTCGGGGACCACGCCCTGGCCGGCGAAGGCCGCGTCGCCGTGCACGAGGATCGGCAGCACGGAGAAGCCGTCCTTGCCGAGGTCGATGCGGTCCTGCTTGGCGCGGACGATGCCCTCGAGCACGGGGTCCACGGCCTCCAGGTGCGACGGGTTGGCCGCGAGGTAGACGCGCGTCGTGGCGCCGCTCTCCGCGGTGAACACGCCCTCGGTGCCGAGGTGGTACTTGACGTCGCCGGAGCCCTGGATGCTCTTCGGGTCGAGGACGCCCTCGAACTCCTTGAAGATCTGCCCGTAGCTCTTGCCGGCGATGTTCGCGAGCACGTTGAGGCGGCCGCGGTGCGCCATGCCGATGCCGACCTCGTCGAGGCCGTTCTCGGCGGCCTTCGACAGGATCGCGTCGAGCAGCGGGATGACGGTCTCGGCGCCCTCGAGCGAGAAGCGCTTCTGGCCGACGTACTTCGTCTGCAGGAACGTCTCGAACGCCTCGGCGGAGTTCAGCTTGCGCAGGATGCGCAGCTGGTCCTCGCGCGGGGTGCGGGCGTAGCCGGATTCGAGGCGCTCCTGAAGCCACGTGCGCTGCGCCGGGTCGGCGATGTGCATGTACTCGATGCCGATGGAGCGGCAGTAGGAGTCGCGCAGGAGACCAAGGATCTCGCGCAGCGTCATCCGGTCCTTGGTGCCGAACCCGCCGGTCGGGAATGTCCGGTCCAGGTCCCACAGCGTGAGGCCGTGGTTCTGGATGTCGAGGTCCGGGTGCTTGCGCTGGCGGTACGCGAGCGGGTCCGTGTCCGCCATGAGGTGGCCGCGCGAGCGGTGCGACTGGATGACCTCCGCGATCTTGGCCGGCTTGGCGGCCTCGATCTCGGTGGAGACGGTGTTGTCGCGGACCCAGCGGACCGGCTCGTACGGCACGCGCAGCGCCGCGAAGACGCGGTCGTAGAAGCCGTCGAGGCCGAGCAGCTTGCCCGAGAGGATCTTGAGGAACTCGCCGGACTGCGCGCCCTGGATGATGCGGTGGTCGTAGGTCGACGTGATCGTCAGGACCTTCGACACGCCCATGCGCGCGAGCTGCTCGTCGGAGGCGCCGGCGAACTCGGCCGGGTAGTCCATCGCGCCGACGCCGATGATCGTGCCCTGGCCCTGCATGAGCCGCGGCACCGAGTGCACGGTGCCGATGCCGCCCGGGTTCGTGAGCGAGATCGTCGTGCCGGCGAAGTCGTCGACCGTGAGCTTCGCGCCGCGCGCCTTGCGGACGAGCTCCTCGTAGGCGGCCCAGAACTCGGAGAAGTCGAGCTCCTCCGCCTTCTTGATGCTCGGCACAAGGAGCTGGCGCGAGCCGTCCGGCTTGGACAGGTCGATCGCGAGACCGAAGCCCACGTGGGCGGGCTGCACGATGCCGGGCTTGCCGTCCACCATCTGGTAGTGCGCGTTCATCACCGGCATGTCGGCCAGCGCCTCGACCAGCGCGTAGCCGATGAGGTGCGTGAACGAGATCTTCCCCCCGCGGCCGCGCTTGAGGTGGTTGTTGATCACGGTGCGGTTGTCCACCATGAGCTTGGCGGGCACCGCGCGCACCGAGGTGGCCGTGGGCACGTCGAGCGAGGACTCCATGTTGGTCACGACGCGCGCGGCCGGGCCGCGCAGCTTCTCGACCTCGTCGACGGCGTCGTCGTGGTGCGGCTTCGGCTTGACGGTCGCGGCCGCCGCGTACTCCGCCGTGGCCGGCTGCGCCGTCGCCACGACCTTCTTCAGGGCCGCGTTCACGGAAGGCTCCTTGGGGACCGGCTGCCGGCGGACCCTCTGCGCCTCCTCGGCGGCGGCGGTCCCGTGGGACGCCGCGGGGCTCGGCGCCGGCTGGGCCGGTGCACCGCCCGGGGCGGTCGCCGGAGGGGTGGCGGGGGTCGCCAGGGTGGCCTCGGCCGCCGTCGGACCGCCGTTACCGCCCGGGGTGTAGTCCTCGAAGAAGTCCCACCATGCGGGGTCTACCGCGTTCTTGTCCTTGAGGTACTGCTCGTAGAGCTCGTCGACGAGCCATTCGTTGGCCCCGAACGACGTGCTCGACACGCTGATCGACTCTGACCCAGCCACGCGCGGATCGCCCACCTTCACCACAGTGTCGGCACTCTCTGGTAGGAGTGCGTTCTCGAGAGTTCGTGCTCGGCCCGAAGTTCCGGGCCGTTTTCAAGCGTAGGCCCTTGACGCCGTTGACAGGGTGCCCGAAACGGACACGCTGCAGTGGTCGCGAGCGGCATGGTGACGGTTCGTCACGAATCTTGCACGCCGGGCAAAAGCCGGGCAATGTTCGGGCTGGAAGTGTCCAGCCCGACGTTTCGTACTCCTTGCGGCCGCAAACGTTGGCTTGCTGATGTGACGCAAATCACGGCGACGGGGTCTCACGGCGTGCGCCTCACTCCGCCGGCATGGTCGTCACGCCGGGCGCAGGATGAGATCGCGCCGGCAGGGTCACGCGCATCGTGGCGCCCTCGGCGGAGTCCGCCACCTCGATGTGCCCTCCGTGCAGGTCCACCGCCCAGCGCACGATCGCCAGGCCGATGCCGGTGCCGCCGCTGGTGCCCGTCCCCGGCGTCGCGACGGGTCCGTGGGACCCGCGGGCGAACCGTTCGAAGATCTGCTCGCGGTCCTGCGGGGCGATGCCCGGCCCCTGGTCGCTCACCTCGATGACGACGAGGTCGTCGACCGGATAGCCGTCCAGCCGGATGACCCCGCCCTGCGGCGAGTGCCGGATCGCGTTCTGCAGCAGGTTCGTGATGACCTGGTGCAGCCGCTCGGCGTCTGCCTCCAGCATCAGGTCCTCGGGCGTCACGTCCACCACGTAGTTCAGGCCCTTGCCGGCTTCCACCATCGACAGCGACTGCGCGCAGTCCTCGAGGAAGTCACCGACGGCGATCTGGCCGACGCTCAGGGCGGAGGCCCCCGCCTCGATGCGCGACAGGTCCAGCAGGTAGGTGACGAGGCGCGTGAGCCGCTCCGTCTGCGCGAGCGCCTGCTCCAGGGCCGCCGGCGTGGGCTCCGCGACGCCGTCCACCATGTTCTCGAGCTGCGCCTGGAGCGCCGCGACCGGGGTACGCAGCTCGTGCGACACGTTCGCGATGAGGTCGCGCCGCGTCTTCTCCACCGACTCCAGGTCCTCCGCCATCATGTTGAAGGCGGTGGCGAGCTGGCCCACCTCGTCCTGGCTCGTCGCGTGCACCCGCGTCGTGTAGTCGCCGTCGGCCATCGCCTGCACGGCCGCCGTCATCTCGCGCAGGGGCGACGTCATGCCGCGCGCGAGGATCTGCGTCAGCAGGAGCGACAGCACGATCGCGAGCGGGAACGTGCGGCTCGGCCCGAGGGACGCCTGCAGGCCGAGCCACGTGATGAGCACGGCGAGGGTGGCTGTCGCCGCCACGAGCACGCCGAGCTTCGTCTTCAGGGACTGGAGCGGGTCGAGCGGGCGCAGGTCGGGTATCGCCCGCCTTGGCTTCATCGGCGTGCCTCAGGCTGTCGGCGGCTCGAACGCGTACCCGACGCCGTGAACCGTCCGGATCAGGTCCGGCCCGAGCTTGCGGCGCAGCGCCTTGATGTGGGAGTCCACGGTGCGGGTGCCGCTCGCGTCCGCCCAGTCCCACACCTCGGCGAGGAGGCGCTCGCGCGTGAGGACGGTCTTCGGGGAGCCGGCCAGCATGACGAGCAGCTCGAACTCCGTGGGCGTGAGGTGGACCTCGTCGCCGCCGCGGTAGACGCGACGCTGCGCGCGGTCCACGGTGACGTCGCCCATGACCATGGGCGGGTCCGACGGCGCGGACACGGCGGCCTGCGCGGCGCGGTCGACGCGGCGCAGCAGCGCCTTGATGCGTGCGACGAGCTCCCGCATCGAGAAGGGCTTCGTCATGTAGTCGTCCGCGCCCACGCCGAGCCCGACCAGCATGTCGGTCTCGTCGTCGCGCGCGGTGAGCATGAGGATCGGCACAGGGTGGTCCGCCTGGATGCGGCGGGTCACCTCGAGGCCGTCGATACCGGGCAGCATGACGTCGAGCACCACCACGTCCGGGCGCAGGCGCGCGGCGGCGTCCACGCCGGACAGCCCGTCGCGCGCCACCTCCACACGCCAGCCCTCCGCGGACAGCCGCTGGGCGATCGCGGTGGCGATGGTGGGCTCGTCCTCGACGACGAGCACGGTGGCGCTCTGCTGGCTCCCGGGCTGGCTCGGCTGACCCGTGGCGGGTGCGGCGCTCCCCGGGTACGAGGTGCTCGGCTGGGGCGTACCTGTCGACATAGGACCAATCTTGCACGTACCGGCCTGTCAGGACACTGAGGCGCACCTGTGGGCCGCCTCTGCGTCGTCCTCGCCCGGCCGCGGACCCGGTCGCCCGGGTGCGTCACGCCGGTCGGGAGCACGACCGGCGGGGGTGATCCGGACGTCGTCGGGCAGGCCGGCGGAGACCCGGCGAGCAGAGCCAAGAGCGTGTCAAGCGGCTACCATCGGTGCCACGATGATCGAGCGATATCCGTGGAGCACCCTGTGGTAGGCGACTGGCTGATGGTCGGGCTCGGGGTGCTCCTGACCGCAGGTACAGCACTCTTCGTGGCCGGCGAGTTTTCCCTGGTCACCCTGGACCCCGCCGTGATCGGCGGGGACGACCCGGAGGGCGACAGTCCGGGGCCCGGCAGGTCCGTCCGTCGCGCAGGCATGCGCGACCGGGCGGTTCGCGCCGGGCTGAAGAACCTCTCGACGGAGCTCAGCTCCGCGCAGGTCGGCATCACGCTGACCACCATCCTCCTGGGCTACACCGCGCAACCGGCTCTGGCCTCTCTGCTGGAGGCGGCGTTCGGGCGCTTCTCGATGAGCGGCGCGGTCGCGGGCGGCCTCGCCGTCGCCCTGGCGCTCGTGCTGGTGAACACCTTCTCCATGGTGTTCGGGGAGCTGATCCCCAAGAACTTCGCCCTGTCCGTGCCACTCGGCACGGCACGCGTCGTCATGCCCCTGCAGCGGATGTTCACCACGGGGTTCAAGCCGGTGATCGCCGTGCTGAACGGGTCGGCGAACGCGTTGCTGCGCCGTGTGGGCGTCGAGCCGCGCGAGGAGCTGTCCGGGGCGCGCAGCGCGTCCGAGCTCGCGTACCTGGTCCGCCGGTCGGCGCGAGAGGGCACGCTCGAGGAGTCGGTGGCGACGCTGCTGACGAACTCCATCGAGCTCAACGAGCTGACGGCCGTCGACGTGATGACCGACCGCATGCGGATGGTGGTGGTCCACCGCGACACCACGGCGGAGGACGTCGTCGCGCTCGCGCGCAGCACCGGGCACTCGCGCTTCCCCGTGATCGGGGAGGACCGGGACGACGTCGTCGGCCTGGTGCACCTGCGCCGCGCCGTCGGCGTGCCGCACGGCCGCCGCCGCGACGTTCCTGCCGCCGCCCTCATGGTGGACGCGCATCGCGTCCCCGAGACCGTCCGCCTGGGGCCTCTCCTCGTGGAGCTGCGCGGGTTCGGCATGCAGATGGCCGTGGTGGTCGACGAGTACGGCGGCACGTCCGGCATCGTCACCCTGGAGGACGTCGTGGAGGAGCTGGTCGGGGACGTCGCCGACGAGCACGACCCACGTCGCGCGGGCGCCGCCCGTGCGGCGGACGGCTCCTGGATCGTGCCGGGAGTGATGCGCCCCGACGAGCTCGAGGAGACCAGCGGCATCGAGGTCCCCGAGGACGGTGCGTACGAGACCCTCGGCGGCCTCGTCATGGCCCGGCTCGGCCGGGTGCCGACCGTCGGGGACGAGATCGAGGTCGACGGCGTCATGCTGCGCGTGGAGGCCATGGCGGGCCGGCGCGTGGAGCGCCTGCGGGTCCGCGTCCTGTCCGACGCCGGTGGCGGGGCGGGCGCGTCCGCCCCGCGCGGTTCCCGCAACGGGGAGGGGGCCCGATGAGCACCTCGACCGCTCTCCTTGTCGGCCTGGCGCTGCTGGCCGGCAACGCGTTCTTCGTGGGCGCCGAGTTCGCCGTGATCTCCGCCCGCCGCAGCGCCATCGAGCCGCTCGCGGCCGCAGGGGACCGGCGTGCCCAGATCGTCCTGTGGGCCATGGAGCACGTCTCGCTCATGCTGGCGTGCGCCCAGCTCGGCGTCACCGTCTGCTCCACCGGCCTGGGCATCGTGGCCGAGCCCGCGCTCGCGCACCTGCTCGAGGTGCCGCTGCACGCCCTCGGTGCGAGCACGGCCCTGGCGCACCCCATCGCGCTCGTCATCGCGCTGTCTCTCGTGGTGTACCTGCACGTGGTGCTCGGCGAGATGGTGCCGAAGAACCTCGCCGTCGCCGGGCCTGAGAAGGCCGTGCTGTGGTTCGGGCCGCCGCTCGTGCTGCTCGCCCGGGTGCTGCGGCCGGTCATCGGGGCGCTGAACTGGCTCGCGAACCACGCGGTGCGCCTCGCCGGCATCGAGCCGAAGGACGAGGTCGCCTCGGCGTTCACCGCCGAGGAGGTGCAGTCCATCGTGGTGCACTCCCAGGCCGAGGGCCTGCTGCGCGACGAGCAGGGCCTCCTCGCAGGCGCCATCGAGTTCTCGTCCCGTACCGCGGCCGACGTCATGGTGCCGGTCGGCGAGCTCGTCACCGTCCCGGAGGACACCACGCCCGACGATGTCGAGCGGCTCGTCACGCGGCACGGGTTCTCCCGGTTCCCGGTCGTCGCGGCGGCGGGCGTCATCCTGGAAGAGGCCGCCCTGGGTAGGCCCGCCCTGGAGGGTCCCGCCGTGGAGGGGCCTCCTCTGGGGGGCGCCGTCCTGGCGGGGCCCGCCGCGGGGGACCTCGTCGGATACCTGCACCTGAAGGACGTGCTGTACGCGACCAACGGCGACCGGTTCGAGCCCGTCGCCGCCTGGCGCGTGCGGGCCCTCGCGGCCGTCGGGCCGGACGACGAGGTGGAGGACGTGCTGCGGGAGATGCAGCGCTCCCGGACGCACCTCGCACGCGTCGTCGGGACCGGCGGGGACCTGCAGGGCGTGGTGTTCCTCGAGGACATCCTCGAAGAGCTCGTCGGCGAGGTCCGGGACGCCATGCAGCGCCGACGGTGAGGTGTCCGGGCGGCGCGCGGGGGTCGCTATCGCGGTCGCCGCACCGCGTGACGTAGACGACACGCTCACGACACGCACGTGCACCACACTGGTGGCGCCGGTCCCGCAGGGGCGAGGTCGGTTCACTGGCAGGCTTGGCAGTCCTGCCCCGTCACCGTTACTGTCCTGTGACAGACCGCAGCACCCAGTGCGGCGGTCGGCAGGCAGGGTCCAGGCCGGGGGGCAGACGGAAAACCGCGAGGGGCCGCGGGCACACGGAGTACGGAGGGGTAGTGGAGCAAGCGGCTGTCACGGGCGTCACGCCCGCCCTCGTATCGCGCCGTGCCAGGCGAGAGGCGGAACAGAGCCCCCGGCGCAAGCCGGCCGCGGCGCCCGCCGAACCGCCGGGTCGAAGTACCGGGGTAACCCGGCCTCCGGCCACGAGGTCGCTGCCGAACCGCTGGATCCCCCGCACCGCGGTGCTCGGTACCCTCGCAGCCGCCACGATCGCCGTCCCGCTCGGCCCGGCCGCGCACATCGGCGAGACACCCTTCGCGCTCGACCAGGGCGACGTCGGACCCAGCACGCTGGAGCTCCTGACCGCCCAGGTCGCCGTGCCGCCGACGTCCCCCAACGTGGCCGCGGCGGAGCGGGTCGCCCGCACCGACGTCGCCGTCAGCCGCTTGTCCGAGCGCAACCCGCTGCCCGAGTGCAACCCCGACGCGCCCGTCGAGGGAACGAACGGGAACCTTGCCGACCACTCTCTGTGCCAGCTGTGGCAGCCCGGGGAGTTCCTGCGGCCCGACGCCGCGATCGCGCTCTCCTCGCTGAACGAGAACTTCCGCGCCGCCTTCGGCCGCGACCTGTGCCTCGTCGCGAGCTACCGCTCACTGAGCATGCAGTACTCCGTCCGGGCGACCCGTGGCTCCTATGCCGCGTCCCCGGGCAGCTCGATGCACGGCTGGGGCCTCGCCATCGACCTGTGCTCGCAGGAGACCGGCAACGGCGAGGTCTACCGCTGGTTCACGTCCAATGCTTCGGCGTACGGCTGGCAGAACCCCTCCTGGGCCAAGCGCGGCGGCAGCGGCGCGTACGAGCCGTGGCACTTCGAGTTCGTGCCGGGCGTCCAGGAGAAGGGCAAGTGGTACGGGTGAGGTGACCGGCCGCTCAGGTGGTCGGCAGGTGCGTGTTCCCGCCGAAGTCCTGGCTGAAGTGCGGGCCTGACATCGCGAGCTCGGCGGCGAACTGCACCGACCATCCCCGGTAGGGATCGACGGCGAGCGTCTCGTTCGAGAAGCGCCGGTCGTCCGTGATCTCCGTGACGCAGAAGTCCGGGATCTGCAGGTCGGTCACGGGGGTGGAGCGCTCGCACTCGGCGACGACCAGCGGGTGGTTGGCGCCGCCGAACACGTCGACGGACCAGCCGTCGGCCCCCAGCCACACGGCGTACCGGGTCTTGACGATCGGCGCCCCGCCACGGTGCACCAGCTCTGCGGCGACCTGGGTGTCGAGCTCCCGCTCCGCTTCGTAGCGGGTGCCACCCACCGGCGGTCCCTTGACCGTGACGGCCGCGAAGTCGAACTGGTCTCGGTGGTCCCGCAGGATGTCGGCGGTATCCGTGTCGGCCGTCGGCAGGACGTCGACGCCGGCCGCCTGGACTCGGACGCGGAGCGCGTATCCGCCGTCGGACAGGAAGTAGGACTGGACGATCAGCGTGGGCGCGTCCCGCAGCGCCTCCGGGAAGTCGCGGACGAAGAACCGGCGCTCGAACTCGAAGTCGGCGTAGCCGTCCTCGGCTGCGCCGGAGTCGGTGCGGTGGGCGTTCATGGTCACTCCTAGGGTCTGGACGTCAGCCAGCCTATCCAGACGTGGAGTTACCGACGGTTCCTGCGAACCCGGTCATGCGGACCAGGAGCCGAGGCACCAGCCCGAGACGTCGTCGACGCTGACCCGGAACAGGCGGTTGTTCAGGGTCCGCTCGCCGACGAAGATCGTCGCGTCCTCGAGGTGCAGGAAGGAGGGGAGCGGCTCTGGCACGCCCTTCACGTCGCGAAGGCGGGACGATCGGAGATCGGTGTCCGTCACCATCGCGAACGCGTCGATGAACGCTTCGTAGAGGGCGTCGTTCGTGTCCGTGGCGAGCTCCGCCGCCAGCGCCTTGGACCAGCGCGCATGTGAGACGGCCGTGCCGGCCACAACACCGGCGGGCGTGAGGACGGAGATCCTGAAGGACGCGTGGTCGTTGCCGGACGTCTCGCCGAAGAAGGCCCTGAGGAGGAACGCAAGGTAGAAGTCGCGATCGCCGCTGCGCATGGTGATCGACTCGCTGATCTCGGCGACCTGCTCCGGTGTGATCTCGGGAGGGGTGGTCTGTGGGTTGATGTCGACCATGCGGGGGAGTCTGCCACCGGCTGCTTGTCGCCGCTCATCGGAGCCGGGGAGTTGGCCTTCGGGGCCGGCGATCCCCTGCCCGGACGCAGACAAACCGTACAAGGTTCACAAAGACTATAGGGTGTTGCGGGGCTTCGCCCGTCTCGCTTGGACGCCATGCCGCCGAGCCCGTGTGTGTATGACGAGGAGTGTGTGCTGGTGCGGAACTTGGTGCGGTTGCTTGGCGTGGCCGCGGTGCTGTCAGTGGTGGGCTTCGGACCCGGTGCGGTACCTGCCGCTGCGGCGGACCCCGTCACGGACCTCCGGGTGTTCGTCGAGGCGGGTTTTCACGGGACTTCGGACGCCGAGTACCGGGCATGGGCGGAAGTCCTGGCGACGACTACCGATGGCCCGGCGTTGCGTCAGGCAGCGACGGAAGCGTTGGCGGGGACCGACGAGCAGTTGCGGGCCTTCGTCGACGGGGGTTACCGGGCCGCGTGGTACGCCGATGAACGCCTGCGGGTGGCGCGCGTCCTGGACGCGGCAACCGGTCCTGCGGTCAAGGCCGGCGCGCAGGCGGCCCTGGACAGCAGCGACCCTCAGGCACTGTCGGAGTTCCTCTCGACAGGCCTGGCCCAGGCGCAGTACGCCGACGACAGGCTGGCAGCTGCGACGATGCTGACCGGTGGCGCGAACAACAGCGGTCCGGCGCTCGACGCGGCGGCGCAGGCAGCGCTGGCCGGCACGGCCGCCGACCTTCGCGAGTTCCTGCTCAACGGCCAGTTCACGGCGCGCGCGCTCGACGCGAAGGCGGCAGCACCCGCGGCGCCGGCGGCGGCGGCCGACGCGCCGGCCGCGTCTGGGCAGCCCGAGGGGGCCGCCGCGCCGCCTGCTGCCGTCGCCGAGGACCCTGCCCCCGTGCTCGCCGCCACGGGCTCTTCCGCCGCGGCACCCTTGGCTGTGCTCGCCGCGACCGCGGTCCTCACCGGTATCGGCCTCGTCGTCCTCGCCCGCCGGCGCCGTAAGGCCTGAGTGCCGACGGACGAACAAGGCGGGGGCGAGCCTTTGTCCCTTGAGCGTTCCTGAGGTGGCGGGGTTGTAGCCGGCCTAGGAGTGAAGCGGTCCCGGAACCGAATCCGGGGCCGCTTCGTCGTTCTCGGCTCGCCGGGTGGGTGCGGCGCCGTGGTGGGAGAGTTGGTGGGGAACCGGTCGTCGGCACGGTGCATGAAAATGGCCCCTGATCTGCATTTCTGCATTTCAGGGGCCATGTTTCGGAGGGTGCGCCCGATAGGACTCGAACCTACGACCTTCTGCTCCGGAGGCAGACGCTCTATCCACTGAGCTACGGGCGCTCGCGCCTGTCCACGTGGTGAACCGGCACGGTGCACGAGACTACCAGCAGTCGGCCGCTTCGTCCGCATCCATTGCGGGCACCCGACGGTGGTGCCACCTCGCGTACGCAGCGCGAGGGCCGCCGTCGGGCAGCGTGGGCGCCGTGGGCCGCCCAGGGTGTGGAAAACCACGGCAGGGCCGTCAGACCGGCCGATAGAATCGCCGGGTGACCCCCGACGAGCTCTCCGGAGCACTCAGCGCTGCCCTGGCCGCGGCCGTTGCCGACGGCACCCTCGCCCTGCCCGCCGATGCGATCCCCGCGTCGGTGCACGTGGAGCGACCGCGCCAGCGCGAGCACGGGGACTGGGCCACGAACATCGCGCTGCAGCTCGCGAAGAAGGCTGGCGTCGCCCCGCGCACGCTCGCCGAGGACCTCGCGAAGCGCCTGGTCGTCACACCGGGCGTCAAGGCCGTGGACGTCGCCGGCCCGGGCTTCCTCAACATCACGCTCGACGCGGCCGCGGCCGGCAGCCTGGCGCGCACGATCGTCGAGGCGGGCGCCGCGTACGGCCGCAACGACTCCGAGGCGGGCCTCAAGATCAACCTGGAGTTCGTCTCCGCGAACCCGACGGGACCCATCCACATCGGTGGCGTGCGCTGGGCCGCGGTGGGTGACTCGCTGGCCCGCATCCTGACCGCCTCCGGCGCCGAGGTGGCCCGGGAGTACTACTTCAACGACCACGGCACGCAGATCGACCGGTTCGCCCGGTCGCTCCTCGCTGCCGCGAAGGGGCGCCCCGCGCCGGAGGACGGCTACGGCGGCGCGTACATCGCGGAGATCGCGGAAGCCGTGATCGCGGACGCGCTGGCCGACGGCGACGCCGACCCGCGCGACCTGCCGGACGCCGAGGCGCAGGAGACGTTCCGCGCTCGCGGCGTGACGCGGATGTTCGCCGAGATCAAGCAGTCGCTCCACGACTTCGGGGTGGACTTCGACGTCTACTTCCACGAGGACTCGCTGCACGAGTCGGGCGCGGTGGAGCACGCGGTGGCGCGTCTGCAGGCCGGCGGCCACATGTTCGAGAAGGACGGGGCGCTGTGGCTGCGCACCACGGACTTCGGCGACGACAAGGACCGCGTCGTCGTGAAGTCGGACGGTGACGCCGCGTACATCGCGGGCGACATCGCGTACTACCTGGACAAGCGCGAGCGCGGCTTCGACGACGTGATCATCATGCTGGGCGCCGACCATCACGGGTATGTGGGCCGCATGATGGCGGTCTGCGCGGCCTTCGGGGACACGCCGGGCAAGAACCTGCAGATCCTCATCGGCCAGATGGTGAACCTCGTCAAGGAGGGCCAGCCGGTGCGCATGTCGAAGCGCGCGGGCACGGTCCTCACGATCGACGACCTCGTCGGCGCCGTGGGCGTGGACGCCGCCCGGTACTCGCTCGCGCGCTACTCGGCGGACTCGAACATCGACCTGGACCTCGACCTGCTGGCCAGCGCCAAGAACGAGAACCCGGTCTTCTACGTGCAGTACGCGCACAGCCGCACCGTCCAGGTCGCGGCCAAGGCAGCCGAACGTGGCGTGCGCCGCGAGGACGGTTTCGATCCGGCGCTCCTCGACCAGGAGTCGGAGGCGGTGCTGCTCGGCCGCCTCACGGAGTTCCCGCGGATCGTGGCGCAGGCCGCCGAGCTGCGTGAACCGCACCGAGTTGCCCGCTACCTCGAGGCCCTCGCCGGGGACTTCCACTCCTGGTACAACCAGAACCTCCGCGTCGCCCCGTACCCGGACGAGGAGGTCACGGACCAGCACCGCACGCGCCTGTGGCTGAACGACGCGGTGCGCACGGTCCTCGTCAACGGCCTGGGCCTGCTGGGCGTCAGTGCACCGGAGCGGATGTGACGGGCGCGCTGCCCGACGCCGGAGCGCGCCCGGGTGCACCGGGTCACCTCCCGCAGGGCGTGCCCGGGCACCCGGGGGAGCCGTGGTCGTCCGGCGTCCGGCGTACGCCGGAGGGCTCGCTCGCCGTGGGCGGCGTGGACGTGCACGACCTCGCGGCCGAGCACGGCACCCCGGCGTACGTGCTCGACGAGGCGGACTTCCGCGCTCGTGCCCAGGCGTACCGCACCGCGTTCGAGCGGGCGTTCGCCGAGGTCGGTGCGGGCGTGGACGTCTACTACGCCGGCAAGGCGCTCCTGACGGTCGCCGTCGCACGGTGGGCGCGCGAGGAGGGGCTGCGGGTCGACACCGCGTCCGGCGGCGAGCTGGCGGTCGCATTGCGGGCCGGCCTGCCCGGCGCCGAGCTCGGACTGCACGGCAACAACAAGGCGGACGCGGAGATCGCCCAGGCCCTCGAGGTGGGTGTCGGCCGGATCATCGTGGACTCCCTCGTCGAGGTCGACAGGGTCGCGGCGCTCGCCCGCGAGGCCGGGGTCGTCGCGCCGGTCCTGGTCCGCGTGACCACAGGCGTGCACGCGGGTGGCCACGAGTACATCTCGACCGCGCACGAGGACCAGAAGTTCGGGCTGTCGATCGCTGGCACGGGCGACAGCCCCGCGATGACTGCGCTGCTCGCGATCCTGGAGCGGCCCGAGCTGCGCCTGCTCGGGATCCACTCGCACATCGGCTCCCAGATCCTCGACCCTTCGGGCTTCGAGGTCGCGGCGCACGCCGTGCTGCGGCTCCGGGCCGACCTCGCGGCGCGCACCGGCGTGCTCGTGGAGGAGATCGACCTCGGCGGCGGATACGGCATCGCGTACCTGCCGGGCGAGGTTGCGCTCGACCCCGATCGGGTGGCCAAGGACGTGGCCTCGGCCGTCGCCGCGGTCGCCTCCGAGCTCGGTACCCCGCTGCCGCGGTTCTCGATCGAGCCGGGTCGGGCGATCGTGGGGCCCGCCGGCCTGACGCTCTACACGGTGGGCACGGTCAAGCCGGTGGTGGTCGGCGGTGCGGACGGCAGCGACGACGAGACGTTCACCCGCACCTACGTGTCCGTCGACGGCGGCATGAGCGACAACATCCGCCCGGCCCTGTACGGCGCGCGGTACCACGCCGAGCTCGCGAGCCGGGCATCGTCGGCGGGCCTGGTGCTCGCCCGCGTCGTCGGCAAGCACTGCGAGAGCGGCGACATCGTCGTTCACGAGGTCATGCTGCCCGGTGACATCCGGGCGGGAGACCTCCTCGCCGTCGCCGCGACCGGGGCGTACGGCAGGTCCATGGCGTCGAACTACAACCTGCTGCCGCGCCCGCCTGTCGTCGCGGTCGCGAACGGGGCGTCCCGGGTCCTGGTGCGCCGGGAGTCGGTCGACGACCTGCTGGCCCTCGACCAGGGCTGACCGCGTCGCCGCTGGGAGCGCCTGAAGGTGGGACGTCCGCCGGGTCCGGTTCCGGACCCCGCGGACGCCCCCCAACTCAACGGCGGCCCCCGTCAGTCGCGGCAGAGCCCGACGCGCTCGTCGTACGTCTTCTCCGCCGCGTCGACCTGACCGTCGAGGGCCTCGATCTCGGCGCCCTGCGTCTCGATCGTGCCCAGGAGGCTCTGGGCCTCCGCATCGCTCGTCGTGGCCATGAGCGAGAAGAACGTGTCCATGAAGGCGCTGAGCTTGTCGCCCGCCTGCTTGTCGAGACCGACCAGCACGTCGGCCGCGTCGGCCGTGGAGCGGCACTCGTCGAGGTCGCCCTGGAGATCGGTGTTCGTGGCCTCCACCGCGATCTTCGCGGCCTCGACCTCCGCCTTTGCCGCCTCGACCTCCGCCTTCGCAGCGGTCGTCTCGGCGAGCTGAGCCTCGAAGTCGCCCGAGCTGGCCTCCCAGCGGCTGCTCGACGCCGTGAACACCGCGCCGTAGACGATCGCGCCGGCCAGCAGCACTGCGAGCAGCGCCGTGAGCCAGTTGTCGCGCAGGAACGACACGATGGCCGGGCGGGGCGTGGTCGCCGTCTCGGCGGACGCCTCGACGCCGGCCGGGGTGGCCTCGACGGGCTCGGCGGCCGTGGGCTGCTCCGTCTGCTCCGGGGTGGTCTTGTCGGTGGACACGTGCTCTCCTAGGTGGTTCTCGCGCCGCGGTGCGGATACAGGTGTCCGCGAAGACACAGAGCGCCCGCGCAAGATACCGCCTGGGAATTACCTGAATTCGTACTCTGGGCCCCCACAGCGGGTGAAAAAGGGTGGAACGCGCGAGACCGCCTCCTGGTCGCTCAAGCCATCGGCAGGGGGCCCGGGAGGCGGGCTCACGCGGTGCCCCCGAGCCGGGTGC
>NZ_JAKGSG010000041.1 GCF_021568775.1 Antribacter soli | reverse complement strand
ATCGGGTTCAGGGGCCCCCCCCCCCCTGTCGCCCAAACCCCCCCGGGCCGGGGGGGGGGGGGGCGCCCCCCCGCGTTCCCCAGGAGCAGGTTCCCCCTACGGCTGGTCCACCGCCGAGCCCACCAGGAACTGCGAGTACGCGCCGACGGTGAGGAACGACGGGAAGTCGTCGGCCAGGGCGACCGCCCGGAAGACGGCGGCCGCGTCGTCGACCCGGTCGTCCGCGGACCGGGGCAGCTCGGCAACGACCTCGCGCACGAGCTCCTCGACACGCTCGCGCGTGATGGGCTGGCCGTCGTCGTCGGTGCGGGTGCCGGCCGCGATCCACTGCCACACCTGGGACCGTGAGATCTCGGCTGTGGCCGCGTCCTCCATGAGGCTGTCCAGTGCGGCGGCGCCCGTGCCGCGCAGCCACGCGTCGATGTAGCGGATACCGATCGACACGTTCGAGCGCAGGCCCGCCGACGTCACCGTGGCGCCGGAGCGGCGGACGGAGGCGACGTCGAGCAGGTCGTGCTGCCCCACAGACACGTCCGGCCGCTGGCGCGCGACCTGGTGCGGTGTCTCGCCGAGGACGGCGTCGAACTCGGCGCGGGCGACGTCGATGAGGTCGGGGTGCGCCACCCACGTGCCGTCGAAGCCGTCGCCGGCTTCACGCCGCTTGTCGGCCCGGACCTGCTCGAACGCCCGCTCCGTGACCTCCGGGTTGCGGCGGTCCGGGATGAAGGCGCTCATGCCGCCGATCGCGTGCGCGCCCCGCTTGTGGCAGGTCTGCACGAGCAGCTCCGTGTACGCCCGCATGAAGGGGGCGGTCATCGGGACCTGCGACCGGTCGGGCAGGACGTACGAGTCCCCGCGGGTGCGGAACGCCTTGATGATCGAGAACAGGTAGTCCCAGCGGCCGGCGTTCAGGCCGGCGCAGTGGTCACGCAGCTCGTAGAGGATCTCCTCCATCTCGAACGCGGCAGGCAGGGTCTCGATGAGGACGGTCGCGCGGATCGTGCCGCGCGGCAGCCCGAGGGCGCTCTGCGCGAGCACGAACGCGTCGTTCCACAGCCGCGCCTCGCGGTACCCCTCGAGCTTCGGGAGGTAGAAGTACGGGCCGCGACCGCGCGCCACGAGCTCGCGTGCGTTGTGGAAGAAGTACAGGCCGAAGTCGACCAGCGAGGCCGACGCGCACTCCCTGACGCCGTCGGGGGCGGTGTAGCGCAGGTGCTTCTCGACCATGTGCCAGCCGCGCGGCCGGAACACGATCGTCGGGAGCTCCGCGAGGCGCGGCGAGCGCAGCTCGTAGCTCTTGCCCGCCTCGTTGGTGAAGGTGAGCGTGCCGCGGATCGCGTCGCGAAGGGCCAGCTGGCCCTCGACGACGTTGCGCCAGGTCGGGCTCGACGCGTCCTCCTGGTCGGCGAGCCACACCTTCGCGCCCGAGTTGAGGGCGTTGATCGTCATCTTCGGGTCGGTCGGGCCTGTGATCTCGACGCGGCGGTCCTCGAGCCCGGGCGCGCCGGCCGAGCCCGCGACCCGCCACGACGGGTCCGCCCGCACCGGACGGGTCTCGGGGCGGAAGTCCGGGTCGGCGCCGTCCGCGACCTCCTGGCGGCGGCGACGGCGCTCGGCGAGCCGCTCGCTGCGGCGGATTGCGAACGCGTCGTGGAGCAGGGCGAGGAAGTCGAGCGCCTCGGGCGTCACGATCTCGTCGTAGCGCGGGCCCAGCGTCCCGGTCACGCGGACGGAGCCGCGGGCGGTCGCGTCGCCGGTTCCGGTGCCCGACGTCGAAGCGGTCGCCTCGGGCGAGCCGGTGTGGTTCTCGATGGTGGAAGTCATGGCGGTCCTCCTCGTTCTCCGGGTTGTCAGGAGCTCCCCGTGGCGTACCCCGGGGAGCTCCTGACAACCGGGGTGGGGCTTAGTGGAACTGGGCCGTCTCGGTGGAACCGGCCAGGGCGAGGGTCGCGGCGTCCGGGTTGAGCGCGGTCGCGACGCGGTCGAAGTAGCCCGTGCCGACCTCCCGCTGGTGGCGGGTGGCGGTGTAGCCGTCGGCCTCGGAGGCGAACTCGGCCTCCTGCAGCTCGACGTAGGCGCTCATGGCTCGCTCGTTGTAGCCGCGGGCCAGCTCGAACATCGAGTGGGACACGGCGTGGAAGCCGGCCAGGGTGATGAACTGGAACGCGTACCCGTACGACGCGAGCTCGCGCTGGAACTTCGCGATGGTGGCGTCGTCGAGGTGCTTCTTCCAGTTGAACGACGGCGAGCAGTTGTAGGCGAGCATCTTGCCCGGGAACTCTGTGTGGATCGCCTCGGCGAACTCACGGGCCAGGACGAGGTCGGGCTCGCCGGTCTCCACCCAGATCAGGTCGGAGTACGGGGCGTACGCCAGGCCGCGGGAGATGACCGCATCGAGGCCCGGTCGCACGCGGTAGAAGCCCTCGGCGGTGCGCTCACCGGTGGTGAAGGCCTGGTCGCGCGGGTCGACGTCGGACGTCAGCAGGTCGGCGCCGAGCGCGTCGGTGCGGGCGATCACGATCGACGGGACGCCGGCGACGTCGGCCGCGAGCCGAGCGGCCTGGAGCGTGCGCACGTGCTGCGACGTCGGGATGAGCACCTTGCCGCCGAGGTGGCCGCACTTCTTCTCGGACGAGAGCTGGTCCTCCCAGTGCACGCCCGCCGCGCCGGCCTCGATCATTGCGTGCATGAGCTCGTAGGCGTTGAGCTGGCCGCCGAAGCCGGCCTCGGCGTCGGCCACGATGGGGGCGAGCCAATCACGGGTCGGCGTGCCGTTCTCCGCGACGTCGATCTGGTCGGCCCGCAGGAGCGCGTTGTTGATGCGACGCACCACGGCCGGGACGGAGTTCGCGGGGTAGAGCGACTGGTCCGGGTAGGTCTGCCCGGCGAGGTTGCCGTCGGCGGCGACCTGCCAGCCGGACAGGTAGATGGCCTTGAGGCCCGCCTTGACCTGCTGCACGGCCTGGTTGCCGGTGAAGGCGCCGAGCGCGGCCACCCACTCCTCGGTGTGCAGGCGCTCCCACAGGAGCTCGGCGCCGCGGCGAGCGAGCGTGCGGTCCTCGCGGACGGAGCCGCGCAGTGCGACGACGTCCTCGGCGGAGTAGTCGCGGCAGATGCCGTTCCAGCGCGGGTCCGTCGTCCAGGACTCGGCCAGCTCGGCGGCGGTCTGCGCCTGGTCGCCCGGTCGCGCGGTGCCCGACGTCGGGGCAGTCGCCTCGGTGCCCGGCTCGCGGGGCGTCTCGTCGAGGGAGCGGCGGCTGACGATGGTGGGGGTGCTCATGGCGTGACCTCCTGTGGTGAAGCCTCCGGTGCAGACCGGGGGTGGAACGTCCGGCTCGTCCGCGTTGCGGTGCCGTGCGTCTACCTTCCGTCACTCAGCAAGCCCCTCCCAAGGGGTCATCGCGTAGAAGATTCGGGAAACTTCTGCTGGACGGAAGCCTTCGCGTATGTCACCCTCAACCATGGCCAGCACGACGACGAATCCTGGAACCGGGCGAAACGCTCCCGGCCGAACGCTCGGTGTGGTGGTACACCCGGGCGAGCGTCCGACGTCGGACCGCGGCGCCAGAACCGTTGGTCCGCCCGCCGGGGCCGAGCCGGACGCCCTGACGATCGGACGCCGGGTGCGGCACCTGCGGACCTCGCGCGGGATGACGCTGGAGGATCTCGCGAACGCGATCGGGCGAGCGCCGTCGCAGGTCAGCACGCTGGAGAACGGCAAGCGCGAGCCGAAGTTCTCCCAGCTCCAGGCCATCGCCAGGGCGCTGGGCGCCACCGTCGAGGACCTGCTGTCGGCGGAGCCGCCGTCGGCCCGCGACGGGCTCGAGATCGAGCTCGAACGGGTGCAGCGCGGCCCGCTGTTCGCGTCGCTCGGCCTCGCGGGCGTGCGGGTCGGTAAGTCGCTGCCGAGCGATGCCCTCGAGACGATCCTCGCGCTGCACCACGAGCTCGAGCGCCTGCACACCCAGCGCGCGGCCACGCCCGAGGAGGCGCGGCGCGCCAACGCCGAGCTGCGCGCGGACATGCGCGCCGCCGACAACTACCTGCCGGACCTGGAGGAGGTCGCCCGCGGGCTGCTCGCCGAGGTGGGGCACACCACCGGGCCGCTGCCCGAGCGGATGGCCGCGGAGATCGCCGCCCACCTCGGCTTCACGCTGCACTACGTGAGCGACCTGCCGCACTCGACGCGGTCCGTCATCGACACGCGCCATCACCGCGTCTACCTGCCGTCCACCGGCATGCGCGGGCGGTCCAACGCGCGTTCCGCACTGCTGCAGTCCCTCGCCTCGCACGTGCTCGGGCACTCCGAGCCAGGCGACTACGGCGAGTTCCTGCGGCAGCGCGTCGAGGCGAACTACCTCGCCGCCGCGCTGCTCGTGCCCGAGAAGACCGGCGTGCGGGTCCTGCGCGACGCGAAGGAGGCCCGCGCCATCGCCATCGAGGACCTGCGGGACGCGTTCGCCGTCTCCTTCGAGACCGCCGCCCACCGGTTCACCAACCTCGCGACCCGGCACCTCGGCATCCCGGTGCACTTCATGAAGGTGCACGAGTCGGGGATCCTGCACAAGGCGTACGAGAACGACGGCGTGCGGTTCCCGGCCGACGCGCTCGGCGCCGTCGAAGGGCAGCACGTCTGCCGGCAGTGGACGGCTCGCGTCGTGTTCGGCGTCGAGGACCGGTTCAACCCGTACGCGCAGTACACCGACACGTCGTCGGGCACGTACTGGTGCACCTCACGGGTGGAGAACACCGCCGACGGCGCGTTCTCCGTGTCCGTCGGCGTGCCGTTCGCGCACGTGCGATGGTTCCTCGGGCGGGACACGACCGAGCGGGCGGTGTCCCGCTGTCCCGACGAGGGCTGCTGCCGGGTGCCGCCCGCGGCGCTCGCGGATCGGTGGTCGCAGTACGCGCTGCCGTCGGCGCGACCGCACGCGTCGATGCTCGCGGCGATGCCGTCGGGCGCCTACCCGGGTGTCGAGACCACGGAGGTCTACCGGTTCCTGGACCGTCACGCGCCTGCCTGACGGAAGGAGCACGCCCGAGACCGCCTCCAGGTCGCTCAACCCATGGGTTGAGCGACCTGGAGGCGGTCTCGGGCGTGCTCCTCAGCGATGGCCGGCCGTCCGGCCCAGCCGGGCGAGCGTGGACCGGACCTGCTCGCCCACGTGTCCGCGATGGCGCAGGTGGTCGTAGGTGTACCGCAGGACCACGATGCGACCGTCCGAAACGAGGCCGTTCTGTCGCTCCGCGTCCCGGCTCCTGGCCATCCGGGAGCTGTGGAACTCGTCGCCGTCGATCTCGACGACGAGCCACCTGCTGCCCGGCAGCTTCCACGCGAGGTCGGCGCGCCCCAGGAACCGGCCGGACTCGTCGAAGAACTCGTGCTGCAGGTCGTCCGGCGGCACTCCGGCGTCGACGCACTCCAGTCGCGCGAAGCTCTCCAGGACCGACTCCGACCGGCCGTCGACCTCGCCGAACCACGCGTGCGCCGTCTCGGCTCCGGGCCGGCCCCGCAGCATGTCGTGCAGGTGCGGCAGGTCTTCGGGCTGGAGGAGCTTCCCCGTCGAGCAAGCCGTCCAGGACCGCGACCGCGCGATACCGGCCCAGGCTTGGCAACGCCTGCGCGAGGGCGACGAGGAGTGTCACACATCGCCGCTCGGGATGGCGGTCGGCTGGTGTCACGTCGTAGCAGCGGACCCGCACGCCCGGGCCGACCTTGGCGTGACGCACGCCCGGCAGCGCGGCCTCGGGGTCGATGCGGAGGGGCAAGCCGCGGACGCCGTGCAGAGCGAGCGCGCAAAGGCCCACCGCGACCGCCGTCGGACCGCAGGCGAGCAGCGCGATCCATGCGGATCGCCGGCGCAGGTGGTCGAGGACGTCCGGGCCGGTTCGGGTGGTCGGAGGCCTCGGGTCCGTGTCGTAGATGCCGTGCGTGAGGTGCTGCCACCGGCGGTGCGCCACGAGCCGTGACCGGCGGGCCGAGCTGACGCCACGCTCGGTGCACTGGGCGGCGGAGAGGAGCCCCTCCTGCCCGATGGCCAGGTCGAGCAACCCCTGAGGAATCGGCGTGAGCTTCCGCGTGCGCATGAGCCGATCGCACCAGGTGCGGCCTCGGCATGACGGGCTGCGCCGTGTGATCTGTGGACAGATACCTCGATCTTGAGGTTGTGGTTGGCGCCCGCGGGGCGGCTTCTGGTCCGCGGGCGCGCGAGACCTCCAGAAGGCTCAAGTCATCGGTAGAGCGACCTGGAGGCGGTCTCGCGCGTACCCTCCTGCGCGAGGTGCTGTTCCCGCTGGTCCGGGCCGCGCGGCCAGCAGGTATGACCGCGGCTGGGGTCGTATCGTCAGGCGAAAGGTGCGCGCGTAACGGAACCGCAGGCATCGGGACGGGAAGGTTGTGGCGCGATGACGGAGGTGCAGTGGAGCGTGGGGGCCGAGGGACGAGGCACGCGCGCGTAACGGAACCGCAGGCATCGGGACGGGAAGGTAGTGGCGCGATGACGGAGGTGCAGTGGAGCGTGGGGGCCGAGGGACGAGGCACGCGCGCGTAACGGAACCGCAGGCATCGGGACGGGAAGGTAGTGGCGCGATGACTTCAACGACGAAGGATCTCGGCGAGGGTCTGGACAAGGTGGTGGCCTCCGCTGCGCAGGCAGTGGCGGACATCCCGGACGGCGCGTCCTTGGCGGTCGGCGGCTTCGGCCTGTGCGGCAACCCGATCGCGCTCATCGAGGCCCTGCTCGCGCAGGGCACGCGGGACCTGTGGGTGGTCTCGAACAACTGCGGCGTCGACGACTGGGGCCTGGGCGTGCTGCTCGGCGCCGGCCGTATTCGAAAGATGACCTCGTCCTACGTCGGCGAGAACAAGGAGTTCGAGCGGCAGTTCCTGTCCGGCGAGCTGGAGGTGGAGCTGACGCCCCAGGGCACGCTGGCGGAGAAGCTGCGCGCGGGCGGCGCCGGGATCGCGGCGTTCTTCACGCGCACCGGCGTCGGCACGCAGGTCGCCGAGGGCGGCCTGCCGCAGCGGTACGACGGCGCAGGCGGGGTCGCGCTGGCCAGCCCCGCCAAGGAGGTGCGGTCGTTCGGCGGTGCCCAGTACGTGCTGGAGGAGTCGATCACGACGGACTTCGCCCTCGTGCATGCCCTGAAGGGCGACCGGCACGGGAACCTCGTGTTCAACAAGTCCGCGCGCAACTTCTCGCCGCTCGCCGCGGCGGCCGGGCGTGTGTGCATCGCGCAGGTCGAGGAGCTGGTCGAGCCGGGCGAGATCGACCCGGACGCCGTGCACCTGCCGGGCGTGTTCGTGAGCCGTGTCGTCGAGGTCGGCCGCGACGTCGAGAAGCGGATCGAGCGCCGGACCGTGCAGGCTCCGGCCACAGCCACGAAGGAGGCCTGAGCGATGGCGCTCACCCGGCAGGAGATGGCCGCGCGCGCCGCGCGCGAGCTGCAGGACGGCTGGTACGTGAACCTCGGCATCGGGCTGCCGACCCTCGTGCCCAACTACGTGCCCGGGGACCGGCACCTCGTGCTGCAGTCCGAGAACGGCATCCTCGGCGTGGGGCCGTACCCCACGGAGGACGCCGTCGACCCCGACCTCATCAACGCCGGCAAGGAGACCGTGACCGTGCTGCCGGGCGCGGCCTTCTTCGACTCCGCGCTGTCGTTCGGCATGATCCGCGGCGGCAAGATCGACGCCGCCGTGCTGGGCGGCATGCAGGTCTCCGCCGCGGGCGACCTCGCCAACTGGATGATCCCCGGCAAGATGGTCAAGGGCCCCGGCGGGGCGATGGACCTGGTGCACGGCGCCGGGCTCGTCATCGTCCTCATGGAGCACGTCGCCAAGGACGGCTCGCCCAAGATCCTCAGGGAGTGCTCCCTGCCCCTGACCGGGCGCGGCGTGGTGGACCGGATCATCACGGACCTCGCCGTGCTCGACGTGACGCCGGACGGGCTCGTGCTGCGCGAGCTTGCGCCGGGGGTGAGCGTGGCGGACGTCGCGGCCGCGACCGAGCCAGAGCTGATCGTGCCCGACGACGTCGCGGTCGTCCCGGGCGTGGGCGCCGCAGGGGTGGGCGCATGACGCCGCAGATGGATGCTGTGCCGGAGGGTTACGCGGGCGCCGGGCGGACGTACGGTGAAGCGTAGGAGGGGCGCCGGAGCCGACGCCCGGGACGGAGGTGGCATCGTGACCGCACAGAACCCTGAGACCGGCGACGTCGTCGTCGTGTCCGCCGCGCGGACGCCCCAGGGGCGGCTGCGGGGTTCGCTCGCGGCGCTGACCGCGGTGGAGCTCGGCGCGGTCGCGGCGCGGGCCGCGCTCGACGCGGCCGGGCCGCTCGCGGGCGAGGTGGACGCGGTGATCTTCGGGCAGGTGCTCCAGGCGGGCGCCGGGCAGAACCCCGCCCGGCAGACCGCTGTGGCCGCGGGCGTGTCCTGGTCCGTGCCGGCGGTCACGATCAACAAGGTGTGCCTCTCGGGGCTCGCCGCGGTGGTCGACGGCGCGCGCCTGCTCCGCACCGGCGAGGCGTCAGTGGTGCTGGTCGGCGGCCAGGAGTCGATGACCAACGCGCCGCACCTGCTGCCGGGCGCTCGGTCGGGGCTCGGCTACGGGGATGCCACGCTCCTGGACGCGACGGCCCACGACGGGCTCACGGACGCGTTCTCGCACGAGTCGATGGGGCTGTCGACCGAGCAGGACAACGCGGGAGACGCGCACGTGACCCGCCAGGAGCAGGACGCGATCGCGGCGGCGTCGCACCAGCGGGCGGAGAAGGCCTGGGCCAACGGCCTCTTCGACGACGAGCTCGCGCCCGTGACCGTGCCGCAGCGGCGCGGGGAGCCGGTGGTGGTGCGCACCGACGAGGGCGTGCGGCCCGGGACCACGGCCGAGGGGCTGGCGGCGCTCCGGCCCGCCTTCAGGAAGGACGGGACGATCACGGCCGGCAACGCCTCCCAGATCTCCGACGGCGCGGCGGCGCTCGTGCTCACCACGCGGGGTCTGGCCGAGTCGGCGGGCGTGCCGGTGCTGGCCACCGTGCGCTCGGCGGGCCGGGTCGCCGGGCCGGGCACGACGCTGCACTCGCAGCCCGCGAACGCGATCGCGGCCGCGCTCGCCCACGAGGGCTGGAGGGCCGAGGACCTGGACCTCGTCGAGATCAACGAGGCGTTCGCGGCGGTCGTGGCGGTGTCGGCGCGGACCTTGGGGGTGGACCTCGACCGCGTCAACATCCACGGGGGCGGTATCGCTCTGGGGCACCCCATCGGGGCGTCCGGGGCGCGCCTCGCCGTGCACGCCGCGCACGAGCTGGCGCGGCGGGGTGGCGGCCGTGCCGCCGTCGCGCTGTGCGGCGGCGGTGGCCAGGGGGAGGCCCTGCTCCTGGAGGCGTGACCCTTCCGGCGGAGAGCGCTCAGTGCTCCTCGCGGTCCCTCTCGTCGCCGATCAGCGCGCCCACCTCGTCCGGGACGTTGTCGCGGTTCATGTCGGCGAGGCGCGCCTGCCGCACGTCCCAGCGCAGCGTCAGCGCACCCAGCAGCGCCGCGATCACGGACGCCGCGAGGATCGCGACCTTGGCGCCCGCGGTGTGCTCCGACCCGTGCTCGAAGGACAGCTCCGCGATCAGCAGCGAGACGGTGAAGCCGATCCCCGCGAGGAAGGCGATGGGCAGCAGGTCCCGGACGCCGATGCCCGGCGCGAGCCGCAGCGGCGTGAGCCGGGTCAGCAGCCAGGTGGTGCCGAGCACGCCGAAGAGCTTCCCGACGATGAGCGCGACCGCGATCGCCATCACGACCGGCTGCCCCAGCACGCCGCCCACGCCTTCGCCGTCGACGAGCGTGACACCCGCCGCGAAGAAGGCGAAGACCGGCAGGGCGAGCCCCGACGAGACAGGCCGCAGCTCGCGCTCGAGGCGGTGGACGCGCGTGCGCTCCTCGCCGTTCATCACCACGGCGGGCACGACGAACCCGAGCAGGACCCCGGCGATGGTCGCGTGGATGCCCGACGCGTGCATCAGCCCCCAGGCCCCCGCTGCGACAGGGAGCATGAGCCACCAGGGCATCCGCGGCCGGCGCGCGAGCCACGCGAACACCGCGACCGCGAGCAGCGCCCCGCCGAGCACCGGCCACTGGATCTCTTCCGTGTAGAAGATCGCGATGACGATGATGGCGAGCAGGTCGTCGACGACGGCGAGCGTGAGCAGGAACGTGCGGATCGAGGCGGGCAGACCCTTGCCGAACACGGCAAGCACAGCCACCGCGAACGCGATGTCGGTGGCCGTGGGGATCGCCCAGCCGTGCAGCGACTCCCCGCCGTCGAGCAGGAGCAGGGTCACCACGTACAGCGCAGCGGGTAACGCCATGCCGCCGACGGCGGCGAGCATCGGCACCGCGGCCTCGCGCGGGCTTCGCAGCGAGCCGGCGACGAACTCGTGCTTGAGCTCCAGCCCGACGACGAAGAAGAACAGCGCGAGCAGCCCGTCCGAGGCCCAGGCGGCGACCGTGAGATCGAGGTGCAGCACGTGGGGGCCGATCACCGTCTGCGACAGCGCCGTGTACGCGTCGCGCCAGGGCGAGTTCGCCCAGACCAGTGCGATCAGCGCAGCGCCGATGAGGAGCGCGCCGCCGGTGGTCTCGCGCGTGACCCAGCTGCGGGTCCTCTTACGGGCGCGCTGGACGGCGGCGATCGGGCCGGTCGCCGCGGTGTCGTCGGGGGCGGGTGCGGTGGCCATGGGCGTCCTGTCGGTCGAGGAGTCGCTGAGGAGGGGGCCGAAGCCCCCGACGCCGACCAGACTTCCCGGCACACCTGCGGACAGGATATCGGAGCGGCCGGGCTGCCTGCTGCGGCGCCCGCCGCTCCGGTCTCACTCGATCCCTTCCGTCGAGTGAGACCTGCGTTCCGCTCCGGGCGAGTGCCTCGTTCCTCGGCCCTCACCCTGCGCTGCACTCCGGTCTCACTCGAGGTCCTGGGCCACCTCCAGCAGCCGGGTGACCGTGTTCCAGTTCCGGCCCGTCATCGGGCTGCCTGCGGCCTTGTCGAGCACGTCGGTCGTGAGGCGGGAGCGCCCGATCCCGTCGACGTAGTGCACGTAGACGACCCCCTTCTCGACGGCGACGAACTCGCGGCCCGGCACGGACAGGTCGATCCGGGCGATCCCGGCCGCGTCCACCGGGCCGAGCGGCACGTGCACCTGGAGGTGCGACGGGTCCTCGCGGGCCGCTGCGGTGAACGGGTTGGCGCGGACGATGTCGGCAAGGCGCGAGGTGGTGAGCGCCACCGCGGGCACGTCGATCCCGAGCCGGGTGGCCAGGCTGTCGTGCACGAGGCGCGCGACCTCCTCCGGGGAGCGGGCGCCGGAGGTCCCGGTCGTGACCACGAGGTTGCCGCTGGTCAGCAGGGTGCGCACGTCCGTCAGGCCGACGTCCTGCGCAGCTCCGCGCAGGTCGGCGGCGGACACGCGCCGGTGAGGGCCGAGGTTGACTCCCCGGAGCAGCACGACGTAGGCAGTCATGGGCTTCATCCTGCCGCGCCAGGCTGGGTGTTGTCAGAACCGTTCGACGGCCCGGCGCGATCTGGTCCCGGACCCTGCATGGTGACGTGGTGCACCCGGGCGACCGTCCGTCGTCGGGCCGAATGCCATTTTCACCTGCCCACTTGACTCGGTCTTGACCTTCTGGCAAAGGTGTTGCCAATTTGTGAACAGTTGGTGACATCTTGCGACGCGCCGGTCTCGGGGTCTGGTCATGGGTGTGTCTCCCGCGTAGTTTCCGAACAAGGACGACACCCAGCCGTCCTTCGGGAGGCCAACCTTGGAGTACGTACTCCGTGCAGGAGGGCCGGCCCCGGCTCTGCGGCACGTGGCGTGCCCAGGACCGGTCGACCGCCCCACACACGGCGCTGACGCGCCGGAGGGAGTACCTGCCGTGGCTCATTCCGCAACCCCTCACACCGCCACCCCGGCCGACGCCGCCGACACCGCGGGCGGCGACGAACGCCGCACGTTCGTGGTCGACACGTCGGTCCTGCTGAGCGACCCGCGCGCGATGCTGCGCTTCGCGGAGCACGACGTCGTCCTCCCTGTCGTCGTCATCAGCGAGCTGGAGGCCAAGCGACACCACGCCGAGCTGGGCTACTTCGCCCGCAGCGCCCTGCGCCTGCTCGACGCACTGCGCGTGGAGCACGGCCGTCTCGACGCCCCCGTGCCGGTCGGTACCACCGGCGGCACGCTGCGCGTGGAGCTCAACCACATCGACCCCACGGTGCTGCCCGCCGGCTTCCGGCTCGGGGACAACGACACGCGGATCCTCTCGGTCGCGGCCAACCTGGCCGCGGAGGGGCGCGACGTGACCGTGGTCTCCAAGGACCTGCCGATGCGGGTCAAGGCGTCGGCGGTGGGGTTGCGCGCGGAGGAGTACCGGGCGGAGCTCGCGGTGGACTCCGGCTGGACCGGCATGCGCGAGATCGACGTGACCGACACGCAGATGAGCGGGCTCTGGGAGAGCGAGTCGCTCGAGCTGACGGGGCTCGACCCGGCCGTGGTCGAGGCGGCAGGTCCGCTGATGTGCCACACGGGCCTCGTGGTCCACTCGCCGCGCGGTTCCGCGCTGGGCCGCGTCACGGCCGACAAGCAGGTCCGGCTCGTGCGGGGTGACCAGGACGTCTTCGGGGTGCACGGCCGTTCCGCGGAGCAGAGGGTCGCGATCGACCTGCTGCTGGACGAGGAGATCGGCATCGTGTCGCTCGGCGGCAGGGCCGGCACCGGCAAGTCGGCGCTCGCGCTGTGCGCCGGCCTCGAGGCGGTGCTGGAGCGGCGGCGGCACAAGAAGGTGGTGGTGTTCCGGCCGATCTACGCCGTGGGCGGGCAGGACCTCGGCTACCTGCCGGGCGGCGAGGCCGAGAAGATGAACCCGTGGGGGCAGGCGGTGTTCGACACCCTGGAGGCCCTGGTCTCCAAGGAGGTCCTGGACGAGGTCATCTCGCGCGACATGCTCGAGGTGCTGCCCCTCACCCACATCCGCGGGCGGTCGCTCCACGACGCGTTCGTGATCGTGGACGAGGCGCAGTCGCTCGAGCGGAACGTGCTCCTCACGGTCCTGTCGCGGATCGGGCAGAACTCGCGCGTGGTCCTCACGCACGACGTCGCCCAGCGTGACAACCTGCGGGTCGGGCGGCACGACGGCGTCGCCGCCGTCATCGAGGCCCTCAAGGGTCACCCGCTGTTCGCGCACGTGACCCTCACCCGGTCCGAGCGCTCGCCCGTGGCGGCGCTCGTCACCGAGATGCTGGAGTCGCTGGAGGTCTGACCGCCGGGCTGGAGGTGGAGACCAGAGCGAGCCTGCGAGCGCCGGTCTCCACCGACCAGAGGGCTACGACGACGGGACGTCAGGAGGCGGGGGCGGCCTCGGCGGCCTCGTTCGCCTGCGAGGCGGCGAGGATGAGCGCTGCGGCGACGCCCGCGCCGACGACGGCGACGGTCGCGACGGTCGCCGCGATGGCCACCTGGGTAGCGACGGTGGCGAAGCCGAAGTCGCTGCCCGCGATCTCCTCGGCGCGGTCCTCGGCGGCCTTGCGGTTCTCCTTGCCGACGACGCCGGCAACCAGACCCGAGCCGTGGATCAGGGAGATCAGGGTCGCGGTGCGCTCGTCGGGCTCGGCGCCCTCCAGGAGGACCTTCCGGAGGGTGGCGCGCAGCTCGGTCTCGTGGGCCGAGTCGGCTGCGGGCCAGCGGGTGACCGGGAGCATGGCGAAGAGCTTGGTCTCCTGCTTCTCGAGGATGCCGCGCTCGACCAGGCCTGCCAGGAGGTTCTCCTCCGCGTCCTTGGCGATGGCCTCGACGACGGCCTGGGCCTTGCCCTCCGTGTTCAGGACGGCCTGGAGGGCGGCGTCGAGCGCTGCGTGGCCGGTGGGGTCGTTGTTCGTGACCTGGACGTAGGCGTCGAGGGCCTGCTTGCGCTCCTCCTTGCTCGCGCCGGGCTGAGGCCCGCCCTTGACGAGCGTGCGGTTGGCGGCGGCGAGGTCGGCCAGGAGCGCCCCGGCGAGGCGGACGCCCAGGTTGTCGACGCTGGCGGTCTTGCCCGTCTCGTCGTCGACGGACAGGAGAAGGAGGTCTTCGGCAATCAGCATGGCGCGATCGTATATCCGGCATGCGCGACACGGGCGTCTCGTCCGGGTATCGACCACCCGGTGGCGAATCGCCGGCCACCGCGTATGCCGGGTGTCCATTGCCGGGTACGACGAAGGCGGCCACCCCGGTGGGCGGCCGCCTTCGGTCGTGCGACGCGGCCTGCCGGACGGAACCCCCCAGCCCCGCGGGTCCGGCTCTCGCGTACAGTCCGACAGTAGCAGGATTAGGTAAGCCTTACCAAACCTCGGCCGTGATGGATGTGCAGTTGGCGGGTATCCCGGCCGGAGTACCCGCCATCTGCGCACCCCAGCCGGAGGGGTCAGGGCTTGACGGGCGGCTTCGTCATCGACAGCACGTCCAGCGCGGTGTCGAGCTGGGCCTCGGTGACCTCGCCGCGCTCGACGAACCCCAGGTCGATCACGGCCTGACGCACCGTGATGCCGGCCTTCACCGAGTGCTTGGCGACCTTCGCGGCGGCCTCGTAGCCGATGACCCTGTTCAGCGGCGTGACGATCGACGGCGACGACTCCGCGAGGGCACGCGCGCGCTCGACGTTCGCCGTGATGCCGACGACCGTCTTGTCGGCGAGCACGCGGCTGGCGTTGGCGAGGAGGCGGATCGACTCCAGGACGCCCTGGGCGATCACCGGGATCTGCACGTTGAGCTCGAACGAGCCCGACGCACCCGCCCAGGCCACCGTCGCGTCGTTGCCGATCACTCGCGCGCACACCATGAGCACGGCCTCCGGCACCACCGGGTTGACCTTGCCCGGCATGATCGACGAGCCCGGCTGCAGGTCGGGGATCGCGATCTCGCCCAGGCCAGTGTTGGGGCCGGATCCCATCCAGCGCAGGTCGTTGCAGATCTTCGTCAGCGACACCGCGATGGTGCGCAGCGCGCCGCTCAGCTCGACGAGGCCGTCGCGCGAGGACTGCGCCTCGAAGTGATCGCGCGCCTCCGTCAGCGGCAGGCCCGTGTCCTGCGCGAGCAGCTCGATCACGCGCTGCGGGAAGCCGGCGGGCGTGTTGATGCCCGTGCCGACGGCCGTGCCGCCCAGCGGCACCTCCGCCGCGCGGGGCAGGGCCGACTGCAGGCGCTCCACGCCGTAGCGGATCGCCGCGGCGTAGCCGCCGAACTCCTGGCCGAGCGTCACCGGCGTCGCGTCCATGAGGTGCGTGCGGCCCGACTTCACGACGGTCACGTACTCGTCGGCCTTGGCCTGCAGCGCGCCCGCGAGGTGCTCCAGCGCGGGGATCAGATCCTTGATGACGCCCGACGTCGCTGCGACGTGGACCGACGTCGGGAACACGTCGTTCGACGACTGCGACGCGTTCACGTGGTCGTTCGGGTGCACGTCCTCGCCGAGGGACGCCGTCGCGAGCGTGGCGAGCACCTCGTTCGTGTTCATGTTGGACGACGTGCCCGAGCCGGTCTGGTACACGTCCACCGGGAAGTGCGCGTCGTGCACGCCGGTCGCGACCTCGTCGGCCGCGGCGACGATCGCGTCCGCGACGTTCTGCGCGAGGACGCCCAGCTCGGCGTTCGCCTTCGCTGCGGCCTTCTTGATGCGAGCCAGGGCCTCGATGTGCCCGCGCTCCAGCGGCGTGCCGGAGATCGGGAAGTTCTCCACGGCACGCTGCGTCTGCGCGCGGTACAGGGCGTGTGCGGGGACGCGCACCTCGCCCATCGTGTCGTGCTCGATCCTGTACTCGCTCGAGGACTCGGTGGCGCCCGGACCGGACGCAGGGACGACGGTGTCTGCTGTCATGCCTCTATCGTGCCGCACCACGGCGACGCCGTCCGGCGGCGGGAGCGACCTCGCGGCGGTGACCCGCGTCACGATGGCGCTGCCCGACGCCGGTCGCGCGGCTCGCGCGGGCGCGCGCCCGCGCGAGCTGCCCGCCTCGTGTGGTCGCGCGACCCGTGCGAGCTGCCCGCCTCGTGTGGTCGCGCGACCCGTGCGAGCGGCCCGCCTCAGCCCTTGGGCAGCTCGCCCACGTCGCCGACGGTGTCCACCAGCCGCGCGCTGCCCTCTGCCAGGTCGTACTCCACGCCCACCACCGCGCAGCGGCCCTCCGACACGGCGCGTGCCAGGCCTGCCGAGTAGCCGTGCAGCATCTCGACGGTGTGCCGGACGTGCTCCCGCCGCAGCACGTCGGGGTCCGCCAGGGCCTGCACGTCCATGCCCGATGTGCGCGACGTGAGGTTCACGATCGACGGGATCACGCGGTCCACGACGGCGCGGACGAAGCCTGGCGGCTGCTCGCCCGTCGCCAGCGTGTGCGCCGCGGCGGCCACGGCGCCGCAGCTGTCGTGACCCAGCACCACCACGAGGGAGGCACCGAGCACGTCCACGCCGTACTCGATCGAGCCGATCACCGTGGTGTCGAGGACGTGTCCGGCCGTGCGGACGACGAAGACATCGCCCAGGCCCTGGTCGAAGATGATCTCCGCAGCCACCCGGGAGTCCGAGCAGCCGAAGATCACCGTGTGCGGGTACTGCGCCGCCTGGAGCTCGCGGCGCCGGTCCGCGCCCTGCGACGGGTGCGCCGGCACGCCGGTCACGAACCGGTCGTTGCCCGCGCGGAGCATCGCCCAGGCGTCCTTGGGAGTGAGCTTCCCGACAGGGTCCACCGCGTCGTCGATCATCGCGCCACCTCCGCCCGGCGCGGCGGGTTCGCGCCGGCCCGCGAGACCGTCACCGCCGCGACCGCCACGCACTGTTCCAGAACTGCTGTCAGGGTCGCCGGGCCGATCGTGCGCAGCGCCTCCCGGCGCTGGGCCCCGAGCAGGTCGTGCTCCCAGAGCCCGTCGATCAGGGCTCCCATGAACGAGTCGCCGGCGCCCACGGTGTCCACGACCTCCACTCTGGGGGCCGCCACCTCCAGCGTGCCGGCGGCGGTCACCGCGAGGGCGCCCTCGCCGCCCAGGGTGACCACGACGAGGGCCGGGCCGGTGCTCCGGGGTTCGGCTCCGCCGTCGGGCGGCGTGCTCCCGGTGGCGCCCGCGAGCCAGGCGCGGGCGACGTCGGCCGGGGACTGGCCCGGGTAGAGCCAGCCGAGGTCCTCGTCGCTGACCTTGACCACGTCCGCGACGGCGACCAGCGCCTCGATGCGTGGCCGCACCGCGTCGGCGTCGCCCATGATCGCGGGGCGGGCGTTCGGGTCGTACGTCACGGTGGACGTGGCGCGTGCCGCCTCGAGCAGCGCGCGGACCTGCGATCCGCCCGGCTCCAGCACCGCCGCGATCGAGCCGGTGTGGACGGCGAGGGTGTCCGGCCCGGCCGTCGCTCCCGGCGGGACCTGCCACGTCAGGTCGAAGCTGTACGTCGCGGCACCCGAGCCGTCCAGCGTGGCCACCGCCACGCTCGTGCGCTCCGCGCCGTCGCTGCCCTCGACCACCGTGACGTCGGACTCCGCGAGCCAGTCCCGCACCAGGTCGCCCCGCGCGTCCCGGCCGAGCCACGTCGCGAGCCGCACCTCGCGGTCCAGCCGGCCGAGCGTCAGCGCGACGTTCGCGATGCTGCCGCCGGCGTGCTCCGCCGTCGAGCCGTCGGGCCGGTGCACCTCGTCGACCAGGGCCTCGCCGACCGCCAGCACGTGCGCGCTCACTCGTCCTCCTCCGCGACCGTGGCGGACGGGCCGGCCGACGCCACCTGTGCGGCCGTGAGGCGCTCGCGGGCGCCGTCGAGCCACTCCTGGCAGCGTGCCGCGAGGGCCTCCCCGCGCTCCCAGAGCGCGAGCGACGCCTCGAGCGGCTCGCCGCCTGCCTCGAGGCGCTGGACGACTCGCACGAGCTCGTCCCGTGCTTGCTCGTAGGACAGCGACGCCACATCAGGGCTCTGGCTGAGGTCCGTGTTCACGGGACCAGTCAACAACATGTCACCGACAAGCCGGCGGGCCCGTCCACAAGGTGTGTTCTTCGGCGCGCCGCCGTTGGTCGGGTTCGCGGTCCGCTTCGATCATGTGGTTGTGCACCGAACGGCAGGTCGCGTGGTGCGCAACCGCGTGATCGAAGCGGACCTTGGCACACCGTCTGGTCCGGCACGCCGGCCACAATCCGTTTGGTCCCGGCGCCGCGAGGCCGGACCATGGTGGCCCATGGGCCATCTCGAAGTCGCGCACGTGGAGTACCAGCTGCCGGACGGGCGCACCCTGCTGGGCGACGTGTCGTTCCGTGTCGGCGAGGGCAGCGCCACCGCGCTCGTGGGCCCCAACGGTGCGGGCAAGACGACGCTGCTGAGGATCGTCACCGGCGAGCTCAAGCCCCACGGCGGCACGGTCGCGATGTCCGGCGGGCTCGGCGTGATGCCGCAGTTCGTGGGGTCCGTGCGCGACGGGTCGACCGTGCGCGACCTCCTCGTGTCTGTCGCGTCGCCGCAGATCCGCGAGGCCGCGCGCGCCGTCGACGCGGCGGAGCTGGCCATGATGGAGGTCGACGACGAGGACGCCCAGATGGAGTACGCGCAGGCGCTCGCCGACTGGGCGGAGGTCCGTGGCTACGAGGCCGAGACGTTGTGGGACGTGTGCACCGTCGCGGCGCTCGGCGTCCCTTACGAGCGGGCGCAGTTCCGCGAGGCGCGCACCCTGTCCGGCGGCGAGCAGAAGCGGCTCGTGCTCGAGGCGCTGCTGCGCGGCACCGACGAGGTGCTCCTCCTCGACGAGCCCGACAACTACCTCGACGTCCCCGGCAAGCGCTGGCTCGAGGCCCGCCTGCAGGAGACACGCAAGACCGTGCTGTTCGTCTCCCACGACCGCGAGCTGCTGGCGAGCTCCGCCGACCGGATCGTGTCGCTCGAGCCCGGCCCCGCCGGTGCCGACGCCTGGGTGCACGGCGGCGGGTTCGCCACGTTCCACGACGCCCGGCGCGAGCGCTTCGCGCGCTTCGAGGAGCTGCGCAGGCGCTGGGACGAGAAGCACGCCCAGCTCAAGAAGCTCGTCGTCACCCTGCGGCAGGCCGCGGCCGTGAGCCACGAGATGGCCTCCCGGTACCGGGCCGCGCAGACGCGCCTGGCCAAGTTCGAGGAGGCCGGCCCGCCGCCGGAGCCGCCGCGCGAGCAGGACATCACGATGCGGCTGCGCGGTGGACGCACCGGCCTGCGCGCCGTGACCTGCGAGGGGCTCGAGCTGACCGGCCTCATGAAGCCGTTCGACCTCGAGGTCTTCTACGGCGAGCGGGTCGCCGTGCTGGGTTCCAACGGGTCAGGCAAGTCTCACTTCCTGCGGCTGCTCGCCAGCGGCGAGGTGGCGCACTCGGGGAGCTGGAAGCTGGGCGCACGCGTGGTGCCAGGGCACTTCGCGCAGACGCACGCCCACCCCGAGCTCGTCGGTCGGTCGCTGCTGTCCATCCTGTGGGAGGACCACTCGCTGCCCATGGGGCCCGCGATGTCGTCGTTGCGCAGGTACGAGCTCGTGGCGGCCGCCGAGCGGCCCTTCGACCGGCTCTCCGGCGGGCAGCAGGCGCGGTTCCAGATCCTCCAGCTCGAGCTGTCCGGCTGTACTGCGCTGCTTCTCGACGAGCCCACCGACAACCTCGACCTCGAGTCGGCCGAGGCGCTGCAGGAGGGCCTGGAGGCGTTCGAGGGGACCGTCCTGGCCGTCACGCACGACCGCTGGTTCGCGAAGTCCTTCGACCGGTACCTCGTGTTCGGGTCCGACGGCGTCGTGCGTGAGACCCCGGAACCGGTCTGGGACGAGCGCCGGGTGGACCGGGAGCGGTGACCCCCGGTCTGACGTGATCCGCCGCCGGCGCGGAAGCGGGACCCTGGCGGGAGCTCTCTCGAGCTCCCGCCAGGGTCCCGCTTGCCGAGTCCGCCGCCGACGGCGGTCAGCGGTCCTTCATCCTGCGGACGGCCTCCTCGCCCTCCTCGGCGACCTCCTGCGCGGCGTCCTTCACCTCGTCGCCGACCTGCTTGGCCTGGGCTGCGAGCGTCTCGCCGCGGCCTTCGGCCTGCAGCTTCGGGTTGTCCGTCGCGTCGCCGACGGTCTCCTTGAGCCGGCCCTTGGCCTCCTCGGCCTCGTGCTTGATCTTGTCGCCCATGCTCATGGCTACTCCCCATTTCGTGGAGCGTGTGCGCCCCCTTCTCGACGCTCTCCGCACTTCACGTTCGCACCGGCGACGGCAGCTCGCACCGGTACGTCAGGCGTTCGCCGCCGTCACCTCCGCCTCCAGCGACCCCTGGGCCAGGCGGACGTGGATGCCCGAGCCGACCGTGACGTCGTCGGGCGAGCGGACGACGTGGCCGTCTGCCCTCTGGACGACGGCGTAGCCGCGCTCCAGCGTTGAGGCGGGGGAGAGGGCACGGACCTGGGCCGCGAGGCGCCCGATCTCACCGGCGGCGCGCAGCAGGAGCGCGTTGAGCGCGTGGCGGGCGTGTCCGATCGCCTGCACCACCTCGCGCTCCCGCCACTCCACCATGACCTGCGGAGCGGCGAGCACGGGTCGGGACCGCACCCCGTCCAGGCCGTGCTGCTCGCGGGCGACCAGGGCGGCGACCGCCCCGCGCATCCGGGAGCGGGCCTGCGTGATCCGGGCGCGCTCCTCCGCGACGTCGGGCACGATCCGCTTGGCGGCGTCCGTCGGGGTCGAGGCGCGATAGTCGGCGACCAGGTCGAGCAGCGGCGCGTCCGTCTCGTGGCCGATCGCGCTGACGAGCGGCGTGCGGCACGCGGCCGCCGTGCGCACGAGCGCCTCGTTGCTGAAGGGCAGGAGGTCCTCCACCGACCCCCCGCCGCGGGCCACGACGATGACCTCCACCTCCGGCCGGGCGTCGAGCTCGGCGATCGCGGCGCCCACCTCGCGCACCGCGTTCACGCCCTGGACGGCGACCTCCCGGATCTCGAACCGCACCTGCGGCCAGCGGGCGCGGGCGTTGACCACGACGTCGTGCTCCGCCTTGGACTCGCGCCCGCACACGAGGCCCACGACGGCCGGGAGGAACGGCAGCGGCCGCTTGCGGTCGGGGTCGAACAGGCCCTCCGCCGCCAGGACCCGGCGGAGCTGGTCGATCCGCGCGAGCAGCTCGCCCACGCCGACCGCGCGGATCTCGCTCGCCTGCATCTGCAGCGTGCCGCGCTTGGTCCAGAACGTCGGCTTGGCATGGATCACGACGTGGTCGCCCTCGCCCGGAGGTACCGGCAGCATCGCCAGGATGCGGCTGAAGATCGTCACCGGCAGCGACACGTCGAGGTCCGTGTCCCGCAGGGTCAGGTACTGCTGGCCGCTGCCCGGACGATTGTTGAACTGGACGACCTGGCCCTCCACCCACACGGGTGGCATCCGGTCGACATAGACCCGGATCTTCTCCGACAGCACGCGCACGGGCCACGGGCGCGAGGCCGTGGTGTCGAGTGCTTTCTCGGGAAGGGGCAGCGGGGCGGTGGGCTGGTCTGTCACGGCTCCAAGCCTGCCGCACGCCACCCACACAAGCCCTCCTCACCGCTCGCCTAGACTGGCCGCGTGACCGCCACTGCCTCGTCCACCCTCACCAAGCGCGTGCTGCTGGCTGCCCCCCGCGGGTACTGCGCCGGTGTCGACCGTGCTGTCGTCGCCGTCGAGAAGGCCCTCGAGCACTACGGTGCGCCGGTGTACGTGCGCAAGGAGATCGTGCACAACAAGCACGTCGTCGAGACGCTGCGCGACCGTGGCGCGATCTTCGTCAACGAGACCGACGAGGTCCCGGAGGGCGCGCGCCTCGTCTTCTCCGCGCACGGCGTCTCGCCCGCGGTGCGCGCGTCCGCCGAGTCGCGCAACCTCGACACCATCGACGCGACGTGCCCGCTGGTGACCAAGGTCCACAAGGAGGCCGTCCGGTTCGCCGCCGACGACTACGACATCCTGCTGATCGGCCACACCGGTCACGAGGAGGTCGAGGGCACGGCCGGCGAGGCTCCCGACCACGTGCAGGTCGTGAACTCGCCCGACGAGGTGGACCAGGTCGTGGTCCGCGACCCGGCGAAGGTCGTGTGGATCTCGCAGACCACGCTGTCCGTGGACGAGACCATGGAGACGGTGCGCCGGCTGCGCGACAAGTTCCCCTCCCTGCAGGACCCGCCGAGCGACGACATCTGCTACGCGACCCAGAACCGCCAGGTCGCGGTGAAGAAGCTCGCCCCGGAGTGCGACGTGGTGATCGTCGTGGGCTCGGCCAACTCGTCGAACTCGGTGCGGCTCGTGGAGGTGGCTCTGCAGTCGGGCGCCCGCACGTCCTACCGCGTCGACCGTGCGACCGAGATCCAGGACGAGTGGCTGGAGGGCGCCACGACCGTGGGCGTCACCTCGGGCGCGTCCGTCCCGGAGATCCTGGTCAGCGACGTCATCGCCCGCCTCGCCGCACACGGCTTCGCCGACGTCGAGGAGGTCCGCACCGCGACCGAGGACCTCATGTTCTCGCTGCCGCGCGAGCTGCGCCCCGCGCTCAAGGCCGCCGGCGAGGTGGACCAGCGCCCGCGCCGCGACAAGCGCAAGGAGCTCCCGCTCGCCTGAGCCGGTGACCAGGGCCGCGCCCGTCAGCCGGCGGCAGCCTCGCGGCCGGCGGCGGAGCCATCCTCGGCCTCCGGCATCGCCTTCTCCACGGCCTCCAGGGCGCGCTTGTCGGACGTGACGAGCTCGGTGACCTCGAGCTCCTGGACGAGCACCTCGGAGTCCAGGAGCCGGTCGATCGCCACGACGCCGCCCTCCTCGGCGGCGAGGAGCTCCGGCTTGGTGATCGGCCGGGGCACCTCCTCGATGCCCTTCATCTCCTCGATCGTCGCGTCGACCACGTCCAGCTCGACCATGCGCCGCGCGGACGTGAGCACGTTCCGCTCGAGCGACCCGATCATCTGGTTGTAGCTCTTCGTCGCCGTCTCCAGGGCCCGGCCGGTCCGCGTGACGTGTCCCGTCATCGTGACGAGGCGCGAGTAGAGCTCCTTGCCGACCTTGAGCACCTGCGCCGCGTTCTCCGCGAGGGCCTCCTGCCGCCACGTGTAGGCGACGGTGCGCAGCAGCGCGACCATCGTCATGGGCGTCACGACGATGACGTTCTTGCGGACGGCGTACTCGAGCAGGTCCGGTTCGCGCTCCACGGCTGCCGACAGGAAGGCCTCGGCCGGGACGAACATCACCACGAACTCCGGCGCGGGCGAGAACTGGTCCCAGTACTTCTTCGACGCCAGGTCGTCCACGTGCTTCTTCATGTGCCGCACGTGCGCGTCCAGGCGCTGGTCGCGGTGGGTCGCGTCCGTGGCCTGCTGCGCCTCGAGGTAGCCGAGGAACGCGACCTTCGAGTCGACGACGACGTGCTTGCCGCCCGCGAGGTGGACCACCATGTCCGGCCGGAGCGAGCCGTCCTCCGTGTGCACGTGCTCCTGCTCGGTGAAGTCGACACGGTTGACCAGGCCAGCGACCTCGACCGTGCGGCGCAGCTGCAGCTCGCCCCACGCGCCGCGCGTCTGCGACGACCGCAGCGCCGTGACGAGGTCGCTCGTACCGTTGCGCAGCTCGGCCGACACCTCGGCGACGCCGCGCATCTGCTCCACGAGCGCGCCGTGCCCCTCGACGCGGGCCTTCTCAGCATCGGCGACCTCGCGGCGCACCTGGTCCACCGCCTTCGTCAGCGGGTCGACCATTGCGCGGACCGCCTGCTCCCGCTTGGCGAGCGCCTCGTCGCCCTGGACGGCCGACGCCCGCAGCCGCTGTTCGGCCAGCTCCAGGAACTGCTTGTTGTTCGCGGCCAGCGCCTCGGCCGCGAGGGCCTGGAAGTGCCGGGCGGCCTTCTCCTGCTCCTCGCGTGCCGCTGCGACCTGCTCCTCGGCGCGACGCTGCACAGCCAGGGCCTCGCGCTGTGCCGCCGCCACCTCAGCCTCGAGGCGGACGACCTGAAGCTCGGCCTCACGCCGCGCCGCCTCCGACTCGGCGCCGGCACGCGCGGCCTCGCCCTCGGCCATGCGCAACGCGGACGCGGCGCGGGACGCGCGCGCGAACCAGCCGACCGCCCCGCCTGCGGCGAGCGTCAGGAGGGCCACGAGCACGGTGCCGACGATGTCCATGGCCCCAAGGCTGCCACGAGCCACCGACAGACCTGCGGACCCACCCCGCGACTCTTGCGTCGTCGCAGGTCGCCGGCGGTGCCGCCTCCCCCTTGAGGCTGAGGCGTGGCGCGGACCGGCCTCGTCCCGGGGACCGATGACCGTGTCGGGGGTCACCGTTACGTTGGTGCCATGACCGCGCAAGCCGGCCCGCCGCCGTCGGGCACCCGGACCTCCGAACCACAGGGCGCGCCCGCCGCGCCGCCGCCCGACCTGGGGGCGGCCCTGAGCCTGCGCGGCCTGTGGAAGCGTTTCGGAGAGAAGATCGCGGTGAAGGGCATGAGCCTCGACGTGCCGGCCGGGTCGTTCTACGGACTGGTGGGCCCCAACGGGGCGGGCAAGACCACGACACTCTCGATGGCGACCGGTCTGCTGCGACCGGACTTCGGGACGGTCCACGTGCGCGGCACCGACCTGTGGCAGCGGCCGGACGAGGCGAAGCGAGGGCTGGGCGTGCTGCCCGACGGCGTGCGGCTCTTCGACCGCCTCACCGGCACGCAGCTCATCACCTACGCCGGCCTGCTGCGCGGCATGGACCGCGACACCGTCGCGTCGCGCACCGCGGACCTGCTGCGTGCGTTCGACCTGACGAAGGACGCGAACACGTACGTCGTCGACTACTCGGCGGGCATGACGAAGAAGATCGCCCTGGCGTCGGCGCTGATCCACGCGCCGGGCACTCTCGTCCTCGACGAGCCTTTCGAGGCGGTCGACCCGGTGTCGGCCGCGAACATCCGCGAGATCCTCGCGGACTACGTCGCGAGCGGCGGCACCGTCGTCGTGTCGAGCCACGTCATGGATCTCGTGCAGCGCATGTGCGACCACGTGGCGATCATCGCGGAGGGCCAGGTCCTGGCCGCGGGCACGATCGACGAGGTCCGCGGCGAGCAGAGCCTCGAAGACCGCTTCGTCGACCTGGTCGGCGGCCGCAGCACGGGGGAGGGACTGGGATGGTTGCGCAGCTCGTCCGCCTCAAGCTGACCCTCCTCGTCAACACCTTCCGCCGCAGCGTGTGGCAGACCGTCGGCCTCGTCGTCGCGTCGCTGTACGCGCTGGGCCTCGTCACCACGATCGTCGTCGCGGCCGTCGCGACGGGCGCCTACGACCCGGCGGCCGCGGGTCTCGTCCTCACCCTCGGCGGGGCGCTCGCGGTGCTCGGGTGGTGGCTGATCCCTGTGTTCCTGTTCGGCGTGGACGCCACGCTCGACCCGCATCGCTTCGTGACGTTCGCCATCCCGCGCCGCACCCTTCTGACCGGGCTCGCCCTGGCCGCGTGCATCTCCGTCCCGGGCATCGCGACGGTCCTCGCCGCCCTCGGCTCGTCGCTGGCCTGGTGGCGCGCGCCGGCCGTGCTGCCGATCGCCCTCCTCTCGGCGGCCCTGGGCGTGGCCACGTGCGTGGTCGGGTCGCGGGCGGTGACCACGGCGCTCGCGCCCCTGCTCGAGTCGCGCCGCTACCGCGAGGTGCTCGCGATCGTGGCGCTGGCCGCCGTCGTGCTCGTCGGGCCGGCGATCTCGTCGGTGATGCAGGCGCTCGGCGTTGCCGAGAAGGAGGTCGACGGCTCGTCTGTGACCGTCACGGTCGGTGGCGGCGAGGGCTTGGTCCGCGCCGCGGAGCAGCTCGCCGGGATCGTCGCGTGGACGCCCTTCGGCGCGGCCTGGTCGCTCCCGGCCACGCTGTACGACGGCGACCGGGCCGCCTTCGCAGGCCGGCTCGCCGTGGCGCTGGCGAGCCTCGCGCTCCTCTGGCTCGTGTGGGACAGGGCCCTCGCCCGCTCCCTCGTCACCCCCGCCGGTGGCGGGCGCGGCTCGGAGGCCAGGGGCCTGGGCTGGTTCGGCCGGTTCCCCGCCACGCCCCTGGGTGCCGTCGCCGCGCGCTGCACCACGTACTGGCTGCGCGACCCGCGATACTCCGGGTCGCTCGCGATCGTCCCGCTCCTGCCGATCGTCCTGTACGTCTCGGGCGGCGCCTCAGGGGTGCCGATCGTGCTGATCGTCGGGCCGGTCGTGGCGTGGGTGCTCGGGTTCGCCGTCTCCAACGACGTCGCCTACGACTACACGGCGTTCGCCCTGCACGTGTCGACCAGCACCGACGGACGCACGGACCGCTGGGGTCGCGCACTGCCGGTCCTCCTGTTCGGTGTCCCGCTCGTGGTGCTGCTCGTCGCGCTGTCGGTCGTGCTGACCGGACGCCCTGACATGCTGCCGGCGCTCCTCGGACTGAGCCTCGGGACGCTGCCGCTGAGCCTCGGCGTGGCCTCGGCCATCTCGTCCCGCTTCCTCTACCCGGTACCGAAGCCAGGGGAGAGCCCGCTCAAGCAGCCGCAGGGCGCGGCTGTGGCCACCATGGTCGCGCAGCTGCTCGCGCTCCTGATCACCGCCGGCCTGTCCGTCCCGGCGGTCGGGCTCACGATCTGGTCCGTCGCGACCGGGAACATCGCGCTCGGCTGGGCGGTGCTCCTGGTGGGACCGGCCGTCGGCATCGCCACGCTCCTCGTCGGGATCCGGATCGGCGCGCGCACCTACGACCGCCGTGCGCCCGAGCTTCTGCAGCAGGTCCTGTCGTTCCCGTGACGGCAGCCCGGCCCGGAAGGGGTGACGGCAGCCCGGCGGGCCGGGTCGTCCCACCCACGTAGACTTGCCCGACGTGGCTCTCACTATCGGCATCGTCGGTCTGCCCAACGTCGGCAAGTCCACCCTTTTCAACGCGCTGACCCGCAACCAGGTGCTCGCGGCGAACTACCCGTTCGCCACGATCGAGCCCAACGTGGGCGTCGTCCCGCTGCCGGATCCGCGCCTCGGCAGGCTGGCCGAGATCTTCGGCAGCGAGCGGATCCTCCCGGCGACGGTGTCGTTCGTCGACATCGCGGGCATCGTCAAGGGCGCGTCCGAGGGCGAGGGCCTGGGCAACAAGTTCCTGGCGAACATCCGGGAGGCGGACGCGATCTGCCAGGTGACGCGAGTGTTCGACGACCCCGACGTCGTGCGCATCGAGGGTTCCCAGGACGCCCACGGCGACATCGAGACCATCTCGACCGAGCTGATCCTCGCCGACCTCCAGACGCTCGAGAAGACGCTGCCGCGCCTCGAGAAGGAGGTCAAGATCAAGAAGGGCGACGCCGCCCTCCTCGACGCGGCCACCCGGGCCCGCGACATCCTGGACCAGGGCATCACGCTGTACCAGGGCGCCGCGCCGGCCGGCCTGGACCTGGCCGACATCGCGTCCCTGCAGCTCATGACGGCCAAGCCGTTCATCTACGTCTTCAACACCGACGACGCCGGGCTCGCCGACGCCGAGCGCCAGGAGGCGCTGCGCAAGCTGGTCGCGCCGGCCGAGGCGATCTTCCTCGACGCCAAGTTCGAGTCCGAGCTGGTCGAGCTCGACCCCGAGGACGCCGCCGAGATGCTGGCCGACTCCGGTCAGGAGGAGGCGGGTCTCGACCAGCTCGCGCGCGTCGGCTTCGACACGCTGGGTCTGCAGACGTACCTGACGGCCGGTCCGAAGGAGGCGCGCGCCTGGACGATCCGCAAGGGCTGGACCGCCCCGCAGGCCGCCGGCGTGATCCACACCGACTTCGAGCGCGGCTTCATCAAGGCCGAGGTCATCTCCTTCGAGGACCTCGTCGCGGCCGGGTCGGTCGCTGCCGTGAAGGCGGCGGGCAAGGCGCGCATCGAGGGCAAGGACTACGTCATGAAGGACGGCGACGTCGTGGAGTTCCGCTTCAACGTGTGATCTGGTGCGTTTTCCGACGGCGCCGGGGGACGAGAGGTGCGGGGCCCGAGGTCGTGCGTCAGGGAGCTGGCGGGATGTTCTGGTTGAGTCGGAAGACGTTGTCGGGGTCGTACCGGCGCTTGAGCGCCGTGAGCCGGTCGTACTTCGCCGGCCCGTATGCCTGACGAACCCGCTCCTTGCCCTCGTCCATCAGGAAGTTGACGTAGACGCCGGAGTGGTACGGCTCGAGCGCCGACCAGCAGCTGCGCGCCCACTCACGTTCGGCGTCGAAGCCGTCCACGGTGTAGCTGTTCCCGTTGATGTTGAACGTGAAGCCCGCGTCACGTCCGTTGAAGGCGGTCTCGTTCTCGCCGACGCGGGCGACCGCTCCCCCCATCTGCCACAGACCGAGGGTCGTGATCGGTGACACGATCCGACGGCCGTGCTCGACCATGATGTCGATCACGTCGTCGGTGAGCTCGGCGACGTCGCAGGCCCTGACGTAGTACCACCAGCCGTGCGGGTAGCCGGCGTCGAACATCGACTGGTGGACCAGGTACGGCTTGGGCCGGCAGAGGTCGAGCAGAGGCTGGCCGAACGACTTCAGCGGGCGCACGACCCGTTCGCCGTCGTCCACCGTGCCCACGTGACAGACCACCACGGCGATCAGGTGCCGACCGACCAGCTCGTCGGGTACGACGGGAAGCGCCGGAGCACGCCGCTGCACGACGATCGTCGTCAGCTCGTCCGGGCAGTCGGCGATCCAGTCGCGGTAGAAGTGCAGCACCTCTCGCGCATCCTCCATCGCCCAGAAGACCGGTCCCGCGAAGACCTCGGGTCCGACCGGGTTCAGCCGGAACTCGAATTCGGTCACGATCCCGAAGTTGCCACCGCCTCCTCGCACGCCCCAGAAGAGGTCGGTGTTGTGGGTCTCGCTGGCGGTCACGAGCTCGCCGTCGGCGGTGACGAGGTCGACCGACAGCAGGTTGTCGATAGTGAGCCCGTACTTGCGCTGGATCCAGCCGAGGCCACCGCCCAGCGTCAGGCCGGCGACGCCGGTGTGGGTGACGATGCCGGCGGTGACCGCAAGGCCGAACTCCTGAGTCTCCCGGTCGAGCTCGCCGAGCAGCACGCCGGCCTGGACCCGAGCGGTACGCGCGTCGGGGTCGACCCGGATTCCCTTCATCAGGGACAGGTCGATCACGATGCCGCCGTCACACACCGAGTAACCGGGGAAGCTGTGCCCGCCGCCTCGCACGGCGACCAGCAGGCCATGCTCCCGGGCGAACCGGATCGAGGACCTCACGTCCGCGACGCCGGCGCAGCGGGCGACAAGCCCGGGGTGCCTGTCGACGGAGCCGTTCCACACCCTGCGGTGTCGCTCGTAGCCCGGGTCACCGGGCCGGATGAGCTCACCGCGAAGGGACCTCGCGAGCTCGTCGACCGTGAGCGGATCAGGGGGCACCTGCTCAGCGCGCCTGGTCAGGATGGTCATGTCTCGAGTGTTGCCCCGGGGGCCGCCGCTGTCAGGAACCTGGGTTCCATCCCTGCCCAGGGACAAGCCGGGCCGGGTCGAGAAGCACGATCCGATCGCGCTCGGTCCGTAGCACGCCCTCCTGGCGGAGCTCCCGCAGCACGCGTACCACGACCTCCCGCACGGTCCCCGCCGCCTCTGCCAGCTCGTGCTGGCTGACCGTCACGACGATCTCGGTTCCGCCGTCACGCCCCGGTTCCCGCTGCGCAGCGAGCTCGAGCAGGTGCCGTGCCACCCGCTGCCGCACGGTTGCGAAGGCGCTGCCAGGGATCTCGTCGATGAAGCTCATGACCCTCTCGCTGAGCTCGCGGAGGAAGGCACCAGCGACGCGGGTGTCCCTGGCGACGGCCTGACGAGCGATGGTCGGAGACATCCTCAGCAGTTCGGCGTCCACCAGTGCCTGCGCCGTCGCCGGCATCGTGAAGCGATCCGCGAACAGTGACACAACACCCAGGAGGGCGCCGGGCCTGCAGTAACGGACGGTCATCGTGCGCCCGTCAGGGGCGGTGACGAAGACCCGTACGACACCAGCGACTACCAGCTCGAGGTGCGGAGCGTGCTCGCCTTCCCGGTGGGTGACCGAACCGGCAGGGGTCCTGGCACGGACCGCGCCGGCCAGGAGCCCGTCGAGGACGTCGGGCGGCAGGGCGTGCAGGTGCGACTTGACCACCGCCGCGCGCACGTCAGTGTCCACGATCCGAACGATACGGACGTCAGATCCTCGGGTCCATGTGCGGGCGCTGACGCACGCTGGCCGCCCCCGGGGTTGCGGGGCGGCCAGGGCGCCAGGGCGGTGAGCGCGGGGTCAGCGGCGCTCGCGGCGGTAGAGGGCGCGGGACCAGGCGTAGCCGAGGGCCGCGATCAGCACGGACCACGCGAGGGCCTGGAGCGTCGTCGAGGTGTTCAGGGGCGTGCCCGCGAGCAGGGCCCTCGTGGTCTCGATGATCGGGGTGAGTGGCTGGTACTCGGCGAACCAGCGCACGCCCGCCGGCATTGTCTCCACCGGCACGAAGCCGCTGCCGAGGAAGGGCAGCGCCGTGAGGATCATCGGGGTGTTCGACGCCGTCTCCACGGACGGCGCCGAAAGACCCATCGCCACGCACAGCCAGCTCAGTGCGAACGTCACCAGGGCGAGCAGCCCGGCCAGTGCCAACCAGCCCAGCCCCCCGGCGTGCGGCCGGTAGCCGAGCGCCACCGCCAGCCCGAGCACCACCGCGACGGCGACGAGCCCCTGGACCACCGTGCCGAGCACGGGCCCGCCCAGCACCGAGCCGGAGGAGATGGCCATCGTCTTGAAGCGGGCCATGATGCCGCTGGTGGCGTCCATCGCGGCGGTGATCGCCACGCTCTGCGCCGCGCCGACGACGGCGAAGAGCAGGATGGCCGGGGTGATGTAGTCGAGGTAGGCGGCCCGCCCGTCCGCGCCAGGGGCGACGCCCGGCATCACACCCGCGCCGAACGCCCCGCCGAAGACGAAGACGAACAGCAGCAGCAGGATGACGGGGATCGCGATGGTGAAGCTGGTCAGCCCCGGGTAGCGCACGGCGCGCAGCAGGTTGCGGCGCAGCATCGTGAGGGTGTCGGCCAGCGGGCGGGCGCCGGCGGTGGTGGTGGCGATCGTCACGGTGGTCATCGGGCCACCTCCTTCGTGGTCGGGTCGGCGGAGGGCTCAGGGGTGGGCTCGGTGAGGCGCAGGAACACGTCGTCGAGCGAGCCTGCGTCGTGCGTGGACTTGAGCTCGGCGGGGGTGCCCTCGGCGACGATCCGGCCGCCGTCGAGCACCGCGACGCGGTCGGCGAGCTGGTCGGCCTCCTCGAGGTACTGCGTGGTGAGCAGGATCGTGGTGCCGGCCGCCACGAGGGCGCGCACCTCGTCCCACAGGGTGCGGCGGCTGCGCGGGTCCAGGCCCGTGGTCGGCTCGTCCAGGAAGACGACGGCGGGGGCGCCGACGAGCGTCATCGCCAGGTCGAGCTTGCGGCGCATGCCGCCCGACCAGGTGGACACCGGCTTGCGGGCGGCGTCGGTGAGGCCGAACTGCGCCAGCAGCGCGTCGGCGCGCTCACGCCCGTCGTGGCGGCCCAGGTGGTGCAGCGAGGCCATGAGCCGTAGGTTCTCGACGCCGGTGAGCAGGTCGTCGACGGCGGACATCTGGCCGGTGACGCCGATGGAGGCGCGCACCGCCTCGGGTTGCGCGACGACGTCGTGCCCGGCGACGCGGACCGTGCCGGCGTCGGCCTTGAGCAGCGTGGACAGGACGCCCACGGCGGTGGTCTTGCCTGCGCCGTTGGGGCCGAGCAGGGCGGTGACGGTGCCGGCCTCGACGGCGAGGTCGACGCCGTCGAGCACGGTCAGGTCACCGTAGGACTTGCGCAGGCCGCGGACGTCGACGGCGAGATTGCTGGTCATGGTGGTGCTCCTCTCGGTCGTTCGATTCAGGGGCGGCGGATGATGATGTCGCCCCAGCCGGTGCTGGCGTGGATCTCGGCGGTGGCCTCGTCGTCGACGGGGCCCGCGGTGGGGGTGAGCTGGTTGCGGACGGTGCCGTGCTGGGAGGCGACGTCGAGCCAGGCGGCGGTGCCCTCGGGCACGTCGACCTCGATCGAGCCGTAGGACGAGGTGAGCGTGACGCTGCCGGACTCGACGCGGTCCACGCGAATGCCGGCATGGGCGGACCTGGCGGTGAGGGTGCCGCGCACGCGACCCACCGCGATGTCGGCGTGCGCCCCGACGACGTCCAGCGACCCGGTGACGGATCCGACGGTGGTGGTCCCGTTGCTGGCGCGGACGGTGCCCTCGCCGGCGAACTCGGTGATCCGCACGGAGCCGGCGCTCGCCTTGACGTTCGTGGGGCCTGTAGCCCGGCCGACGATGACGGACCCGGCCGAGACCTTGAGGTCGAGGCGGGCGGCCTCGTCGACCCGGGCGTCGCCGCCGTTGAGGGTGAGGTCGACGGCGCCGAGCCTGCCCTCCGCATACAGCGAGCCGGCCTTGCCGCTGAGGTCCGAGCCGGCGGGCAGCTCGATGGTGACCTTCGCGCCGCCCGCCGCGAAGGGCAGGACGTACTGCTTCCAGGCGGCCGGGTAGACGATGGTGATGGCGTCACCGTCACGTTCGACGCGCGTCTCCTCGGCGGCGCGCACGGAGCCCGACTTGGTCGGGTCAGCGGGCAGAACGGTGACGACGACGTCGTCCCGTTCCCCGGCGACGACGTGCAGGTTGCCGAAGGGCACGTCCACGACGACCGGGACGGGCGTGGGGGCGGGGAAGGTGGGCATGGGGGTCTCCAGAGTGGTGTCGGAATGGTGTCGGCGTGGGGCGGGCGCCTCAGCGCACCCAGCCGGTGAGACGGTTGGAGCTTCGCTGCTCAGGGCGGGCCTGCGGGGCGCCCTGGCGGGTGGGCTGCTCGAGCGCGGCGGCGACCGCGCGCACGAGCCAGGTGTTGACCGAGATGCCGTCGCGGGCGGCGGCGACCTCGACCTGCGCCTTGAGGTGGTCGGGCAGGCGCAGCGTCGTGCGGGTGGCGGTGCCCGCGTCGGCGTCGGCGTTCGGCAGGGTCGGCAGGGGCGGCGGTCCGCCGGGAAGCGAGGGCGCGGTTGGGGCGGCCGGGGCCGGCTCGGCACGGGCGGTGGGTGCGTCGACGACGAACTCGGGGTCGCCGCCGCGCAGGCGCACGTCGACCGAGCCGGGTGCGAGCTCGGCGGAGATCTCGCCGGCCGCGGCGGAGAGCGCGTCGAGCAGGACGAGGCGGACTGCGGCGTCGAGCGGCGCGGTCAGGCGCTGGGCGAGCTGCCGGGCGTCCTCGCCCCCGGCGTCGGCCGCGGTGGCCAGGCGGTCCTGGAGGTCGTCGACGTAACGCGTGAGGTCCATGACGCCATCATGACACCATTCATGGTGTCATAGCAACACCAGATGTGGTGTCGTGTTGCTGGCGGGCGTTGTCGTCTCGGGCAGGGGCTGGCGGAACGGGCAACGATGTGCGTTAATCATCAGGAAGCCTGAAGGTCGCCGCCGGTACCGCCGCTCGCTGTCCGGCCGGCGCCTGGGCGTTTCTCGACGATGAGAGGACGGTCATGACCATCACCGACACACCTGCGGCTGTCTCCAGCGGCGTCCACTTCCCCCCGGGACGGCTGTTCATCGGTGGCGAGTGGCGCGAGGCGGCCGACGGCGGCCGACGCGACGTGATCAGCCCCGCGACCGGCAAGGTGATCTCCTCGGTGGCCTGGGCGACGACGGCCGACGTCGATGCGGCCGTCGGCGCCGCCCGTGAGTCCTTCGACTCCGGCGTCTGGTCCCGCCTGAGCGGCCGTGAGCGGTCGCGCGTGCTGCTGAAGGCCGTCGAGATCCTTCGCGAGCGTCGTGAGGAGCTCGCGCAGCTCGAGAGCCACGACGCCGGCAAGCCGATCACGTTCGCGCGGATCGTCGACGTCGAGCACGCCATCCTGCAGTTCGAGTACGCGGCGAGCCTCGGCCAGCACCTCGACGGCTCGGTCCGGGAGATCCCCGCCAACGCCCACGCGTACATCCGCAAGGAGCCGATCGGCGTCGTCGCCGCGATCACGCCCTTCAACTTCCCGCTGATCCTGTCGTCCACCAAGATCGCTCCGGCGCTCGTCGCCGGGAACTCGGTCGTGCACAAGCCCGCCAGCGACACGCCGCTCAGCGCCTTGTTCATGGCCCAGGTGCTCAAGGACGCCGGCGTCCCGGACGGCGTCTTCAACGTCATCACGGGCTCCGGCGCGAGCCTGGGAGACCACCTCGTCGGCCACCCGCAGGTCGACAAGGTGGCGTTCACCGGGTCGACGGAGGTGGGAGCGCACGCTGCGGCGCTCGCGTCGCGCACCCTGAAGCCGTTCACCGCGGAGCTCGGCGGCAACGCGGCCAACATCCTGTTCGCCGACGCCGACCTCGACAAGGCGATCGGCACCGTGATCGGCGCCTTCGTCTTCAACGCCGGCCAGTTCTGCATGGCCGGACCCCGCCTGCTCGTCGAGCGGCCGATCTACGACACCGTGCTGGGCATCCTGAGCCAGGCGGTCCCGGGTGTGCCGTTCGGTGACATCACCGACGAGGCCACGGTCGTCGGGCCGCTCGCCAGCCAGAACCAGCTCGACAAGGTCACGGCCATGGTCGAGTCCGCGCGCAGGGACGGCGCGCAGGTGGTGTGCGGCGGCGAGCAGGTCGACATGGGCGGCGGGTTCTACTACCGGCCCACGGTCCTGGCCGGCTTGTCGTCGGACGCGGAGTGCGTCCGCGAGGAGGTGTTCGGGCCGGTCCTGACCGTCCAGCCTTTCGACACCGAGGAGGAGGCCATCTCGATGGCCAACGGAACGGCGTACGGCCTCGCCTCCGGCATCCAGACCTCGAACATCGCGCGCATCCACCGCGTGGCCAAGCGTCTCGACGCCGGGATCTGCTGGGTCAACGGCTGGGCCGTGCTCGACCCCTCCGTGCCGTTCGGCGGGGTCAAGGCGTCGGGGTGGGGCCGGGAGTACGGCCCTGAGGCGCTGGCGTCCTACCAGCGCACCAAGTCCATCGTTATCGACCTCGGGGAGGAGCAGGCATGAGCATCGCCACCAGGGCTGCCGTCCTGTCGGCGCCGCAGACGTCGTTCACCGTGCAGGACGTCGAGCTCGCCGACCTGCGGGAGCACGAGGTCCTCGTGCGGATGGTCGCCACCGGCGTGTGTCACACCGACCTCGGTGTGTGGGCCGGCGGCATCCCGTTCCCGTTGCCCGGGGTCATCGGTCACGAAGGCGCCGGAGTGGTGCAGCAGGTGGGGTCGGCGGTCACGACGATCGCTCCGGGCGACAACGTGGTCCTGAGCTACACGTCCTGCGGCGCCTGCCCGTCGTGCCAGGACGGTCACCCGGCCTACTGCACCACCTGGTTGCCTCGGAACCTCTTCGCCGGGGCGCGCGAGGACGGGACACCGACGCTCTCGCTCGACGGCGCGCCCATCGGCGGGCACTTCTTCGCGCAGTCGTCCTTCGCCCAGCACGCCATCGCCGAGGAGCGCAACGTCGTCGTCGTCGGTCCTGACGTCGATCTTGCCGGCCTCGCCCCGCTCGGGTGCGGCGTGATGACGGGTTTCGGGTCGGTGTGGAACGCGCTCGACGTGCAGCCGGGCGGCCGGGTCGCGGTGTTCGGGACCGGGGCGGTCGGGCTGTCGGGTGTGGTGGCCGCCGCGTTGCGCGAGCCCGCGGTGCTCATCGCCGTCGACGTCGTGCCGGAACGGCTCGAGCTCGCGATCGAGCTAGGAGCCACCCACACGATCAACGGCCGGGAGGAGGACGTCGTCGCCCGCATCGCCCAGATCACCGCCGGCGCCGGTCTGACCCACGCCTTCGACACCACGGGAGTGCCGGCCGTGGCGCGGTCCGCGGTCGACGCCCTTGGCGCGCGGGGCCACCTGGTCACCTGCGGTGCTCCGCCGCCCGGGACCGAGATCCCCGTGGACTTCCAGGGCATCCTGCCCGGGAAGTCGGTCAGCGGCGTGACGATGGGCGACGCCGACCCGAAGGTCCTCATCCCGCAGCTCGTCGACCTCGTCGCCGCCGGCCGGCTCCCGCTCGGCCGCTTGATCAAGCAGTACAAGCTCGACCAGCTCGACGAGGCCTTCGCCGACATGCACCACGGCACCACCGTCAAGCCGGTCATCGTTCACTGAGCCCCGGGCCCGAGCGTGCCGAAGCAGAACCTGCCGAAGGCCGCTCACCGTGTGTTGACATCGGCAACGCACAGTGAGCGGCCTTCGGCATGAGGTCTATGTCGGCAGGAACGCCGGACGGCTGTGCGTCAGTGCGCCGCTCCGCCGCCGAGCGCGACCCGGCAGGCCCGCAGGGAGGCGTCGAGGTGCCGGACGTCATCCTCGGTCAGGCCGGACAGCATGGTCTTCTCGATGTCGCGCACGGGCTCGCGCAGCGTGTCCAGCACGGCCTGCCCCTCGTCCGTGAGGAAGATCAGCAGCTGACGGCGCGAGCGTTCGTCCGGCCCGCGGCGCACGAAGCCGCGCTGCAAGAGGTAGGTGATCATCTGCGCCATCGTCTGCGGCCGCACGAAGGAGTTGCGCGCGAGCTCCGACGACGTCATGCCCGGGTGCCTCTCGAGCACCGTCAGGGCCGTGTACTGCAACGCCGTCAGCCCATGCCCGCTGACCGCCTCGTCGAGGTGTGAGCGGGCGGCGAGCTCGACCTGCTTGATGAGATACAGGAAGGTCGCCTCGTCGTGGGTCGGCATGAACGTCCTTCGGTCGGGGGAAGGCCAGTATGTCCGCATCAGGGCGCCGGTCCTTGCATGTCGGGGCAGACCTCCGCTCCGAGTGTAATCTTCAGGTGATCTGATGGTCGGACCGCTGGTGCGGCACCCGTCGCCATGCCACGGTGGGTCCATGGCGGACACGGTGTACGAGGCCATGGGCGGCGAGCCGGCGGTCCTGGCCCTCGCCCGGGCGTGGCACGCGCGGGTCCTGGCCGACCCGGTCGTCAGACACGCGTTCCACCGGCCTGTGCACCCGCAGCACACCGAACGCCTGGCCGCCTACTGGGCGGAGCAGCTCGGCGGGCCCGCGGCGCCGGCCGTCCGGCACGACGCCGTCGTGCGGATGCACTCCGGGAACGGCCCCCACGACGAGATGGACGCCCGCGCCGTCGCGTGCTTCGTCCTCGCGATGGACGACGCCGGACTGCCCGCCGACGACCGCCTCCGTGACAGCCTCGCCGCCTGGTTCACGTGGGCGACCGAGGCGGTCAACCACGAGTACGCGGCCCCGGCCGACGTCCCGGACGGGCTCCCGCTGCCGCGCTGGGGCTGGTCGGGCCCGGCCTGACGGGCAGGATGGACCCATGACAGCCGTCGGCGCGCCCCGCACGGTCCTCCTCGTCGAGGGGACGAGCGACCGCGCCGCGGTCCTCGCCGTCGCGGTCGCCCGAGGTCGCGACCTGACGGCGGAGGGCGTCGCGGTGGTCGCGATGGGCGGCGCGACGAACGTCGGCCGTCACCTGACCGCCGCGCTGGCCGACCCGGGCGTCGTCGTCGCGGGCCTGTTCGACGCCGCCGAGGAGCGCTACGTGCGCGGCGCGGTCCGCCGGGCCGGTCTGGGGGCGGCGGAGTCCCGCGAGGCGCTCGAGGCGCTCGGCTTCTTCGCGTGCGTCAAGGACCTCGAGGACGAGCTGCTGCGGGCGCTCGGCGCCGCGGCGGCGCTCGCCGTCGTCGCCGAGCAGGGCGAGCTCGGCCTGTTCCGCACGTTCCAGGTCCAGCCGTTCCACCGCGGACGGCCCGTGGCGGCACAGCTGCACCGCTTCATCGGCACGACCTCGGGCCGCAAGGCGCGGCTCGACGGCGCGCTGGCCGCGGCGCTGCCCGCGGACCGCGTCCCGCGACCGATCGCCGCGCTGCTCGACCACGTCGATGTCGGGTCGCCGCCGGCGCGGGGTATCGGGTCGCCGCGGGGGCGGGCCGTTCCTAGGCTCGGGGCATGACCCCGCTGACGGATGACCTCCGCGCAACTCTGTACGACGCCGAGAACGTGTGGGCCGAGGACGACGACTTCTTCCTCGCGCTCGCGAACGAGCACCCGGTGAGCCGCGTGCTGGACCTGGGCTGCGGGACGGGCCGGCTGACGACGGCGCTCGCGGCGGCCGGGCACATCGTCATGGGCGTCGACCCGGACGAGGGGGCGGTGACCGCTGCGCGGCTGAAGCCGCACGCGGAGGACGTCGACTGGGTGCTGGGCACGTCGTCGGCCCTCGACTCCGGCGCCCGCTTCGACCTGGTGCTCATGACCGCCCACGTGGTCCAGGCGATCGCGGACCCGGGGGAGTGGCGACGGACGCTCGCCGACCTGCATCGCGTCCTCGTGCCGGGCGGGCGGCTCGCCTTCGACTCGCGCGACCCCGCGGCGCGCGCGTGGGAGCGCTGGAACCCGCAGGAGTCGCACGGGATGACGGAGCTGGACGACGGCACCCGGGTCGAGGGCTGGTACGAGGTCACGGCGGTGACCGACGGCGTCGTGACGCTCGACGAGCACGCCGTGCTGCCGGACGGGACGCACGACGTGCAGACGGGCGAGCTGGCGTTCCGCGACGAGGACCGCCTCCGTGGCGACCTGCGGCGCGAGGGCTTCACGGTGGACCACGTCTTCGGCGGCTGGCACCGCGAGCCGGTCGGGCGGGGCGACGGAGAGCTGGTCGTGGTCGCCCACAGGTGAACCAAAAGAGGGTGCCGCGAGAAGGCAAGGTGACCGGGTCCGTGGGTCTCGTGATCTGGGCCCCCGGGCGACCGGAACGCGGGAAGATGTCCTACAAGGATCCCGACACACCGGTGTGTTTCCCGCGTGTTTCGCCCAGTCCGGGCAGTCGACAAGTTGACTACGAGCCAATATCAAGTCGGTAACGATCGCGTTCTCTCCTGGGCGAAACGGCCTAAAGCACCCCCCGCCGTGGGTAGCGTGAGTCGAAACCATGACGGCGCTTCGGGTGCCAGGCCAGAGCATCCCCCAGGGGGTCGGCCCAGGCCCGGGTGACGTCATACTCCTGAGGAGGAACATTGAAGATCAGGCGTGCAGGCGCCGCCATCGCGATGGCGGCCACCGGTGCACTGCTGTTCAGCGCGTGCAGCACCCCCGGTGCTGAGACGGGCGAGGACGCGACTCCCGAGGCAACCGCCGTCGAGCCGACGGACGGCTGCAAGGCCGACCTCGGTGAGGTCGAGACCGCCGACGGCGAGATCAAGTACTCGATCGGCGAGGACGAGTGGAACGCGTACAACAACGACACCTCGGCCACGAACTCGACGTACAACGCCGTCGTGGACACGCAGCTGTTCAGCGGCTTCTACTACTTCGGGTCTGACGGCACGATCTGCCACGACGAGAACTTCGGCTCGTACGAGGCGACGTCCGAGGACCCCCTGGTCGTCGAGTACACGATCAACGACGACGCGACCTGGTCCGACGGTGAGCCGGTCGCCTACGAGGACTACCTCCTCGACTGGGCGACCCAGGTCTACACCGACCAGGGCACCAAGACGGTCGACGGCTCTGAGACGCCGCTCTTCGACTACGTCGGTGGCCTGACCTTCGGTACCTACGTGTCCAGCCCGCCGGAGGGCGAGGTCGGTGGCAAGACCCTCACGTACAACTATGACAAGGTCTACGCCGACTGGGAGGCTCAGGTCTCCGACTCGATGCCCGCGCACGTCGTCGCCGAGAAGGCCGGCACCGACGTCCAGGGCCTGGTCGACGCGATCCTCAACGGCGACGTCGCCGTCCTGACCGCGGCCGCCGAGTGGTGGAACACCGGCTGGGTCTACGAGACGCCGGGCCAGCTGCCCGACGCCTCCGAGGTTCCCTCTTCGGGTCCGTACATCATCAAGGAGGGTGGCTGGACCGCTGGTCAGGCCGTCACCCTGACCGCCAACGAGAACTACTGGGGTCCGGCGCCGGCGACCAAGGAGCTCACGTTCCGCTTCGCCGCTCCCGAGACGCACGTCCAGGCGCTCTCGAACGGTGACCTCGACGCGATCGAGCCGCAGGCCACGGTCGACACCGTCGCCCAGCTCGAGCAGCTCGGCGACTCGGTGACGATCTCCACGGGCCAGGAGTTCACGTGGGAGCACCTGGACTTCAACTTCGCCTCGGGCCGTCCGTTCGCGAACGACGCCGGTGGCCTGGTCCTGCGTGAGGCGTTCGCCCTGTGCGCCCCGCGTCAGAAGATCGTGGACGACCTGATCAAGCCGCTCAACCCGGACGCGGTCGTCATGAACGCCCGTGAGGTCTTCCCGTTCCAGGACGCCTACGCCGAGGTGACCGAGGTCTCGTACGACGGCAGCTGGGACGAGGTGGACATCGAGGCCTCGAAGGCCAAGATCGCCGAGTCCGGTGTGGCCACGCCGATCGACGTCGAGATCTCGTACAACGCCCCGAACGAGCGTCGCTCGCAGGAGGTCGCTCTCATCAAGGCCAGCTGCGACGAGGCCGGCTTCAACATCATCGACGGTGGCTCGGAGGCGTTCTTCGACACCGAGCTCGACGCCGGTGACTACGACATCGCCCTCTTCGCCTGGGCCGGTTCCGGCCTGGTCGCCTCGGGCCAGTCGATCTACAGCACCGGTGGCGGTCAGAACTACGGCAAGTACGAGTCCGAGCCCGTGACCGCGGCGTGGACCGCCCTCGCCGACTCGGCCGACCCGGCCGTCCACCTGGAGCAGCAGAAGATCATCGAGACGGAGCTCTGGAAGGACCTGTTCAACCTTCCGGTCTTCGCTCACCCGGGTATCGCTGCGTACAACTCCGACCTGCAGAACATCCGCCAGACCGTTGCTCAGAACGGTCTTCCGTGGAACGCCGAGCAGTGGTCGCGGGCTTCTTGAGCCTCTGACCCTCGGGTGACCCCGGGACTCCCGGGGTCACCCGATCGGTGACCCACCGACACCCGTTGCCTGTGGGGCAGGGAGCGTAAGCTTCCTGCCCCACAGTGTCGTCTACCGGAACCCTTGTCAGCGAACGGCCAGGGGGCCGTGGTATTTCTCACCGCCACAATGAGGTGGCCTCTGGCGTCATCGTCGTGCCGTACAGTTTCTAGCCGATCCCACTGCCGCAGACGCCGTGATCCGGCGCCCGCCTTGAAGGGCCTTTCCCGTGCTGAAGTTCATACTCCGCCGAACAGGAGCATCCGTACTGGTGCTCTTCTTTGCGTCGGTGCTCATGTTCCTGCTCACCATCAACTCCGGTGACCCGCTCCGAGACCTCCGGGAGAACCCCGACCCGCGCGCCGCCGCAATGATGCGCGCGCGCATCCTCTCGATGGGCCTCGACGACCCGGCCCCCGTGCGCTACTGGAACTGGCTGCAGGGTGTCCTCGGCTGCTTCACCGGCCAGTGCGACCTCGGCACCACGGTCAACGGCAGCAACGTCCTGGCGCTCACCTCGCAGGCGGCCGGCTCGACGCTCCGCCTCGTCACGCTGGCCACGCTGCTCGCGATCGTCGTCGGCATCGGCCTGGGCATCCTGACGGCCATCCGCCAGTACTCGGGCTTCGACTACTCGGTGACGTTCGGCGCCTTCCTCTTCTTCGCCCTCCCGGTCTTCTGGGCCGCGGTGCTGCTCAAGGAGTTCGGCGCGATCCGCTACAACAACTGGATCGCGGAGGGGCAGTACGCGCCGCTGACGATCGTGGTCATCGCGGTGGTGGTCGCGGCCCTGCTGCAGGGCATCCTCGGCGGCTCCAACAGGCGGCGGCTGATCACAGCCTCGGCCTCGTTCGTCTTCGTCGCCGCCATCATGTTCGTCTTCAACGCCGTCGACTGGTACCGCAACCCGGTCTTCGGCCCGGTCATGGTGCTGCTCGTCGCGGCCGCAGCCGGTGTGCTCACGACGGCCCTGGTCACCGGCCTGAAGAACCGCCGTGTTCTGTACGCCGCCCTCACCACCGCGGTGGTCGGCACGGTGGCCTACCTCGCCTTCGCGTACAGCGGCGTGCTGACGGAGCCCACCTGGATCGTGATGGCCGGCCTGTTCGTGCTGACGATCGTGGTCTCGGTGGCCGTCGGCTACCTGTGGGGCGACTACGCCAAGCGCGAGTCGATGACGGTCACGACGATCACAGGCGTCATCACGAGCCTCCTCGTCGTCGCCGACCAGCTCGTCGGCCACTGGGCGAGCTTCCTCGGCCTGAAGTCGCGCCCGATCTCCACGATCGGTGCGGAGACGCCGCAGTTCAGTGGCGGGTTCTGGGAGTCGATGCTGGACAAGGGCGCCCAGCTCCTCCTCCCGACCTTGCTGCTCGCGCTCGTCTCGATCGCCGGCCACAGCCGGTACACCCGCGCCTCGATGCTCGAGGTCATGAGCCAGGACTACGTGCGCACCGCGCGCTCGAAGGGCCTGTCGGAGCGCGAGGTCATCGTCAAGCACGCGTTCCGCAACGCGCTCATCCCGATCACGACGATCGTGGCGTTCGACTTCGCCGGCCTGATCGGCGGCGCAGTCATCACGGAGCGCGTCTTCGGCTGGAAGGGCATGGGGCAGCTCTTCCAGCAGGGCCTCGAAGCGGTCGACCCTGGACCTGTCATGGCCTTCTTCCTGGTGACCGGCGTGGCCGCAGTCGCGATGAACCTTCTCGCCGACATCGCGTACGCGTTCCTCGACCCCCGGATCCGGCGGTGATCCCGGTGCACGCCACGTTCGCCACCACACTGCGCGCGACCCGCGCACTCGCACCTGCCGGAGACCGAGATGAGTGACATCAGGAACACCGCTCCCCGCGGGGAGGACTACCAGCCGACGCCGTCCGTGACGGGTGTCGACGTCGAGGCCGGCATGGGCGCCGGCGTACTGCCGGCCGGGCCTCAGCCGGGCGAGGACGCGTCCTACAGCCAGGGACAGCTCGTCTGGCGCCGGTTCGTCCGCCACCGGGCCGCGATGATCTCTATCGCCATCCTGGGCGTGGTGATCGTCCTGGCCTTCTCGTCGATCGGCATGGGGCCGATCCCGGGCTGGTGGGACAAGTCGTACCTGGCCACGTTCGACAAGATCGGCACGGGTTCCCCCACGTGGACGCACCCGTTCGGTCAGGACGCCATCGGCAAGGACTTCTTCGCCATGACGATGCGCGGCACCCAGCGCTCCATCGTCATCGCGCTGGTCATCGGCGTCGTGTCCACCGTCATCGGCACCGCGATCGGCGCGATCGCCGGCTACTACCGGGGCTGGCTCGACTCGATCCTCATGCGTCTGACCGACGTCTTCATCGTCATCCCGCTGCTCGTCCTCGCGGCGGTGCTCGGCCGCACCGCGTCCGAGTGGGGCATCTGGGGTCTGTCGCTCATGCTCGGCCTCGTCACCTGGACGGGCCTCGCCCGCCTGGTGCGAGGCGAGGTCCTGTCACTGCGTGAGCGCGAGTTCGTCATGGCCGCACAGGCGGTCGGCACGAGCCCCTGGCGGATCATCGTCAAGCACATCCTGCCGAACTCGGTGGGCGTCATCATCGTCAACGCGACGCTGACGATCTCGACGGCGATCCTGCTCGAGACGTCGCTGTCGTTCCTCGGGTACGGAGTGCGCCCGCCGGACACGTCGCTCGGCCTGCTGATCTCGCTCAACCAGAACGCCTTCTCCACCCGTCCCTGGCTGTTCTGGTGGCCGGGTCTGCTCATCCTGACCATCGCCCTCTGCGTGAACTTCATCGGCGACGGCCTCCGTGACGCGTTCGACCCCCGCCAGACCCGGAACAAGGACTGAGATGACCACTCTCGACATCACCTCCCCGGGCGCCCAGGCGGCCCCCGGCGACGCCGTCCTCTCCTTCGAGGACCTCACGGTCACGTTCGGCACCGACTTCGGTGACGTGCACGCGGTCAAGGGCATCTCGCTCGACGTCCGTCCCGGCGAGGTCGTCGCCCTCGTCGGCGAGTCGGGCTCCGGCAAGTCGGTCACGTCGATGACCGCCCTCGGCCTGCTCCCCGGGAACGCCCGGGTCGGGGGCACCATCCGGGTCGGCAACAAGATCGTCGGCCGGCTGGACAGCCGGGGCCTGCGCGAGATGCGCGGCAACGACGTGGCCATGGTCTTCCAGGAGCCGATGACCGCGCTGAACCCGGTCCTGACGATCGGTGACCAGCTCACCGAGGGTCTGCAGCTGCACGGCATCGCCTACGGCAAGCAGGCCGAGGCGCGCGCCGCGGAGCTGCTCCGCATGGTCGGGATCCCGGAACCCGAACGCCGCCTCAAGCAGTACCCGCACGAGCTGTCGGGTGGCCAGCGCCAGCGCGTGGTCATCGCCATGGCGATCGCCTGCGACCCCAAGGTCATCATCGCCGACGAGCCGACCACGGCCCTCGACGTCACGGTCCAGGCCGACATCCTGGACCTGCTGCGGTCCCTGAAGGAGAAGCTCAACACGGGCATCCTCCTCATCACCCACAACATGGGCGTGGTCGCCGACATGGCGGACCGGGTCGCGGTGATGCTCCAGGGCGACATCGTGGAGACCGGCACCGCGGACCAGGTGCTCAACCACCCGCGCCACGATTACACGAAGAAGCTGCTGTCCGCGGTGCCGCGCCTTGGCGTGAACTCCGCGGCGCCGCTCACCGTGGACGTCTCCGAGGAGGCGCCGACGCTCGACCTGCGCAACCTCGTCATCGAGTACCACCGCCTGGGCAAGCCGCCGTTCCGTGCTGTCGACGACGTGTCGTTCAAGGTGATGCCCGGCGAGATCGTGGGCCTCGTGGGCGAGTCGGGCTCCGGCAAGTCGACGATCGGCAAGTGCGCGCTGGGTCTCATCCCGGCGCACTCCGGTGCGGTGTCGATCATGGGTCACGACATCACGCAGCTCAAGGGCAAGCAGCTCAAGGCGCTGCGCAAGCGCATCGGCGTGGTGTTTCAGGACCCGGCGGCGTCCATGAACCCGCGCTTCCCGATCGGCTCGGTCATCGCCGAGCCGCTCGAGGTGCACAAGATCGGCGACGACCGCTCGCGCCGCCGCCGCGTGCTCGAGCTCCTGGACGCGGTCGAGCTGCCCCGCAGCTTCTACAACCGCTACCCCCACGAGCTGTCGGGCGGGCAGCGCCAGCGCGTGAGCGTGGCACGCGCCCTCACGCTCGAGCCGGAGCTCCTCGTCGCCGACGAGCCGACGTCCGCGCTCGACGTGTCGGTGCAGGCCTCGGTGCTCGCCATGTTCACCTCGCTGCAGGAGCGCTACAAGTTCGCCTGCCTGTTCGTGAGCCACGACCTCGCGGTGATCGACATGCTCGCGCACCGCGTCGTGGTGCTGCAGAACGGCGAGATCGTGGAGCAGGGCCTGCGCGAGGACGTGCTGCACGAGCCGCGGGAGGAGTACACGCGGCGTCTGCTCGCCGCTGCGCCGGTGCCCGAGCCGCTGGAGCAGCGTCGCCGCCGCGAGGCGCGCCACGCGCTGCTCCGCGAGCTGGGCGACGACGTCGCCGAGCTGCAGGTCGAGGACGACTACGAGCGTCCGACGCTCCGCGGGCAGGGCAACAACGGTCCGACCCCGGGCGGCCTGTACGGCGGTCAGTAGCGGGTAACCCAGCACAGCCCTCACCACGGTGCACGACGCCGGTGGTTCACCTCCCGTACCGGGGCGAGCCACCGGCGTCGGGCACATGCGGACGGACGAGCAGGAAGGGGACGCCGTGAGCCGAGCATCGCTGCTGGCCCGCAGGTCGGCGGCTCAGCGAGGCCTGCTCGCCCTGGTCTGGCTGCTCGTGGCGGCGGTCGCGGGCACGACGGGCGTCACGCTCGGCTACGTGCAGGCCTCGGCGGCCGACGGCGCCCGGGCCGGGCTGGAGGCGGCCGGCCCGTCCGGCCGTGCGCTGCTCATGAGCACCCGTCTGGCCGACGACGACGCCGGGGCGGCGCTGCAGGACGCGCGCGTCCGGGACGCCGTCGAGGAGGCGCTGGGAGGTACCGCGTACGCCCTGATCCATGACGTCCGGACCGAGCCGCTGCGCGCCGCCGGTGACGGCGGCGACCTGGGGCGCTGGGTCGTGGAGAGCCTGCCCGCAGCGAGCCGCGAGGCCCCGTCCGGCGGGGCGCCCGCCGATGGCATGGCGCCCGCCGACGGCATGGCGCTCGTCGACGGCACGTGGCCCGCGGCCGACGGCGAGGCCGCCGTCCAGGCGGACGCCGCTGCGGCCGCCGGTCTGGCGGTCGGCGACACGCTCCGGCTGGGGGCCGACGTCGACGACCCGGGCTCGGGCACCACCGTGACCGTGCGCGGGACCTGGCGCGTGACCGACCCCGGGGACCCGCGGTGGTTTGGCGACCCGCTGGTCCTTGCGGGCGGCGACAGTGGGGCGCTGGGCCCCGTGGTCACCACCGCCGCCACGGTCGGCGCCCTCGACACCGACCCCTTCGCCCGGTGGACCGTCGTCCCGGACGTGGAGCGGGTCACCCTGGGCGACCTCGACACGCTCGCCGGTCTGGCGGAAGACCTCGACTCCGGGGTCGGCGACGACGACGAGGTCGCCCCGCGCGGCCTCACGCTGGCGGGGACCCTTGCCGACACCGCCGCCCGGACCACGGAGGCGCTCCGGGCCGCGGCCGCCGTCGCGCTCGTCCCGCTGCTCCTGCTCGTCGTCGTGAGCCTCGTCGCCACGGTTCAGGTGGCACGGCTGCTGGCCGCGACGCGCGACCACGAGGTGGCGCTGCTCGTGTCGCGCGGCGCCGACCCGGTGACCGTCACGGCCGGCGGCGCCGTGGAGGCCGCCCTGCTCGCCGCAACCGCCGCCGGGGCAGGCGGGCTGGCCGCCGCCCTGGTCCTCGAGGCGCTCGTACCCGGCTCGCGGCAGGCCGGCACGCTGCTCGTCGTCGCGACCGGTGTCGCGGTCGCGGGTGCGGCGGTGCTGACGGGTGTCGCGGCGCTCCAGGCGCGGACGGCGGCGCGTCGGCAGATCACCGACCGGTCCGGCCGGGTGCGCACCGTCGCGGCCCTCGGCACCGTCCTGCTCACGTTCGCCGGGGCCGCGGTGTGCCTGGTGCAGCTCCGCCGGTACGGGTCGCCGCTGGTCGCGACGCCCGAGGGGCTGCGCACGGACCCGCTCGCCGCGCTCGCGCCCGCGCTCGTCCTGACCGTCCTCGCGGTCGTGGCCACCGCGCTCCTCGGCCCGGTGACCCGCGTGTGGGCGCGCCTCGCGGAGCGGTCGCCGGGCGCCGTCGGCGTCCTCGCGGCGCGTCAGGTGGCGCGCAGGCTCGTCGTGTACGTGGTGCCGGTGGTGCTGCTCGTCCTCGCCGGCGGCTCCGCCACCCTGGCGGGCGCCTTCGCCGAGACGTCCGGGCGGTTCCAGGAAGACGTCGCCATCCTGCGGACCGGGACCGACGTCCGCGTCGCGCTGCCGCCCGGCGCGGAGGCCGACGCGGCGCCGTTCTCGGCGATCGATGGAGTCTCGGCCGCCGTGCCGGTGCTCGCCGCGGACGTGACGGTGGACGGCTCGCCGAGCACCACGCTGCTCGCGCTGCCCGCCGCCGACGTGCCCGAGGTCGTGCGCGCCCCGGGCAGCTCGTTCGACGCGGCCGGCATCGCCGCCGCGATCGACCGCGCTCCCTTGACCGCCGCGCCCGGGCTGCCCGCCGGCGCGCGGACCGTGACCGCGACCGTCACGGGCAGCGTCGTGCCGTCCCTGGACGCCGAGCCCTTTCCTGGCTGGTTCGAGCTCGCCGAGCGGGGCGAACGGTTCAGCGTTGCCCTCGTGCTCGTCGCGCCGGACGGGACGGTGAGCACCGTCGGCCTCGGGGAGCTCCAGTACGACCTGGACGGTGACGGCGCGGGCACGCGCCCGGTCGGCGCCGAGCCCGTCACCTACGAGCTCACGGCCGACCTGCCGGCCACGGCCGAGCCGTTCCGCCTGGCCGCCGTCGACCTGACGGCGTCGGCGGGCGGCGTGGCTCTCGAGGCGCGGCTCGTCGTGGACACCCTCGTGGCCGACGGCGTGCCGGTGGACCTCTCGGGGCAGTGGCGGCACTCGACGGCGACGAGCGGCGCGGACCTCCAGGAGTCCGGTTCCGGACGCCTGGAGGTCGTGGTGCCGGAGGAGCTCTCCATGACGAGCGTGGCGCCGTTCGCGGCGCGGCTGCTGCCCGGCGACCCGCCGGGCGCGCTGCCCGCCGTCGTCACCGCGCCCCTCGCGCGCACGCTGGACCTCGGCCCGGGAGACTCGTTCGAGGTGCCGGTGCAGGGCGTGCCTGTCCCGCTGACGGTGGCCGCGACGACGGAGGTGCTGCCCGGCACGCTGACGTCGGCCGGCGCGATCGTCGTGGACCGGCTCGCGCTCGACGAGCTCGTGCTGTGGACCTCCGTGGACGCGCCTCCCGCCGGCGAGGTCTGGCTCGCGGCAGCCTCGGCGACGCCGGACGACCTCCAGCGGATCGGTGCAGAGGCCCGGGTCACCGCGGACGGCCTTCTGCGCACGGGCACGAGCACGGTGACGACGCTCGCGGACGCCCCGCCGGTCGACGCCACCGCCCCCGTCCGGACGGCGTTCTGGCTCGCGGCGGTGGGCTCGGTCGTGCTCGCGGTCGCGGGCGTCCTCGCCGTCGCTCTCGCCTCCGCACGCGTGCGCCGCGGCGAGGTCGTCGTGCTGCGTGTCGTGGGGGTCGGGCCGCGGGACCAGGGGCGGGCGCGCGCCGGCGAGCTCCTCGCCGTCGGCGGCGCTGCCGTGCTGCTCGGCGCGGGTGCGGGAGCGGTCGCCGCGGGGCTCACCGTGCCGGGCCTCGTCGGGGCGACCCTGGGCGGCGACGCCGTGCGGCCCGAGCTGGTCGCCCTGTCCCTCCCGGCGGCGGTGCTCCTGGCGGGCTGCCTGGCCGTGCTCGGGCTGGTCGCTGCCGGGGTCGGTGCCCGGGTCGCGGCCCAGGCCCGCGACACCGAGTACCGCGAGGAGGTGCGCTGATGAGCCTGGGTCTGCTGACGACGCGGGGCCTGCGCGCGTCGTGGGGAGCGACCCTCACGCTCGGGGTGGTGGCGCTGCTCGCCGCGCTCGTCCTGTCGGCGGCGCCGCGCGCGGTCGCCGGCGTCCATGCGCGCCAGCTCGCCTTCGAGACGGACGGCGCCGCGGTGGTCGACCGCGACGTGTCGAGCGAGAGCGCCCAGATCCCCGGGTCCCACCCGGGCATGGTCGCCTTCGAGGTGCACGACGTGGACCCGGCGACGACGCCGCCCGACGCGCCCGACTGGGCCGCGTACCTGGAGCGGCTGGAGGCCGTCCGGGCCGAGCAGCCCTTGCCGCTGCGCGACGTCCTCGGCGCCGCGGACTTCCAGGTCAGCACCGACGACGCCGTTCGCGTCGCTCCGGCGGAGGGGAGCGACCTGCGCTCGGTGTCCGTCTTCCTGCGCGCGGCCCCGCGGGTCCAGGAGCACGTCGAGGTGGTCGAGGGGCGCTGGCCGCAGGCCGCTCCGGTCCGCACGCTCTCCTTCCCCGAGGGCGGCGGCCAGCCCGACGTGATCCCGGGCCAGCCGGTGGAGATGGCGGTCTCGCGTGCGACCGCGATGACGCTCGGCTGGGAGGTGGGTCAGGTCCACCCGCGGCTGGTTCTCGAAGAAGAACCGCTCCGGCTCGTGGGCGTCTTCGACCTCGCCGACCCCGATGACCCGTACTGGGCGCACAGCCCCACGGTCGGCGACGCCTACGTCCTCGACGACCTCAACCAGGGCAAGCTCGCCACGGCGGTCGCCTACGTCGACCCGGCGATGATCGCGCCGGTCTCGCTCCGCGGCGCGACCACCACGGTCTGGTACCCGGTCGACGCCGGCGGCGTGCGGGCCGGCGAGGCCACGACGCTGCTCGCCCAGCTCCGGGGATTCACCACGACCGCCTACACGGTCGACGAGGAGGATGCCTTCGACCCGTTCGTGGTGCGGCCGGCGAGCGGCCTCGTCGCCATCCTCGACCGGATCGTCGCGCAGCGGTCGGGCGTCGACGCGATCCTGTCCGTCCTCGCCGCCGGCCCGCTCGGCGCGACCGTCGCCGTGCTGGCGCTCGGCGCCCGCCTGGTCGTCGAACGCCGGCGGCCCGCGCTCGCGCTGCTGCGCGCCCGCGGCGCCTCGGGGGCGCAGCTGCGTGGCCTGATGGCGGCGGAGGGCCTCGTGGTCGGCGGCGTGGCGTCAGCCCTGGGGTTCGGGGCGGGCCTGCTCCTGGTGGCCGGGCCGGCGGGCGGCACCGAAGTGCTGCTCGCGGCGGGCGCGGGCCTGGCGCCGGCCGTCGCGCTCGCGCTCGCGTCGTCGCCGCGCGGCCTGCGGGAGCGGCGCAGCGACCTGTCGCCGCGGTCGCGGAGCCGGCTGCGCTGGGTCGCGGAGGTGCTCGTGCACGCCGGCGCCGTCGTGTCCACGTGGCTGCTGCTGCAACGTGGCGTGGTGAGCGGGACGGCCGGCGCGGCCGGCGCGGCGGAGGGCGTCGACCCTCTCCTGGCCATCGCTCCGCTCCTGCTGTCGCTCTCGGCGACGCTGCTCGCCGTCCGTGCCTACCCGTGGCTCGCCCTGGCGGTCGAGCGGGCGCTCGCCCCGCGCCGGGACCTCGTCCCGTTCCTGGGCGCGGCGCGGGCGACCCGCGACCCCGCGGGCGGCCCGGTGCCCGCCCTGGCCCTGGTGCTCGCCGTGTCGGTCGCGGCCACCTCCGGGGTCCTGTACGCCACGGTGTCCGGCGGCGTCAGCCGCGAGGCCTGGTCCGCCGTCGGCGCCGACCTGCGGGTCTCCGGGCCGATCGTGGGCGCGGAAGAGGTCGCGGCGCTCGCCGGGATCGACGGCGTCGCCGCGGTCACGGCGGTGACCGACCTCGGTGCGCTGCCGCTGCGGGTGGGACTGGCGGGCCAGCGGGTCGACGTCGTGGGCGTCGACGCCCTGGCGCTGGCCGAGGTGCAGCAGGGGATCGACGGCGTGCCGCCGGACCTGGCGCGCCTGGCCGAGCAGGGGGCCGAGCTGCGGGTCGTGGCATCGCCCGGAACGGGCGTCGACGTCGGGCTGCCGGGCGTCCAGCTCGCCGGCCCGGGCGGGTCGGCGCCGGTCGAGGTCGTGACTCTGGCGCGCGACCTGCCCGGGATCTCGGCCTCCCGCGCGTTCGTCCTCGTCGACAGCGCGCGGGCCGAGGAGCTGACGGGCGCCACCGGCCGCGCCCGGACCGCGCTCGTGGCGCTCGGCCCGGGTGCCGACCCGGTCCAGGTCACCGCGGCCGTCCACGAGCTGCTGCCCAGCGCTCTCGTGGAGGACCCCGCGCAGCGGGCGGCCGCGATCCTGGCCTCTCCGGTGTCGTCGGGCCTGGCGAGCGCGTTCCTCGTGGCCGTCGCCCTGGCGGCGCTCCTGTGCGGGGCCGCCGTCGTGATGACCCTCATGCTCGCGGGCCCGGCCCGGGCCAGGCTCCTGGCCGTGCTCCAGACCCTGGGCCTGTCCGGGCGGCAGAGCCGCGGGCTGGTGGGCTGGGAGATCGGGCCGTGGACGGTCGTGGCCCTCGTGGTGGGTGCGCTGCTGGGAGCGGTCGTGCCGCGGGTGGTCCTGGCCGCCGTCGACGTGACGGCGCTGACTGCCGGGGACGCCCAGCCGGACGCCCGGTTCGACCCGCTGCTTCTTGCGGGCGTGGCCGGCGGGTTCGTCGTCGTGGTGCTGCTGGCGGCCGCTGTCGCCGCGGCCCTCGGCCGGCGCGGTGAGATCTCTGCCCAGCTTCGGATCGGTGAGGAGAGATGAGATGAGCACGCTGATCCCGATCGACGAGGGTGCCGCGGTGGTGCCCGAGGGCCCGGTGCCGGGTGGGGAGATCTTGTGCCGTGACCTGGTACGGATCTTCGCGACCGATGGTGTGGAGGTGCAGGCGCTGCAGGGCCTGAACCTCACGGTCGACCCCGGGGAGATCGTCGCGGTGGTGGGTGCGTCGGGGTCGGGCAAGTCGACGTTGCTGACGATCCTGTCCGGGTTGGACACGCCCACGGGTGGTTCGTGCGTGGTGGCGGGGACCGATCTGCTGACGATGACCCACCGGCAGCGGGTGGCCTATCAGCGGCGCAGCGTGGGGTTCGTGTGGCAGCAGACCTCGCGGAACCTGCTGCCGTACCTGAGCGCGGCGGAGAACGTGCGGGTGCCGCTGGAGCTGGCGGGCACGGGACGGCCGCGCGAGCGGGCCCGTCGGGTGGCGGACCTGCTGGAGCTGCTCGAGGTGGGGCACGTCGCGGACCGGCGTCCGGGGCAGATGTCGGGCGGGGAGCAGCAGCGGGTGGCGGTCGCGGTGGCGGTGGCGAACGACCCGCGGGTGCTGCTGGCGGACGAGCCGACCGGTGAGCTGGACGAGGCGACGTCGGCGGAGGTGCTGGAGGCGCTGCGCGGGGTGAACCGGGAGACGGGGGTGACGACGCTGATCGTGACGCACGACCCGGCGGTGTCCGAGCACGTGGCGCGCACGGTGCAGATCCGTGACGGGCGGACGTCCACGGAGGTGCTGCGCCGTACGGAGGTCGACGAGCACGGCGCTGAGCGGCACGTGGCCGAGGAGTTCGCGGTGCTCGACCGGGTGGGGCGCCTGCAGCTCCCGCAGGACTTCGTGCATGCCCTGGACCTGAAGGACCGGGTGCGGCTGGCGCTGGAGCCCGACCACGTCGGGGTGTGGCCGGGGGCGGCCGGCCCGGCTGCCCGGCCGGGCGAACAGCCAGGCGAGCGGGACGACGACGGCGGCGAGGAGGGCCGATGAGCGGCACGACGACGGGCGAGGCGGCGAGCCGGGCGACGACGTCCGCGTTGCGCGCGGAGGGGCTGACCCGGGTGTTCGGGTCCGGGCCGGGGCAGGTGACGGCGCTGTCCGGGGCGACGCTGGAGGTGGCGCCCGGTGAGCTGCTGGTGGTGCGCGGCCCGTCGGGGTCGGGCAAGACGACGCTGCTGAACCTGCTGGGCGGGCTGGACAAGCCGACGGCGGGGCGGGTGTGGCTGGGGGAGCGGGAGCTCACCGCGTTGCCCGAGGCGCAGGTGATCGCCGCGCGGCGGGACGAGATCGGGTACGTGTTCCAGTCGTTCGGCCTGGTCCCTGTGCTGTCCGCGGCGGAGAACGTGGAGGTGCCCCTGCGCCTGCGCCGCACCCCCGTGGCCGAGCGCGCCGAGCGGGTCCAGGCCGCGCTGGCCGCGGTGGGCCTGGCCGATCACGCCAGGCAGCGGCCGTACGAGCTGTCGGGCGGGCAGCAGCAGCGGGTGGGCATCGCGCGCGCCCTGGTCGCCGACCCCACGGTCCTCATCGCCGACGAGCCGACCGGGCAGCTCGACTCGGCCACGGCCGCCCTGATCATGGACCTGGTCCGGCAGGTGGTGCACGAGCGCGCCATGGCCGCCGTCGTCTCCACCCACGATCCGCTGCTCCTCCAGCGGGCCGACCGCGTCGTCGAGCTCCGTGACGGCCGCATCGTCGACCAGCGGTGATCGGCGCCGGTCGCGCGTCCCGGGAGAGGCACGCCACCGGCGTCGGGCACCGGGGGTGCGGGAACGGCGGGTAGGATAGTAACGCCGCGTGACCTGTCGTCGTGTCCGCGCGCTCCCCCTTCTTCGGAAAACCCTTTGGGAATGAGAGCTCCGTGACTGTGCCTGCCCCCACCCGTGCTGTGCGCAGCGACCTGCGCAACGTGGCGATCGTCGCCCACGTCGACCACGGCAAGACGACCCTCGTGGACGCCATGCTGCGCCAGGCCGGCGCGTTCTCGGCCCACCAGCACCTCGAGGACCGGGTCATGGACTCGGGCGACCTCGAGCGCGAGAAGGGCATCACGATCCTCGCGAAGAACACGGCGGTCCGGTACACCGGCCCGTCGGCCGCGGCGTCGGGCTCCCCGGAGGGCATCACGATCAACGTGATCGACACCCCGGGCCACGCCGACTTCGGCGGCGAGGTGGAGCGTGGCCTGTCGATGGTGGACGGCGTCGTGCTGCTCGTCGACGCGTCCGAGGGGCCGCTGCCGCAGACCCGCTTCGTGCTGCGCAAGGCCCTCGTCGCGAAGCTGCCCGTCATCGTCGTGGTGAACAAGGTCGACCGGCCGGACGCCCGCATCGACGAGGTCGTCGCCGAGACGACCGACCTCCTGCTCGGTCTCGCCGGCGACCTCGCGGACGAGGTGCCGGACCTCGACCTCGACGCCATCCTCGACGTGCCGGTCGTGTACGCGTCCGCCAAGGCGGGCCGCGCCGACACCGTCCAGCCGGCCGACGGCGGCCTGCCCGCCAACGAGAACCTCGAGCCGCTGTTCGCGACCATCCTCGAGAAGATCCCGGCCCCCACGTACGACGAGGGCGTGCCACTGCAGGCGCACGTCACCAACCTCGACGCGTCGCCGTTCCTCGGCCGCCTCGCGCTGCTGCGCATCTTCAACGGCACCCTCACCAAGGGCCAGAACGTCGCCTGGGCCCGCCACGACGGCACGCTGCAGAGCGTCCGCATCACGGAGCTCCTCGAGACCAAGGCGCTGGACCGCGTGCCGACCGAGCAGGCCGGCCCCGGCGACATCGTCGCCGTCGCGGGTATCGCGGACATCATGATCGGCGAGACCCTGACCGACCTCGACGACCCGCGTCCGCTCCCGCTCATCACGGTCGACGACCCGGCGATCTCCATGACGATCGGCATCAACACCTCGCCGCTCGCGGGCAAGGGCGGCAAGGGCCACAAGGTCACCGCCCGCCAGGTCAAGGACCGCCTCGACGCCGAGCTCGTCGGCAACGTGTCGTTGCGCGTCCTGCCCACCGACCGCCCCGACGCGTGGGAGGTCCAGGGCCGCGGCGAGCTCGCGCTCGCCATCCTCGTCGAGCAGATGCGCCGCGAGGGCTTCGAGCTCACGGTCGGCAAGCCGCAGGTCGTCACCAAGACGATCGACGGCAAGCGGCACGAGCCGATGGAGCGCATGACGATCGACGTGCCCGAGGAGTACCTCGGCGCCGTCACGCAGCTCCTCGCCCAGCGCAAGGGCCGCATGGAGACCATGTCGAACCACGGCACGGGCTGGGTCCGCATGGAGTTCATGGTGCCCGCGCGCGGCCTCATCGGGTTCCGCACGCGCTTCCTCACCGACACGCGCGGCACCGGCATCGCGTCGTCCATCTCCGAGGGCTACGAGCCGTGGGCCGGCCCGATCGAGACCCGCATGACGGGCTCGCTGGTCGCCGACCGCTCCGGCTCGGTGACGCCGTTCGCCATGATCAACCTGCAGGAGCGCGGCTCCTTCTTCGTGGACCCCACGCAGGAGGTGTACGAGGGCATGATCGTGGGCGAGAACTCCCGCAACGAGGACATGGACGTCAACATCACCAAGGAGAAGAAGCTGACGAACATGCGGTCCTCCACCGCAGACAACTTCGAGAACCTCATCCCGCCGCGCAAGCTCACGCTCGAGGAGTCGCTCGAGTTCGCACGCGAGGACGAGTGCGTCGAGGTCACGCCGGAGGTCGTGCGCATCCGTAAGGTCGCCCTCGACGCGACGGAGCGGGCGCGGGCCACGGCCCGGGCGAAGCGCGCCTGACGCCACGCCGACGCACCTCGCTCGGCAGGTCCGCGATGAGGAGTGGGAAGCCGTGACGGGTGGCGGGCTGGTGGCGGTGCACGCGCACCCCGACGACGAGACCTTGTCGACGGGGGCGCTGCTCGCGACCTGGGCCGCGGCCGGCAAGCCCACGTGCGTCGTGACGTGCACGCGCGGGGAGCGGGGCGAGGTGCTCGCGCTGCCCGGGACGCTGTCCGAGGGGCTGCGGCACCTCGAGGGGGACTTCGACGCGCTCGCGGCGTACCGCGAGACGGAGCTCGAGCGGGCACTGCGGGAGCTCGGCGTGCGGGAGCAGGTGTTCCTCGACGGGCTCCCGGCCGTCGGCGCCGTCGGCCCGTCTCGTGCCGGGGCGCTGTATGTGGACTCCGGGATGGCGTGGGTCTCGCCCGGGGTGGCCGGGCCTGCGCCGGACGCTCCGGCCGGCGCGTTCTCCCTCGTCCCCCTCGACGAGGCAGCGGGGCGCCTGGCCGCTCTGCTGCGGGAGCGACGGCCGTCGGTCGTCGCGACCTACGAGCCCGGCGGCGGGTACGGGCACCCGGACCACGTGCGCGCGCACCAGGTCGCCGTGCGCGCGCTCGAGCTCGCGGCCGACCCGGAGGCCGCCGTCCACGGCGGCCGCGTGCCGGGAGAGCCGTGGGCCGGGGCAGAGCTGTTGCAGGCCGTCGCGCCGGCCGACGAGGTGCGCGCCGCCCGGCGGGCCCTCGCCGCGCACCCCGCCGCCCGCTCGCTGGCCGCCGCCGAAGGGCTGGACCTCGCCGATCCGGACGAGGCGCTGCCTCCGTTCGCCAAGGACGAGCTCCCGGGCTCCGCGGCTCGCGGGGCGGGCGGCGGATCCGACGCCCTCCTGCGGGATGGTGACGTGGTGAGCTGCGCCGTCGGGCCCGTGCTCGATCGGGTGCTCGCCGCGATGCGCGCGTTCGCGACGCAGGTGCAGCACGTTGCCGCCGTGCCGGCGTCGGTAGCCCCTGATTCGGGCCTGCTGGGCTGGTATGCCCTGAGCAACGGCGTGCTCGCGCCGGTCATGGAGCGCGAGACCTACCTCGTCCGGCGGTGACTCTTGGGTGTCCGGAGTCCGCTTCGAGAACGCCATCAGGTATCGGGTCCGGCTCCGGAGCGATACCTGATGGCGTTCTCGAAGCGGACTCGACCGGCTGGCACGTGAGAGTCGGTGGCGTCAGCGGCCCGCGGCGCCCGCACGATCGCGTGCGGCGGACGCCCAGCCGGATGCGGGAGGATGGGGGCATGAGCAACCGCAACCTCGGCGCCGTGATCGTGCGCACGCTGCTCGCGGTCGTCCTCGGGGCGGTCGTCGGCGCGCTCGGCACGGTGGTGCACCGATTCGGCGACGACGGCTGGTACCCAGGACTGGTCCTGGCGCTCGCGCTGACCGCCGCGGCCGGCGTGCTGAGCCGGGCGTGGGGCGGTCTCGGCGCGTTGCTCGCGGTCGGTGCGGGGTGGCTCGTGGTCGTCCAGGCGCTGTCGTTGACGGGCTCCGGCGGGGACGTGATCGTCCCCGCGGGAACCCTGGGCCTCGTGTGGTCGTACGCCGGGCTCGGGACGCTCGCGGTGGTCGCGTTCGCCCCGTCGTCGTGGTTCGCGGACGTGCCTGTCCGGCGCAGGTCCACCGAGCCGACGACCCCCTGAATCGGCACAGGACCTACACGTCTGGGATGGGTGAAACGCGGCGAATCCCGCCTTTGCGAGTGAGTAGGATTCCCGCCAGGGCGAATTTTGCCGCCGCCAGTCACGGCGTCGACGGCGAGCGTCCCGGGGGTGCGGAGAGCCCGTTCCCGAGAAGCCGCACGGAGCGTGTCGATGGGCCAGCCGACCGAGCGTGAGCAGGCGCTCGAGCCGACCTCGCAGGACCTTCCCACCCAGAGCACCGCCGGGAGCGCATCAGGCTCGACGGTGTCCGACGCGCCCGGGCAGGCAGCCGCGCCGACGGCGTCGCCCACCCCGGCGTTCCCGCCGAAGCTCTCGCCGACCCGCCCGGGGGCGACCCCCGCGCGACCGGAGGCACCCGCGGCGTCCGCCGCCGACGGCGGCCCGGGCGAGCGGCCCGCGAGCACGTCCCCGTCGACGACGGCGTCCGAGGCCACCCCCGCGAAGACCACCGCCGCGCCCAGCTCGGCCCCCGAGCCAGGAGCAGCCCCGGCCGACAAGCCGGCGACGGCTGCCTCGGACACTCCGGCACCGCAGGTCGCCCCGGTCGCGTCGCCCGCTGCCGCGTCGCCCGCCGCCCCGTCGCCCGCCGCCCCGTCGGCGTCCGGCCCGGCCGACAAGCCGGTCGCCCTGGCCGACAAGCCGGCCGCTCCGGCCGACAAGCCGTCCGCCGGGTCGGCACCGGCCGCGCCGCCCGCTCCTGCGGCGCCGTCGTTCGCCCCGACGGCCTCCGGTCCGGCCGCGCCGAAGTCCGCACCGTCGTCGGCCGCAGCCACGCCCGCGACGAGCACGCCGCCGACCGTGCCGCCGACCTTCGCGCCCACGAGCTCGTCCGCCGCGAACCCTGCCGCTTCCCGTCCCGCGGCCGCCGCGTCCCCGCCGGCGCCCGAGCGGCCTGCGGCGACCGCGTCGGCACCCGCGGCGACCCCGCCGGCCTCGACCGTGCCGGCCGCCGGCCTGGCCTCAGTCACCGGCGCCCCGACCACCGGCGCCCCGGCCGCCGGCGCCCCGGCCGCCGGTGCCCCGGCCGCCGGCCTGGCCCCGGCCACAGGCGCCCCGGCCGCCGGTGCCCCAGGAGCCGCCGCCGCTCCCGACGAGGTCGCGCTCCTGCAGGCGGTGGTGGACACGCTCGCCGCCCCGACGGCGACCGCGCCGACCCCGAAGGTCTCCTACCGGCCGCGCGTCTTCGCCTTCGACCCCGCTGACCAGACCCGGTCGTCGCACTCGCCCAGCGAGCCCGGCACCGCGCCGAGCGTCCCCGCCCGGGCGACCGGTCCGGCGTCGGCCACGCCGGTTGCGGTGGTGGGCGTCGTGGCGCCGCCGGACGTGCCGACCGTCGCCCTGCCGGGCTCGATGCCGCTCGCGGCGCCGAGCGAGATCCCGTTCCACAAGCCGCCCACCGGCTTCCTGCCCCGCATCACGGGCGCGATCCCGCGCATCGTGCGCCCCCTGACGGGCACGATCCCGCTCCCGTGGCTGACCACGGGCGCGGCTGCGCGATCGGGGAGCCCGCAGCCGGTGCCCGGCCCGCCCGCTGTGCCGGGCGCGCAGCACGTCCCCCCGGCGAGCCCGGGACTGTTCGGGCTTTCGGGCGACGGGGCGCCGAGCCGCGCGCCCAAGATCGCGCTGTACGCGGGCGTCGTCGCGGTCGTCCTGCTGGGCGGGTACGCGACCATGGCCTGGGCGTTCGGCGACAAGGTGCCGCGCGAGACGACGGTCGTGGGCGTGGCGCTCGGCGGGCAGACCGGGCCGGAGGCGGTGCAGACCCTGCAGGAGGCGCTCGCGCCCCGCGCGGTGGAGCCGCTGCAGCTGACGGCCGGGGAGGCGTCGACGACGCTCGACCCGGCGGCGAGCGGCCTGGCGGTCGACGCCGAGGCGACGGTCGACGAGCTGACGGGCTTCTCGCTCAGCCCCGCCCGCATGTGGCAGCACCTGTTCGGCGGCAGCGAGGAGGAGCTGCTCCTCGCGGTCGACCAGGAGAAGCTCGACGCCGCCGTCGCCGCGCTCACGGAGTCCATGGCCGTGGCGCCCGTGGACGGGACGGTCGTGTTCGCGGACGGCGCCGCGGCGGCGACGCCGGCGGTGGCCGGCACGACGGTCGTCGCCGAGCAGGCCGAGGAGATCCTGACGTCTCAATGGCTGCGCCGGACGGGCCCGTTCGACCTGCCGGTCGAGCAGGTCCAGCCGGAGATCACCCAGGCCGAGACAGATGCTGCGCTCGCCCAGGCGGAGCAGATCGTCTCCGGCCCGGTCACGGTCTCCGTGGGCGGACAGAACCCCGAGCTGCCCAGCGCGGCACTGGCGGGTGCGGCGTCGTTCGCGGCGACGGACGGCACGCTCCAGCCGTCGTTCGACGGCGCGAAGCTGGTCGAGGCCATCGTCGATCGCACGAACGACCTGCTGACAGAGCCGGACGAGGCGCACTTCGAGTTCCAGGGCGGCCAGCCGGTCATCGTGGGCGGCGAGCAGGGCACGACGCTCGACCCCGCCGCCTTGGCGGAGGCGGTGCAGACGGCGGCGCTCGGTGACGAGCGCAGCACGACCGTCGAGCTGGTCGAGCGGGACCCGGCCGACTCGCGCGCCGCGCTGGAGGCGCTCGGCGTCAAGGAGGTCATCTCCTCGTTCGACACCCCGCTGACGAACGACGCGGTCCGCACGGCCAACCTGGTCCGCGGCGCGCAGATGGTGACGGGCACGCTGGTCAAGCCGGGCGAGACGTTCTCCCTGATCGACGCGTTGTCGCCGATCACGGTCGCCAACGGCTACGTCGCCTCGGGCATCGTGTCGAACGGTGAGCACACCGACGGCGTGGGCGGCGGGCTGTCCCAGATGGCGACCACCACCTACAACGCGGGCTTCTTCGCCGGCTTCACGGACGTCGAGCACCACCAGCACAGCTACTGGTTCACGCGCTACCCGGCCGGCCGCGAGGCCACGATCTTCGTGGGCGCGAAGGACATGCGGTTCACGAACGACTCCCCGTACGGCGCGCTCATGCAGGCGTGGGTGGCGAACGGCCGCCTGTACGTGCAGATCTGGAGCACGAAGCACTTCAGGGTGGAGACCTCCGCGAGCGAGAAGACCAACATCGTCCCCACCACCCCGGTGCAGAGCTCGGCCGAGGGCTGCGAGAACTACCCGGGCGGCGAGGCGGGTTTCCGCATCACGAACTTCCGGAAGGTGTACACGCCGGACGGCAAGCTCGTGAAGGACGAGGCCGACACCCACACCTACAACCCGGACAACCCGAAGATCTGCGTGGGCTCGGGAGGCTGACGGCTGCACGGCTCGCGCCGTAGGTCGCCGCGGCGGCCGCGCAGCAGGGGGTGACCGGTCCGCGAACCGGTCACCCCCTGCACGTACCCCTGGCCGGGGAGAGAATTCGGGTGCGGCACGCCGCGCACACGGCCCCGCGCCCGCGGGGCCGACGACAGCGGAAGAGGGTTCGACATGCTGGGACGCAGCGAGCGCGAGTCTCCCGCGCACGCGGCGCTCGCCGCGCGCATCGCCGGCTGGGGGGTCGCCCCTGCCGGGCGGCCCGACGGCGGCCCGGCCGCCCCGGCCGTCGCCCAGCGCGGCGCCGCCCCGCCCGGGCCTGCCGGCGCGGCAGGCGTGCTCGACGACACGGTGGACCTGCTGGACCTCGGCACGACGGCGGACACCCTCGCGACCGTCGCCAGCATCGACGACCTCGCCGCCGTGGTGCACCTGGGGCACCCCGAGCAGCCGTCACCCGAGCTGGAGCAGGCGCTCCTCGAGGGCGCGTCGTCGCTGATCGTCACCGGCGCGGTGCCGGTCCCGAACCAGTGGGTGTGGGTGGGTCCGCCCGGCGGCGGGCAGGGTGACCAGGTCATCGTGGACGAGGCCGGCATGCGCGACTGCCGCACGGTGCTGCGCAGCCTCGGCGCGAGCCCGCGGCTGGTCCCGACCCGCACGCCCGTCGAGGAGCGGGTCCTGATCGCCGGGCCGGCCGGCTCCCTGGTCATCGAGCGGTCGCGCGTCCCTGCGGGACTCGTCGAGCTGCCGGACAGCGCCGCACTCCAGGGCCGCGCACCGGTCTGGTACGGGCTGCTCGAGGCGCGCCGCACGTGGCCTGCGTTCACGAAGCCCGCCCAGGTGTGGCTCGCGTTCGGCCCGTACGACGACCACCGCGGCTCGCTGCAGCCGACGCTCGCCCTGATCGCCGACGCCGGGATCGACCTGCAGCACCTGCGCAGCCAGGCGTCGCAGATGGGGCCGCACGTCTTCTTCACGTCGTTCTCGTGCCCCACGTCGGTGATGCTGGACGAGCTCGTGGCCCGGCTCGACGACAACGGCATCGCGCACCGGACCCTCGCCGTGCTGCCGGGCACTTCGTTCGTGCCGGGCCCGGAGAGCCTCGCGCCGCAGTGGGCGCGATGAGCGTGGTGACCGTCACCTCCGCGGCGTACCTCGGCCCGGAAGGCACCTTCACGCACCAGGCCGTGCTGGACTGGACGGCGCTCCACGCCAAGCAGCCCGGTGAGGAGCCCGCCGGAGCGGCGCGCGGCGTCACGGCGGTCCCGCTGACGACGGTCAAGGACGTCCACGACGCGGTCGCTGCGGGCTCGGCCGACGTCGGCGTGGTCGCGATCGAGAGCTCCGTCGAGGGCTACGTGGTGCCGTCGCTGGACGCGCTCGTGGGCAGCCCCGACGTCGTCGCGGTGGACGAGGTGGTGCTCGACGTGTCCTTCGACGCGTTCGTGCGGCCGGGCCACGGCGAGCTCACCGAGGTGAGCGCCCACCCGCACGGCCTCGCGCAGTGCGCCCGTTTCGTCGCTGCCCAGGGCCTCGTGCCGGTGCCCGCAACGTCGAACGCCGCGGCCTGCCGCGACGCCGGCCCGCACACCGTCGCGCTCGGCCCGCGGTTGTGCGGAGAGCTGTACGGCCTGGACACGTACGCGCGCGCGGTGGAGGACTTCCGCGGCGGCCGGACGCGGTTCCTCGTCCTGGCGAGGCGCGCGGACGCGCCCGCGCACCTGGCTCGCTCGCAGGACGCGGGCGAGCGGTCCTGGCGGACGATGCTCGCGATCACACCCGTGCTGACCGGCCCGGGCGTGCTGGCCCGCATCACGGCCGCCTTCGGCGACCGCGGCGTGAACATGTCGAGCCTCATCACGCGCCCCCTGAAGGTGCAGCAGGGCACGTACGTCTTCGTGGTGACGTGCGACGAGGCGCCGTGGCAGCCCGGCGCCCGCGCCGTGCTCGACGACCTCCTCGCGGCCGGCGACTCCCTCAAGACCCTCGGGGTGTTCCCCGCGGGCGCCGGCTCGTACGCCGCGCTCGACGGCGCGCTCGACCCGGACCACGTCCCGGTCGGCTCCGTGTCGGCCTCGGCGCCCGACGACGAGCGCGCCCGGGGCCTGCTGTGGTGAGCGTCGCCGGGCCGGCGGAGCGGATCAGCGTCGGCGTCGTCGGTCTCGGCCTGATCGGCGGCTCGGTCGCCCGGTCGCTCGTGGCGCGGGGCGTCGCGGTGGTCGCGACGGACCCGTCGCCCGCGACGCGCGCGGACGCCTCCGCGATCGGCATCGCGGTGGCCGACGACGTCGCCGCGCTGGCGACCCAGCGCCCGGACGTCGTCGTCCTCGCCGCGCCGCTGCGGGCCATGCGGTCCGTCGCAGGCGAGATGGCCGTCGCGCTGGGCGAGGACCCGGGCTGGGACCCGACCGTGACCGACGTCGGCAGCGTCAAGGGTGCGGTGCGGCGCGCCGTCGAGTCCGCAGGCCTCGGCGACCGGTACGTGGGTGCGCACCCCATGGCGGGCACGGAGCGCTCCGGGTTCGAGGCGTCGACCGAGCGGCTCCTGGCGGGCGCCCGCTGGATCGTCACCGTCGAGCCGGGTGCGGCGACCGACGCCACCGACCCCGCCCGCCTCGAGCAGGTGCTGCGCCTGGTCACCGGCCCGCTCGGCGGCACCGCCGTCGTGCTGACCGACGACGTGCACGACGAGGCCGCCGCACTGATCTCCCACGTGCCGCACGTGCTGGCGACCGAGCTGCTGTCCCTCGTCGCGGGCGCGCCCGTGCGGGACGTGGCGCTCGGCCTGGCGGCCGGCTCGTTCCGCGACGGTACGCGGGTAGCCCTGAGCGACCCGCGCCGCACCGAGGCCATGGTCACCGAGAACGCGACCTGGGTGGCGCCCGCGCTACGCCTCGCGGCGCGTGACCTGGAGGCGCTCGCGGACGCGCTCGAGTCGAACGCGCCGGTGCACGACTTCTTCGACCGCCCGGCCGTCGTGCGGGAGACGTGGCGTCCCCCCGCCCCGGCAGGGACCGGGCCGCCTGCGTCGGACGTGCCCTCGTCGGACCGTCCCACGGCGATCGACGTGGGCGGCGGGCCGGTGCAAGCGGGCGCGCGACCGGCGTCGGCCGGGACCGTTCCTCTCGACGGGGACTGGCCGGCCATGCTGCTGGCGCGCTGCGCCAAGGGTGATGTCGTGGTCGCGGTGCGCGACGGCGAGGTCGTGCTGCGCTGATCGGCGGCTCCGGGGCGGATACGCTGCGCCCATGACTGACGCGGGGTTCAACAAGGACGTTGACGTGATCGTGGTGGGGGCCGGGCTCTCCGGCCTCGTGACGGCGACCGAGCTGACCGCTGCCGGGCACCACGTGCTCCTCCTCGACCAGGAGCCGGCCGCCTCGCTCGGCGGGCAGGCCTGGTGGTCGTTCGGCGGGCTGTTCCTGGTGGGCTCGCCGGAGCAGCGGCGTGTCGGCGTCCACGACGACGCCGAGCTCGCCTTCGCCGACTGGCTCGGCTCCGCGCAGTTCACCGAGGGGGCCGAATGGGGCGAAGGGCCGGACCGTCACGGATACGCGTGGGCGAAGGGCTTCGTCGAGTTCGCCGCGGGCGACCTGCGGCCCTGGCTCCACGCCAAGGGGGTGCGCTGGTTCCCCCTGGTGCAGTGGGCGGAGCGGGGCGGCTACCCCGCGGGCGGGCACGGCAACACGGTGCCCCGCTTCCACGTCACGTGGGGCACGGGCCCGGCGGTGCTGGAGCCCTTCGTCCGCGCCGCGCGCGAGGCCGTGAGGTCGGGCCTGCTGGAGCTGCGGTTCCGCCACCGGGTCACGTCGTTCACGGTGACCGACGGCCGCGTGACCGGGGTCCGCGCCGAGGTCCTCGACGCCGACGGCGCTGAGCGCGGCGTCCCCAGCAGCCGCGCCGTGACGAGCGAGGTGGAGATCGCGGCGCAGGCCGTGGTGGTGGCGTCGGGCGGCATCGGCGCCAACCGTGACCTGGCCCGCGCCCGGTGGAACCCCGGGTCGGGCGAGCTCCCGGCCCGCATGCTGTCCGGCGTGCCCGACTCGACCGACGGGCTGCTCCTCGGGATCGCCGCCGAGGCCGGTGCCGCGCTCGTCCACGAGGACCGCATGTGGCACTACCCGGAAGGCATCGCGAACCACTCGCCCGTCTGGACGGACCATGGCATCCGCATCCTGCCCGGCCCGTCGTCCCTGTGGCTCGACGCCGACGGCGGCCGCCTCCCCGCGCCCCTCTACCCGGGCTTCGACGCGCTCGGCGCGCTGCAGCACGTCACCGCGCGGGGCGACGACCACTCCTGGTTCGTCCTGAACAAGACGATCATGGAGAAGGAGTTCGCCCTGTCGGGCTCGGAGCAGAACCCCGACCTCACCGGCAAGAGCGTGCCGAAGCTGATCGAGCGCGTCCGCGGCAAGGCCGTGCCCGTCGCCCTGTTCGCCGAGCGGTCGCCCGAGTTCGTGTGGGGTTCCTCGGCCGGCGAGCTCGCCGCAGGGATGAACGCCCTCACGGACGCGACGCCGGGGTCCCGCGGCCACGTCGACCCGGCGGCCCTCGCCCGGCTGATCGCGCTCCGCGACGCGCAGGTGCTCTCCGGCCTCGGCAAGGACCCGCAGGTGGTGGCGACGGCGGCGGCGCGGAACTTCTGGGTGGACCGCCGCATCCGCGTCGCGCCCCCGCGCGCCCTGACGGACCCGAAGGACGGCCCCATGCTCGCCGTCCGGCTCTCGGTGCTCACGCGCAAGACGCTGGGCGGCCTGTGGTGCGATCCGGCAGGCCGTGTGCTCCGGGCCGACGGCGAGGTGCTCGACGGTCTCTGGGCCGTCGGCGAGGCCGCCGGGTTCGGCGGCGGAGGCGCCCACGGGAACCGCGCCCTGGAGGGCACGTTCCTCGGCGGCTGCCTCTTCACGGGGCGGGTGACGGGGCGCGCGCTCGCCGGTTCCCTCTGACCCGCGAGGCGACCGTCAGGCCGGGGGAGCGAGGAGGACCTGGACGCTCAGCGCCTCCAGCTTCACCGAGCACGCGCCGCCCGGGCCGCCCGGGCCGACCGCACCGCGGTCGCCGTCGTCCCGCGTGGGGTGGTCCCAGGAGGAGTCCCAGACGAGCTCCCAGCGCGCCGAACCGGGTCGCGGCGGCGCGAGCACGACGTCGGCGTCGGACAGGCCGCCGTTGAGGACGAGGAGCACGTCGCAGTCGTGCGCGCGAGGCCCGGGGCGCAGCATCTGCAGCACCCGCGTGCCGGGCACGGTCCACGCGGCGACGTCCATCGGCTCACCGGAGGCCTGGTACCAGAGCAGGTCCGGGTCCGGCTCGCCGGGCCGGGGCGAGCCGAGGAAGAACGAGTCGGCGCGCAGTGCCGGGTGCTGCTGGCGCAGGCGGGCGAGGAACCGGGCCGTGTCCAGCAGGTCCTGCCTGGCCGGGTCCAGGTCCCAGTCCACCCAGGACGTCTCGTTGTCCTGCACGTAGGCGTTGTTGTTGCCGTGCTGGGTGCGCCCCAGCTCGTCGCCCGCCGTCATCATCGGCGTGCCGGCCGCGAGCAGCAGCGTGGCGAGCAGGTTGCGCTGCGACCGCAGGCGCGGCGGCACGATCGCCGTCCAGTGCTCGGACGTCGCGTCGTCGCCGGAGGGCGCGTGGCCCTCCAGGCCGTGGTTCCACGACAGGTTGTTGTCCGTCCCGTCGCGGTTGTCCTCGCCGTTGGCGGCGTTGTGCTTGTGGTCGTACGCGACGAGGTCGGCGAGCGTGAAGCCGTCGTGCGCGGTGACGTAGTTGACGGACGCGACCGGCCCGCGCACGAGCGGCGGGTCGCTCGGCCCGAACATGTCCGCCGAGCCGGCCAGGCGCGTCGCGAGCTCGCGCAGTCCGCGCATCTCCCGCCCGTGCGACCCCTCGCGGGCCGCGGCGAGCCAGAACCCGCGCGCGGCGTCGCGGAACCGGTCGTTCCACTCCGCCATGGGCGGCGGGAACCCACCAGTCTGCCAGCCGCCCGGCCCCACGTCCCACGGCTCGGCGACCAGCTTGAGCCCGGACAGCACCGGGTCCGTCTGCAGCGCGACGAGGAACGGGTGGTCCGGGTCGAAGCCGACCGTGCCGCGGGCGAGCGTGACCGCGAGGTCGAACCGGAAGCCGTCCACGCCCACGACCTGCGCCCAGTAGCGCAGCGAGTCCAGCGCGAGCTGGATGACCCGCGGGCGGCGGAAGTCCAGGGAGTTGCCGGTGCCGGTCACGTCCGCGAGGGCGGCGGGGGAGGCGCCGTCGTGCAGGTAGTACACCGGGTTGTCGAGACCACGGAAGGCGACGTGCAGGCTGTCGTCGCCGCCCTCGAACGTGTGGTTGTAGACGACGTCCAGCAGCACCTCGATGCCCGCCTTGTGCAGCAGGTGCACCATGCCGCGCAGCTCGTCGAGCACCGCCTCCGGGCCTGCGGCCTGCGCCGCCTTCGTCGCGTACGCGGCGTGCGGCGCGAAGAAGCCGAGCGTGTTGTAGCCCCAGTAGTTCTCCTGGCCCTGGGACACGAGCCGTGGCTCCGAGGCGCTCGCGTGGATCGGCAGAAGCTCGAGCGTCGTGACGCCCAGGCTCTTGAGGTGGTCGATGACGACCGGGTGCGCCGCGCCGGCGTACGTGCCGCGCAGCTCCTCGGGCACGTCCGGGTGCTGCATCGTGAGGCCTCGCACGTGCGCCTCGTAGATGACGGTGTCGGCCCACGGCACACGGGGCCGCGTCCCGGGCTCCGGCGGCGGCATGGGCGGCATCACGACGGCGTGCGGGACGGACGCGAGCGAGTCGCGGTCGTCCGCCGGGCCGTACGGGTCGGCGAGCCACCAGCCGGGGCTGTCGGCGCGCTCCTGCGCCACCGCGCCGACCACGGCCGGCCCGTGCGACAGCTCGCCCACCAGGCCGCGCGCGTACGGGTCGACCAGCAGCTTCGCCGGGTTGTGCCGCAGCCCGGCTCGCGGGTCCCACGGTCCGTAGACGCGGAAGCCGTACCGCTGCCCCGGCCCCACGTTCGGCACGTGCGCGTGCCACACCCCGTAGGTGGGGCCGTCGAGCGGGACGCGGCGCTCGCGGTAGCGGGCGAGGTCGGCGGGTGCCAGCGCCGGGTCCACCACGTCGATCAGGCACAGGTCGACGGCTGTTGCGTGGCTCGCGAGGACCGCCACGTCCACGCCGCCGCCGGGTGCGACGTGCACGCCCAGCGGGGGCACATGGCTGCGCCGCACGTTGGGACGGGTCAGCGGCCGCACGATCGGCCGGGGCGCGGGGTCGCCGGGGGCCCGCTGCGCACTCGCCTCACGTCGGGTGTCCTTGACCATGGCTCAATGGTGGCAGGTCCGGCCGGATGCTCCGAGCCCTCCTGAGGGTGGTTCGTGACGAATACGTGACGCCGATCGGGTCCCTTCGTGGAAACGTTGCCACGCCCAGGGACCCGGAATGGACGAAGCGTGCACTCTGGACAGCCGGCCGATGCGGGGGCCATCATGGTCGCGGTTCCGTGAATCCTTTCAAAGCCCGACGAGGGGCCGGGGCCGCGCACCACCACCGCTCAAGGACGAGATCACGAGGTGACCTGTGCAGCATCCCCTCGGGGCTCCCAGCCCCCTGCCCCCCAGACGAGCAAGCGCTTTCCGAGTGGCCGCCGGCAGAGCCGCGCGCGCCGTCGCGGCGGTCCTCGCGGCGGGTTCGCTCGCCGTGCCGGCCGGCGCCGCCGCTGCCGCGACGACACCGACGACATCGGCGCCCACGGCAACCGGCACGACCACGGCAACCGCCACGACCGCGGCCGCCGCCGTGCTCCCGGCCGCCGTCGCGCCGCTGACCTGGAGCTTCGACCTCGGCCCCGGCGCCGTGGCCGACGGGTTCACCGGGGTCCTCGACAGCTTCCGCTACTCCGCCGAGGCCGGTTACGGGATCGTGCCGGTGGACGGGATCTCGCCGATCTCGCGCAACCGCGGCACCACCGACCCGCTCACCGACGACTTCGTCCTGGCGACGGCGTGGGGCTTCGCGCTCGACGTCCCGGCCGGGACGTACGACGTGCGCGTCTGGTCGGGCGACAAGCTGGCCGGCACGAGCACCACGAGCACCACGATCGCCCTCGAGGGCACCACGGCCGGGACCATCCAGTCCCGCCAGGCCGTCACCGACGCGACGTACCGCACCGCGGTGACCGACGGGCAGCTCACCGTCGGCGTCACGGGCGTCGGCGCGGGCGGCTACGTCAACGGCATCGTCGTCACGCAGGTCCTGGAGGAGGAGCCCGAGGAGCCCGTCGGTTCCATGCCGGCGCCGCAGGCCCTGCGGACCGCCCACGTGGCGCCCGGCTCGGTCACGATGCGGTGGAACGAGGTCGCCGGCGCGAGCGGGTACGTCCTGAGCCGCGCCGAGTCCGTGACGGGCCCGTTCACCGAGGTCGCGCGCACGGCCGGCGACGTGTTCGCCACTGACGCGGCGGACACCGCCGTCGTGCACCACTACCGCGTGCAGGCGCTCGGCGCGGACGGCGCGGGCGCGCCGTCGGCGGCCGCCGTGGCCACGCTCGAGGGCGTCGCGGAGCCCACGCTGCCCGACGGCGGCGTGCTCGCCTTCGACCTCGGCTCCGGGGCGGTGGCCGGCGGCACCACCGGGATCGGCGCGACCACCGCGTACTCCGCCGCGAACCGCTACGGCTGGGTGAACACCGCCCAGGTCGCCGCGACGGACCGCGGCGGCGACGACGCGCTGCGCTCCGACTTCGTGACGGTGGGCGACACCGAGCTCGTCGTCGACCTCCCGGACGGCGACTACACGGTGAGCATCGTGGCGGGCGACCTCGCCGGCTCGACCGACATCGCGATCACCGCCGAGCAGATGGCCAAGGTGGCGCAGACCGCGCGGGGTGCGGGCGAGTTCCTCGAGATGTCGTTCGACATCGCGCTCGTGGACGGCCAGCTCAACCTCGACTTCGGCGGCACGGCCGCGAAGCTCGCCGCGCTGACGATCGCCCAGCGCTCCCCGCGCGCCCCGGGCACGCAGCCCACCATGTGGGTCACGGGCGACTCGACGGTCCAGACGTACACCGCGGACTGGGTGCCGCAGGCAGGCTGGGGCCAGATGATCGGCCGGTTCCTGTCCGACGACGTGACGGTCGAGAACAAGGCCATCGGCGGGCGCTCCTCGAAGAACTTCATCAGCCAGGGCCGCCTCGACGAGGTGCTGCGCCAGATCCGGCCGGGTGACTACCTGTTCGTCCAGTTCGGCCACAACGACAACTCGTACGGCGTGGACGACCGCTTCGCGGCTCCCGCCGACTACCGCAACTACCTGCGTACCTACGTGGACGGGGCCGTCCAGCGCGGCGCCACGCCCGTGATCGTCACGCCGGTGTCGCGGCGCAGCTTCAACGCGGAGACCGGGCTCTTCAACGTCTCGTTCCCGCAGTACGTGCAGCAGGCGAGCGAGCTGGCGGCGGAGACGGGGACGCCGCTGGTGGACCTCTCCGCCTCCAGCCGCGCCTACCTGGACGAGATCGGCCCCGAGGCCGCCAAGTCGGTGTTCCTGCACGTCCCGGCGGGCGTCTACCCGGGCCGGCCCAACGGCACCGTCGACGACACCCACTTCCAGGAGTACGGCGCCATCCAGATGGCCCGGCTCGTCGCGCAGGACGTGGCGCAGCTCGACGTCCCGCTCGCCGGGAAGGTCGTGCAGGCACAGCCCCCCGCCCAGGTGCCCGCCAAGCCGGCCGGCGTCGTGGCCGGCAGCATCTCGAGCTCGAGCGTCCAGCTCTCCTGGACCGCGGTCGAGGGCGCGGACATCTACAAGATCTTCCGCAAGGCGTCCGACGCCGGTGACGACGCCTGGCAGCTCGCCACGACGTCGACCCTGCCGCAGGCGGCGGTGAACGGTCTCGACGAGGGGGGCTCGTACGACCTGCGGGTGGTGGCGGTCAACGGCCGGGGCGACTCCGCGCCGTCGGACACCCTCCGCATCACGACGCGGTCCGCGATCTTCAAGTTCGACGTGCAGATCGCGGGCGCACCGGTGCTGCCGGGCTACACGGAGGCCAACGAGCGCTCGGTGTACTCGCCGGAGATCGGCTGGGGCTGGCTCGACCCGACGGGCCTGGGCGGTCGCGACCGGGGGATCGCCTTCGACCCGGCGCCGAACGCGCTCGAGCGGGACTTCCTGCTGCCGAGCCCGAGCCACACCTTCGCGATCGACGTCCCGGACGGCACCTACGCCGTCACGACCTACAACGGCGACTGGATCGGCACCTCGCGCTCGAACGTGCAGATCGAGGGTCGCGACTTCGGCTCCTCCAACGCCGGCCGGGGCTCGGTGAGCAAGAAGGTCAGCCAGCCGGTGGAGGTCACCGACGGTCAGATCAGCCTCGTCATGACCGGCACGTCGTCGCGTCTCAACGGCATCGAGGTCACCGCGCTGCTGCTCGCGCCGTCGGCCCTGAGCCTCGCGGGCCTCGGGATCGACGGCGCGGCGGCCCGGGTGGATCTCGCCTGGACGGGCACCGACGACGCCGTCGGCTACCGCGTCTACCGTCAGGCCGACGGCCAGCCCGTGCCCGTGGCGCTGGGGGACACCGTGGAGCCCTCGTTCACCGACGCCTCGGCGGACGTGGGCCAGGAGTACCGGTACCACGTGGTGGCGCTCGACCCGTCGGGCCTGGAGTCGGTCCCGACCGACGTCCTGACCGTCACCACCATCGACCCGTCCGTCCCCGTCACGACCGCACCGGCCGACCTCGCCGTCGGCGAGGTGGGCAAGAACCTCGTGCCGCTCACCTGGGACGCCGTGGAGGGCGCGCTGTTCTACCAGGTCTACCGGGCGGAGTCGGCCGACGGCCCGTTCCTCTACCTGGGCCGCGCGGCCGAGCCGCGCTACGACGACACCGACGTCCTGACGACGGTGCCGTACTTCTACCAGGTCACCGCGATCAACGCGGGCGGCGCCTCCGCGCGCTCGGCGGTGGCCGAGTCCCCGGCGCCGACCCGGCTGGTCCGCCAGGCCGAGCGGATGGACCGCTCGGCGGTCGCGGTCGCCCTGGACGACGGCGTCTACGTGGGCTGGCGCCTGCTCGGCCTCGACCCGGAGGAGATCGGCTTCCACGTCTACCGCGACGGCACCCGGATCACGGACGAGCCGGTCACCGGCAGCACCGACCTGGTGGACCCGTCCGGCACGACGTCCTCGACGTATCGCGTGAGCACGGTCCTCGACGGCATCGAGCGGTGGGCCACCGCCGACTTCGAGCCGTGGGACTCCCAGACGCTCGACGTGGCGCTGGACAAGCCGGCGGACGCCTACGGGCGCGACGGCCAGCCGTACACGTACCGGGCCAACGACGCGTCGGTGGGCGACCTCGACGGCGACGGCCGGTACGAGATCGTGCTCAAGTGGGACCCGTCCAACTCGAAGGACAACTCGCAGGCCGGCTACACGGGCAACGTGTACGTCGACGCCTACGAGCTGGACGGCACCCGGCTGTGGCGCCTCGACCTGGGCCGCAACATCCGTGCGGGCGCGCACTACACCCAGTTCCAGGTCTACGACCTGGACGGTGACGGCGACGCCGAGGTGACGATGAAGACCGGGGACGGCACCGTGGACGGCGCAGGCACGGTGATCGGGGACGCCCGCGCGGACCACCGGAACTCGTCGGGCTACGTCCTGACGGGGCCGGAGTACCTCACGGTCTTCGACGGGCGGTCGGGCGTCGCGCTCGACACCGTCGACTACATGCCGGTGCGCGGCGACGTCGGCGCCTGGGGCGACACCTACGGCAACCGCGTGGACCGGTTCCTCGCGGGCGTGGCCTACCTCGACGGCGAGCACCCCAGCGTGATCTTCAGCCGTGGCTACTACACGCGCACGGTGATCGCGGCGTACGACTTCGACGGCACGGACCTGACCAGCCGGTGGGTGTTCGACACCGACAAGGCCGGGAGCCAGTACCGCGGCCAGGGCAACCACGGCTTCGAGACGGCCGACGTGGACGGTGACCAGAAGGACGAGATCGTCTTCGGCTCGCTGACGATCGACGACGACGGGACGGTCGCCTACAACACCGGCCTCGGCCACGGCGACGCGCTCCATGTGACCGACCTCGACCCGGCGCGCCCGGGCCTCGAGGTGTTCGCGGCGCACGAGGACATGGGCTCGTCGGGCAATCTGGGCGCCACGTTCCGGGACGCCAGGACCGGTGAGGTCCTGTGGTCGATCCCGGCCACGAAGGACACGGGCCGCGCCGCCGCGGGCGACATCGACGCCCGGTACCCCGGCGCGGAGGGCTGGGCCGTGGGCGGCGACGCCGCCTGGAACTCCCGGGTGGGCGAGATCCACGCGGCGTCGGGCGAGCTGATCGGCTCCGTCATCCCGGCGGCAAACTTCCTCACCTGGTGGGACGGCGACCTCGTGCGGGAGATCGGCGACCACGACTACGACGCGACCACGGGCACGGGCGTGCCCACCATCGCGAAGTGGGACGGGGCGTCGGGCACGGCGACCGAGCTCTACCGGGCCACGGGCACGCTGTCGAACAACAGCACGAAGGGCACGCCGTCGCTCCAGGCCGACCTGTTCGGCGACTGGCGCGAGGAGCTCGTCACCCGTACGGACGACTCGACCGCGCTGCGGATCGCGACCACGGTGATCCCTGCCGAGCACCGCCTGCGCACGCTCATGTCCGACCCGGTGTACCGGCTCGGGGTGGCGTGGCAGAACACCGGCTACAACCAGCCGCCGCACACGTCCTACTTCCTGGGCGACGGCATGGCCACCCCGGTGGCCCCGCGGCTCGCGCTCACCACGCCCGAGACACCGGGCGAGCGGGTGCCCGGGCCGGCCACGGCGGCGCCCGGCCGGATGGTGCTCCGCAGCGACAACTGGGACGGCGACGGCACCTACACGGTCAAGGCCGACCTGTGGTGGGGCCAGAACGGACACACCGTGACGCTGCTGGAGGACGGCGCGCCCGTAGCGACCCGCGACCTGGTCGACGTCACGCCGCGGGCCCAGCACGCGTCCTTCGTGGTCTCCGGCAAGGTGAACGGCACGTACGAGTACACGGTGGTGCTCACCAACCAGCACGGGTCCACCACGAGCAAGGTGCTCACCGTGAAGGTGAAGAGAGCGGTCACGTCACAGCTCGCACCGAGCTGACACTCGTTGAGTGCGGGGTTTCTGTCGGGCCCGGGCGTCCCCGACCCAACAGAAACCCCGCACTCAACGGTGCGCCAGGACCTGACACGACCGAGTGACGGACGTCCCATCAGGCCCCGTCCCCGGGCGCAGGTAGGGTTTTCGCATGCGCATCGTCGTGACCGTGAAGTACGTCCCCGACATCAACACCGAGCGGGGCTTCGAGGATTGTCGCGTCGTGCGCTCTCCCGCCGAGGGCACGCTCAACGAGCTGGACGAGAACGCGCTCGAGGCCGCGCTCCAGCTCGTCGAGGCCGCGGGCCAGGGCGAGGTGGTCGCGCTGACGGTCGCCGCCCCGGACGGGGACGTCGCGCTCCGCAAGGCCTTCCAGATGGGCGTCACCCGCGGCGTGCGGGTGTCCGACGACGCCCTGGCCGGCTCCGACTACTTCGGCACCGCCGCGGCGCTCGCCGCCGCGGTGCGGAAGCTGGAGGAGGAGTCCCCCGTGGACCTCGTGATCACGGGCATGGCCGCGCTGGACGGGCTCGGCTCCGTGGTGCCGGTCCTCCTCGCGGCGGAGCTCGGCCGCCCGGCGCTGCACCTCGCGAAGAAGCTCGCGGTCTCCGGCGGCACGGTCACGGTCGTCCGCGAGGCGGACGACGTGACGGAGGAGCTGTCCGCGCCGCTGCCCGCCGTCGTCTCCGTGACGGACACCGCGAACCGGCCGCGCTTCCCCAACTTCAAGCTCATCATGGCGGCGCGGACGCGCGAGATCGAGGCGTGGACGGCCGCCGACCTCGGCCTCGACCCGGCGACCGTCGGGGCCGCCGGTGCCCGCACGCAGACGGTGTCCGCCGCCCCCCGCCCGCCGCGCCCCGAGACGCAGCTCGTCACCGACAAGGGTGACGGCGGCGTCGCCCTGGCCGAGTTCCTGCTCCGCAACGACCTTGTCTGAAACAACCTCGCCCGAGAGGCCGCGCACCATGACCAACCGCACGATCCTGGTCCTCCTGGACCCCGCGACAGAGGTCCGCACCGGCGTCCTGGAGCTGCTCACCATCGCCCGCGGGCTCGGTCGCGTCGAGGCCGTGTCGCTCGAGTCGCCCACCGTGGAGGCCCTGGCGCAGCTCGGGGCGTACGGCGTCGGGACCGTCCGCCAGGCCGAGCTCCCGCCCGCGCTGCACGGCGACGAGCGGCACCTGCCGGCCGTCGTCGCGGCGGCGCTCGCGGCGGCGGTGCGCCGCGCGGACGCTGACGTGGTGCTCCTGCCGACGTCGTTCGCCAACAAGGAGGCCGCGGCCCTCGCCGCCCACCACCTCGGCGCCGGCCTGATCATCGATGCCGCGGCCGTGAGCGAGGACGACGACCGCCGCGTCGTCGGCTCCAAGCGGGTGTTCGCCGGGTCGTGGGACACGGCCTGCGCGGTGACCACCGACGTCGCCGTGATCACCGTGCGTGCCAACGCCGTCGTCCCCGCCGCCGCCGAGGCGGCCGTGGAGCCGGTGGTCGAGGGGTTTGCGGTCCAGGTCCCCGAGCTGCCGGTCACGCTCGTCTCGCGGACGGTCAAGCCCCGCACCAGCGGGCGGCCGTCGCTGGAGGAGGCCGCGGTCGTCGTGGCCGGCGGCCGGGGGACCGGGGGCGACTTCGGCCCGGTCGAGGACCTCGCCGACGCGCTCGGCGCCGCGGTCGGCGCGTCCCGCGACGCGGTGTTCGAGGGCTGGTGGGACGCGTACATCGGCCAGACGGGCGTCACGATCGCGCCGCGCGTCTACATCGGCGCAGGCATCTCGGGCGCGCCCCACCACCGCGGCGGCATGCAGGCCGCGCAGGTGATCGTCGCCGTCAACAGCGACCCCGAGGCGCCGATCTTCGAGATCTGCGACTTCGCCGTCGTGGGCGACCTCGCCGACGTGCTGCCGCAGGCCGCGGCCGAGATCCGCAAGCACAAGGGCTGAGCCCGTGCTGCGCACCCCCGTTCGGCACCTCGTCATCGGTTCGGCACCTCGTGCTGCCGAACCGATGACGTTGTGCCGCACCCAGGTGCGCGCATGAGCAGCCCGGGACCTCTGGTTCCGGCGCGGGGCCCGCTCTCGCCGGACGAGCGGCGTCGTGCCTCGCGCCACCTCCTGCTCGACGGGTTCGGGCCGGCCGCGCAGGAGCGCCTCGCCGGCGCCCGCGTCCTCGTCGTCGGCGCCGGCGGCCTGGGGTCCGCCGTGCTGCCGTACCTCGCCGCCGCGGGCGTGGGCGTCCTGGGCGTGCTGGACGACGACGTCGTGGACGCCTCGAACCTGCAGCGCCAGGTGCTGCACGGGACGGCCGACGTCGGCCGGGCCAAGACCGCCTCCGCCGCCGACGCGCTGCGGGCGCTGCGCCCCGCGCTCGAGGTCGTCGAGCACCGCGAGCGGCTCGACGCCGGAAACGCGCTCCGCCTGCTCGCCGGGTACGACGTCGTCGTCGACGGCTCCGACACGTTCGCCACCCGCTACGCCGTGTCCGACGCCGCGGCCGCGCTGGGCCTGCCGGTCGTGTGGGGCACGGTGCTGGGCTGGGACGGGCAGGTCGCGGTGTGGTGGTCGGCCGCGCCGGGCGGGCGGGCGATCACCTACCCGGACGTGTTCGGGCCGCAGCCGCCCGAGGGGGAGTCCTGCGACACGGTCGGGGTGCTGGGCCCCGCGTGCGGGGTGGTCGGTGCGACCATGGCCGTCGAGGTCGTCAAGCTGCTGACCGGCACGGGCGACGTCGCCCTGGGGCGGCTCCTCGTCTACGACGCCCGGACGTCGGCCTGGGACACGATCGAGCTCGCCGAGGTAGAACCGCACGAAGAAGAACGTGCCGAGGCCGTGCCTGCCGAGGTAGGACGCCCGGAGGGCGACCTGGTGCACGCGGGCGACCCGTCCGGCGTCGGACAGGAGCTGGTGCTCGACGTCGGGCTGCGCCCCGCGGGCGTGCCCGGAGCCGTCCACGTGCGGCTCGAGGACCTGGCGGCGGGCCTGCTGCCGGCCGAGCTGCTGGCGCACCCGGCGGGCGCGCCCGTGGTCGTGGTCTGCGAGATGGGCCTGCGCTCCCGCGGCGCCGCCGCGCTGCTCGCGGCCGAGGGCTGGAGCCACGTCACCAGCCGCGCGCTCCGCGAGGCGTGACGACCGCTCCGGCGCGCGACCTCGTGTGTGACAGCGATCACGTCCTGGTCATCTGGTGTTCACCTGGACGTACCGGGCCTTTCGTCACGAGGTCATCGCTCGCTCCTAGCGTCGGCAGCGTCCGACCCCCCAGGCAGAACCGGAGTCCTCCGATGACGATCGCCCCAGATCCGCGCCCGCTGCTCGAGCTGGCGCCGTATGCGCGCGGCAAGCGCAGCCCGGTGACGTGCCGCCTCAAGTGTGCCGACGCGTGCTCGCATCCGGCCTCCAACCAGTCCGCCAACGAATACTTCCGTGACGTGGCGAGCGCCGCCCTGTCCCGCCGGGCGATGCTGGGCGGCATCGGCGCCGCCACGGCCGCCGTGGTGATCGGCTCGCAGGTGGCCGGCGCGCCGTCCGCCGCCGCGTCCGCCGCCGCGCCGCTCGGCGCCGCCTGGCCAGGCGAGTCGAAGGGCCTCGCGTTCGGCCCGATCGCGTCGCAGCCGGCCGTGACCGACGCGCTCGTGGTGCCCGAGGGCTACTCCTGGAGCCCGATCATCCGCTGGGGCGACCCGATCCTCCCGGGCGGCCGCGCGTTCGACCCGCGCACCCAGTCGCCGGAGCAGCAGGCGCTCCAGTTCGGCTACAACGTGGACTACCTGGACATCCTCCCGGCCGACCCGGCGCACTGCCAGGCCCGCGGCTGGCAGTCCGGCAGGGGTCCGGGCCGCGGCACGCGGGGCATCCTCGTGAGCAACCACGAGTACACCAACCCGGGCATCATGTTCGACGTGTCCTACGACGCGCCGACGAAGCGCGCGATCGAGCGCGCCGCCCACGGCATGTCCGTGGTCGAGGTCCGCCGCGAGGGCAAGGGCAAGCCGTGGTCGTACTCGCGGATCAGCCCGCTGAACCGCCGCCTGCACCTGGGCACCGAGTTCGTGATCGACGGCCCGGCAGCCGGGTCGTACCTGCTGCAGACCGTCGCGGACCCGACCGGCACGCGCGTCCTCGGCACGCTCAACAACTGCGCCGGCGGCACCACCCCGTGGGGAACCGTGGTCTCCGGCGAGGAGAACTTCAACGGCTACCTGCGCGTGAACGGCAAGGACCCGCGCGACGCCCGCTACGGCCTGCGCAACTCCGCCACGACCTACGGCTGGGAGAACGACGACCCGCGCTTCAACGGCAACAACGCGGGCTACGAGAACGAGTGCCGCCGCTTCGGCTGGATCGTGGAGCTCGACCCCTACGACCCCTCGGCCGCCCCGGTGAAGCACACGGCGATGGGCCGCCTGAAGCACGAGGGCGCGAACGTCATCCTGTCGGCCGGCAGGCGCGCCGTGGCCTACATGGGCGACGACGAGGTCTTCGACTACGTCTACAAGTTCGTCTCGGCCGGCACCATGCGTGAGGGCAGCACCGCCGAGGCGCGCGCCCACAACAAGACGCTCCTGTCGGAGGGCGACCTGTACGTGGCGCGGTTCCACGGGAACTCCGCGGGCGAGATCGACGGCACGGGCGCCGTGCCGTCCGACGGGTCGTTCGACGGCACCGGCGAGTGGGTGGCCCTGGTCAAGGACGGTGTGTCGCAGGTCCAGGGCATGACGCTCGAGGAGGTGCTCGTCTTCACGCGCCTCGCGGGCGACGCGGTGGGCGCCACCAAGATGGACCGCCCGGAGGACGTGGAGCCCAACCCGGTGACGGGCCGCATCTACGTGGCGTGCACCAACAACTCCTCGCGCGGTGGCTCCCGTGGTGCGGCCGACGAGGCCAACCCGCGCAACACCAACCGCGACGGCCACGTGGTCGAGATCATCGAGGACGGCGGCGACCAGCTCGCCACCACGTTCACGTGGAACCTGCTGCTCGTGGCCGGCGACCCGTCGGTGAACGGCTCCACGTATTTCTCCGGGTTCCCGGCGGACAAGGTCTCGCCGATCTCCTGCCCGGACAACCTCGCCTTCGACGCCGAGGGCAACCTCTGGATCTCGACCGACGGCCAGCCGTCCTCGATCCAGAAGTGCGACGGCCTGTTCAAGGTGCCGCTCACCGGCTCCGAGCGCGGCCACGTGCAGCAGTTCCTGTCGGTGCCGGCGAACGCGGAGACCTGCGGCCCGCTCGTCGACTCGCGGGACGAGATGGTCTACGTCAACGTGCAGCACCCGGGTGACGACGGCACCTTCGCGGCGCCGACGTCGTTCTTCCCCGACTACCTCTCCGCGGACGAGACGGTCCCCGCGGGCGCGTTCCGCGGCCCGCGCCCGTCGACGGTCCAGGTCTTCAAGACCTCGAACGCCCCGCAGCCGGGCACCTGGACGGGCCCCGGCCCGTCGCCGTACCCGGGGGGCGCGGGGGGGGGGCCCCGCGGGGCCCCCCCCCCCGCCGCCCCCCACCCCCCGCCCCCGGGATGAACGGGCATCCCCGCGGCGTTCGTAGACTTGATGACCGTGACACCGCCCCTGCCCGGCACCTCGGCCCCCGTGGCCGAGCCCGCCGGCGCCTACCTCGACCACGCGGCGACGACTCCCATGTCGCCCGCGGCGCTCGCCGCGTTCGTGGGGGAGGCGCAGCGCACGGGCAACGCATCGTCGCTGCACTCGGCGGGCCGGGCGGCCCGGCGTGCCGTGGAGGAGTCCCGCGAGACGGTGGCCCGCGCGCTCGGTGCCCGCCCCAGCGAGGTGATCTTCACCGCCGGCGGCACGGAGTCCGACAACCTGGCGATCAAGGGGATGTTCTGGGGCCGTCGCACCCAGGACACGCGCCGCACCCGCATCCTCGTCTCCGCCGTCGAGCACCATGCCGTGCTCGACCCGGCGTTCTGGATGGCGGGTCACGCGGGCGCGGAGATCGTGCTCCTGCCGGTCGACGGCGACGGTCGCGTCGACGTGGACACCCTGCGCGCGGAGCTGGCCGAGCACGCCGACGAGGTCGCGCTGATCTCCGTGATGTGGGCGAACAACGAGGTCGGCACGCTGCAGCCGGTGCGCGAGGTGGTGCGCGCGGCGCGGCCGTACGGCATCCCCGTGCACACGGACGCCGTGCAGGCGGTGGGGCAGGTCGAGGTCGACTTCGCCGCATCGGGAGTCGACGCGATGACGGTGACGGGGCACAAGGTGGGCGGGCCCGTCGGCGTGGGAGCGCTCGTCGCGCGCCGCGACCTCGCGCTCGAGGCCGTGCTGCACGGAGGCGGGCAGGAGCGCGGGGTGCGGTCGGGCACGCTGGACGGCGCCGCCATCGTCGCGTTCGCCGTCGCGCTCGAGGAGACCGTCGCCGCGCTGCCGGAGCGGGCGCCCCGCCTCGCCGCCCTGCGGGACCGGCTCGTCGAGCAGGTCCGCCAGGCCGCGCCGGGCGCGGTCCTGCGCGGCCCTGACCCCGCGTCGGGCGACCGCCTGCCCGGCAACGCGCACTTCACCTTCCCCGGCGCCGAGGGCGACTCGCTGCTCTACCTCCTGGACTCCGCGGGCGTCCAGGCGTCCACCGGGTCGGCCTGCCAGGCGGGTGTCCCGCAGCCGTCGCACGTGCTGCTCGCGATGGGCGTGCCCGAGGCCGAGGCCCGCGGCGCGCTGCGCTTCTCCCTCGGCGCGACCTCCACGCAGGCGGACGTGGACCGGCTCGCGGCCGCGCTGCCGGGGGTCGTCGCCCGCGCCCAGGCCGCTGGACTGGTGTCCGGTCGCACGATGGGTGGTGCCGCGTGAGGGTCCTGGCAGCGATGTCCGGCGGCGTGGACTCGGCGGTCGCGGCGGCGCTCGCCGTGGAGGCCGGTCACGAGGTGGTCGGCGTCCACATGGCGCTGTCCCGGAACCGCGACCAGTTCCGCACCGGTTCGCGCGGCTGCTGCTCCATCGAGGACGCGGGCGACGCACGCCGCGCGGCCGACGTCCTGGGCATCCCGTACTACGTCTGGGACCTGTCCGAGCGCTTCGAGGACACCGTGGTCTCCGACTTCCTCGCCGAGTACGAGGCCGGCCGCACCCCCAACCCGTGCGTGCGCTGCAACGAGCACATCAAGTTCGAGGCGCTGCTCGACAAGGCGACGGCCCTCGGGTTCGACGCCGTCGCGACCGGGCACTACGCGCGGGTCGTCGACGCGCCGCACGGGCCTGAGCTGCACCGGTCGCCCAACGAGGCCAAGGACCAGTCGTACGTGCTGGCCGTCATGGGGCCCGAGCGGCTCGCGCGCGCCGTGTTCCCGCTCGGCGGGTACGCGTCCAAGGACGAGGTGCGGGCCGAGGCCGCCCGCCGCGGCCTGTCCGTCTCCGCCAAGCCCGACTCCTACGACATCTGCTTCGTGGCCGACGGCGACACCCGCGGCTTCCTGCGCTCCCGCCTCGGGTCGCGGCCGGGCGCGGTCGTCGACACGGACGGCAACGTCGTCGGCGAGCACGACGGCGCCTACGCCTACACCGTGGGCCAGCGCAAGGGCCTCGCCCTCGGTCGCCCTGCCGCCGACGGCCGCCCGCGGTACGTCGTGGACGTGCAGCCGACGACGAACACCGTCGTGGTCGGACCCGGCGAGCTCCTGAGCGTGGACAGGATCGCGGGTGACAGGGCCGTCTGGTTCTCGGGCGCGCTGCCCGACGACGGCTGGTTCGACGCCGAGATCCAGGTGCGCGCGCACGGCAGTCCGGTCCCCGCGCGGGTCCGGGCGGTGCCCGACGGGCTGGAGGTCGAGCTGACGGGCGAGCTGCTGCGGGGCGTGGCGGCCGGGCAGTCGGTGGTCGTGTACCGCGGCACACGGGTGCTCGGCCAGGCGACGGTCTCGCGCGCGTGGCGGGGCCGGGTCGCCGGCTGACCGTCGTGCCGGGACTAGCGTGTGCGGCATGACGGTGGAGGGAGAGAGATGACGACGGTCAGCGGGCACGGGCCCTGGCCCGGCGACGAGCGTGACGTCCTCGAGGCGCAGCAGGTGGTGCTCGGTGACCTCTCCGAGGTGCCGACCGGGGTCGACGCGCTGCCGTTCCTGGTGCAGCTCCCGGAGCGCGGCCCGGGTGCGGACGCGATCGGGCGGTCGGCGGCGCTGCTCACCGGGATGCCGGTGGAGCTCGGGCCGCACGGCTGGAAGCTGACGGACCGCGCGGGCATGGACGAGCGGCGGGCCGACACGTTCCGCCGCGAGGACCTCGGTGCCCTCGCGATCGCGGCCTACGGGTACGAGGGTCGGCTGACGGTCGAGGTCACGGGTCCGTGGACGCTCGCGGCCGAGCTGTGGTCCCTGCGCGGCGACCGCGTCCTGGGGGACGCCGGCGCCCGGCACGACCTCGCCCTCGCGCTCGCCGAGGGCGTGCGACGGCTCGTCGCGGAGGTGCGCGAGCAGGTGCCCGGGGCGGAGCTCGTCGTCCAGCTCGCGGAGCCGCTGCTGGGGCAGGTGCACGCCGGGGTGCTGCCGACGTTCTCCGGGTACTCCCGGCTGCGCGCGGTGCGCGGCCCGGAGATCGTCGAGGGTCTGGAGCCGGTGCTCGCCGCCGTCCGCGACGTCGGCGCGCGCTCCGTGGTGCACCTCGGCGCGACGTGGGTGGGCGTCCCGCCCGTCGCCCTCGCCGGGGCCGACGCGCTCGGGCTCGACGTCGCCGCGCTCGGCCCCGGCGGCTGGAACGAGCGCGCGTGGGAGCTCGTGGCCCGCGCCGTCGAGCGTGGCATGGGCCTGTGGGCGGGGCTGCCGCCGGTCAGGGTGTCGCAGTGCGCGGGCCCGGCTCTGGGCGAGCTCGTGTCGCTCGTGGGCGAGCCCTGGCGCCGGGTCGGGCTGCCCGCCGCGGACCTCGACGCCGTGACCCTGCTCGCCGCTCCCCGCCAGCGGCTCGGCTCCGTGGACGATCACCGCGCCGAGATCGGGAACCTGGGCCGCGTGGCGGAGGCGCTCGCTGAACGCGCGACGGCCTGACCGGCCGACACCTCCGCCGAGATGGTCGATCCGTCGGACGAACCGACTACCTCGACCAGATGTCCCCGCACCGATCAGCGACCCAGGCGCTGCCAGAGGAAGGTCCAGTGCGTCGCCGCCATGTGCGCCGCCTGAGCGTTGTTCGCCGCGCCGCCGTGCCCGCCCTCGATGTTCTCGTAGTAGGTCACGTCCTTGCCCGCGTCGAGCATGAGCGCGGCCATCTTGCGGGCGTGGCCGGGGTGCACGCGGTCGTCCTTGGTCGACGTGGTGAACAGGACCGGCGGATACTCCCGCTCGGCGGCGTACAGGTGGTACGGGGAGTAGTCCCGGAGGAACTCCCAGTCGTCGGTGTCCGGGTCGCCGTACTCCGCCATCCAGGACGCGCCGGCGAGCAGGTGCGAGTACCGCTTCATGTCGAGCAGCGGCACGCCCACGATGACGGCCCCGAACAGATCCGCGTACCGGGTCAGCATGTTGCCGGCGAGCAGCCCGCCGTTCGACCGGCCCTCCATCCCCAGCCGTGACGGCGAGGTGATGCCCCGCGCCACGAGGTCGCGCGCGACGGCGGCGAAGTCCTCGTAGGCCTTGTGCCGCTTCTCCCGCAGGGCGGCCTGGTGCCACGCCGGCCCGTACTCACCGCCGCCGCGGATGTTGGCGACGGCGTACACGCCGCCGCGCGCGAGCCACGCGCGCCCGACGGTGCCCGAGTACCCCGGAAGGATCGGGTGCTCGAAGCCGCCGTACCCCCACAGCAGGGTCGGCGCGGGGCCGGCCTCGCCCGACACGAGCTCCGCCCGGCCGACGACGAAGTACGGGACGCGCGTGCCGTCGTCGGACACCGCGAAGTGCTGCCGGGCGACGAGGCCCTCGGCCTCGAAGAAGGCCGGGGCCCGCTTGAGCGCCTCCACCTGCGGGTCGTGTCCGACGCCGGTCGCGAGCCCCAGCGTGGACGGCGTCAGGTAGCCGGTGGTCACGACCCAGACGTCGTCGGTGCCGACCGGGTCGACGGCGCCGACGCCGACGGAGAGGAGGTCGCCGCCGAGCGGTAGCTCGCTGCGGGTCCAGGGGCCTCCGGCGGGCAGCTCGGGCGGGGTGAGCACGTGGAGCCGGTTCTGGACGTCCTCGAGGACGTTGACGACCAGGTGGTGCCGGGTCCACGTGGCGCCGACCAGGGAGGTCGTCGGCGTGGGCGCGAACAGGACGGTGAGGTCTCGCGAGCCGGCGAGGAAGTCGTCGAAGGGCGCCGCGAGGAGGGATCCGGCGCGGTAGGTGCGCCCGGCCACCTCCCAGTCGTCGCGGAGCTCGACGAGCAGCCACTCGCGGTGCAGGCCGACCTCGGCCGACAGCGGCACGTCGATCTTCGTGAGCACCTGCTCCGGCGTGCCCGGGTCCGTCACCAGGTACGTCTCGCTCCGGTAGAACGCGATCGACCGGGTGACGAGGTCGCGCTCGAACCCGGGCGTGCGCGACCGCCGGGCCGCGATGTACATGTCCTCGTCGGTGCCCTCGTACACGGTCGCCGCCTCGGCCAGCGGCGTGCCGCGGTGCCAGAGCTTGACGACCCGCGGGTATCCGGACGGGGTGAGCGTGCCCGGGCCGAAGTCGGTGAAGACGTACACCGAGTCCGCGTCGCGCCAGCCGAGCCCGCCCTTGGCCTGCTCGCGGCGGAAGCCGCCCTCGCTCTCGGGGACGAACCGCTTCTCGACGAGGTCGAGCTCGCGCGTCACGTCGCTGTCCGACCCGCCGGGGCTCAGGCTCACGAGCGCCCGGCGGTACGGCTCGCCCGCGGCGAGCTCCGCCTCGGTCGGGCGCAGGACGCTCGCCCCGTGCCACACCCAGGACTCGCCCTCCTCGGCGGCGAGCGCGTCGAGGTCGAGCACGGTCTCCCACTCCGGGTCGTCGGTGCGGTACGAGCCGAGCGTGGTGCGGCGCCACAACCCGCGCTCGTGCGCGGCGTCCTGCCAGAAGTTGTAGTAGTGGTCGCCCACCTTGGCGACGTGCGGGATCTTCGCCTCCGAGTCGAGGACTTCCCGCACCTCCCGCTCGATCGTCGCGAACTGCTCGCCGCCCAGGGCGGCGGCGGAGCCGGCGTTGCGCTCGCGCACCCACGCGAGCGACTCGCCTCCCTCGACGTCCTCGAGCCAGGCGAAGGGGTCCGGCACGGCGGGGTCGAGGGGTGTGGGCACGACGCCGGAGCTCGCCCCGGGCGTGAGATGGGTGGTGGGCGCACTGGTGGGCTCGGCACTCATGCCCAGCACCCTACGCGCCGGGTGAGCGACGCCCGCTGCGTCGGTCCGCCGGGCCCTCGAGTGACCGGCGCGCCGTCGCCGAATAGCGAATGCCCTCGGATAACCTCGGGTGACCAATTCTTGGGAAATATTCTCCATCTTCGGGGCTGAAGATCCTTCACCTACCACATCGTGAGGGCTTTCGCCCGGAGCGCCGCCTGTGGTAGAAAACCATCCCGAAGGGGTCATTCGCCCTGTTCAGTCGCGTTCGCGGAGAAGTTCGCGCGATCTTCACGGCAATTCCGCACCGTGGACGCGGTTCCGACGACTCACACATGGGGGGACCGGCTCGGTGAGCTCGATGTCTTCTACTCCGCCGAGCGGGTTACGCCAGGTCGCGCCCTGGGTGAGCGTCGTCGGCGTCCTCGCGTACGTCCTGGTGGCGCCCGTGCTGTACAGCAGCACCACCTTCCCCGGCTGGATCGCGTGGGTGGTCGGCATAGCAGCCGTGCTGCTCGCGGTGGCCGCCGCCCTCGTCTCCGCACGCAGCGCCGCTGTGGACCAGCAGGAGCACCGGCAGCTCGCCCGGACGGCGCGTGAGCTCGACGCCCGTTCCGACGCCCGCCGGGTGGCCCTGCGCGCCCTGGTCGAGGAGCAGCTGCCGGCGTTCCTCGACAGCACGCCCGCGCCGCCGCTGCCGCAGGTGGACGACGACGCGGCCCGGACCAGCCTGTCCACCGCAGCCACCGCCCTCGCCCGCGTGCAGGACGAGCGACTCGCCCGCCGGGACGCCGTCCAGGTCGCGGTCGTCGCGCTCGGCCGCAAGGTGCAGGCGTCGGCCCACCGCATCCAGGAAGAGGCGGCCCGCATGGTGCAGCGCCACCCCACCGACCCCGACATCCTGCAGACGTCGATGCGCGTCGACCATGCGGCTGCCCAGCAGGCGCGACAGGCCCAGAGCCTCGCCGCCCTGTGCGGCGAGTGGCCGGGCCAGCAGTGGAACGAGCCGCTGGCGCTGCCCGACGTCGTCAAGGGTGCCGCCGGCCGCATCACCGCCTTCCACCGCGTGGAGGTCTCCGGCGACCCCGGGGTCGCCGTCTCCGCCCGTGTGGTCGAGCCGCTGATCCACCTCGTGTCGGAGCTCCTCGCGAACGCGACCCAGTCCTCGCCGCCCACGACGCAGGTGCTCGTGTCGCTGCGCCAGGTCCAGCGTGGCGCCGTCGTCGAGATCGACGACTGCGGCGTCGGCCTCGACACGAAGCAGCTCGACCAGGCCCGCGACATCGCGTCCGGCAAGAAGGCCGTCAGCATCGTCGACCTGGGCGAGATCCCGCAGACCGGCCTCGCCGTGGTGGGCACGTACGCCCGTCGGCACGGCTTCCGCGTGGACATCACGGAGTCGGTGTACGGCGGCCTGCGTGCCATCGTCATGATCCCGGCCGAGCTCACGGAGGCGCTGGTCCCGGCCGGCATGCTGGCGGGTGCCGTGCCGTCGCCGGCCGCGCGCGCCGCGAGCGTGCCGACGGTGCCCACCGTGCCGGCCGCACCAGAGCCCGCGCCCACCCCGGCCGTCCGCACCGCCGTCTCCGTCGTGGAGCCGCCCGCAGCGACAGACCCTTTGACCGACGATGCCTGGCCGGCGGAGGCGCCCGTCGAGACGCCCGTCGCCGGTGTCGAACGGCCGCCCCTGCGGCCCGGGCGGACCAGCCCGGTCGACGACGAGTTCCCCGAGCCGGCCGCGCTGCCCCAGCGGCGGTCCCGGAGGGGCGAGGCGGAGCAGCCGGCCGACCCGGCTCCTCCCGCCCGGCCCGCGCGGACGCAGAGTGCCGAGGAGGCCGGCCAGTGGATGGGCGCCTTCTTCAGCACCAACAGCGGGCGGCTCGAGGACGCATCACACAGCACGTCGGCGACGGACGCTGACGAGACTTCGGAGGACCGATGACCACCCAGGCTGACACGACGACCCAGGCCGACGAGAACAGCTGGATGCTCGAGCTCATCCGTGGCGTGCGCGGAGTCCGCCACGTCGTGGTGCTCACCTCGGACGGTCTGCTGAAGGTCCGCACGGACAACACCCCGCTCGACGTGGCCGACAAGGTCGCGGCGGCGTGCGCCGGCCTGGTGGCCCTGGGCATCGGCATGAGCCGCGAGTTCGGCACCGGCGACTCGATCCGTCAGGTCATCGTCGAGTACGACGGGGGCTTCCTCTTCGTGCGCGGAGCCGGTGACGGCTCGCGCCTCGCCGTCGTGACCGAGTCGACGATCGATCCGGCGCTCATCGCCCAGCAGATGCAGGCACAGGTCCTGATGATCGGCGAGCGCACCCTCGGGACGGAGCAGCTCGCGCAGTGACATGACGCCGACGACGGCTCAGGGGCGACCTGCCATCCGCAAACGGGGAGAGGAGATGAGGCCATGACCGAGGAGTACCGCGACCACCCGGTCCGCTCGTACGTGCTGACCTCGGGGAGGGCGCACCCCACGCGCAACACCCTGCGCCCCGAGACGCTGCTCGTCGCCGTCGACGGGCGGGCCGTGCCCGCCACGCTGAGCCGGCCGCAGCGGGAGCTGCTCCGGCTGTGCAGGGGCACGCTCGCGCTCGCCGAGGCCGCGGCCTACCTGGCCATGCCGGTCAGCCTCGTCGCCGTCATGGTCTCCGACCTCGTCGACACGGGCCACCTTACGATCCGTTCCAACCATCAGGCGCACGTCCTGCCACCCCGGGACGTCCTGGAGAAGGTGCTCGATGGACTCCGCAACCTCTGACCAGACCTCCAAGCCGGGCCAGCACCTCGCACCGACCATCACGCGCTCGGTCAAGGTCCTCGTCGTGGGCGCCTTCGGCGTGGGCAAGACCACGCTGATCGGCGCCGTCAGCGAGATCGAGCCGCTGCGGACCGAGGAGATGATCACCACCGCGAGCGTGGGCGTCGACCCCGTGGACGGCCTGCAGGGCAAGACCACGACCACGGTCGCGATGGACTTCGGCCGGGTCACCCTGAGCCCGGAGATGGCGCTGTACCTGTTCGGCACGCCGGGCCAGCGCAGGTTCTGGGACCTGTGGTCCGGCCTGGCCGACGGCGCCGTGGGCGCCCTGGTCATGATCGACACGCGCCACCTCGAGGACAGCTTCGAGGTGCTCGACCAGCTCGAGCTGCGCACCAAGACGCCGTTCGCCGTCGTGGTGAACCAGTTCCCGGACGCGCCCAAGTACCCGGCCGAGCGCCTGCGCGCCGCTCTGGACCTGCTGCCCCAGACGCCGATCGTCGTGTGCGACGCGCGCGACCGCACGTCGGCGGTGAACGCCCTGATCACCCTCGTCGAGCATGCGCTGACCTTCCCGATGTTCCAGAAGGTCCTGGCGTGACGCAGGCCGACCTGGGCAGCCCACGCCTGGAGGACCTCTCCGGGCTGGTGCTCCTCGGCGAGGCGACCGCCGCCGCAGACCCGCGCGCGGTGTACCGCCGCCTGGCCCTCGAGTGGGGTCCGGTCGCCCCGGTCGAGCTCGAGCCCGGCGTGCCCGCGTGGCTCGCGATGGGCTATCGGGAGATCGTCGAGGTGCTCCGCAACGAGGCGGTCTTCTCGAAGGACACGCGGAGCTGGCGCTGGTTCGCGGAGGGCAGGATCGCCGCCGCGACGTCGCCGGTGGCGGCGTTCCTCGCCCCGCGCGACAACGCGATGTTCACCGACGGCAAGCACCGCGAGCGGCTGCGCGCGGCGCTCGACGACGGCTTCGCGAACCTGGACGAGCTCGCCGTCGGCCGCGCGCTGCGCGCGCTGTGCGACAGCCTGCTCGACGACCTGGTGAGCCGGGGCGAGGCGGACCTCGTCCGGGAGTACGCCGAGATCGTGCCGGTGCTCGCCGTCGGCGCGATGCTCGGGCTGAGCCCGGACGCCGCGCGGTCGATGCTGCCGCACGTACGGGCCGTGTTCGCCGGTGGTCCGGGCGTCCGGCCCGCGGCGAGCGCGATCCACAGGACGTTCGTCGAGCTGTCCGCACGCGCCCGGACCAACCGTGCCATGGCCATCCTGCTGCGCGACGATCCGGGACCGGTGCGCGACCTCACCGAGGCGCTCGTGGCGCACCCCAACCTGGAGACCGACGTCGAGGTCTCGAGCTCCCTCGCGATGACGCTGATCTCGGGCTGCCAGATGGAGATCGCGTGGATCGCGCAGACCTTCGAGCTGGTGCTCACCGACGCGGAGTTCGCGGGCCGGGTGCGGGGCGGCCGGCTCGGCCTGGACGACGCGCTCGACGAGGTGCTCTGGCGCGAGCCCCCGAGCACCAACCTCGCTCCCCGCTTCGCGACGCACGACGTCGAGCTCGGCGGCCTGCGGGTAGCGCAGGGCGACGCGGTCGTCCTGGGCATCGCCGCCGCGAACGCCGCCCAGGAGCAGGCGGTCGCCGACGACCCGTGGGCGGGCCTGGGGAACCGCGCGCACCTGACCTGGGGGGCGGGACCGCACCGCTGCCCGGCCGAGCGGTCGGCGCGGTTCATCGCGCGGATCGCCGTCGAGCGGGCCCTCGCGCGGTTCGAGGACCTGGAGCTCGCGATCCCCGCGGAGTCCCTGCGCCGGGTCCCGACACCGTGGACGCGGCACTCGGTGAGCCTGCCGGTCCGGTACGCACGGCCGGTGGTGTTCGAGCAGTACTGAGAGGGACGGGACGGAGAGGACGCGCGATGGAGCGAAACGAGCTGCCGACGCGGCACGACCTGGAGGCGGTCGGGTACGAGCTGCCCGTGGACGAGCCTGCGGGCCGCGACGTCGCGCCCCCCGCCGGGCAGCCGGACGACCGGTCCGGCGAGCCGGTCCGCCTCGCCGACCTGACCGGGCTGACCGCCCTGGTCGAGACGACCGACACCCGTGACCCGCAGGGCGCCTACGCCCGGCTGCGCGAGCAGTGGGGCGCCGTCGCGCCCGTCGAGCTGGAGCCCGGCATCAACGCCTGGCTCGTGCTCGGGTACTCCGAGCTGCGGGACGTGTCCCGCAACGACCGCTGGTTCTCCTCGGACCCGTCGAACTGGTCCGTCCACCGCGAGGGGCGCACGGCACAGGACCCGCACCTGCACGCCAGGATGGCGCCGGAGCCGCACAGCGCGAGCCGGAGCGACGGTACCGAGCACAGGCGGCTGCGCGCCCCGCTCGACGAGGGGCTGGCGAAGCTCGACGAGCACTCGACCGCCGACATGATCCAGCAGATGTGCACCTCGCTCATCGAGCGGTTCGCGGACCGAGGGTCGGCGGACCTCGTCGCCGAGTACGCGAACGTCGTGCCGCTGCTGGCCGTCGCCGGCATGGTCGGGCTGGACCGCATGCAGCAGGCGCAGTTCATGGAGCTCACCATGACCATGACCGGCGGCGGCCCGGCCGCGGAGCCGGCGCGCCTGCAGCTCCTGCGGATGATGGCCGACGTGGCGCACTCGCGGCTCGAGACGCCCGAGCGCGACCTGGCCAGCACCCTCGTGCACCACCCGAACCTGCACGGCGACGACGAAGTTGTCGCGTCGATGATGCTCGTCTTCACTGCCGGGCACGACCTCACGATCGCGTGGGTGACCAACACGCTGCGGCTCATGCTGGCGGACGCCCGCTTCGCGGGTCGTGTGCTCGGCGGTCGGCTCGGCGTGGAGGACGCGCTCGAGGAGGTCCTGTGGCGCGACCCGCCCATGGCCAACATGCCGGGCCGGTACGCGCTCACAGACTGCGTGCTCGGCGGCCGGCTGATCAGCAAGGGCGACGCACTCGTGCTGAGCTTCTCGGGTGCGAACAACGACCCGAGCGTGCATACCGGCGACCCGTGGGAGGAGTCGGGCAACCGAGCCCATCTCGGCTGGGGCGTCGGCGCGCACGCCTGCCCGGCGCCTCGGCACGGCCGGCTCATCGCCCGCACGGCCGTCGAGACCGCGCTGCACCGTCTCGAGAATCTCCGTCTCGCCGTGCCGGTCGAGGAGCTCCCGCTCCTGGTCCGGCCCTGGTCGAGGTACCCGAAGAGCCTTCCGGTGACGTTCCGCCCGCAGGGGGTGGGGGCGGTGGCCACCGGGCCGACGTCGGTGGCGCCGCCGCCGACGGACCTGAACCTGACGAAGGAACCCCTGTGACCGCGATCGACGACACGCTCGTCCAGCTCTCCGACATCCCCGAACGCACGCCTCTCGTCGCGCTGACCGGCGCCGCGGACATGCACGCCGCGCTTGCCGAGCTGCATGCCCGCTGGGGCCAGGTCGCACCGGTCGACCTCGAGCCCGGCGTCCCGGGCTGGCTGGTCATGGGCCATCGCGAGCTGTGCGACGTGATGCGCAACGAGGGTCTGTTCTCCCGCGACCCCAGGAACTGGCGCTGGTACTACGACGGCATCCTGCCGCTGGACTCGGGGCTGCGCTCCATCTTGTCCACCGGACGGCGCGCCGCCTACTACTCGGACGGCCCCGAGCACCGGCGGCTGCGGGCCCCGCTCGACGACGCCTTCTCCTCGATCGACGAGCAGCGCACCGCCGCGATGGTCCGTGCGGTCTGCAACGGCCTCATCGAGCAGTTCGGCGAGCGGGGACGGGCGGACCTCATCTCGGAGTACGCCGTCGCCGTGTCCTTCCTGTCGGCGGCCGGGATGTTCGGCTTCCGGGAGCAGGACGGCATGGCGCTGCTGCGCTGCGTCGGCGAGATCTTCGGCCATGGCGGGGACCCCGTCACCGGCCTGGCGGAGATGGACGCGATCGTCCTGGCGCATGTCACGGAGCGGCGCGCCCGCCCCACGGAGGACCTGACGAGCGTGTTCGTGGCGCACCCGAACTTCGAGGACGACGAGGAGATCGTCCACTCGATGGTGGTAGGGATCTGCGCCGCCAACGAGATGCTCGTGTCCTGGATCGCGGCGGCGCTGCGCCTGATGATGACCGACCCGCGCTACACCGGCCGCGTGTCGGGCCCGCGCCGCGGGCTCGACGACGCGCTCGACGAGACCCTGTGGCGTGAGCCCCCGATCGCGAGCCTGCCGGCCCGGTTCGCGCTGACCGACTGCGAGCTGGACGGCAAGCTCATCCGCGAGGGCGACGCCCTCGTGATGGGTGTCGCCGCGGCGAACGCCGACCCGCGCGTCCACTCGGAGGACGAGTGGTTCGAGACGGGCAACCGCTCGCACGTCTCCTTCGGCGTCGGCCCGCACGCCTGCCCGGCTCCGCGGGCCGGCCGCCTCATCGTGAAGATCGCGGTCGAGAGCCTCGTGCAGCGGCTCGACCTGCGGCCGGCCGAGCCGGACGTGGCGTGGGCGCCGTCGCCGTGGTCGCGGTATCCCGCGGTCATGCCGGTGGTCTTCACGCCGACGTCGGGCGCCGTGCGGGTGCGACGTCGGCCGGACGGGGTGTGACGATCCGTCGCTTGTCCAATGATGAATGCGATATGTCCGGGATGTGGCTGACACGTACCGTCCGGACGGTACGGTTCCACCCACCGACGACTATCGACGAGTGACGCCGGTTGCCCGCGCACACGCAGGGCCGGCACGGACAGGGAGTGACGGTGGCGACGACGTTCCGCGAGCGGCTGGAGGACATCCCCGACCGGGTCCTGCTCGCCGAGACCACCGGGGTCGCGGAGCCCCACGCCCTGCTCGAGGAGCTGCGGCAGCAGTGGGGGCCGCTTGCCCCGGTGGACCTCGAGCCGGGCGTGCCCGGGTGGCTCGTCCTGGGCCACCGCGAGGTGGGTGCCGTGCTGCGCAACGAGCTCGTGTACTCACGCAGCTCGCGGGCCTGGCGGTACGTCGCCGAGCGGCGCCTCGCGCCGGACTCCGGCCTGCTGGCGCTGCTCGCGCCCCGGGAGAACGCCTACTACCTGGACGGCAGCCAGCAGCGCCGCCTGCGTGCCGCGCTCGACGACGCGTTCACGGGCCTCGACGAGGCGCGCCTGGCCCGGACGATCGCGGTCACCGCCGACGCCGTCCTGGACAAGCTCGTCGCCCGCGGCGAGGCCGACCTGGTGCGCGAGTACGCCGTCCCCGTGACCGTGCTCGTCCTGGGGGAGATGCTCGGGCTGAGCCTCACGGACTCCCTGCGGATGCACGACCTCGCCGAGGCCAAGCACCGCAGCCTGGCCGACGCGCGCACGGCGTCCGACGAGCAGCTCGTCCTGCTCATGGAGCACGTTGCCGCGCACCGGGCCGAGCCGCGCGACGACCTCACGACGGCCTTCCTGGACCACCCGAACCACGTCGACGACTTCGAGGTCCAGGCCGCCGTCGCCCTCGTCTTCGACATCGCCCACGACGCGGAGATCGCCTGGATCTCGAGCACGCTGCACCTCATCCTCGAGGACCCGCTGTTCGCGGCCCGCGTGCACGGCGGCCGCCTCGGCCTGGAGGAGGCGCTCGAGGAGTCGGCGCGGGTACGGCCCCCGTTCGTCAACGTCCTGCCCCGTTTCGTCCTGCAGGACACCGAGCTCGGCGGCCGGCACGTCGCCCGCGGCGACGCCGTCGTGCCGTCCCTCATGGGGGCCGGCACGGACCAGGCCGCACTCGGGACGGGCGACCTGTGGCTCGAGGCGGGCAACCGCTTCCAGCTCACCTGGGGGGCCGGGGGCCACACCTGCCCGGCACACCGCGCCGGAAGCCTGATCGGCCGCATCGCCGTGGAGGCGGTGCTGCACCGCATGCCCGGCATGGCTCTCGCGGTCCCGGCGCAGGACGTCCGGCTGACGCCGTCGCCCTGGGCCCGGTACCCGACGAGCCTGCCCGTCCGCCTCGCCGTCCCGGACGACTTCTAGCGGCCCGATGGCGGACGGGTCGCCTCAGGAGGCGGCCCGTCCGCCGTCGGGCGACGTTCAGGCCTGCGGGACCGCCGGGACCGCCTCACGGGAGGCGAGCCGCGCCTTGAGGCGGCCGACGATGCCTGCGTAGGCCGACGGGTCGACCGGCAGGAGCCACTGCTTCACGAGCGCGCCCCGGCCGATGTTCAACCCGATCTCGTCGAGCGTCTCGTCGATGTTGTGCATCGAGAACGGGATGAGGTTGGTGCCGCGGGCGTGCCTGCCCTGGGTGCGCTCCTCCATCCAGCGCACGCGCTCGGCGACCTGGGTGCGCCGCTCCTCGAGGGGCGGCAGGTCGACCCCGCCGGCGAGGTACGCGCCGATCCAGACGGCACCCGCCTCGGCGGAGAGCGGGCTGAAGAACGACGAGTTGTAGCCCGAGAAGGTCAGGTTCGGCACGTCGTGCGGCAGGATCTGGCGGTAGAGCTGGAAGTTGCCGTCGGTGTCGAGCAGGCGGCCCGTCACCTCGTCGTCCAGGAACGGGACGCGCTGGTGGAAGCCCGTGCCGCACACGACGAGGTCGGCGCGCACGCGGGTGCCGTCGGTGAGCTCGGCCCAGGGGGCGTCGTCCTCGACGACGAGGCGCGCGATCTCGGCGTCGCGGTGCACCGTGATGGTGCCGTCGGCGACCTGCTCGAAGAACCCGTCGGTGGACAAGGAGGCCGTGCTCTTGGCGATGTCGGCGAACCCGCCGCGGGGTACGAGGCCGAGCTTGCGCAGGCCGAACTGGCTGATCGAGGCGGCGCCCACGCTGTTGAGCATGCCGCGGCGCACGGCGTCGCCCGGGCCGTGCAGGAACCGCTCGGCGCCGCTCGTGAGCTCCTGGTACCGGAACAGCGCCTCGCCGAGCCGGGTCAGCAGCAGGTACTTGTAGTTGAGGACGTTGCCGAGCTTCTTGGGCATCTTCCACAGGAGCTGGCGCGCCACGACGGCGGTGCTCGCAGCCACCGGGCCGAGCTCCGCGGCGACGTCGCAGGCCGACTTGCCGTAACCCACGACGACGACGTGCTTGCCGCGGGCCGTCTCGACATCGCCGAGCTGGCTCGACGCGACGAGGCGTCCACCGGCGCGCAGGAGCTTCGCGTACCCCTCGTACCTGGGCAGCACCGGGTCCGAGAAGATGCCGTTCGCCACCACCAGGTGGTCGAAGCGCTCCGGGGCGGAGACCGCCGAACCCTCGAGGCGCGCCGTGACGAGCCAGGCGTCCTCGCCCTCGGTGGGCTCGGCCCGCACGACCTCGGTGGAGAGCCGGAGCGACGGCCGCAGGCCGAACGTGTCGACGTACTTCTCGAGGTAGCGCTGCACCTGCTCACCCGTGGGCCACTCCGGGAAGTCTCGCGGCATCCGCAGGTCGGAGAAGGCGTACGAGTCCTTGTTGTTCTGCGTGCGCAGGCCCGTGTAGCGGCGCGTCGCGCTCCACACGCCGCCGACGTCGGGCGCCTTCTCGAAGATGGTCACGTCGTGGCCGAGCTCCGTGAGCACCTTCCCTGCTGCCAGCCCTGCGAAGCCGGCGCCGATGACGGCGATCTTCACGATTCCCCTGCTTTCGGTCGAGTTTCAACGTCCCAATTCGGTCGAATGGTAGCGAGATGCCTCCCTTCGGGGTAGATCGCCGACGTGAATTACGCCGCCGGGCACCGTGCGGGGCGCCGTCGGGCGGTGTGTCAGTGGCTCGCGCGATGATGGGGCCGTGAGCGAGACGACCGAGGTGATGACCAGCCGGCCGGCGGACGAGGCCCCCGCGGCCGACGAGGCGGCGGCCCAGCGACGCTGGGCCGAGCTCGTGGCGTTGATCGAGGAGGACCAGCGGGCCTACTACGAGCAGGACGCGCCGCTCGTCTCGGATGCGGAGTACGACGGACGGATGGCCGAGCTCCAGGCGCTCGAGGCCGCGCACCCCGCGCTCGTCACGCCCGAGTCGCCGACCCAGCGGGTGGGCGGGCGGGCCGCCGTGGGGTTCGCCACCGTGGAGCACGTCGAGCGGATGCTGTCCCTGGACAACGCGTTCTCGGAGGAGGACCTGCGCACCTGGTCCACGCGCGTGCACCGGGACCTCGGCGTGGAGCCGGACGCGCCCGTGGGATACCTGTGCGAGGTGAAGATCGACGGCCTCGCGATCGCACTGCTCTACGAGAAGGGCTGGCTCGTGCGGGGCGCGACCCGGGGCGACGGGCGCACGGGCGAGGACGTCACGGCCAACGTGCGCACCATCGCCGGCATCCCGCACGTGCTCGGCGGCGACCCGGCGACGCACCCCGACCGCATCGAGATCCGCGGCGAGGTGTTCATGGGCGTGGAGCGGTTCGCCCGCCTCAACGAAGAGCTGGTCGCGGCGGGCCAGGCGCCCTACGCCAACCCGCGCAACACCGCCGCGGGGTCGCTGCGGCAGAAGGACCACTCCGTGACGGCGAGCCGCGACCTGCGGATGTATGCGCACGGCGTGGGCGCCCTGCAGTGGCGGGAGGGCGAGCGCGCGGAGCTGGCGCGGCAGTCCGAGGCGTACGAGCTGTTCGAGCAGTGGGGCGTGCCGGTCTCGCCGCACAACAAGGTCGTGCCGGGGCTCGACGGCGTCCTCGAGATGATCGCGTGGTTCGGGGAGCACCGCCACGCCATCGAGCACGAGCTCGACGGGATCGTCGTGAAGGTCGACGAGCTCGGGCTCCAGCGCCGGCTGGGTGCGACGAGCCGGGCGCCCCGCTGGGCGATCGCCTACAAGTACCCGCCCGAGGAGGTCAACACCCGGCTCCTCGCCATCAAGGTCGCGGTCGGCCGCACGGGCCGAGCCACCCCGTATGCCGTGATGGAGCCGGTCAAGGTCGCGGGCAGCACCGTGCGCCAGGCGACGCTGCACAACCAGGACGTGGTGCGGTCCAAGGGCGTCCGCATCGGCGACGTGGTTGTGCTGCGCAAGGCGGGTGACGTGATCCCGGAGATCCTCGGCCCGGTGGCCGCACTGGCCGGCGACGGGTACCCCCGCGAGGACTTCGTCATGCCCGCCGGGTGCCCCGCGTGCGGCACGCCCCTGCGGCCGATGAAGGAGGCGGACGTCGACCTGCGCTGCCCCAACGCCGAGTCCTGCCCCGCCCAGGTGCGCGGCCGCGTGGAGCACATCGGCTCCCGCGGCGGCCTGGACATCGAGGCGCTGGGCGAGGTCACGGCCGCCGCGCTCACGCAGCCCGAGATCCCGGCCGAGCCGCCGCTGCGCACCGAGGCCGGGCTCTTCGGGCTCACGCTCGAGGACCTCCTGCCCATCGAGGTCGTGGTCCGTGACGCGGAGACCGGCCTGCCGAAGCTCGACGACGACGGCACGGCCCGCCGCCGCACTCCGTTCCGCAAGCAGCTCAAGCCCACGCGCAAGGCGCTCGCCGAGGCCGCGGAACGGGGCGAGACCCTGCCGACGTGGGAGCCCGCCGCCCAGGCCGGCAAGCTCCTCGAAGAGCTCGAGCGGGCGAAGTCGAAGGACCTGTGGCGCATCCTCGTGTCCCTCAACATCCGCCACGTCGGGCCGGTCGCGGCGCGGGCGCTCGCGGACTGGTTCGGCTCGCTCGACGCGATCCGGGCGGCGACGCGGGACGAGCTGGCGGCCGTCGAGGGCGTGGGCCCGGTGATCGCCGACCAGATCGTGGAGTGGTTCACCGTGGGCTGGCACCTGGAGATCGTCGAGGCGTGGGCCGCGGCCGGGGTGCGGTTCGCCACGCCGGGCCACCCCGGCCCGGAGGCGATGGCGGCGCAGGCCGCCGCCGGCGCCGAGCCGGCCGGGCCGCTCGCCGGGCTGACCGTCGTCGTCACCGGCTCGCTGGAGGGCTTCACCCGCGACGGCGCGAAGGAGGCCGTCATCGCCGCCGGCGGCAAGGCGGCCGGGTCGGTGTCGAAGCGCACGGACTACGTCGTGGTGGGGGAGAACGCCGGGTCCAAGGCGGCCAAGGCCGAGGAGCTCGGTCTTCCCGTCCTGGACGAGGACGGCTTCCGCCGCCTGCTGGAGGGCGGTCCGGCAGCGCTGTAGCGGCCGAGCGGAAAGCTGGCGACGCGCACCGGCCACGAGGAGACCGCCCTCTTCTACGTGGGCGTGCCCGCCGTCATCGCCCTGACGGTGATCCTCACCGCGCGGCCCCGCAGCCCGGTGGGGATGGCTCTCGCCACCACGACGATCGGGCTGGCCCTGGCGGGTCCGCTCCTCGACGAGGGCGTCGTCTGCCTGGTGATCGCCGCGCCGCTGTTCCTCGGCGTCGCGGCGATCGTCGGCGTCGTCGTGGAGCAGCTGCGTGAGAGCCGCACCCGGCGCCGGGCGCTCGCAGTGACGCCCCTGCTGCTCCTCGCCCTCGCGGAGGGCGTCGGCGGGGCCACGGTCGTCCCGCGCGACGACGCGGGCACCGCGACCGCCGTCATCGACGCGGCCCCGGCCGATCTGGCACGGTCCCTGGCCGCTCCGCCCGTGTACGGCGACTTCGAAGCGGTCTTCCTGCGAGCCGTGCCGTTCCCCGAGCCGGTCTCAGCGACGGGCACGGGCCTCGCAGTGGGCGACGAGCGGGTCGTGACCTTCACGCCGCGTCGCTCGCTCGGGCTGGGGGCACAGCCCACGCCGCGCAGCATGACGCTGCGGGTCGTGGAGAGCGAGGTGTCCGACGCCGGAGGCCACGTGGTCCTCGACGTCACCGAGGACACGACGCTGGCCCGGTGGATGGACCTGCGCTCGGCGGAGGTGACGTGGGAGGCGGCCGGCGACGGGACGCGCGTGACGTGGACGCTGCACTTCACGCGGACGTTCGACCCGTCGTGGTACTTCGGGCCGCTCCAGCACCGGACCACCGGTCTGGCCGCTGAGTACCTGATCGACACGTTCGCGGGGCCGGCCGAGGAGCTGGCCGGGACCCGGCCGTGACGACGGCGACGCTCGTGCGGGGGCTCGCGCTCATGGTCCCGCTCCTTGCCGTTGTGCTGTTGTGCGCCCGCCGTCCGCCCACGGACCGTGAGACCGGCGCGGTCATCACGGCGACGGCCTGGGTCGCGCTGGTGCTTCTCCCGGTCAACCTGGTCGCGTCGTCGGCCGGGTGGTGGCGCTTCGCCGCCGAGGGTGCGGTCTGGCACGGAATCCCGATCGACCTCTGGCTCGGCTGGTCCCTTCTCTGGGGCGCGGTCCCGGCGCTGGCACTGCGCGGGCCGGCCGTGCGGCCCGTCGCACGGCTCGCGCTCACGGGCGCCGCGCTCGTCTGGACCGATCTCGCCCTCATGCCCCTCGGCGAGCCCGTCGTCGTGCTCGGCGGGAGCTGGCTCGTGGGCGAGGCGGTCGCGGTCGCGACCGCGCTCGTCCCCGCCCTGTTCCTCGCGGACGCGACGCTCCGGCGCCGGCACCTCGCTGTGCGTGCCTGGGCGCAGGCGCTGTGGGCGGGCGGCCTCGTGCTGGTGGTGCCGGTCGCGGCACTCGCCCCGGAGCCCCGCTGGCCGGCGGTCGTGACGACGACCGGGGTCCAGCTCGTCCTGGTCGCGTGCCTGCCGGGCCTGGCCGCGATGCGCGAGCTCGCCGCGGTGGGCGGTGGGACGCCCCTCCCGTACGATCCGCCCGCGCGCCTCGTCGTCTCCGGGCCCTACGCGTACGTGCGCAACCCGATGCAGGCGTCGGTGGCCGTGGCCTACGCGGGCCTGGCTCTGGTGCTCGGCGACCCGCGCTCCCTGGTCGGCACGCTGGTGGTGGTCGCGTACAGCGCCGGGCTGGCGGCCTGGCACGAGGGCGACCGCCTCCGCCGCGACTTCGGCGACCCCTGGTCCCGCTACCGGCGCGCCGTGCCCGCCTGGCTTCCTGCCTGGCGGCCCCGGTCGGCACTCACGGGGACGTTGTGGGTGGCCGCGGACTGCGACCTGTGCACCGGCGTGGCCCGCTGGTTCGCCGCCCGGGACGCGCGCGGGCTCGCCGTGCGGCCCGCCGCCGAGCACCCCGACGTCCTCTACCGCATCACCTACGAGGCGCCGGGCATCCGGGTGCAGGGGATCTCGGCGGTGGCCCGGGCGCTGGGGCACGTGCACCTCGGCTGGGCGCTCGCGGGCTGGGCCCTCGACGTGCCGGTCGTGCGGCACTTCGCGCAGCTCTGCGCCGACGCGTTCGGCGGGGGCCCGCGCCCCTCACGCGGCTCGTGCGTCACGGACGGCGCGCGACGACCTCCGCGAGCAGCCTGACCGCCGCCCACGCTGAGTTGTGAGTGCGGATGCCCGGTCTAACGTCGACAACAGGTCAGGAAGCGGCCGTCCGTGAGTCGGGCTGGGTGCTTCTCCAGCTCCGTCTCGCCCCCGCAGGCAGTCCGGCCTCGCGCCGGGCGTGTTGGACGACAGGAGACCGAGCATGACTGAGAGCAGGTACCCGCGGGAGACGACCGGCAAGGTCGCCGACGTCGCGTCCCAGGCGGGCGACGCGGCCAAGGGGCTGGCGCAGGAGACCACCCAGAAGGCGGGAGAGGTCGCCCATGAGGCGACGCGACGCGCACGCAACCTCACGGGCCTGGCCCGGGACGAGCTGCGCGGGCAGGCTCAGGTACAGCAGCAGCGCGTGGCCGAGGGCCTGCGCTCGCTCGGTGACGAGCTCACGCAGATGGCCGCGTCGAGCCCGCAGCACGGCTACGCCTCCGACCTCGCGGAGCGCGCCGGCTCCATGAGCCGCCGCGCGGCCTTCTGGTTCGAGGACCGGGACCCGGGCTCGGTGCTCACGGAGGTCCAGGACTTCGCCCGTCGGCGCCCCGGACTGTTCCTGGCGATCGCTGCGGGAGCCGGGGTCGCCGTCGGCCGCCTCGCACGCGGCCTCCAGGGCGCAGGCACCGGCATGACCGGCATCACGCGGCTCGCCGAGCCCTACGGGGCGGAGAAGGTCGGGGCCGGGGCGTACAAGACCGGGTCCTACACGACCGGGCCTTACGAGACCAGCACGTACCCGACCGGAACCCGCGGGGCCCGGAGGTACGAGGAGGGGCCGTACGGAGCCGGGGCCTACGCCGCCGGGGCCTACGGCGCCGGGACCACCGGCGCGGGCACGCGCCCAGCCGACGAGGGCATCGCCGCAGGCGAGTACACCGGTGCCGGAGCAGCGTCCGGCGTCGGAGCGTCCGGTCTCACGTCCGGCGCGTACCCGACGACGGCGGACGAGCTGCCGGCGCAGGACCCGGACGTCCCGACGCGCCCCGCATCGCCGACCGAGGGAGGTAACCCGGATGTCGAGCGCACCTGAGCAGGGCCGGACCTCGATTCCGCCCTCGATGCCGCCGGTGAATCCGGCGCGGTCGCCGATCGCGGACCCGGCCCCGGACCCGGCGTCGTCGAGCCTCGGCGACATCTTCGCCGAGGTGAGCCGCGACCTCTCGACGCTCCTGCGTCAGGAGATCGAGCTCGCCAAGGCGGAGGCGACGACGTCGGTCAAGCGCGCCGGTCTGGGCGCGGGCATGTTCGCCGGTGCCTGGATGGCAGGGAACCTGGCGCTGGTGTTCCTGTCGGTCGCTCTCTGGTGGGGCCTCGGTGCCGTCATGGGTCGCGGGTGGTCGGCGCTGGTCGTCGCCGTCCTGTGGGCCGTGATCGCCGCGGTCCTCGCGATGCGCGGCCGGACCGAGGTCCGCACGGTCGCCGGCATGCCGGAGACGGTCGAGTCGATCAAGAAGATCCCGAACGCACTGCAAGGACACGAGGAGAAGAACTCATGAGCACCGATCCCGAGGTGATCCGGGCGGACATCGAACGCACGCGCACCGAGCTCAGCCGCGACGTCGACGCGCTCGGTGAGAAGGTGAGCCCGACCCACGCCGCACGGCGTCAGGCCGACCGGGTGCGCGGTCGCATGACACGGATCAAGGACCGCGTCATGGGCAGCGCGCACGACGTCATGGACACCGCGGAGGAGGCCAGGCACGATGCCGCCGACTCCGTGCGCGGCGCGGCGTCGTCGGTGGGGGGCTCCGTCTCGTCGGCCCCGCAGGCCGTGCGCGAGCAGACCCAGGGCAACCCCCTCGCGGCAGGTCTCGTCGCCTTCGGCCTTGGTCTGCTCGTGTCGTCGCTCGTCCCGGCGAGCCAGGCAGAGGCGCGCATGGCGACGCGGGTCAAGGAGAAGACCGGGCCGCTGATGGAGGATGTCAAGCAGGCGGCGAAGGAGGTCGCCCAGGACCTCCAGGAACCGGCGAAGGAGCAGCTGCGAGCCGTGCAGGACTCCGCGAAGGAGGCGGCACGGGAGGTCGGGGAGCACGGGCGCGAGGCCGTCCGCGCGGTGGGCGAGCAGGGTAGCGAACCGGCCGAGCAGGTCCGCCCGTCCGAGACCGGAGACATCCGCCGGACCAGCACCACCGAGTACCCCCCGCCCACCACCGGCGAGGTCTGACGGAGGAGGGACTGTGAACGACGCCGACACCGCGTCCGAGCGGGCCGGGGCGCCCGCCCCCGACCACCCCAGCAAGCCGGAGGCACCGACCGACCTGCACCGGCGTTCGTGGGCGTACGTGCTGCGCACCACCGTGCGGCAGTTCTCGCGCGACCACTGCCTCGACCTGGCCGCTGCCCTCACGTACTACGCCGTCCTGGCGGTGGCGCCGGCGCTCCTCGCGCTGGTGTCGCTGCTGGGCCTCGTGGGCAACCCGGAGCGCATGGTCGACCAGGTGGTCGGCACCATGGAGGGCCTCGTTCCTGAGGACGTCCTGTCGGTCGTCACGCCGCTCGTCGAGAATGCCGCAGAGGGCGGGGTCGGGGCCGGCCTGGCCCTCGCCCTCGGCCTCGTGCTCGCCCTGTGGTCCGCGTCGGGATACGTGGGCGCGTTCGGGCGGGCGATGAACCGGGTCTACGAGATCGACGAGGGCCGGCCGGTCTGGATCCTGCGGCCGCTCATGCTGCTCGTGACCGTGGTCACCGTCGTGATCGCTGCGCTCGTCGTGGCGTCCCTGGTACTCACGGGGCCGGTGGCCCGGGCGGTCGGGGAGGCCGTAGGCCTGGGCGACGCCACGGTGGCCGTGTGGGACGTGGCGAAGTGGCCGGTCGTGCTCGCGCTCGTGGCGGTCCTCCTCGCGATCCTGTACCACTGGACGCCGAACGTGCAGCAGCCGCACTTCCGCTGGATCAGTGTGGGTGCGGTCGTCGCGATCCTCGTCTGGATGCTCGCATCGGTCGCCTTCGGGTACTACGTCGCGAACCTCGCGAGCTACGGCGCGACGTACGGCACCCTGGCCGGTTTCATCGTGTTCCTGCTATGGGTGTGGATCACCAACCTCGCCCTCCTGTTCGGCGCGGAGCTCGACTCGGAGCTCGAACGCGGCCGCGAGCTGCAGGCGGGCATCGAGGCGGAGGAGACGGTCCAGCTGCCGCCCCGCGACACGCGCGCGAGCGACAAGCGGCAGAATCGGTGGCGGGACGACGTCGAGAGGGGCCGCGCGCTGCGGGTCGCGTCGTCGCGCGGGCGGGGCGACGACGACCGGCAGCACGCCACGGACGGGCCGCGCGCCCCGGACGAGCCGCGGTCCACGGACACGAGGACGTGACGCCGGCCGCCCGTCACGACGACGTCAGCGGCTCGCCCAGAGCAGCCCGCGCTCGATGATCGTGCGCAGGTCGGGGTTCTCGAGGTCGGCGAGGTGGTGGCCCGGCGTGCAGACGAAGACCCTCCCGGCGCCCCAGTGCCGCGTCCAGATCGCGGGCGAGACGAGCGGCTGCGTCCACGGGTCACCGGGCTCCGGCTCGATCGTCGTGGTCGCGAGCACCTCGGACAGCCCGTCGGTGAGCACCCAGTACTGCTCCGAGTGCAGGGCGATCGAGCCGATGTCCGCGACGACCGGGTGGTCCGCCTTGCCGGGCACGACGTCGATGGTGTGGTCCACGAAGTCGTGCGGGTGGGCGACGAACTGGCCGCCGACCATCTGCTGGTAGTCGGTGGCGATACGGAACGAGTCCACGATGCCGCCGTGCCACCCGGCGAGGCCGGTGCCGGCGGCGACCGCGTTCCGGAGCCCGCGCATCTCGTCGGGCAGGATCTCGCCCATCGTCCAGCACTGGACGATCAGGTCGATGCCGGCCATGAACTCCGCGTCGGCGTAGGTCTCGAGCGACTCCTCGATCGTGACGTCGAAGTCCGCCTCCTGCAGGAAGGGAACGAACAGGTCGGTCGCGTCGACAGGCGTGTGCCCGGGCCATCCGCCCCGCACCACGAGGGCTCGTCGGTTCTCGACGGTCATGGGTCCTCCTAGGTCGTCGCCAACAGTGGCGACACGTGGCGACGGCTGTCAACGGTCAGGTGATGAGAGCGTCGATCGCCGCCGGAGAAAGGACGTGATCGATCGCCATGGCGCTCGCTCCCAGGACGCCTGCCCGGGCCCGGGTGTGCGACGTGACGATCCGCAGGTGCTGGGTCGCCAGGGGCAGGGACCGCTGGTAGACGACCTCGCGGATCCCGGCGATGAGGTGCTCGCCGGCGTCCGCCACGATGCCGCCGACGACGATGATCGACGGGTTGAGCAGGCTGACGCACGCCGCGAGCACCGAGCCGATGTCGCGGCCGGCCTGGCGCACCGCGCGGCTCGCCGCCACGTCGCCCGCGCGGACGAGCGCGACGACGTCGGCGCTCGTCTCCGCCTCGAGCCCCGCGTCGCGGAGCGCGGCCGCGACCGCCTGCCCGCTCGCGACCGCCTCGAGGCAGCCCACGTTGCCGCACCGGCACGGGACGTCGGGGGCGTGCGGCACGGCGATGTGCCCGATGTCGCCGGCGGCGCCCTGCGCGCCGCGGCGCAGCTCCCCGTCGGCGATGATTCCCGAGCCGATGCCCGTCGCGACCTTGACGAAGAGCATGTCCGTGACCTCGGGCCACGCGGTGCGGTGCTCGCCGAGGGCCATGATGTTGACGTCGTTGTCGACCAGGACGGCCGTGCCGAAGTGCCGGCGGAGGATGCCGGGGACGTCGACGTCGTCCCACGCGGGCATGATCGGCGGGTTGATCGGGCGGCCCGTCGAGTGCTCGACGGGGCCCGGGAGCCCCACGCCGACGCTGACGAGCTCGTCCCGCTTGCGGCCGGCGGTCTCGAGGAGCTTGTCGCCTTGCTCGGCGACCCAGGCCAGGACGACGTCGGGACCGTCGGCGATGGCCAGCGGGGCCTCGATCTCGGCGAGGACCGTCGAGGCGAGGTCCGTGACCGCGAGCCGGGCGTGCGTGGCCCCGAGGTCGACGGCCAGGACGACGCGGGCGCCCGGGCGGAAGGCGAACGTCGTCGGCGGCCGCCCGCCCGTCGAGCTGGCCTCGCCGGCGGGGGCGACGAGTCCCGCCGACATGAGCAGGTCGATGCGCGCGGCGATCGTGGAACGGGCCTGGCCCGTGATCGAAGCGAGGTCCGCCCGCGTGCGCGGCTGACCGTCCCGGAGCATCTGGAACATCTCCCCCGCGCCGGTCGGGCGAGGGGCGAACTTGAGCAACTCCTCCATGGGCACAGTGGATCACGGGGCCTCTCGTTAGAAGCCCGGGCAGTGCGGGGCTTTCGGTTGACGCTCGACAGAAGATACCCGGTCGTACACCAGTCTCACTCCCCACTTCCGTACCCGCATCATCGCACCATCGGTCGGTCATCTTCCAACTTATGATTGACCATCGACAAAAGGTCCGCTAGGTTCGGCGACATGGTCAGTGCAGACCCACAGCCGTTCCTCACGATGCAGGGCATCGTCAAGGTGTTCCCCGGTGCGCGTGCGCTCGACGGGGTGGACCTCGAGATCGTGCCCGGCGAGGTCCACTGCCTCCTCGGCCAGAACGGCGCCGGCAAGTCCACGCTCATCAAGGTCCTCGCGGGCGCCCACCAGCCCACCGAGGGGCGCATCCTCCTGGACGGCGAGCCCATCACCATCGCCGACCCGGTGGCCGCCCTCCGGCACGGCGTCGCGACGATGTACCAGGAGCTCGACGTCGTCGACGGCCTCACCGTCGCCGAGAACGTCTTCCTCGGCCACGAGCTGGCGACGCTCGGCTTCTCCCAGCGCCGCGAGGCGGTCCGGCGGACCCGCGAGCTGCTGCGCCGGCTCGGTCACCCCGAGGTCTCCCCGCGGCAGGAGGTCGGGGCGCTCTCCGCCGCGGGCAAGCAGATCGTGTCGATGGCGCGCGCCCTGTCCCACGACGCGCGGGTGATCGTCATGGACGAGCCGTCCGCCGTCCTCGACTCGGAGGAGGTGGCGAACCTGTTCCGCGTCGTGCGCGAGCTCACCTCCGCCGGCGTCGCGGTCGTCTACATCTCCCATCGCCTCGAGGAGATCCGCGAGATCGGCAACCGGATCACGGTCCTCAAGGACGGGCGGACGGTCGCCCACAACCTGCCCGTCTCCGGGACGCCGACCACCGAGCTCATCCGGCTCATGACGGGACGGTCGGTCGAGTACGCCTTCCCGCCGTCGTCGGGCCCCGGCCCGGAGGCACCCGTCGTCCTCGACGTGCAGGGCCTGTCGCTGCGGGGGGTGTTCCGCGACGTCGGCCTCGAGGTACGGGCCGGAGAGATCGTCGGGCTCGCGGGCCTCGTCGGCTCCGGCCGCTCGGAGATCCTCGAGACGGTGTACGGCGCGCGCCGCCCGAGCGCCGGCGTCGTGCGGGTCGACGGGCGGCGCCTGCGCCCGGGATCCGTCGCCGCCGCGGTCGGCGTCGGCATCGGCCTCGCCCCCGAGGAGCGCAAGAGCCAGGGCCTGCTGCTCGACGAGCCCGTCTACCGGAACGTCACGCTGTCGACGTTCGCGCGGTTCGCCCGCGGCGGGCTGCTCGACGAGCGCGCCGAGCGCGCCGCCGCGCAGGAGCAGGCCATCTCGCTCCACCTGCGGCCCCCGGGCGTCGACCGACCGATCCGCACGCTCTCGGGCGGCAACCAGCAGAAGGCGATGCTCGCCCGCTGGCTCGTCCACGGGTGCCGCGTCCTGCTGCTCGACGAGCCGACGCGCGGCGTCGACGTCGGGGCGCGCGCCGAGATCTACGCCCTCGTCCGCCGCCTGGCGGACGCGGGTGCCGCCGTGGTCGTCGTCTCCAGCGAGATCCCGGAAGTCCTGGGCCTTGCCGACCGGGTCCTCGTCGTCTCCGAGGGCCGGGTCGTGCACGAGGGGCCCGCCGAGTCGATCGACGAGCACCAGGTGCTCGACATGGTCATGGAAGGAAGCGTCGCGTGAACGAGCAGAAGCTGTCCGCCGATGCCCGGCAGGCGGGGCCGGGCGCCGCAGGCCCGCCCGGCGGCGAGCACAAGGACACGGCCCGCCGTGTCGGGATCCCGTCGGGGACCGCAGGGCGCAACCTGGGGCTGATCGTCGCCCTGGTGGCGCTCGCCGTCGTCGGCTGTGTGACCGCCGGCTCCCGGTTCGCGAGCCTCGACAACCTCATGGTCATCCTCTCGCTCGCCTCGGTCATCGGCGTGGTCAGCATCGGGATGACCTTCGTGATCACCGGCGGCGGCATCGATCTGTCGGTCGGCTCCGTCCTGGGGCTCGCGTCGGTGTGGGCGACCACGCTCGCCACCCAGACGATGGCCGACCAGTACGGCTGGGTCGTCATGGCGGTCTGCGCGCTCGCGGTCGGGCTGGGGGCGGGGCTCGTCAACGGCGTGCTCGTCGCCTACGGACGGGTCGTGGCCTTCATCGCGACGCTCGCGACGATGGTGGCGGCCCGCGGCCTCGCGGAGCTCATCGCGAACCGCCGGACCCAGATCGTCGACGTGGACTCGTTCACCGACACGTTCCGCGGCGACCTGCTCGGGGTGCCGAAGATCGTCTGGATCTTCGTCGCCGTCGCCGTGGCCGGCTGGTTCCTGCTCAACCGGACGACGTTCGGGCGGCGCACCGTCGCGGTCGGCGGCAACCCCGAGGCCGCCCGCCTCGCGGGCATCAAGGTCCGGCGCCACACGATGTATCTCTACGCGCTGGCCGGCCTCGCCGCCGGGATCGCCGGCGTGATGATGCTCGCGCGCACCACCGCGGGCTCGTCGACCAACGGCACGCTCTACGAGCTCGACGCCATCGCCGCCGTCGTCGTCGGCGGGACCCTGCTCGCCGGCGGCCGCGGCACGATCGTCGGCACGGTGCTCGGCGTCCTCATCTTCGCGACCCTCACGAACCTGTTCATCCAGAACAACCTCGACAGCTCGGTCCAGGCCGTGGCCAAGGGCGCGATCATCATCGTCGCCGTGCTGCTCCAGCAGCGCCTCACCGCGCGGTCCACCACTGGTTGAGCCCCGTCCCACCCCATCACGCAGGACAGCATCGAAGGAGATCCCATGTCCGCACGCACCACCCTGCGCCGACGCGCCGCCGCCGCGACCGTCATCGCCGCGACCGCCGCGCTGCTCGCCACGGCGTGCACCTCCAACACTCCTCCGCCGTCGGACGACGAGGGCGACGGCGGCACCGCCCAGGCGGTGTCCGACAACGACGCCCCGGGCGACACCGTCGTCATCGGGTTCTCCGCCCCCGCGGCGGACCACGGCTGGATGGGCGCGATCACCGCGGCGGCCCGGGCCGAGGCCGAGAACTACGACGACGTCGAGCTCCGCGTCGCCGAGGGCACCAACGACGTCAACCTCCAGATCAGCCAGATCCAGGGGTTCATCAACGACGGGGTGGATGCGATCGTGCTCCTGCCGTTCGACGGCGCCGCCCTCACGGAGATCGCCACCGAGGCGATGGACGCGGGCATCCCCGTGATCAACGTCGACCGCGAGTTCTCGAGCCCGTTCGCCGCCCGCGCGACGGTGCTGGGCGACAACTACGGCATGGGCGTGTCGGCCGGAACCTACGTCTGCGAGCAGGTCGGCGACAACCCGGACGCCGTGGTCGCGGAGATCGCGGGCATCGACTCCTTGCCGCTGACGCAGGACCGCAGCCAGGGATTCGCCGACGCGCTCGACGACTGCGGCCTCGACGTGGATCGCCGGGTGGCGGCCGACTTCACGGTCGCGGGCGGCGAGCAGGCCGCCGCGAACCTCCTGCAGGCCGAGCCCCAGATCGACGCGATCTGGAACCACGACGACGACCAGGGCATCGGCGTGCTGGCCGCGATCGAGAACGCCGGCCGGGACGAGTTCTTCCTCGTGGGCGGCGCCGGCTCGGCCAACATGATGCGCGAGATCGAGGCCGGCGACTCGGTCGTGCGGGCGACGGTCATCTACCCCGCGACCCAGGCGGCGGACGGGATCAAGCTCGCCCGGCTCGTGGTGCAGGAGAAGAACATGAGCGACCTCTCCTCGTCGAGCGTCCCCCGCACCGTCCAGCTGTACGCGCCGGTCGTGACCTCGGACAACGTGGCGCAGTTCCTGCCCAACGCCTTCGAGTCCTGATCGCGCGAGCACGAAAGAGCGTCGGCGGCCCGTTCGGGCCGGTTCCCTGCAACGGGCCCGGACGGGCCGCCGGCGTGCGTACCGGAAGGAATGAGATGGCAGACACCGAACGCCCGGAGCTGGGCGTGGGCATGGTCGGGTACTCGTTCATGGGAGCGGTGCACTCCCAGGCATGGCGCACCGCACCGAGGTTCTTCGACCTCCCCCTCGACCCGCGCATGCGCGTCGTGGCAGGCCGGGACGCCGCGGCCGCGGCCGCGGCGGCCGACAAGCTGGGCTGGGAGCGCTCGGCGTCGGGCTGGGAGGCCGTCGTGGAGCGGGACGACGTCGATCTCGTGGACGTGTGCACCCCGGGTGACACGCACGCCGAGATCGCGATCGCCGCGCTCGAGGCGGGCAAGCACGTGCTGTGCGAGAAGCCGCTCGCGAACAGCATCGCGGAGGCCGAGGACATGGTCGCCGCGGCCGCCACGGCGGCGGAGCGCGGCGTGCTCGCGATGGTGGGCTTCACGTACCGGCGGGTCCCCGCCGTCCGGCTCGCGCGCCTGCTGGTCGAGGAGGGCAGGGTCGGCGAGGTGCGGCACGTCCGCGCGCAGTACCTGCAGGACTGGCTCGCCGATCCTGAGGTGCCGCTGTCGTGGCGCCTGGACAAGGCGAAGGCCGGCTCCGGTGCCCTCGGCGACATCGGGGCGCACGTGATCGACCTCGCGCAGTACGTGACGGGGGAGCGGCTGACCGGCGTGAACGGGCTGCTCGAGACATTCGTGCGCGAGCGGCCCGTCGCGGCCGGCTTCAGCGGGCTCGGCGGGACGGCGGGGGAGGGCACCGGTCCCGTGACGGTCGACGACGCCGCCGTGTTCTTCGGCCGGCTGGCGGGCGGCGGGCTCGCGAGCTTCGAGGCGACGCGGTTCGCGTCCGGCCGCAAGAACGCGATCCGGCTCGAGATCAACGGGTCGAAGGGCTCCCTCGCCTTCGACTTCGAGGACATGAACCTCCTGCACTTCTACGACGCGGAGGAAGACGCCGAGACGGCCGGGTTCCGGCGGATCGTCGTCACGGAGCCGGGCCACCCGTACACGGGGAACTGGTGGCCGCCCGGGCACGGGCTCGGCTACGAGCACGCGTTCACCCACCAGGTCGTCGACCTCGTCGAGGACCTGGCGGCCGGGCGCCAGCCCGTCCCGTCCTTCGCGGACGGGCTGGCCGTGCAGCGGGTGCTCGACGCGGTCGAGCGCCGCGCGGCGGCGGGGAGCGGGTGGGTGCCGCTCCCCTGACACGGACGACCGCGGGCGCGCCCGCGGGGCAAGACCGGTGGTGCCGTGCCAGGGCCGGCCCGGCACCACCCCGGAGCGCACGACCGATCCCATCTCGACGAGGAGCTCCAGGTGAGAAACGTGCCTCGAAGGGTCCCGACCGCAGCGTTGCGGGCGGTGGCGGCGGCAGCCGTCACCGCGGTGACCCTTCCCTTGACCCTCGTGACGGTGCAGGCGGCTCAGGCCGACCCCGCCGCCACGACCGCGACGACGACCACCACCACGACCGGGACGGCCACGGCGCAGGCCGTCGAGCCGTTCGACGCCCTCGTGTTCTCGAGGACCGCCGGCTTCCGGCACGACTCGATCCCCGCCGGCGTCGCCGCGGTCCAGCAGCTCGGCGCGGCCAACGGCTTCACGGTGACGGCCACCGAGGACCCCGGCGTCTTCACCGACGCGGGCCTGGCGGACTACGAGGTCGTGGTCTTCCTGTCCACGACCGGCGACGTGCTCGACGCCGAGCAGCAGGCCGCGTTCGAGCGCTACATCCAGGGCGGCGGCGGATACGCCGGCATCCACGCGGCGTCCGACACCGAGTACGCCTGGTCCTGGTACGGCGGGCTGGTGGGCGCGTACTTCAGCGACCACCCGGCCAACCAGACCGCCACGATCAAGGTGGAGGACCACGCCCACGAGTCGACCGCCCACCTCCCCCAGCGGTGGGAGCGGTACGACGAGTGGTACAACTTCCGCACGAACCCGCGGGACACGGTGCACGTCCTGGCGAGCCTCGACGAGACGACGTACTCGGCCGGCTCGGGCGCCATGGGCGCCGAGCACCCGACGGCGTGGTGCCAGGTGTACGACGGCGGACGCTCCTGGTACACGGGCGGCGGCCACACCCAGGAGGCGTACGCCGAGCCGGAGTTCCTCCAGCACCTGCTCGGCGGCATCCGTACCGCGGCCGGCGTCGTCGACTCCGACTGCAACGCGTCGCAGAGCGCGGGCTACGAGGTGGTGCCGCTCGACGAGGGCACAGCGAACCCCATGATGCTCGACGTCGCCGCGGACGGGACGGTCTTCTACGCCGAGCGCGACGGCCGCGTGCGCCTGATCGACCCCGCGACGCGGCAGACGACGACCGCGGCGACCCTGCCCGTGACGCTCGCCAACGAGGACGGGCTCACGGGCATCGTGCTGGACCCGGGCTTCGCCGAGAACCGGTGGGTCTACCTGTTCTGGTCGCCGTCGGACGTCGGCGCGGACGGTCCGCACAACCGTGTCTCGCGGTTCACGTACGACCCCGCGACCCGGACGCTGCCCGTCGCGAGCGAGGCCGTCGTCCTGAAGATCACGACCCAGCGGGAGACGTGCTGCCACGCGGGCGGCGACATGCAGTTCGACCCCGACGGCAACCTCTACGTCGTGACCGGCGACAACACGAACCCGTTCGAGTCGGCCGGCTACGCGCCGATCGACGAGCGCCCGGGACGCCAGAACTACGACGCGCAGCGCACCTCGGCGAACTCGGCGGACCTGCGCGGCAAGGTGCTGCGCATCCGTCCTGAGCCGGGCGGCGGCTACACGGTCCCCGAGGGCAACATGTTCGCCCCGGGCACCCCGCAGACGAGGCCCGAGATCTTCGCGATGGGCTTCCGCAACCCGTTCCGGATCGGCGTCGACCCGGCCACGGGCAACGTCCTGGTGGGCGACTACGGACCGGACGCCGGGTCCGCCGACCCGCTCCGCGGGCCCGCCGGGACGGTCGAGTGGAACGTGGTGAGCGAGCCGGGCTTCTACGGCTGGCCGTACTGCACCGGCTCGAACAACGCGTACGTCGACCACGACTTCGCGACGGGGCAGTCGGGGGCGTCGTTCGACTGCGCGGGCGGCGTCGTCAACGGCTCGCCGAACAACACGGGCCTGCGGCAGCTCCCGCCCGCGGTCGAGGCGGAGGTCTGGTTCGGCTACTCCACCAACCCGCTCTTCCCGGAGATCGGAGGTGGCGGCGCGCCGATGGGCGGCCCGGTGTACGACTACGACCCCGACCTCGCCTCCGACGTCAAGTGGCCGGCGTACTGGGACGGCAAGGCGTTCTTCGGCGAGTGGAACCAGGGGAGGGTGTACTCCTTCCAGCTCGACGGGCCCGAGCGCGACGACCTCGTCGACATCAACCGGGTGCTCCCGCAGCACCTGGACCCCGCGGCCGGCTTCGACCGGCCCATGGACATGGACTTCGGCCCGGACGGCGCCCTCTACGTCATCGACTGGGGCGAGGGCTTCGGCGGGAACAACGACACGAGCGGCATCTACCGCGTCGACTACGTCCGGGGCGACCCGGCGCCGATCGCGCGGGCAGCCGCCGACGTGACCAGCGGCCCCGCACCCCTCACGGTGCAGTTCTCGTCGGAGGGCACCCGCCACCCGGCGGGCGAGCCGCTCAGCCTCCAGTGGACCTTCGGTGACGGCTCGGCGCCGTCCACCGAGGCGGACCCGGTCCACACGTACACCGCGAACGGCAGCTACACGGCCCAGCTCGTGGCCACCGACCCGTCCGGGCAGACGGGCGTGGCGAACGTGACGGTCGTCGTCGGCAACGTCGCACCGACGGTCACGATCACCTTCCCGGACGACGGCGGCTTCTTCGAGTGGGGCGACCAGGTCCGGTACGAGATCGAGGTGACCGACCCGGACGGCACTGTCGACTGCTCGGCGGTGCACCTGTACACCTCGCTCGGCCACGACTCGCACGCCCACCCGATGGAGGAGCTCACGGGCTGCCAGGGCGTCCTGCAGACGGCGCGCGACGAGGGCCACGGCATCGAGGCCAACATCTTCTGGGTCATCGAGGGCTCCTACGCCGACGACGGCGGTGCGGCCGGCGTGCCGCTCACCGGCAACGACCTGCAGGTCCTGCAGCCGAAGCTGGTCCAGGCCGAGTTCTACACGTCGACCGGGCGCCTCGCCGGGTCGACGAGTGGCGGCGACCCGGGCGTGCGCGTCGAGACCACAGGGGACACCGCGGGGGGCGGGCAGAACATCGGGTTCATCGAGACCGACGACTGGTGGGCCTACGAGCCGGTCTCGCTCGACGGCGTCGACGCGGTGACCCTGCGCGCCGCCTCGCCGTCCGGTGGCGGGCCGATCTCGCTGCGCTGGGGTGCTCCCGACGGCCCCGAGATCGGGAGCGTCACAGTCCCGGCTACGGGCGCGTGGCAGACCTATACCGACGTCACGGCCGCGCTGCACGACGTCCCCGCGGGCAGCGGCACGCTCTACCTCGTCCACACCGCGGGCCAGGTGAACGTGAACTGGCTCGAGTTCGAGGGGCGGGGCGTCACGGAGAACGTCCGGCCCGAGATCACGTCGTTCGAGGTCGACCCGCTCTCCGGCACGGCACCCCTGGTGGTGTCTGCGTCCGCCGCGGCCACCGACGCCGAGGGCGACGCCGTCACCCTCGCCTGGGACGCCGGCCTCGGGGGAGGCTTCCAGGACGGCACGGGCACGTTCACGACCACGTACACGGAGCCGGGCACCTACCGGCTCCAGGTCCGGGCCACGGACGCGCGCGGCGCCTACTCGGTCCGGTACGAGACCGTCACCGTCCGCTCCGGGAGCGGCGGGCCCGCGCTCTGCTTCTCCGGGCGCTCGGACGACTTCACGGGCGCCGACCTCGACCCCGCCAGGTGGGAGGTGCTGGACCGCGACCAGAACCTGCGGGTCGTCGACGGCGAGCTGGTCGTCCCGGCGACCGTGGCGGACATCTACGGCACGAACAACACGGCTGTGCCGAACGTCGTGCTGCAGGACCTCCCCGACGGCCCGTTCACCGCGACCGCACGGCTGACGATCGAGGCCGACGCCCGGTACCAGCAGGCCGGCCTGCTCCTCTACGACGGTCCGGACGACTACGCCAAGATGGTGATCGAGGGCCGCTCGGCCCCGGCCGACCCGGCCACGCGCATCTTCCAGTTCATCCGGGAGACGGGCGGCGCGCCGAACGAGGTCGCGGCGTCCAACACGGCGGCGCTGGGCGCCGGCTACCCGTCGACCGTCTACGTCCGGTTCACCAGCACCGACGGGACGTCCCTGCGGGCGTCCTACTCGGCGGACGGGCTGACGTTCACGGACATGCCGGAGACGAAGTCGCTCGCCGGGCTGACCGACCCGCGGATCGGCCTGGTGGCGCTCGCGGGGACGGGCTCGCAGGCACCGGTGGTGGACGCCCGCTTCGACTGGTTCCACATCACCCCCGACGACACGGCGGCCGCGCCGGGCCCGGACGACGAGTTCGGCGGGACGGAGCTCGACGGGTGCCGGTGGTCCGTCGTCCGGCCCGACCCGGACGGGCTCCGCGTCGCGGACGGCTCCCTGCAGATCGACACGACCCCGACCGACATCTACGGGTCCGGGAACACGGGCGTGCCGAACATCGTGCTGCAGGACCAGCCGGACGGCGGCTGGACGGTGCAGACGCGGGTAGACGGGTCGTCGTTCGACCGTCAGTACCACCAGGGCGGCCTGATCGTGTACGGCGACGACGACAACTACGTGAAGCTCGACCTCGTCACGGACAACCAGGCCGGCCAGGCGCCGACCCGGCGGATCGAGCTGCGCAGCGAGGTCGGCGGGACCGTGCAGAACCCCCAGCCGAACGCCGAAGGGCTGACGTCGGGGGCGTGGTGGCTGCGGCTGTCGCGCTCGGGCACGACGTTCACGGCGTCGTACAGCGCCGACGGCGAGACGTGGACCGACCTGCCCGAGGCGGTGACGAACCAGGCGGTCGCCGGGGCGGGCGTCGGCCTGTACGCGCTGGGCGGCGCGCAGACCGCCGCCGTCACGGCCTCGTTCGACCACTTCCGGGTGGTTGACGGCGGCGCGCCGCTCGCGGTCGCCGGCGCGCTCGCGCCGTCGGAGCCGGACGGCCCCGAAGGGTCGTGGCTGGGGCCGGTCACGGTGACCGTCGCGGCGACCGGTGGTCCCGCGGGCGCGCAGGTGTACCGGGAGGTGAACGTCGACGGCGGAGGCTGGGCCGAGTACACGTCGCCGCTCGTGGTCACCTCCCCGGGCGCGCACGTCGTCGAGCTACGCGCGTCGGCCGGCGGCGTGACCGTCACCGGGGAGACCGTCCGCTTCACGATCGCCGCGCCGGAGCCGCTCCGCGCGACGCCGGCGGTCGACGTCGTCCAGGCGTCGTGCACGGTCGACGAGGCCGGCGCGAACGTCCGCGCCGGCGGCACGCTCGGGCCGGTCGTGACGCAGGGCGTGGCGTCGTACGCGGTCCAGGGCCTGGTCGACGGGGAGCCGGCGGGGGAGCCCGCCGACCTCGGCGACCTCGCGCCGGGCCGGTACGTCGTCGTGGCCACGCCGGAGGAGGGCTGGACGCTCGACCTGCCGGACGGCTGGACGGCAGGCCAGGCGGGCACCGCCGAGCTGGTCGTCACGATCGCGCGCTACGGCTGCGACCGGGCCCCGGCCGTCGAGCTGGCCCCGGCGACGTGCGACGCGGGCGCGGTGCTGACCCTCGTCCGCGTCCCCGGAGTGAAGGGCTACGCGGTGCACGTCTGGGCCGACGGCGCCGCGGTGGGCAAGCCGGGCGACCTCGGCGACCTTGCTCCCGGGCAGTACCTCGTCACGGCGACCCCCGACCGGCGGGTCGACCTCGACCCGGACCCGGGCTGGGTGCTGAGTCCCTCGGGCAAGGCGACGCTCCTGGTCACCGTCGGGGAGGTGAGCTGCGACTGACGGACCGCGGCGCCCGGAGGCGCCGCCAGAACGCCGCGGGCGGGACGCCGGAAGGCGCCCGTACGTGACCAGGCCCCGGTCCGACCGGGGGCGGTGTCCCGCCCGCGGTACCGCCGGCTCCGGCCGGCACCCCTCGGCGCAGGGGCGCGCTCCGGTCCTGCGCCGAGGGACCCACGACGAAGGAGGCACAGCATGTGGAGAGCCGTGATCCGCGGTGCGGTCCTGGCCGCCGCGGCGTTCACGCTGACGGTGGCGCTCGCGGCGGCGGCTTCCGGCCCTGCGGCAGCCCACGGGGGTGACGTCGAGGTGTCGCTCGGCACAGATGGCGCGGGCGGCGTCTCGGCGTCGCTCACCTGGGCCGCCGACCGCCACCCCGTCGAGGAGTCCGCCCAGGTCACCGTCACCGCCGTGGCCGACGACGGCTCGACGGTCGGTCCTGTCGTCCTGTCGTCCGCCGCCGAGGGCGTCGGCTGGTACCGGTCCGCCGAGGGGATCCTCGGCGCGGGCCACTGGACCCTCCGCGCCACGGTCACCGGCCCGGCGGAGGCCGAGGCGTCGACGCAGGCCGACGTCGTCCCGCCGCTTCCCGCGCCGGACCCGGCCACGACGGACCTCGCCCCGGGCTCCGCCACCGCGGCCGGCACCGACCCCGCTGGAGTGGGCCGGGCGGCACAGGACGACCCTGCCGCGGCGGGGTCCGGCGGCCCCCTGCCCGCCGTCCCCGCCCTCGTGGCCGGCGCAGTCCTCCTGACGGCGCTCGCGGCGGCCGTCCTGCTTCGCACCCGACGAGTCCGAGAGGATCACGAACGATGACACGACCGATCACCCTGTTCACCGGCCAGTGGGCAGACCTGCCGCTCGAGGAGGTGGCCCGGCTTGCCTCCGGCTGGGGCTACGACGGGCTCGAGCTCGCCTGCTGGGGCGACCACCTGGACCCGTGGCGCTGGGACGACGACGAGTACGTCCAGGGCCGGCTCGACCTGCTGGAGCGGTACGGGCTCAAGGTCTGGGCGATCTCCAACCACCTCAAGGGCCAGGCGGTCTGCGACGACCCGATCGACCAGCGGCACCGGGACATCCTCCCGGACGTGGTCTGGGGTGACGGCGACCCCGAGGGCGTGCGCCGGCGTGCCGCGGAGGAGATGAAGAACACCGCCCGCCTGGCGGCACGGCTGGGCGTGCGGACCGTCGTCGGGTTCACGGGCTCGTCGATCTGGAAGTACGTGGCGATGTTCCCGCCGGCCTCGCAGGCGATGGTCGACGCGGGCTACCAGGACTTCGCGGACCGCTGGAACCCGATCCTCGACGTCTTCGACGAGGTGGGCGTCCGGTTCGCCCACGAGGTCCACCCGAGCGAGATCGCCTACGACTACTGGACGACGGTCGCCGCGCTCGAGGCGATCGGCCACCGCGAGGCCTTCGGCCTCAACTGGGACCCGAGCCACATGGTGTGGCAGGACCTCGACCCGGTGAGCTTCCTGTGGGACTTCCAGGACCGGATCTACCACGTGGACTGCAAGGACACGAAGAAGCGGATGACGAACGGCCGCAACGGGCGGCTCTCGTCGCACCTCGCCTGGGCGGACCCGCGCCGGGGCTGGGACTTCGTCTCCACCGGCCACGGCGACGTCCCGTGGGAGGACTCGTTCCGGATGCTCAGCACGATCGGCTACGACGGTCCCATCTCGGTCGAGTGGGAGGACGCCGGGATGGAGCGGCTGGACGGAGCACCCGAGGCGCTCGAGTTCGTCCGCAAGCACGCCTTCGACGCCCCCGCGGCGGCGTTCGACGCGGCCTTCTCGACGCGTTCCTGACGGTCGCCCGACCGCACCGCCCGCCTGCCGGGCAACCTGCTGAGGCCGACGGCGCCCGCCGTCGGCACGATCGAAGGAGATCGACCATGAGCAACAGCACCGACGTGAGCCGCAGGTCGTTCCTGCGCCTTGCGAGCTCCACCGTGGCCCTGGGCGCTGCGACGCTCGGCGCCGCGCCTCTGGCGGCGGCCGCCCTCGAGGGGGCGGCCGCTACGGGGACGGCCGGCGCCCCCCTCGCGGCGGGCCAGGGCCGACGGCTCGTCCCGCCGGGCAAGCTCGGCATCCAGCTCTACTCGATCCGCGACAAGGTGCAGGGGCTCGGCTTCCGGACCGTGTTCGAGCGCCTCGCCCAGATGGGTTACGCCGAGGTCGAGTTCGCCGGGTACACGCAGGGCACGGGCCCGATCACGATCGCCGAGATCCGCAAGCTCCTCGAGGACAACGGGCTGCGCGCCGTCGGCTCGCACCGTGGCATCGGGGACTTCGCCACGAACCTCGAGCGTGAGCTCGACATCGCCCAGGAGCTCGGCATGCCGCACGTCGGCACGGCGAACGCGCCCACGGGCACGAGGACGGTGGCGGCGTACCTGGCAGCGGCGGAGCAGTTCAACGGGTTCGGCGAGGCGGCCCGGGCCCGCGGCCTGAAGTTCTACCAGCACAACCACGACGGCGAGTTCGCGTTCGCCACGGACCAGCCCGAGGTGCGCCTGTACGACGTGTTCCTGCAGAACACCGACCCGGACAGCGTCTTCTTCGAGATGGACGTGTACTGGGCGTTCGTCGGCAAGCACCGCTACCCAGGGTTCGAGCCGGTGGACTACGTGCTCGCCAACCGGTCGCGCTACCCGCTCTTCCACCTGAAGGACGGGCGCGCCGCCGACACCGCCGCCGGCTACTCGATCGTCGAGTTCGGCGCCGGCGACATCGACTTCCAGTCGTTCCTCGGGGCGCTCGCGGGCTCCGGGCGTCAGCACGGCATCTGGGAGCAGGACAACGCGGCGAGCGTGGCCGAGCCACCGAACGGGGTCGACTCGTTCGGCAACGCCGAGCGCAGCCACGACGCGATCGCCGTGCTGCGCGGGGTGCCGGGGCAGTAGTCCTCAGCCGCCGCTGGGTAGTCCTCCGGCGGGGCGGCTGAGGTTGGGTCGAGGGGGCCTGAGGGAGACCCGGGGCCATGGGGCCGGGTCTCGGGGGGGGGGGGGGGGGGGCGGGGGGGGGGGGGGGGGGCCGCCCCCCGCCCCGCCCCCGGGGCCCCCCCCCCCCCCCCGACCACGTACGTCCGCTTCCCCGCGACCACGAACCCGTGCTTGCGGTAGAAGGCCTGTGCCCGCTGGTTGACCCCGTTCGTCCCGAGCCAGAGGGGCAGCCCCGGCCCGAGCTCGGCCGCGGCCTCGATCGACGCGGCCATGAGGCCGGCGGCGACGCCCGTGCCGAGCGCCTCCGGGTGTGCGTAGATCTTCGACAGCTCGGTGTAGGGGCCGGGCAGTCCGGTCGCCTCGCGCAGGACGGCGGCCTCGGCCTCGCCGTCGGGCACACCGAGCGCGACGAGGGCGTACCCGAGCAGCCCGGTGCCGGCGTCGGCCACGAGCAGGGCGTGCTCCGGGCTCGACGCCCACGCCCGAAAGTGGGCGGGCGTCAGCTTGCGCGCGATGTGCGCGGCCATGGACTCGCGCGACGTGCCGGGAGGGCACGCGAGGGGGAACGTCAGAGCGGCGAGCCAGGCGGTCTCGCCGGCGTCGTCGGGGGTGGCACGGCGTACGACGGCGGAGCTCGCCTCGGTCTGCGACATCACCTCTCGAACCTATCGCCCTGGCCGGGCGCGTGCGCCTCCGTCGCGCCGTCCCGGGCGTCGTCCCGAGTGGCGTTCCTGGCGTCGCCGTCCTGCGGCCCGGGCCGCGTCCGACCTGGGTCCTGACCTGCGCAGACGAGGTGTGCCGGGCGTCACCCCACCCGAGTTGGCACCGGCCCGGGAACCTGTGTAATGTTCTGGATGTCAGCCCGACGGGCGGACGGACACGAAGACCAGACGGTGGCTAGAGCCGCCGGAGGCGAGTGGCCGGGCCGGGGCTGAATCCCATCTCTGAGGTAGGGCGCTCTCGGCGTCGGTTCCTCACTCTTCGGATGGGGCTGGACAACATTCTGAGCGGCACCACTCACTGATCTTCGGATCGGGGAGTTGCGGCAGGGGATCGACTCTGGTAAGTTGAAGAGGTTGCCCCGGATGGGGTTCTGGGCCTTGAAGGGTTCGGGATCGTGACGGTGTGCGTCGGTTGTTTGAGAACTCAACAGTGTGCTTGATAGTCAATGCCAAATTTTTGTCCTCGTTTGGCTGGTGCGGCTGGGGGCTGGCTTTGTGGCTGGTTTCTGGTTGTGCTGGTTGA
>NZ_JAKGSG010000040.1 GCF_021568775.1 Antribacter soli | reverse complement strand
GTCGCGACCGCGCCTGTCGTATTGCTCCAGTGCGCGGTCCCCTGGTTCAGGTCCCCGACCCCGGTCGCGGTCCCCCAGCCGCTCCCGTACGTGAAGCGGTTCGTGCCGCTCACGACGCTGTCGTCGATCTGCGTCGTGGCGGCCACGGCCTTCGTGGCCGTGCCGATGTCGGCGACGGCGCTCCCGGCGACGACGAGGGCCGCCACCACTATCAGGGAACTCAGCCGCGAACGTGTCCGATGCTGCTTCATGCGTTCTCTCCCTCCGTTGGGAAATGGATGTGCTGCTCCAGACCGACCACGCCGCACCCTTGCCAGCGAACCGGTTCGCTGAACCATAGGGGGCGCCCCTCTGTCAGCGCAAGATCGCCAGGGCGCAGCGCTGAGGGCGCCCGACAGGGGATGATCAGGACATGAGCCCCCGTGCCCTCGTGCTGCTCGGTGTCGCACTGTTCGCCCTGGCCACGTCCAGCTGCGCAGGCACCGCAGGGATTCCCGATCGTGAGCCGGACGTCACCGGCGTCGTCGCCGGGGCAGGAGGTTCCGGAGACCCGGTCCTCGCCGAGCCGTCCGACGACTACTTCGAGGGCATGCGCCTCCTCCGAGGCGACCCCGTCATCGTCAGGGGCGACGACGGTGAGCCCGTCCCGTCCACCGAGCTCGACGACGGCGACGAGGTCGAGGTGTGGACCGACGGCGCGTGCGCGGAGTCCTACCCCGTCCAGTGCGGGATCGTCGCTCTGCGACTACGGGACTGACGACGGAGCAGAGCGGTTCGGCGTGCAGTCCGCCGTCGCCAGCCCGGCCCTCACGACGCGAGGGCCGCCCGCGCGTTTCCGCGTACCAGCTCGTACACGTACAGGGCCGCGCAGACGCCTGCCAGGGCCGCAAGCCCGGCGATGGCCGGCACCACCGTGAGCAGCGGGACGAGCGCGGCGCAGGCCAGCGCCGCGACCAGGCGCTCGGGATGGGTCGGCTGCCGGACCCGGCGGCGGTAGGCGACCTGGGCGGCGAGGTAGAGCGCCACCCCGCCGCCGAGCGCGGCCGAGGGGATGACGCCGAGCGGATCCCCGACGTGCTCGATGGTCTTCTTGATCCCGAGGGCGAGGAGCACGATGCCCGCGACCATCGGCAGGTGCAGGAAGCTGTAGGCGTCGCGGGCGGTGGTGTTCCGGTCGCGCCGGCGGAGGGCATGCAGGTGGGTCTCGATCGGCTCGGTGCTCTGGTCGAAGTACGTGGCCCAGAGCACCGCCACGACGCCGATCCCCAGCGTGCCCGCCGCGATCGTCGCAGCGTCGAGCACCAGGCCCGCAGCGCCGACGCCGATGGCGAAGATGGACTCGCCCAGCGCGATGATGATGATGAGCCCGTGGCGCTCCGCGAAGTGCCCCGGCGAGAGCCGCCAGCCCTCGATGCCCCGCAGCCCGCCCCCGATGTAGTCGATCCCGAGGGCGACGACCCAGAGCGCCACCAGCGCCCAGTCGTCCAGGAGGACGGCGACCAGCAGGACCACCGGGGCCAGGAGGGCCGTGGGCGCGAGGGTCCGCGCCGCCGTCCGCACGTCCACGTGGACCGTCCCCGTCACGAACAGCGCGACATGCAGGGCCCGCACCACGAGGTACGCACCGGCGAAGACGACGGCGTTCTCCTCGAAGGCGCGCGGGATGGCGAGGGCCGCGACGAGCATCCCCGCCATCGACCCGAACATCGCCAGCCGGACCCCGTTGCGCGACCCGTCGACCTCGTTGGTGAGCCAGGCGTAGGCGCCCCACGCCCACCAGATCGCTCCCAGGATGAGCAGCCCGTGGAGCATCCCGTCCCAGGTCACGTGGTCGGCAAGCCGCGCGGTGACCTGGGTGATCGCGAAGACGAAGACCAGGTCGAAGAAGAGCTCCAGCGGTGCGACGCGCTTCTCGGTTCCGGCGTCCTCTTCAGGGCGCGCGACCTCGGCGGCGTCCGCTGGGTCGCTCGACGGGGCAGGCTCGGAAGTCATGGACCCCACGCTAGGGGGACGCTCGGCGCGTATCCACTGGATACGAGGACGTGGCCGGGAGCCGCCCGGGCAGCGGGGGCGGCTGCGGAACCGACGCGGCAAGGAGAGGTGAAGAGTGCGCCTGGGCAGACTCGAACTGCCGACACCCGCTTTAGGAGAGCGGTGCTCTATCCACTGAGCTACAGGCGCGCGACCTCCCCGCGAGGAGGTGCGCGACCGGCGTCGGACACCTCAGGGTGCCGACACCGACCGGCCACAGCCTAGCGCCCACGGTGCGCGGGGCGCGAAGCGCACCGCGGGCGCGCCCGCCTACTCCTTCACCGCCCCGCTCGACGCGTTCATGATGCGCTTCTGGAACACGAAGAACAGCACCGCGACGGGGATCGTCATGATGACGGCGGCCCCGAGCTTCAGCGGGAACTGGGCTCCCTGGGACAGCGCTCCGGAGGAGAGCTGTGCCACGCCCTTGGTCAGGTTGAACAGGTCCTGCGACTGCGACGCGACGATGAAGTGCGACAGCTCGTTCCACGACCCCTGGAACGCCAGGATGACGATGGTGATGATCGCGGGCCGGGCCATCGGCAGGACCACGGACCAGAACACGCGGAACGTGCCGGCACCGTCGATGCGCGCGGCCTCCTCGACGGCCACCGGGATGGACTCGAAGAAGTTCTTCATGATGAAGATGCCGGCCGCGTCCGCGAGGAGCGGGATGATCAGGCCGGCGTACGAGTCGTAGATCCCGAGCTGGTTGATGACGAGGAACTTCGGGATGAGCAGCACCACGGACGGCACGGCCATGACGGCGACGAGCCCCGCGAACACGGCCGTCCGCCCCGGGAACGTCAGCCGGGACAGCGCATATCCCGCGAGCGAGTTGAAGAACACCCGTCCCATCGTCACCACCACGGTCACGATGATCGAGTTCTGGAACCACAACGGGAAGTCCGAGTTCAGGAACAGCCGCTCGTATGCCGCCGTGCTGAACGTGGCCGGGACGAGCGACAGGGGGTCGTCCGCCGCCTCCGCCTGCGTCTTGAACGACGTCGCGATCGAGATGAGGAACGGGTAGATGTAGATGATCGCGATGGCGATCAGAACGGCGTACGTCAGGGACGTGACGAGGAGGGTCCCGGACGTTGCACGACGGGCGTTGCTCATGCCGCACCCCCTGCCGGTGGCTTGACGGGCACGACGGGGGGCCCGACCGGCACGACGGACGACCGGCCACCCTCACCGGTCGGCCGGAACCGCTTTCGCTTCGGCACGACGTCGGACTCCCGCAGCACGATGCGCTGCAGGATCGTGAGGACGACGATGATCGCGAACAGGATGAACGCGATCGCCGCGCCCTGGCCCCACTGCTGGCTGTTGAACGACGTCTCGTACGACAGGTACGCCGGCGTCAGCGTCGTCTTGGACGGCGAGCCCCGGGTACCCGTGTAGATCTGGTCGAAGACCTGCCAGGTGCCGATGAGGCCCAGCGTGATGACCGTGAACGTCGTCGGCCGGAGCATCGGGACGGTGACGAGCCAGAGGCGCTGCCACGCGTTGGCGCCGTCCACCAGGGTCGCCTCCTGGATGTCGCCGGAGATGCCCTGCAGCGCCGCCAGGTAGAGCAGCATGAACGTCCCGGACGTGGTGAAGATCGCCATGATGATGTAGATGGTCATCGTGACGGACGGCCCGGCAAGCCAGTTCCACCACGACACCCCGAGGAACGGCGCCTCCTGCAGGGCGCCGGGCGGCGAGTCCACGCCGAACGCCCCGAGGATGATGTGCAGCAGCCCGCGGGGGTCGTTGATCCAGTTCGGCCCGTTGACTCCCAGGTACGCGACGGCCCTGTTCACGGCGCCCGACGCCGAGAACAGGAACAGGAACACGACGGTGATGGCCACGCTCGACGTGACCGACGGGAAGTAGAAGGCGGTGCGGAAGAACCCGCGCGCCTTGAGCAGCCGCTGGTTGACCAGCACGGCCAGCAGCAGCGAGATGATCGTCTGGACCGGCACCACGATCAGCACGTAGTAGAGGTTGTTGCGGATCGAGGTGCCGAAGTCTCGCTCCGCCAGACCGCCCCCGGTGAGCAGCTCGGCGTAGTTCTCACCGCCCACGTAGTTCGTGGTCGCCGCGAACGGGCTGCCCCGGCCGGTCCAGTCGGACAGGCTCACCCACAGGGCCATGAAGATCGGCAGCACCAGGAACAGACCCAGGATGACGAGCATCGGCGTGATGAACAGCCAGCCGGCCCCGGTCTGCCCGCGGTTCACACCGGCGCGCCGCCGCCCCCGACGGCGGAGCTCCCGCCGGCGAAGCTCCCGCCGGGTGGGCAGCGCGCCGCCCCCGGGGGTCCCCGGGGGCGTCGCCGGCGTGCTCATGGCGCGACGGCCTCGAGCGTCGACTGGACCGATGTGAGGGTCGCCTGCGGGTCGCCCGACTTCAGGCCCTCGATCTGCGCGTTGAAGTCGGAGATCACGTCCGCGATGCCCTCGATCGGCGGAACACCCTGAGCGGACTCCGCCCCGTCGAGGAACGCGGCCTGCTCGGGGAACTCCCCCTTCCACTCCTCCGCGACGGACTGGATGGACGGCATGACGCCGAACCCGGTCGCGAACGTCATCTGCTGTTCAGCGGATGTCAGGTACTGCACGAGGTCGACGGCCGCCTCCTGGTTCGGGGAGTCTGCGGCGATGCCCCAGCAGTTGGTGAACTGCAGCGTGCCGGGCCCCGCCGGACCCTCGGGGAGCGGGACCACGACGTAGTTGATGTCCGGGAAGTCGTTCTCGAGAGCGCCGATGACCCAGTTGCCCTCGATCGTCATCGCGGCCGCGCCGGTGCCGAAGGCCTCGCCGCCCCAGCCTGAACCGACGTCGGACGGGAACTTGGCGGCGCCGCTGGTGAGCAGGTCCTTGACGTACGTCAGGGCCTCGAGGTTCTCCGGCGTGTCGACGTCCGCGGACAGGGAGTCGTCCACCAGGTGACCGCCCGCCTGTGCCATGAAGGTGCCGATGCGCTGCCACTCCGGCCCGAAGGCGAGGCCGGCCTGGTCGCCCGTGGTGAGCGTCGTCGCGACGGTTCGCAGCTCCTCCCAGGTGGTCGGGTAGTCGTCCTCCGTGAGCCCGGCAGCGGACCACGCGTCGGTGTTGATGACGAGCGCCAGCGTCGAGAAGTCCTTCGGCGCGCAGTAGAGCTGGTCGTCGAACGTGAAGGTCTCCGAGAGCGTCGGGTAGAAGTCGTCGACGTCCTCGAGCTGGTCGCCGTACGGGAACAGCGAACCGTTGGCGGCGTATCCCGGGAAGGAGTCGGTGCTGACGTAGAAGACGTCCGGTGGATTGCCCGAGGCAAAGCCCTGGCTGAGCTGTTGGACGAGGTCCGCCGCGACGCTGACGTTCGCGCCGGTCCCGGCCTCGGAGGACCACGCGCTCACGGCGTCCTTGACGGCTGCGGTCTCCGCGTCGCCGCTCGATCCGATGAGGATCTCCAGGTCGCCGCCCGCCTCCCCGCCCTCGTCGTCGAAGCCTGAGCCGCCGCCGCAGGCCGCGAGCGCCGGCAGGGCAAGGCCTCCGGCTGCGAGGAGCACCGTCAGCCGCGCCGCGCGGGAGCGGGGCGTCCGGCGCCCAGCGCCGGCCGAGGGGAATGTCCTGTGCTGGGTCATCTTCGTCTCCGATACCTGGAATCCGGAATTCCAACGGAATGGGACCGGCAAATCACAAGGCTCGTCTTTTGCTGCCGATCTCTGTCAGTCTCGGACTCTTGCCGCGGAGATGCATGTCGGGGCGGAAAGGGAACGGGGCGGGTAGCGTTCGAGAGGTGACGGAATCACCGGCGGGCACGGCGGCGCCCGGTCTCCAGCCGCTCCTGCACGACCTACTGGTCACCACGATGGCCCCCACACAGGTGTGGAGCGGGCCGGACGGCCAGATCCGCGCCACGGGCGCGCAGGGCGTGTTCCACGCCGACGTGCGCGTGCTGTCCTCGACGGTGCTCACGGTCGACGGCGTGGAGCCGGAGTGGCTGCTCTCCGGGCACCGCGACGCGGGCGTGAGCGAGGCGGTCCTGGCTCTGCGCATGATCGACGGCCCGGGCCCGGACCCCACCGCGTGGGTGCGCCGCCGGTGCGAGGTCTCCCCGGGGCGGGTGCACGCCCCGATCGTGCTGGAGTGCGCGACGCAGGAACCGGTGTCGGGCACGCTCCGGCTGCGGATGTCGAGCGACATGGCCGGGTTCGACTCGGTGAAGCAGGGTGCGCCCGCCGGGCCGCTGCGGCCCGAGGTGGTCGACGGCGGCGTCCAGTGGACCGGCGGGGACGGGGTCACGTGCCGCGTGCTCGTGCCCGATGCACGCATCGACCTCGACGACGAGGGCGCGACCGCGGCCTGGGACGTCACCGTGCACCCGGGTGCGCCGCTCACGCTCGACTGGGACGTCGTCGCCGAGGTCCGGGGCGCGGTGGTGCAGCGGCCCGACAACCCCTTCATCGAGTGGCGGCGACCCGTCGTCACCGCCGACGACCCGCGGCTGGGCCGGCTCCTGCACCGTTCCCTGGACGACCTGGCGACCCTCCGCATGACCTGGGACCAGGCTCCGCGGGAGACCTTCCTCGCGGCCGGCTCCCCGTGGTTCTTCACGCTCTTCGGGCGCGACTCCCTGTGGGCGGCGCGATTCCTGCTGCCGCTGGGCACCGACCTGGCGCGCGGGACGCTGCGCACCCTCGCGGCAGGACAGGGCACGCGCGACGAACCTGCCACGCAGGAGCAGCCCGGCAAGATCCTGCACGAGGTGCGGTCCAAGACCTTGAACCTCGGCGAGGGCACGTCCCTGCCGCCCGTGTACTACGGCACCGTGGACGCCACACCGCTGTGGGTGTGCCTCCTCAAGGACGCATGGCAGTGGGGCATGGCCGACGCCGACGTCGTGGACCTGCTCCCGGCGCTCGACCGCTGCCTCGTGTGGATGCAGGACCACGGCGACAGCGACGGCGACGGCTTCCTCGACTACCAGGACCCCACCGGGCACGGCCTGGCCAACCAGGGCTGGAAGGACTCGGGCGACTCGATCCAGTGGCGCGACGGCCGGCTCGCCGAGGGTCCCATCGCCCTGTCGGAGGTGCAGGCATACGCCTACGAGGCGGCCATGGGCGCCGCGGACCTGCTCGACCACTTCGGGCGGCCGGGCGGCGAGGACTGGCGCCGGTGGGCCGCAGACCTCGCCGAGCGGTTCCGCGCCCGTTTCTGGACCCGCGACGCCGAAGGGCCGTACCCGGGGATCGCGCTCGACCGGCACGGCGCAGTCGTGGACTCGGTCGCGTCCAACATGGGGCACCTGCTGGGCACCGGGCTGCTCCGGCCCGACGAGGAGCGCGTGATCGCCGGGCGGCTCGTCGGCCAGGACATGTCGTCGGGGTACGGGCTGCGCACGCTGTCGACGACGAGCGCCGGGTACTGGCCGCTCAAGTACCACGGCGGGTCGGTGTGGGCGCACGACACGGCGATCGCCGTCCACGGCATGTCCCGGGCCGGCCTGAGGGACGCCGCGACCGTGCTGATCGGGGGCCTGCTCGAGGCCGCGGGCCACTTCGGCTACCAGCTCCCCGAGCTGTACGGCGGCAACCCGGTCGGCGACGGTCCAGGGCCTGTCCCCTACCCCGCGGCCTGCCATCCGCAGGCGTGGTCGGCGGGCGCGGCGGTCGTCGTGCTCACCGCCCTGCTGGACGTGGTGCCGGACCGGGCCGAGGGCGAGCTGCGGATGCGGCCGGCCTCGACGGCGCTGCCGGTGGGCTCCGTGCGCGCGGAGGGGATCAGCGGGTTCGGCGGGCACTGGACGGTGGAGCGGCTGCGCGACGGGACGACGCGCGCGACGCGCACCACGTGACGCGCCGGCGGTGCGGGTGATCTGCGCCGGAATTACGGACAATTTACCTATCTGGGTCCTATCGTTGGGACGCACCGTCGTCGTCCTGTCTGGAGCCTGGGATGTCCGTGCCGTCGTACCCGCGTAGTCCGATCATGATGGTGCTCGGTGTCGTGCTCGTCGCGGCGGGCGTGTTGCTGTTCGTCGGCGGGCTGGTGGCCGTCGTGGGGACGTTCGCGTCCGCCGTGTCAGACTCCGCGTCGGCATCCTTTGCGGACAGTTCCGGCCGGCTCATGCAGCAGACCCTGGTCCTGTTCGGCGGGATCCTCGTGCTGACCGCGGGACGGGTCTTCGTCCGCGGGGCCCGTCGCCGCGGGCTGCGGGACCGGTTCGGACGTCTTGTCATGCTCGCGGCACTGGCCCTGGTGGGGATCGGCCTTGCCACTCTCGTCACCGGCTGGGAATCCGTGGTCGCCGGCATGGAGGACGTGTTCGCCGGCCGCGCCCCGATCGACTCGATCACCGAGGACGACATGTTCTCCGACATCGGCACGATCTTGCTGCCGACGGCGGGGTGGATGCTCGCGGGCGCCGTCCTCGACCTGATCGGCCGCCGTCTCGCCGACGAACCCGACCCCCTGATCACGGTCTCGATGACTGCCGACTTCTGATGGCGACGCCGCGCGGGTACACCGCCCGGCGACCGCGACTCGCCGGGCACGACCCGCACGTCAGCAGGGCTAGACCCAGGCGGCCGGGTCCCCGAGCACCCCGCGGAGCACCTCGCGCGCACCGCCCGTGAGCGCTGCCTGCGGACCCGCCGCCGCGGCCCGCACGTCGATCCGGACGAGCGGCGCAGCGAGCACGCGCTCGACCAGCACTGCTTCGACATCCGGGCGCAGCCACGGCAGCAGGTCCGTGTACGCGCCGCCGAGCACGACGGTGCTCACATCGACGAGGTTGACGAAGTCGGCCAGGGCGGAGCCGAGCGCGCGCCCGGCGGTCCGCACGGCGGCACCGGCCCGTTCCGCCTCGGCCGACGCACCGGCGGAAGGCGCGCGACCGCCGTCGGCCAGGAGGGACAGGAGGTCCGCCAGGGGCGCGTCCGGCGGGAGCCCGGCGCCGCGGAGGATCGCCTCCTTGCCCGCGTACTGCTCGAGGCAGCCGAAGGCGCCGCAGGAGCAGCGCGGCCCCGCGGGGTCGACGACGACGTGCCCGATCTCGCCGTTCCAGCCGCGCTCCCCGAGGAAGAGCGCGCGCTCGACGACGATCGCAGCGCCGATGCCGACGTCGCCCGAGACATAGAGGAAGGAGCCGGGCACGGGTCCGGCGAGCTCGGCCAGCGCTGCGAGCTTGGCCTCGTTCGCGATCTCGACGGGCAGGTCGAGCCCGAGCAGCGGGACGGGCACCAGGGACGACCAGCCCAGGTTGGGGGCGACCTCGAGCCGGCCGGCGCGGGCGTCGACGAGGCCCGGCAGGGCGAGGCGCGCCCCGGCGACGGTGATCCCCTGGGCACGGAGCCCGTCGACGACGTCGCGCGCGAGCTCCCCGAGGCGCCCCAGCACGAGGGCGGGGTCGGAGTCGTGGAAGGCACCGTCGAGGACACGCTCGGCGACGACGTCGCCCGTGAGGTCGAGCACGCGCAGGCCGAGGTAGTCGACGTTCGCCTCGAGCCCGACGCCCACGACCGTCCGGGGCGCGGGGACGAGCGGGACGCCGGGCCGTCCGGCCCTCCCGCCCCCTACCGCGGGCAGCTCGCGCAGGAGCCCGCCGGCCACCAGGCGGTCCACCAGCGTCGACACCGTGGCGCGCGCGAGACCGGTCGCGGCGGCGACATCGGCGCGCGAGAGTGGTCCGGGCGCCTCGAAGACCGCGCGCGCCACGAGCTCGAGGTTGCGCTCGCGCAGGGTGTGCTGGCGAGCGGCTTCGGAGGCGGGCGCTGCGGTCGTCACGCCTTGACTGTAGCCGAGTCGCGCGCAATAGTTCAGTCGTACAACAAATGCGGCGCCGCGCGGTCGGAGCCGCCTCGACGAGGAGACCCCGTGAGCGACATCAAGTACTCGTTCGGCCTGTGGACCGTCGGCTGGAACGCCCAGGACCCGTTCGGTGCAGCGACCCGGCCGAACCTCGACCCCGCCGAGTCCATCCGCAAGCTGGCCGACCTCGGCGCCTGGGGTTTCACGTTCCACGACAACGACGTCTTCCCGTTCGACGCCGACGAGGCCGAGCGCCAGGCCCACATCGACTCCGTGAAGAAGGCGTCCGAGGAGACCGGCCTCGTCGTCGAGATGGTCACGACCAACACCTTCACGCACCCGATGTTCAAGGACGGCGCGTTCACGTCGAACAACCGCGACGTCCGCCGCTTCGGCCTGCGCAAGATCCTCAAGAACGTCGACCTGGCGGCCGAGCTCGGCGCCACGACGTTCGTCATGTGGGGCGGCCGTGAGGGCACGGAGTACGACAACTCGAAGGACCTCAACGCCGCGCACGCCCGCTACGCGGAGGGCATCGACACCGTCGCCGCCTACATCAAGGAGAAGGGCTACGGGCTGAAGATCGCCCTCGAGCCCAAGCCGAACGAGCCTCGCGGCGACATCTTCCTGCCGACGATCGGCCACGCGATCGCGCTGATCAACACGCTCGACAACGGCGACATCGTGGGCCTCAACCCGGAGACGGGCCACGAGCAGATGGCCGGCCTCAACTACACGCACGGCCTTGCCCTGGCCCTGCACGTCGGCAAGCTCTTCCACATCGACCTCAACGGCCAGCACGGGCCGAAGTACGACCAGGACCTCGTGTTCGGTCACGGCGACCTGCTGTCGGCGTTCTTCACGGTCGACCTGCTGGAGAACGGCTTCCCGAACGGCGGCCCCCGCTACGAGGGCCCGCGCCACTTCGACTACAAGCCCTCGCGCACCGAGTACCTCGAGGGCGTGTGGGAGTCGGCCAAGGCCAACATGGAGACGTACGACCTGCTCGCCGCCAAGGCGAAGCAGTACCGCGAGGACTCCGAGGTGCAGGCCGCGTTCGAGCACGCGGGCATCTTCGAGCTGGGTCAGCCGACGCTCGCCGAGGGCGAGACGTTCGAGTCCTTCCTCGCCGACAGGTCCGCCTTCGAGGAGGCCGACGTCGACGCGATGGCCGAGCGCGACTACGGCCTGGTCCGCCTGCACCAGCTCGCGTTGAAGCACCTGATCGGCTGACGGCCCCTCTCCCTCGTCGAGTGCGGGGAGTCTGTTGGTCCCGGACCTCCGGTACAACGGATTCCCCGCACTCAACGGTGTGTTCGGCGCCCGACGCCGGTCGCTCGCCCTCCGTACGACCCTCCCGATCCGCATTCCCACCTGGAGCACCGATGCCCCTCGTCGCCGGCGTGGACACGTCCACGCAGTCCTGCAAGATCGTGATCCGTTCCGCCGAGACCGGCGAGCTGGTCCGTTCGGGCTCCGCCAAGCACCCCGACGGCACGGAGGTCGACCCGTCGCACTGGTGGGCCGCCTTCCAGGAGGCCGCGCGGGCCGCGGGCGGGCTCGACGACGTCGCCGCGATCGCAGTGGGCGGCCAGCAGCACGGTCTCGTTGCCCTCGACCCCGACGGCAACGTGATCCGCCCGGCGCTCCTGTGGAACGACACCCGCTCCGCGCAGGCGGCCCGCGACCTGGTCGCCGAGCTGGGCTCCGGCGATGCCGAGGCCGGCGCGCAGGCCTGGGCGGACGCCGTCGGCTCGGTGCTCGTCGCGTCGCTCACGATCACCAAGCTGCGCTGGCTGCGGGACGCCGAGCCGGAGAACGCGGCGCGCGTCGCGGCCGTGGCGCTCCCCCACGACTGGCTGTCCTGGCGCATCGCCGGGTACGGGCCGGCGGGCGACCCTTCGGCGCCGCTCGGGCCGGACCTCACCGCGCTGTTCACCGACCGGTCCGACGCGTCCGGCACCGGTTACTTCGACGCCTCCGCCATCGGCGGGATGGGCGAGTACCGCCCGGACCTGCTCTCGCTCGCCCTCGGCCGCGACGACGTCGTGCTGCCTCGCGTCCTGGAGCCGTCCGAGGCCGGCGGTGTGGCGCACCCGTCCGTGGCCGGGTCCTCGCTCGACGGCGGGGCCCTGATCGGCCCCGGTGCGGGCGACAACGCCGGCGCCTCCCTCGGCCTCGGCATGGAGCCGGGCGACATCGCGATCTCGATCGGCACGTCGGGTGTCGTGTCGGCCGTTGCGCCGGACCGCACCGCCGACGGGTCGGGCGCGATCAACGGCTTCGCCGACGCGACCGGCAACTCGCTCATGCTCGCGGTCACGCTCAACGCCGCCCGCGTGCTCGACGCCGCCCGCACCGTGCTCGACGTCGACTTCGCCGGCCTGGCCGACCTGGCCCTGTCCGCGCCGGCCGGGTCCGACGGACTCGTGCTCGTGCCCTACCTCGAGGGCGAGCGCACCCCCAACCGGCCCGACGCCACCGGCACGCTGCACGGCCTGCGCCTGAAGAACCAGACGCCCGCGCACGTCGCGCGCGCGTACATCGAGGGCATGCTGTGCGGCCTCGCCGACGGTCTCGACGCGCTGCGCGCGCAGGGCGTGCCGATCGAGCGCGTCATGCTGATCGGCGGGGCGGCTCAGTCGCCCGCCGTGCAGGCGATCGCGCCGCAGATCTTCGGGCTGCCGATCGGCATCCCCGAGCCCGGCGAGTACGTGGCCGACGGCGCCGCGCGCCAGGCCGCGTGGGTGCTTGCGGCGGCGTCCGGGGACGGGGCGGTGCCGGCGTGGTCGACGACGATCGCCACCACCCTGGAGGCGGACCCCGCGCCGGTGATCCGCGCCCAGTACGCGGCGGTGCGCGACCTGGTCTGACCCTGCTCGTCGGCGCGACTCACGCGTTTCCCGGCTCGACCGGGTGCGGCTCAGCCGGCGGGCGTGGGGACGTAGGTGAGGTGCCGGAACCGCACGCCCGTGCGAGACGTGACCCAGCCGCCGTCGGGCACAATGACCGTCCAGCTCGGGCCGATCTCCGGGGCGAACGTGTCGCCCTCGACGAGGAGGTCGACCTCGGTGACCTCGATGCGGTCCGCGACTGCGAGCGCCTCGGTGTAGACCTGTGCGCCCCCCATGACCCAGACCTCGTTACCGCCAGGCGCTGCAGCCGCGGCCGCGAGCGCCTCGTCGAGAGACTCCACGACCACCACTGCCGCGGGCGCGGCAACGGCGGCCGGGTGCCGCGTGACCACGATGTTGGTGCGTCCCGGGAGGGGGCGGAAGCGCGGTGGCAGCGAGTCCCAGGTTCGACGGCCCATCACGACGGGGTGGCCCGACGTTGTCGTGCGGAAGTGCGCGAAGTCCTCCGGGACGTGCCACGGGATGGCGTTGCCGGCGCCGATGACGGGCCGCCCCGCCGCGTCCCGGGCCTGCGCCCAGACCAGGCCGATCACACCGCGACCGGCGCCTTGATGGACGGGTGGTGCGCGTAGCCCACGACCTCGAGGTCCTCGTAGGCGTAGTCGAAGATCGAGTCCCGCGGGGCGAGGCGCAGCGTCGGGTAGGGGTACGGCTCGCGCTCGAGCTGGGTGCGCACCTGGTCCACGTGGTTGTCGTAGATGTGGACGTCGCCGCCGGTCCAGACGAGGTCGCCGACCTCGAGACCTGTCTGCGCCGCGACCATGTGCGTCAGCAGCGCGTACGAGGCGATGTTGAAGGGGACGCCGAGGAAGAGGTCGGCGGAGCGCTGGTAGAGCTGGCAGCTGAGCTTGCCGTCGGCGACGTAGAACTGGAAGAAGGCGTGGCACGGCGGCAGCGCCATGTCTTCCAGCTCGGCCACGTTCCACGCGCTCACGATCAGCCGGCGCGAGTCCGGGTTCGCCTTGATCTGCTCGATCACCTGCGAGATCTGGTCGACGTGCCGGCCGTCCGGCGTCGGCCACGAGCGCCACTGGACGCCGTAGACGGGGCCGAGCTCGCCGTCGGCGTCGGCCCACTCGTCCCAGATGGTGACACCCTGGTCCTGCAGCCACCGGACGTTCGACTCGCCCCGCAGGAACCAGAGGAGCTCCAGCGCCACGGACTTGAGGTGCACCCGCTTCGTGGTGACGAGCGGGAAGCCCTGCGACAGGTCGTACCGGAGCTGCCGCCCGAAGACGCTGCGCGTGCCCGTCCCGGTCCGGTCGTCCTTGTGCGTGCCGGTGGCGAGCACGTCGCGGAGGAGGTCCTCGTACGGGGTGGGGATGGTGGCGGCCATGACCGCAGGCTACCGCGCGGTGGCCCGACGGCGGGTTTCAGGCCGCCGCCTTCAGCTCCCGCAGGCGACGGCCGCGGCGCCGGTAGAGCGCCATGAACACGACGAGCGACAGCGCGATCAGCGCGCCGATCACCGCGCCCCAGGCGGACCCGCCGCGGAACGCGGGGGCGTCGACGTCGAGGATCCGCTCCCCGGCGTGCGCCGCCGCGGACGTCCCGAGCACGATGCCGAGCGTCAGCAGGTTCGGGATCGCCAGGACGACCGCGAGCACCAGCACGCCGACCCGCACCTGCCATCGCCGGTTCGGCCGCAGGGCCTGCGCCCCGACGAGGATCGGCAGCCCGGTGAACGTGGCCCCGACGACCAGGCCCCACCACGCACCCGCCGCGAACGACCCGTCGACCGCCGTACCGATCACCTGCGCCCACCAGCGCGGCAGGAACGCCGCAAGCAGCAGGTACACCAGCCAGGCCAGAACGAGCACCACCAGGACGAGCAGCGCCCGGCGCCCCACGTGACGCCAGTCGATCCGCTGCAGGACGCGGCCCGACGCCGGTCGCTCGCCTTCCGCAGGCGGCGTCACGTTCTCCTCGTGCTCCATGCGGTCGATCATCGGCGCGATCGGCCGTGGCCGCGATCCGGCGCGCAGGGATGCGGGAGTCCGGGCGGGACACGCGCTGGACACGCGGGAACGCGGACCCAGGGCCCTTCCCGGGGGCAGGGGCCCCGGGAACGTGGGCACACGGCAGAGCGTTGTCTCACAGGCCGACGCGTGTCGGTGGCCAGTGGAAGGATCGGGAGCATGACAGAGCAGAGGACGATCAACGAGACCGGCACCGACGAGATTCCTCCGGTGACGCCGTCCCCCACGGACCCCCTGTGGGTGGAGCGCAACGGCACGCGCACCTACACCGGCTTCTCCGGTCGAGGGGCGCGCGTCGAGATCGGCCCGGCGAGCGCGGGCGCGGTGTTCACGCCCGGCGAGCTTCTGAAGGTCGCCCTGGCAGCGTGCGCGGGCATGAGCAGCGACTCGGCCTTCGCCCGCCGCCTCGGTGACGACTACGCGGTGACGATCCGCGTCGAGGACCCGAAGCTCATGTCTGAGGACCGGTACCCGGTGCTCACCGAGAAGTTCGAGATCGACCTGTCGGTCCTGGACGACGCCGACCGGGAGCGCCTCCTGATCATCGCGCAGCGCTCCATCGACAAGACGTGCACCGTGGGCCGCACCCTGAAGGCCGGGGCCGAGGTCCCGCCGGCGCAGTTCGGTCCCCCGGCTCAGGCGGGCGGCGCCTGATGGCCGGCCAGGAGGGCAAGGAGCTCGAGAACCGCGACGCGAATGCCGGCAAGGAGATCGAGGACTGGGTGGCCTACCGCCCGGCCACGCTGCTGGACAACGTGGTCGACCGGGCGGTGCGGATCCCCTCCCCCGCCATCCGCAAGCACGTCGACGGGTTACGGGCCCGCAACCCGGAGGCCTCCCCGGCGGAGATCATCAAGCTCCTGGAGAAGGAGTACCTGCGTGTGATCCAGGTGTCAGGCGGCGGGATCGGCGCGGCGGCGGCGATCCCGGCGGTCGGCACCGGCGTGAGCATGATCCTGTCGGGCAGCGACATCGCGACGTTCTTCGGGTCGTCTGCGGCGTTCGCGCTGGCTGTGGCGGAGGTACACGGGATCGAGGTGGAGGACGTCTCGCGCCGCCGCGCCCTCCTGCTCGCCACCGTACTGGGCGACAAGGGTGCGAAGGACGTCGAGGACGCCGTCGGCGGCTCGGGGGTCGCCTGGGGCAAGGTGCTGCTGACGAGCATGCCGCAGACGACGCTGCGGCGGGTCAACAAGGCACTGACGAACCAGTTCCTCCGCCGGCAGCTCGCGAAGCAGGGCGGCCTGTTCGTGGGCCGGATCATCCCGTTCGGCATCGGTGCCGTGGTCGGCTTCGTGGGCGCCCGGGCTCTGGGCCACACGGTGATCGCGCAGTCGCGCTCGGCCTTCGGCCCTCCGCCGGCACACTTCCCGCGGATCATCGAGCGGGCCCCGACGGCGACGCCACGCGCCCGACGGCGGCTTCGGCTACCCCGGTAACCCGCGTTCGCCCTGCGAACGTCCTACCCTGGCTGCATGGCGGAATGGTCCCGGCGGCACTACCTCATGTGCCGGCCCGCGTACTTCACCGTGAGCTACGAGATCAACCCGTGGATGGACACGACCGTCCCGGTGGACGTCCCCCGCGCGATCGAGCAGTGGGAGTACCTGCGCGACGTCTACAGGGACCTGGGACACACGGTGGACGAGATCGACCCCGAGCCGGGCCTGCCCGACATGGTGTTCGCCGCGAACGGCGCGACCGTCGTGGACGGGCTCGTGTACTCGGCGAAGTTCCGGCACCCCGAGCGCGCCGCGGAGGCGCCGGTGTATCTCAAGTGGTTCGCGGACCGCGGCTACGTCACCTACGAGGCCGACCGCGTCAACGAGGGTGAGGGCGACCTGCTGCTCGCTGGCGAGCGCGTCCTCGCCGGATTCGGCTTCCGCACGGAGCGGGCCGCGCACGACGAGGCACGGGCGCTCTGGAAGCGCGAGCTGGTCAGCCTGGAGCTGGCGGACCCCCGCTACTACCACCTGGACACGGCCCTGACGGTGCTGAACGGCGCCGACGGGACCGGTGCGGCCGAGATCGCGTACCTGCCGCGCGCCTTCTCCCCGGCGTCGCAGGAGATCCTGAGCGACCTCTTCCCCGACGCCGTGCTCGCCGACGACGAGGACGCTGCGGTACTCGGGCTGAACGCCGTGTCGGACGGCCGGCACGTCGTGCACTCGCCCAAGGTGGTGCGCCTCGCCGGTCAGCTCGCCGAGCGCGGGTACGAGACGATCTCCGTGGACACGTCCGAGCTGCTGCGGGCGGGCGGCGGCGCCAAGTGCTGCACGCTGGCGGTCCGGGGCCGGGGCGCACGGGCGGGCGACACAACAACGGGGCTCGCGGACCGGGCGCTGCCCGGCGCGTCCGCGAGCGCTGCGGCGCCAGGTGCGGCAGCGTGACCCCCGTGACCGCTACCAGCGCACTGGCGCACACCTATCACCCCCTTCCCGTCACCATCGCCCGCGCGCAGGGCACGCACGTGTGGGACACCGACGGCATCGAGTACCTCGACTTCCTGGCCGGGTACTCGGCGCTGAACTTCGGGCACCTCCAGCAGGGCGTCGTCGCCGCCGCGATGGACCAGCTCAAGCGCGTGACCCTCACGTCCCGGGCGTTCGACCATGACAAGCTGGAGGAGTTCGCGAACCGGCTGGCCGCGTTCGTCGGGCCGCTGACGACCGGCGGCGCGGAGTCCCTCGTGATCCCCATGAACACCGGCGCCGAAGCCGTGGAGAGCGCGATCAAGACCGTGCGCAAGTGGGGCTACGACGTCAAGGGCGTGCCGGCGGACCAGGCGAAGATCATCGTCGCGGACGGCAACTTCCACGGGCGGACCACCACGATCGTGGGCTTCTCGGACGACCCGGTGACGAGGGACGGCTTCGGGCCGTACGCGCCGGGGTTCGTGTCCGTGCCGTTCGGCGACGTCGACGCCGTGGCCGAGGCGATCGACGACACGACCGTCGCGGTCCTCATGGAGCCGATCCAGGGCGAGGGTGGCGTCGTCCTGCCGCCCGACGCGTTCTGGCCGACGCTCCGGGCGCTCACCGAGGAGCATGGCGTGCTGCTCGTCGCCGACGAGATCCAGTCGGGGCTCGGACGGACGGGCACCACGCTGGCGTCCGAGCTGTGGGGCGTCCGGCCCGACCTCGTCTGCCTCGGCAAGGCTCTCGGCGGCGGCATCGTGCCGGTGTCGGCCGTGGTGGGGCGCCGGGACGTCATCGAGGTCCTCACTCCCGGGACACACGGGTCGACATTCGGCGGGAACCCGCTTGCGTGCGCCGTCGGACTGGCCGTGCTCGACCTCCTCGAGCCGGGCCAGTACCAGGCTCGCACGGTGCAGCTCGGCGAGGTCCTGGCGGAGCGGCTCGACCAGCTCGTCGAGGCCGGGCTGCTGCAGGCCGCCCGGACCGTCGGGCTGTGGGCCGGGATCGACGTCGACCCGGCGCGCGGTACCGGACGCGACCTGTGCGGTGCGCTGCTGGAGCGGGGCGTCCTCGCGAAGGACACGCACGGATCGACGATCCGGCTGTCGCCGCCGCTGTCGATCGTCCAGCCGGAGCTCGAGCAGGCACTGGACCTGCTCGAGGACGCGCTGCGGTCGCTGGCGCCGGCGGAGGTCGACGTGGACGCCTGAGCCGGAGGTGCAGTGCAGGGTGGGGGCCGAGGAACGAGGCACCCGCCCGGAGCGGAACCGCAGGCTCAGGCGTTGAACAACACCGCCTGAGCCGGAGGTGCAGTGCAGGGTGGGGGCCGAGGAACGAGGCACCCGCCCGGAGCGGAACCGCAGGCTCAGGCGGCCGACAACGCCGCCTGAGCCGGAGGTGCAGTGAATTCCGGGCGCCGCGGCGTCAGGTGGGCGTAGAGTCGCGGACGTGACCACGACCCCTGACGCCGCGGCACTGGCCGCGGCTCTCCCGGAGCTCCAGCAGGCTTACGCCGAGCTGCAGGCCAAGGGCCTCAAGCTCGACCTGACGCGCGGCAAGCCGTCCGCCCAGCAGCTGGACCTGTCGAATGCGCTGCTCACCCTTCCCGGAACGGACGTGACCCGCGACGATGCGGGCACCGACGTCCGCAACTACGGCGGGCTCGAGGGCCTGCCGCAGCTCCGCCGGATCTTCGCCGAGCTGCTCGACGTGCCGGTGGAGCAGCTCCTCGCCGGCGGCAACGCGTCGCTGACGCTCATGCACGACACGCTCGCGTACGCGGCATTGTTCGGTTTCCCGGCGTCCCCGAAGCCGTGGGCGCGCGAGGAGAAGGTGCGCTGGATCTGCGCGGTGCCGGGCTACGACCGCCACTTCGCGATCTGCGAGGCCCTCGGCTTCGAGATGATCACCGTACCGATGACCGAGGATGGCCCGGACGCAGCCGCCATCGCGGAGCTCGTCGCGGACGACCCCACGATCAAGGGCGTGTGGGTGGTGCCGGCGTACTCGAACCCGGACGGCGCCGTCATCACGGAGGAGGTCGCCCGGGCGCTCGTGTCGATGCCGACCGCCGCCCCCGACTTCCGCATCATCTGGGACAACGCCTACGCCCTGCACCACCTGACCGACGACGAGGTGACCACCCCGAACGCGATCGGCCTCGCCGCCGAGGCCGGCAACCCCGACCGCGTCGTCATGGTGGCGTCGACCTCGAAGATCACGTTCGCGGGCGCGGGCGTGTCGTTCTGGGCGTCGTCGCCTGCCAACGTCGCCTGGTTCACGAAGCACCTGGCCATCGCGACGATCGGGCCGGACAAGGTGAACCAGCTACGGCACGCGCTGTTCTTCGGGTCCGCCGACGGCGTGCGCGAGCACATGCGCAAGCACCGCGAGATCCTCGCCCCGAAGTTCGAGGCGGTCGTGGAGATCCTGGAGGCGCGGCTCGGGAAGTACGACGTCGCGTCGTGGACAGCGCCGCGGGGCGGGTACTTCGTCTCGCTCGACGTGGTGCCGGGCACGGCATCGCGGGTCGTGCAGCTCGCGAAGGAGGCCGGCATCGCGCTCACGCCCGCCGGCGCGACGTACCCGCACGGCCGCGACCCCGAGAACCGCAACATCCGCCTCGCCCCGTCGATGCCGCCGCTCACCGAGGTGCGCGAGGCGATGGACGGCGTCGCGACGTGCGTCCTGCTGGCCGCGGCGGAGGCCGGCTCCGCCTGACGCGGTCCGCCTGACCCGGCCGGCACGCGCAGCAGTCAGCCCAGCAGCTCCGCGCGCTGGGCGGCGTACTCGTCGGCCGGCCAGCACGTCACCCCGCCGACGACGATCGCCGCGGGCCGCCCCTGCCCGTCCCACACGTACTCGACGGGCTCGCCGACGGCGCGGAATCCGCCGTGCGGGTCCGGGCTGAGCGCATCTCCGTCGGGCGTGAGCGGCTCGGCGCCGACCAGGGGATCGTCGGCGCGCGGGTCGATCAGCCAGAGCCGGTCACCGAGGCGCACGACGTCGGCGAGGCCCCAGAGGTTGGCGAACCGTCCCTCGAACCGCGCGAGGTCGGCGGCGTCCGGCTGGGCGTCCGGCAGCGGGCCACGGCCCGACAGCGCCGTCGCGACCAGGGCGAACAGTCCGTTCGCGATGCCGTCCGCAGGCCCGTCGACGGCGTTCGTCAGCACCGACACCGCGACGCGCCCGGCGGGGTCCCACCAGGTCCGGGTGAGCTGCCCCGGGAAGCCCCCGCTGTGCCCGACGACGCGGCGCCCCTCGATCTCGCGCGACTCGAACCCGAGCCCGTACTGGCGGTCCCGGCCGCGCGGACTCGACACGGTGCTCTCGGCGCGCTGCAGCAGCCGCTGCGACTCGGGAGCGAGGAGCCGGGTGTCGCCGGCGAAGTGCGCGGCGGCCCAGGTGACGAGGTCGCGGGCGGTGGACGTGAGCCCGGTCGCGGCCGCGAGCGCCCCGGTGGGGACGTGCGCGACGGGCAGGCGACGGTCGTCGGTGACCGCTCGGGCGCTGTGCCCGGTGACGAGCCGGCCACCGATCTCCGGCGCCAGATCCGGGAACGTGTCCCGGAGCCCGGCGGGCTCGAGCACGTCGGCGCGCAGGTGCTCGGCGTAGGGCTTGCCGGTGACCGCCTCGACGGCGAGCCCCAGCAGGCCGTACGCCAGGTTGGAGTACTTGAAGTGCTCGCCGCGGCCGAAGACCTCGCCCTCGCGCCTGACCGTGGCGAGCAGCGCCGCCCGGTCGGGGAACGGGGCGCCGAGCTGCCAGAAGTCGGCGTCGCGGCCGTCGCGCCGCACGCCGCCGGTGTGGCCGAGCACCTCGCGGAGCGTCACACGTCCCACGGCCGCGGCGGCGAGCTCCGCCACGTGCGTGCCGAGCGCGTCGTCGAGGCGCAGCGTGCCGCGCTCGGCGAGCCGTAGGACGGCGGTGGCGCAGAACGTCTTGGAGTGGGACGCGACGCGGAACAGGTGATCGGTGCGCAGGGGCTCACCCGTGGCGGCGTCGGCGACGCCGTACGCGCCGTCCAGCACGACGTCGTCGTCCACGAGCACGGCGTACTGGACGCCGGGCACGCGCGCGAAGCCGGCCTGGGTGGCGACCCATCCGGCGAGGTAGGGCGCGGCGGGGCGGACGAGGTCGGCGTCACTGCGAGGGTCGCTCATGGTGCCCCATCCTGCCGGACGCCGACGCCCGCCGGAGCGGCGCGAGGTAGTCGGTCCGTTCGGTCCCGAGGTCCGGTGGTCCCGAGCGAGAAGCGGGCTGGCACAGCCGGACGGACCGACTACCTCGCGACAACGTGTACGCCGAGGTAGTCGGTCTGTCCGACGGACCGACTACCTCGGCGTCGTTCGCGGGACCCTGCCGCAGACCTCGACACGCGGCGTTCCCGCGCGCGCAACACGAATGGGTGAAATGTCCCGGTACGGTGTTCAGCGCTCGGTGAGTCCGCCGAGACCGTCATCACGGAGGAGGTTCCTCGTGCTGCACACCCCGACTCGCCGGGTCCGGCGCCGGTCAACGATCGCCGGCGCGGCCGCGACGCTTCTGCTGGCCCTCAGCCCGGCCGCCGCCACAGCGGCGACCGCCACCGCGGCGACCGCCACCGAGGCCGCAGCAGCGCCCACGGCAGACCCCACACCCGCTCCCCCGGTCTTCGGCCAGGACTGGGACGATCCCCGCACCGCTACCCAGCCGGTCGACCGCCCGGACACGGAGAGCTGCACGGTCCGCATCGTCGACAACGAGTTCGTCAACTTCGACGTCTACACGGCGCAGTACGCCCCGCCCGCCGACTGCGCCGGTGACTGGAGCATGGTCGTGCTCGACCTGCACGGCTCGGTCGCGGGTCGTCAGTTCGACCGTCTGGGCTGGCTGCGGATCGGCGGCGTCCCGGTGTTCAAGACGAGCACGCCGGAGCCGTCGGCGCCGGGCATCGCGTGGTCCGTCGAGAAAGACGTCACCGAGTACGCGGAGCTGCTGCGCGACCCCCGGCTCGTCGAGATGTACCTGGGCAACGTGGTCAACGAGACGTACACGGGCATCCTGGACGTCACGGTGGACCTGACGTTCTACGCGGCGGACGGCGAGTGGCCCGCGGCGAGCACCCCGGAGACGGTGCAGCCCCTCGCCGACGCCACCGGCGGCGACGGCGCGACGCACGGGACCCTGACCGTCCCGGCGAACACGGAGCGCCTGCTGGCCCAGGTCTACGCGACGGGGTCGGGCGGCGGCTGCGAGGAATTCTGGTACACGGCCGCCCCGGCGACCAGCCCGGACGACTACTGGTGCAAGGCGGCCGACGGTCCGTGGCGCGAGGTCCAGGTCTTCGTGGACGGCACCCTGGCGGGCATCGGCACGCCGTACCCGCACGTCTACACGGGCGGCTGGTCCAACCCGTTCCTGTGGTACGTGTTGCCGGCTCCGCGGGCGTTCGACGTCCGGCCGATCGAGATCGACCTGACGCCGTTCGTCGGCACCCTGACCGACGGCCGCCCGCACGAGGTCTCGGTCGTCGTGGACGGCGCCGAGGGCGTCGGCTGGGACGTGCCGACGGCGTTCGTGTCGTGGCAGGACGAGGGTTCCGAGCGCGTGACGGGTGCGCTCACCCGGTCGGCAGCGAGCACGCCCTCCGTCACGAACACCATCGGGACCGACGGCGAACTCTTCACCTCCGACCTCGCCGGCACGCACTCGCTGACGACCGCGGGCTACATCGACACGAGCCACGGCCGCGTCGCCACCACGGTGCAGCGGACGGTGACGCAGGACGCGCACCACTGGTGGTCGGACGGCGAGTGGGACGACGGCGAGCGCCTCACCCTCACCGACAAGGGCACGGTCCGGACCACCGGCGGGCCCGGGGTGCCGTCGGTGCGGCGCTGGTCGTACGCGTACGACCTGGACGGCCTCATCACCGTCACGGAGGCGGGCGACATCACCACGACGATGTCGCTCGCGGACACCGGCACGCGTGACGCCGCGGGTGCCCCGCGCGTCGCGTGGGACGACCGCTACGAGGGCGAGGCCACCTGGAACTACCTCGTGCCGCGCGACCAGCGGGTCTCGACGGGCTGGTCCGAGCACGACTACCGCACCACGGTCGGCACCGGCGCCCACGCCGACCGCTACCACCACGTGATCCGGACGGTGAACGGCGTGGTCCCGGGGGACAGGGTGTCCTGACACCGAGACGACGCCGAGCTTGTAGGTCCGTCCCGGACGGACCTACTACCTCGGCGTCGAAGCGGGTCGCCGTCGGTCACGCCTCCGTGTGCCCCAGGTCCGGCTCCGCCACGAACTGCAGCACGGGCGCGGCCGTCCCGTGCAGCTCCAGCACGACGACCTCGTTCACGTCCCGCACGAGCGGCCCCGGCACGTAGAGCGTGCCGGTCGGCCCGGCGCTCCAGTACCGTCCGAGCAAGGTCCCGTTGACCCAGACGAGGCCCTTGGTCCAGCCGTCGAACCGGAGGAAGTGGTCCGCACCCGCCTCGGTCTCGAAGGTCCCGTGGAAGAACGCGGTGCCCGGCGCCGGGGCGGCGGGCCCCGCGACGCCGTCGGGCGACACCCGCAGGAGCTCCGCGAGCGGCTCGCTCAGCGTCTCCCCGAACGGGTCGTCGCCGAGCCGCAGGGGCGTGACCTCCCACGCGTCGAGGTCGCGTACGGCCGTGCGGGCGGGCCCGACGAGCCCCTTCGGCTCGCCGATGCGCGCGCCGTAGTTGACCCGCCCCTGGTCCTCGACGAGCAGCTCCAGCACGCCGTCGCGAGCCGGCAGGGCGACGGCGTTCTGGTGCAGCGCCCGGTCGAGCACCCCGACCGGGTCCCCGTCGAGCGACACGAGCGCCCGGTCGCGCGCCTCGCCGACGCTCAGCACGCCGTCGGAGGCGGTCACGCGGGTGCGGTAGAGCGCGAACCCGGTCCACTGGCCGAGCTCGTCCATGGTCGGCAGGTGGTCGGCCGTGACAGGCGCGCCGAGCAGCGGGAGCGCCTCGGCGAGCGGCACCCGCCGCCCCAGCACGACGTCGAGAACGGGAGCGGGCCGCGCGGGCCGCGCGGGCGGCGGGACGTCGTCGGGCACCGGGGCGAAGCGGGAGATGACCTCCCGCAGCGCCGCGTACTTCGCGGTGGGCGCGCCGCTCTCGGTGAGGGGCGCGTCGTAGTCGTAGCTGGTGGCGATGGGGCGGTAGATGCCCTTGTCGTTGGCGCCGTTGGTCAGCCCGAGGTTGGTGCCGCCGTGGAACATGTAGAGGTTCACGGACGCGCCCGCGCCGAGCAGGTCGGCAAGGTCGGCGGCGTTGGTCTGAACGGGTGCGACGTGGTGCTCGAGGCCCCAGGAGTCGAACCAGCCGTCCCAGAACTCCATGCACATGAGCGGCCCGGTGGGCTGGTACCGCCGCAGCAGCTCGAGCCGCTCGGCGGCGCGCGAGCCGAACGACGCCATCTTGTGCAGCCCCGGCAGGCCGCCGTGGGCGAGGTGCTCGTCGCTCGCCTGGTCCACGGTGAACAGCGGCACCTCCAGGTGCTCGCGGACCATCGCGACGAGCGCGGTCAGGTACTCGGAACGCTGCTCGGGCGAGTCGTCGCCGTATGCGCCGTACTCGTTCTCGACCTGCACAGCGAGGACCGGGCCGCCCGCGGTGACCTGCCGCTTCGCGACGATGGGCAGCACGTCCGCGTAGTAGCGCGCGATGGCGGCGAGGAACTGCGGCTCGGCCCGTCGCACGCCCACGCCGGGCGTGGCGAACAGCCAGGCGGGCAGGCCGCCGCCGTCCCACTCGGCGCAGATGTACGGGCCTGGCCGGACGATCGCGTACAGGCCCTCGGCGGCGACGAGGTCGAGGAACCGGCCGAGGTCGCGCCGGCCGTCGGTCACGAAGACGCCCTGCTCCGGCGAGTGGAAGTTCCACGGCACGTACGTCTCGATCGTGTTGAGCCCCATGAGGCGCGCGGACCGGATGCGGTCCGCCCACTGCTCGGGGTGCACGCGGAAGTAGTGCAGGGCCCCGCTGATCACCTGCATCGGCCGTCCGTCGAGGAGGAAGTCCCGCTCGCCGATCTCGAACGTGGGCATGCACGCGCCTTTCCGTGGTGAGGTTACCCGGTTGAGGGGTGCCCGACGGCGGACTGGTCGCCTTCCGGGGAAGGCGACCAGTCCGGAGTGCGCCGTCGGGCGCGTCAGGTCACTCAGAGATCGTGAAGCCCTGCTCCGTGCCGTAGGCGACGTTCTCCGCCTGCCACTTCGCGAGACCGTCGGTCAGGCTGGACCTGTCGAGGTAGGCCTGTCCGACCGTGTCCGTGAAGATGCTGTTCGCGTACGACTGCCACGGCAGGTAGGCCCAGCCCGGGTTCACGGAGTCGGCCCCGGCCACGAGGACCTCGTTGATCTTCTGGCCGCCGAAGTACTCGGACTCGTAGGACAGGAACTCGTCCGACTGCAGGTCCGAGACCGTGGCCGGGAAGCCGCCGCTGGCGAGGAACAGCTCGACGGACTCCTCGCTGGAGTTGAGCCACTTGAGGAAGCCCGCGGCGAGCAGCTTGTTCTCGGCGGCCGCCGGGACGACCTGGGCCGACCCGCCGTTCTCGGCGTTGGCGGGCGTGCCGTCGTACGTCGGCATCGGGGCGACGCGCCAGTTGCCGGCGCCGGCGGGCGCTCCGGACTCGAAGACGCCCGGCATCCAGGCGCCCGTGGTGAGGGTCGCGATGGTGCCGTCGCCGAGCGCGGCGAACCACTCGTCGGACCAGCCGGGGATGTCGCCCAGCAGCTCCTCGTCGATGAGCGGCTGGTACATGTCGGCCCACTTCTGGGTGCCCTCGTCGGCGAGGTCGATCGTGACCGTCTCACCGTCCACCTGGAACGGCTTGCCGCCGGCCTGCCAGATGAGGCTCGTCACCGTGCCTGCGTCGCCGCCGCCGTCGTTCGCGATGAACTTCGTGGGGTCCGCGGCGTGGAGCTTGCGGCCGGCCTCGACGTACTCCTCCCAGGTCGCCGGGACCGCGATCCCGTACTGGTCGAAGACCGCCTTGTTGTAGAACAGCGCCATGGGGCCGCTGTCCTGCGGCAGGCCCCAGATGCCGCCGTTCTGCGAGACCGCGCCCCACGTGGACGGGGTGTAGAGGTCCTCCAGGTCGGCGTAGCCGAAGGCGCTGAGGTCCGTGAGCTGGCCGGGGAGCTGGAACTGCGGGATCGACTGGTACTCGAGCTGGATGACGTCCGGGACTCCGTCGCCCGCGGCGATGGCGTTCTGCAGCTCCGTGTTGTTGTCCGCGGCGCCCTGGGTGTCGACGAGCTCGACGTCCACGTTCGGGTACGCCGCCTCGAAAGCAGCCACCTGGTCCTCTGCCTGCGGGGTCCAGGTCCAGTAGGTCATGCTGCCGCCCTCCTGGAGGGCCGCCTCGATCTCCTCGGCGGTGGCGCCCTCGGCGCCGCCTGTCCCGCCGTCTTCGCTGCCGCCCGAGCAGGCGGCGAGAGTTGCTCCCACGACCGTCGCGGCTGCGACGGCCGCGATCGTGCGATGCACACGGTTGAGCCTCATTGCTTCGTGCCTTTCCACTGCGTCGTCGGGGCTGCGCCCCTGTGGCTGGACTACTGCTTCACGGAGCCGGCGCTCAGGCCGGACTGCCAGTAACGCTGGAGCAGGAGGAATACACCGACGATCGGAAGGATCGTCAGGAGGGCACCGGTGATCACGAGGTGGAACACCGGCGAGGCGCCGACACCCGTCGCGTCGCTGTTCCACTCCTGCAGGCCGATGGTCAGCGGGTACAGGTTGGGGTCGTTGAGCATGATCAGGGGCAGGAAGTAGTTGTTCCACGTGGCGACGATCGCGAACAGGAGGACCGTCACGATCCCGGGGACGAGCAGCCGCAGCGCGATCGTGAAGAACGTCCGGGCCTCGCTCGCGCCGTCGACCCGCGCCGCCTCGAGGAGCTCGCCGGGGATCGCCTCTGTGGCGAAGACCCACATGAGGTACAGGCCGAACGGGGACACCAGGGACGGCAGGATCACCGCCCACACCGTGTTCGTCAGGTTCATCTGGCTGAACAGGAGGAACGTGGGGACGGCGAGCGCCGTCCCGGGCACCGCGACGGCCCCGAGGATCGTGGCGAACACCGCCGTGCGGCCCCGGAACCGGTACTTGGCCAGCCCGTAGCCGGCGAGGGTGGCGAGCAGGGTGGCTCCGCCCGCTCCGGCGACGACGTACAGCAGGGTGTTGCCGAGCCAGCGCAGGAAGATGCCGTCGTCGTACGTGAAGACCGACCCGATGTTCTCGAACAGCGCGAAGTCCCCGGAGAACCACAGTCCGAAGGAGCTCAGCAGTGCCGGCTGGGTCTTGGTGGCGCTGATGACGAGCCACAGCAGCGGGACCAGCGAGTAGGCGATGAGCCCCGACATCACGATCGTGAGCGTGACCGACTTGCGGGGGCTGGTGAAGGATTGGGCCATCAGTCGTTCTCCCGGCTCGCGCGCAGCTGGACCACGTAGGCGATGACCGCGGTGAGGACGCCCATGATGATCGCGATGGTCGCCGCGTAGTTGACCTGCTGCCCCACGAAGCTGAGGTTGTAGGCGTACATGTTGGGCGTGTACGACGTGGAGATGAGCGTGGGCACGATCGTCTTGAGGATGTTCGGCTCGTTGAAGAGCTGGAAGCTGCCGATGATCGAGAAGATGGTCGCGATCACGATCGCGCCCCGCAGGGCAGGCAGCTTGACGGCCCGGACGATGCGGAACTGCCCGGCACCGTCGAGCGCGGCCGCCTCGTAGAGCTCCCCGGGGATCGTCCGCAGCGCCGAGTAGAAGATCAGCATGTTGTAGCCGACGAACTCCCAGGTCACGATGTTGCCGATCGCGACGAGGATCCACTGTTTCGTGTACGGCGTGAACAGGGCGAACCCGACCCAGTCGTTGAGGTGGCCCGTCAGGCCCATCCGGTCGCTGTACATGAAGCCCCACATGAGCACGGCGACGACGCCCGGCACCGCGTAGGGCAGGAAGATCGCGATCCGGAAGAAGCTCTTGCCGTGCAGTCGCCCGCTGTCGATGGCGAGGGCCGCGACCAGCGCGATCGCCAGCATGACCGGGACCTGCACCGCGAGGAACAGCCCGACGCGCAGGGCACCGTCCCAGAACTTGCCGTCCGAGAAGGCGGCGAGGTAGTTCTGGATCCCGACGAACTGGTTGCCGCCGATGAGCTGGTTCCGGAACAGGCTGAGGTAGACCGAGTAGGCGAGCGGCGCCAGGAACGCCAGCGCGAACGCGACGAGGAACGGGGTGACGAAGCCCCAGCCCGCCAGATGTACCCGGGATGCCGGAGCCCGGCGTCCACGCTTCTTCGTGGGACTGGCCGGCACGGGCGTCCCGGCCGCGCCGGCCCGCTGGTCTGCCGTTACTGCGGACATCGCCGTCCTTTCCGCTCGTCCGTGAGTGGGTAAGATGTTTACGTTAACACCGCTCTCGCGACCGACCTTCTCATCACGCCGAGGAGAGCGTCAAGCCAGCCCTGGTCACAGTATGGTCAAGCCATGAATGCTCCCGTCCGGAGGCCCAAACCGCGCGCCGGCGCGTCGATGGCCGACGTCGCGGCCCTTGCCGGCGTCTCCGCCCAGACAGTCTCGCGCGTCTCCATGGGGGCGTCGAACGTACGCGACGAGACCCGGGACCGCGTGCTGGCCGCGATGCAGCAGCTGGGCTACTCCCCCAACAGCGCCGCGCGGGCCCTGCGCTACGGCCAGTACGGCACGTTCGGCGTCATCGCCCACCGGCTCGCCCGCACCGGCGAGTCCCGCACCGTCGAGGCCGTCGTCGAGGCCGCCCGCGACCACGGCTACACCGTCACGCTCGTGGACGTCGAGAGCCCCTCGTCCGACGACGTCTCCGCCGCCGTCGCCCGCCTGTCCCACCAGGCCATCGACGGGCTCGTCATCATCCGCGCCGAGACCGCCACGCCGGACTCGCTGCTGCTGCCACCGCGGCTGCCGGTCGCGGTCTCGGACTCCCGGTTCGTCGGACACCACCCCGCCGTCGGCACGGACCAGACCGGCGGTGCCCAGCGCGCCGTCGAGCACCTCCTCGGGCTGGGCCACCGCACCGTGCACCACGTCACCGGGCCCGAAGACTCCAGGCCGGCGCTCCAGCGCGCCGAGGGCTGGCGCGCCACGCTCACCGCCGCCGGGCGCGACGTCCCGCCACCCGTCACCGGCGACTGGTCCGCCGGCTCCGGCTACGCCGCCGGCCGCGCCCTCGCCACGCAGTCAGAGGTCACCGCGGTCTTCTGCGCGAACGACGAGATGGCGGCGGGGCTCATCCACGCCCTGCACGAGGCCGGACGGGACGTGCCGGGCGACGTCTCCGTGGTCGGCTTCGACGACATCCTGCTCGCCGAGCACCTGTGGCCGCCGCTCACGACGGTGGCGCAGGACTTCGCCGCCGTCGGCCGCGAGCTCGTGGACCTCCTCATGCGCCAGGTGCGCGACGGCGAGGTGCTCACCGACGTGCACACCCTCGTGCCCGTCCGGCTCGTCGTGCGGGCGAGCACGGCGCCGCCGCGCTGAGCCGGGGCGTCAGGAGGCCGCGACCTCAGCGTCCGCTTCCGCGCAGTGCCGGTTGACCACCAGGACGGGGCACGCCGAGTGGTGCAGCACCGCCTGGCTCGTGGACCCGAGCAGCAGACCGCGGAACCCGCCCCGCCCGCGTGAGCCGACCACGATGAGGTCGGAGGCGGTGGAGAACTCGGTGAGGAGCTCGGCCCCCGTGCCGTCGAGCACGATGCGGCGGATCGTCAGGCCGGGGTTCATGGCCTCGTACCGGTCGACGATCACGTCCAGCCCGGCCCTGAGGTCCGCGAGGACCTGGTCGTGGTCGATGTTCGACGGCAGCCACGCGAGCAGCCCCGAGCCCGACCCGACCGGCACGCCCGCCACGGCCGTCAGCTCCGCACCCCACACCTTCGCCTGCTCGATCGCGTGCCGCAGCGCCGCCTCGGCCTGCGGCGACCCGTCCACGCCCACGACGATCCTCGACACGTCCCGCAGCGCACCCTCGTCCGGTTCGATGCCGTGAGGGGCGCCACCGGGCATGTCCCGGCCGCCCGTTGCCGGCCAGCCCAGCGTGGACACCGAGCCACGGCCGGCCGCCGAGCGCAGGGGCACGACGACGACGGGACAGTGCGCGTGCGCGGGCAGGGCGGACGAGACGGTGCCGAGCAGACGCTCCGTGAACCCGCCGCGGCCCCGGGTGCCCACGACGGCGAGGCCGTAGTCCCTCGACAGCTCGACCAGCACACCGGCCGCGTCGCCGGTGGCGACCGCCGTCGTCACCCGCAGGCCCGAGTCGGCGACGCGCGCCTCCGCCTCCGCGAGGACCGCCTTCGCGCCTTCCTGGATGGTGGTGTCGTCGAGCGCGGCGTAGCCGCCGTCGAGCGACGCCGCGGTGAACGAGGGCAACGAGTAGCTGCACACGACGTGCAGGGCCCAGCCGACCCGCCGCCCATAGGCCGCCGCCCAGTCCAGCGCGTGCAGGCTCGCCTCCGACCCGTCGACCCCGACCAGCACGACCTCCGGTCGTGTCATCGCGTGCCCTCCTCGTCACTGTGGAGCGATGCCTCAACGCTACTGCCTGAGCCCGGTTTTCTGCCTGAGCGCGCGCAGACAGCACGATGCCCCGGCATGCTTGCGCACGCCGGGGCATCGGGTGATCGGTACGCGGGGGTCAGTACCGGATGAACTGCGGGGCACTCATCCAGATCGCGCGGAACTGGACGGTCTTGCCCGGCCGCGGGGCGTCGATCATGGTGTTGCCACCGGCGTAGATGCCGATGTGGCCGGGGGCGTACACCAGGTCGCCCGGCTGGGCGTCGGCACGCGACACCCGGGTACCGCCGGCGGCCTGGGCCGACGAGGTGCGCGGGAGGCTGATGCCGGCCTGGGCGTAGACGTACGCCGTGAAGCCCGAGCAGTCGAAGCCGTCCGGCGTGGTCCCGCCGCTGAGGTAGGGGACACCGACGTAGCGGGCCGCGATCGAGACGATCGTGGAGCCGTTCGCCGACGCCGGGACGGCCGCGCCGATCGACGTCGTGCTCGTGGTGCTGGAGGTGGTGGTGGCTCGCGTGACCTTGGCCGGGGCGGGGGTCACGGAGACAGCGGCCTGCTCGACGCCGAACTGCGCGTCGGCGGCAACGGCCACGACGGGAGCCGCGGCGAGGGCCTCACGGGCCTGCTCCGTCAGCGCCGACAGGTCGACGGTGCTGAGCTTCGTGGAGCTGTCGGGAAGAGGTGCGGCCACGGCGGGCGCTGCGGCCGCACCGAAGGTCGAGACGAGGATGCCGGCCCCGGCGGCCACGATGGTGGCGTTACGGCCGATCGTGGAGCTCTGTGCGAAGGACGCTACAGGGCGACGCGCTGCCCGATGGCGAGCACGAGTGGTACGTGCGGTCACGTATGTACCTCTCCTTGTACGCCTACGAGGTCAGCTGTCGGGTTCGGGTGGGAGAAAGCACCCGGTCGAGCGGCCCGAGAACCGCCCGACTTCACCCCGAGGACGCACCCTGGCGCCCAAATTGGGTCCCCCGCCCCTGTCATGCGGGTTGTGGTGCCTCGGACGGTGACAGGGTTCGGCGTCCGTACGAGGACTCCGGCAGAGGAACTCTGCGGAGCGGTTCTGAACGTACCGGAAGCGTGGGGCGATGTCACGTTACCGTCACGGTCGCCCTGTGGCACCCGTCACAGTGGAGGCCGCTCGGCGCCCGGGGCACGACGTCGGCGCTGGTCAGGAGACCGCGACGAAGAGGTGCCGCGCCAGGTCTTCCGGGAGGTCGAGCACGCTCGGCGCGCCGTCCACGGACACCGTGTAGGTGCCGTCGGCGTGGCTCGCGATGATCCGGGCCCCGGGCACGAGGCCGGCGGCGGCGAGCCGCGCAAGGAGCTCCACGTCCGTCTGCAGGGGCTCGGCGATCCGCGTGAGCGACGCGCCGACCGGGCCGCGCACACCTCGCTTGGCCGCCGCCTCGAAGACCGCCGGCAGCGACACCACGCCCTCGAGGAACGGCACGTCGGCCAGATCCTCGCCGAGCTCTGCCAGGCCGGGGATGGGGTTGCCGTACGGGTCGTGGTGGGGGTGGTCGAGCAGCCCGACGAGCCGCTTCTCCACGAGCTCGCTCATGACGTGCTCCCACCGGCAGGCCTCGACGTGCACGTACTCCCAGTCGAGCTTGATGACGTCGGTGAGCAGGCGCTCCGCGAGCCGGTGCTTGCGCATCACGCGCATGGCCTTGTCGTGGCCCAGCTCGGTGAGCTCCAGGTGCCGGTCGCCCGTCACGACGAGGAGCCCGTCCCGCTCCATGCGCGCCACCGTCTGCGACACCGTGGGTCCCGAGTGACCCAGACGCTCCGCGATGCGGGCGCGCAGGGGCGTGATCCCCTCCTCGTCCAGCTCGTAGATCGTCTTCAGATACATCTCGGTGGTGTCGATCAGGTCGGTCACGTCAACTCCTGTCTCGCGTCTCGCGTGCCGCGCCGGGGAGCACGGGGTCGTCTCGGCCTCCGGCCGCACGCCGCCCCACGTCAACCCGGGTCCTAGTCTAGTTGGGGGCGCCCACACGCCCTTCATCCTGCCGCGCGTGCCTTCGGAGCAACCCATGACGCTGACCATCCCCGCACACCTGCTTCCCGCGGACGGACGGTTCGGCTCCGGACCCTCCAAGGTCCGTCCCGAGCAGGTCGCGGCGCTGGCGGCGAGCAGCCAGCTGCTCGGCACGTCGCACCGGCAGGCTCCCGTCAAGGACCTCGTCCACCGGATCCGCACGGGGATCACGCAGCTGCTCGGCCTGCCCGACGGCTACGAGGTCGCGCTCGGCAACGGCGGCTCCACCGCCTTCTGGGACGTCGCCACGCTGTGCCTCGTGCGCGAGAAGGCGCAGCACGCGGTGTTCGGCGAGTTCAGCGCGAAGTTCGCCACCGCCACGTCCCGCGCGCCGTTCCTGCGGGATTCGCAGGTGATCACGGCCGAGCCGGGCACCGTCGCCCACCTCGAGGCGGCCGGCGACGTCGACGTGTACGCCACGCCGCACAACGAGACGTCGACGGGCGCGATGATCACGGTCCGGCGCCCGGCGGGCGCCGCCTCCGACCAGCTCCTCCTCGTCGACGCCACCTCGGGCGCCGGCGCGCTGCCGGTCGACCTGCGAGAGACCGACGTCTACTACTTCGCCCCCCAGAAGGTCTTCGCGGCCGACGGCGGCCTGTGGCTCGCGGTCCTGTCCCCCGCGGCGGCCGAGCGTGCGGCTGTGGTCGAGGCGGGACGGTGGGTCCCCGAGTTCCTGTCGCTGACGACCGCGCTCGCGAACTCCCGCGCGGACCAGACGCTGAACACCCCGGCCGTGGCGACCCTGATCCTGCTCGCCGACCAGGTCGAGTGGCTGCTCAGCAAGGGAGGCCTGGACTGGGCCGTGAAGCGGTCGGCCGAGTCGGCGGCGATCCTCTACGACTGGGCGGAGACCCGCCCGTGGGCGACGCCGTTCGTCGCGCGCCCCGAGGAGCGCTCCACGGTGGTCGGCACGATCGACCTCGCGGCCGAGATCGACGCGCCGAAGGTCGTCGCGACGCTGCGCGCCAACGGCGTGCTGGACGTGTTCCCGTACCGCAAGCTGGGCCGCAACCAGATCCGGGTCGGCATGTTCCCGGCGGTCGACCCGGCGGACGTCGCGGCCTTGACCGCGTGCGTGGATCACGTCGTCGAGCACCTCTCCTGACGGTTGCCCGAATCACAGTTGTAATCCGCCCTAAACGGTCCCTACCAGGGGGTTATTCCGGTACGAACGGGTGAATCTGCCCCTGCTTCCGATTGTCCGCTCTGGTGACGGTATGTAACGTGGCCGGGGACCGGCGCCCATCACGCGCGCTGTGCACACGACTCCGGCGCGTCAAGCCACGGCGCGACGGTTCCGACGTTGTACCCCGAGGGGCCTGCATGCCAGTGATCGATCATTTCCTCTACGGGGCCGTCACGCCGGTGCTGGCGTACGCCCTGTCCTGCACGGGGGCCGCGACGGCCCTCTCCTGCACCTCCCGCGCCCGCGCGGCGACCCGCGCCGGCCGGCTGGTCTGGCTCGCCCTCGGTGCCATCTCCCTCGGCGGCACGGGCATCTGGGTCATGCACTTCATCGCCATGCTGGGCTTCGGCGCGAGCGGCGTGACGATCCGCTACGACATCCCGCTCACCCTGCTGAGCGCGCTGATCGCGATCGTGGTGGTCGGCGCGGGCCTGCTGATCGTCGACCTGGGCCGTGGCGCGGGTCCGTCGATCGTCGCGGGCGGCCTGCTCGCGGGCATCGGCGTCGCCGGCATGCACTACATGGGCATGAGCGCGATGAAGACGTCCGCCGAGGTGACCTACGACCCGGTGCTCGTCGCCACGTCGGTCGTCATCGCGGTGGTGGCGGCGATCGCCGCCCTGTGGTGCACGGTCCACATCCGCGGGATCGCGGCCATGATCGTGGCCACCCTCGTGATGGGCATCGCTGTGACGGGCATGCACTACACGGGAATGTCGGGCGTGTCGCTCGCCAACCCGACGAACACCGTGCCCGGCGGCGCCGACACCACCGAGCTGCTCCTGCCGCTCGTCATGGGCGTGTCCGTGGTCACGTTCATGCTCATCCTCGTGATCGGCCTGTGGCCGACCGAGTCCGAGATCCGCGCTCAGGCCGAGTTCGAGGCCAAGCTCAAGCAGCGCAGGATCGAGCGGGAGAACTCCCTCGTGGCAGAGCGGACCGTGACCGAGGCGGTCCGCCGGCAGGACCAGCTCCGCTGACCCCGGTTCCGCTACGCGGCGGCTCCGCTACGCGGCGAGCGTCGCCTCCTGCGCGCCCAGGCGGTCGGGGTAGACCACCTGGAGCTGGAGGCGCGGGAGCCAGGTGTCGTGCAGCACGCGGTAACGCACCGTGACGCGCCAGCGCCGCACCGCCCACACCGTCGCCGTGAGGGCGGCGGCGCCGGTCGCGACGGCACCGAGCAGCACGGCGTACCGCGGGCCGAGCGTCTCCCCGACCCAGCCGACCAGCGGCGAGCCGAGCGGCGTCGTGCCGAGCAGCACCATCATGTAGAGGGACATGACGCGACCGCGTATCAGCGGGTCCACGGAGAGCTGCAACGCCGCGTTCGCGGCGGTCAGCATCGTCAGCGACGCCAGGCCGACGGGGATGCACATCAACGCGTACGCGAGGTAGGTCGGCATGAGGGCCTGCACCCCCATCGCGAGGGCGAACGCGAAGGCCGCGCCCAGGACGAGGCGGACGCGCGGCCGGTCCCGCCGGGCGGCGAGCAGCGCACCGGCGAGCGACCCCACGGCCAGGACCGAGCCGAGAATCCCGTACTCGCTCGCGCCCCGGCCGAACTCGACGCGCGCCATCATCGCCGAGGTGAGCTGGAAGTTGAGCCCGAACATGGACGCCACACCCATCACGGCCAGGATGACGACGACGTCGGAGCGCCCCCGGACGTAGGCGATGCCCTCGCGGATCTGGCCCTTCTGGCGGGGCGCGCTCGGCACGGCGCGCAGGTTGCGCATGCGGGACAGCGCGAAGATGACCGCGGCGAACGAGACGCCGTTGATGACGAACACCCAGCCGCTGCCCACGGCCGCGATGAGCAGGCCCGCGAGGCCCGGGCCGATCAGGCGGGCGGCGTTGAAGCTCGTGCTGTTCAGGCCCACCGCGTTGGCGAGCCGCTCGGCGGGCACCAGCTCGGAGACGAAGGTCTGGCGCACGGGGTTGTCGATCGCGCTGACGACACCCAGGAGCGTCGCGAAGACGTACAGGTGCCACAGCTCGGCTCGTCCGCTCAGCGTCAGGGCGCCGAGGGCGAGGGCGAGCACTCCCATGGAGCCCTGGGTCAGCATGAGGAGCCGACGGCGGTCCATGCGGTCGGCGAGGAGGCCGGCCCACGCGCTGAGGAAGAGGGCGGGGGCGAACTGCAGGGCGGTCACGATCCCGACGGCCACGCCCGAGTTGTCCGTGAGGTCGGTCAGGACGACCCAGTCCTGCGCCACGCGCTGCATCCAGGTGCCGATGTTGGCGACCAGCGCCGAGGCGAACCAGATGCGGTAGTTGTGATACTTCAGGCTCGAGAACGTGGCACTCATCTGGCGGCGATCCGGCTCAACAGCGCGCCCGCGCGCGCGAGGACCGCTCGTTCCTCCTCTGTCAGGTCTTCCAGCTGGCGGGTGAGCCAGGCGTCCCGGCGGCGGCGGGTCTCCGCCACCTCCTTGATCCCCTTCGCGGTCAGGCGGACGACCACCTGTCGCTTGTCGCTCGCGTGCTCGTCCTTCTCCACGAGGCCGAGCTCTGCGAGCGCGTTCACGGCGCGCGTCATCGACGGGGGCTTGACGCGCTCGTGCTCGGCGAGGCTGCCGGGGGACATCTCGCCGTGCTTGTCCAGCACCGTCAGGACCCCGAACTGCCCCTCGGGCAGGTCGGCCTCGCCGCGCTGTGCGCGCAGGCGGCGGGAGATCCGGACCAGCGCCACGCGGAGCTCTCCGCCGAGGGTGGCCGGGGTCGTGGGTGTGGGCACATTCGTTAGCCTAGGTCATTACCTCGGCTAAGGGCAGGGCCTGTGCCCAACGTCACCTGCGCCTACTTCACGATGGCCGGCAGGACCGTCAGCTCGCCGGGGTGCTCCCCGATATAGGTCGCGACGGTGTCGCCGGCGACCGCTGCCATGAGCGGGTCGAAGCGTGGGCGGTCCAGCAGCACGATGGACTGCCCGCCGTCCGGCGAGCGGCCGGTGCCCGAGTACGGCGCGGTCATGAAGGTGACGTCCGAGATCGAGAGGTCGGCGGCGCTCAGCGCCAGCTGAGTCATCTCGTTGAACGTGAAGCCCTCGTCGACCGTGACCGACCTCGAGAAGGCCTCGACGAGCCGGGTCATCGCACCCAGGTCGTCCTTCTGGGTGTTGGCCTTGGCGAGAATTGCCCGCATCCAGTTCTGCTGGCGCTGTACGCGGCCGAAGTCCCCGTTCGCGAGCCCGTACCGCTCGCGCGCGTAGACGAGCGCCTGCTCGCCCGACATGGTGTACTCGCCCGCCGCGAAGAAGGTGTCGCCGGAGCCCACATCCTCCGGGATCAGGATGTCGACGCCGCCCAGGGCGTCGGTGAGCGTGGTGAAGGACACGAAGTCGGTGACTGCGAAGTGGTCGATGCGCACGCCGGTGAGCTGCTCGACCGTCTGGATCATCAGGGACGGCCCTCCCCACGAGAACGCCGCGTTGATCTTGGCGTCCCCGTACCCGGGGATGGGAACCCACGAGTCGCGCGGGATCGACATCACCTGGGCGGACTGCCGGTCGGCGGGCAGGTGCACCAGCATGATCGCGTCGGTGCGCTGTGCGCCCGCCTGCCACTGGCTCGGGTCGCCGGCGGAGATCCGGCTGTCCGAGCCCAGCACGAGGATGTTCATCGCGGCAAAGGGCGCCGCCGGATCGGACGGCGCCGCGGACGGGCGCGTGGCCTCGTCGATCGCCGCGAAGGGGTCCTCGAGGCGTTCGATGTTGTTGTTGATCGAGAGCTGGTAGACCCACAACGCCCCCGCCCCGCCGGCGATGACCAGCAGGAGAGCCCCGACCAGGACCGTGGCGACGAAGCGGGCGCCACGCCGCTTCCGGCGCGAGTGACGGAGGGTGCCGTCAGCAGTCGCTGAGGTGAGGAGATCGGTGATCCGATCGGGTTCGAACGCTGGCATACCCGGGATGCTACGACCGGGGCCGTTACTAGACTATGGCCGAGCCTGCAACTCGAGCGATTTCGCCCGCTCCCTTGCCGGGCCCCGGCGGTCCTCAGTCCGTGCCGTAGATGTCGCGCGTGTAGACCTTCTCGGACACGTCGTCGAGCAGCTCCGTGCGCCGGTTGGCGACGATCACGTCCGCGCGGGCCTTGAACTCCTCGAAGTCGTGCACGAGCTCCGAGTTGAAGAAGTGGTCGCCGCCGAGGCTCGGCTCGTAGACGATCACCTCGACGCCCTTGGCCTTGATGCGCTTCATGATGCCCTGGATGCTGGATGCCCGGAAGTTGTCGGAGCCTGCCTTCATGATGAGGCGGTACACCCCCACGACGCGCGGCTTGGTCGACAGGATGTCCGCCGCGATGAAGTCCTTGCGCGTCGTGTTCGCCTCGACCACGGCGTTGATCAGGTTCTGCGGCACGTCCTGGTAGTTCGCGAGGAGCTGCTTCGTGTCCTTCGGCAGGCAGTAGCCGCCGTAACCGAACGACGGGTTGTTGTAGTGCGAGCCGATCCGCGGGTCCAGCCCCACGCCCTCGATGATCTGCGCCGTGTCGAGGCCGCGCCGCGCCGCGTACGTGTCGAGCTCGTTGAAGTACGCCACACGCATCGCGAGGTACGTGTTGGCGAAGAGCTTGATCGCCTCGGCCTCGGTCGAGTCCGTCAGCAGGACGGGCACGTCGTCGTCGATAGCGCCCTCGAGGAGCAGCTCGGCGAACCGCTTCCCGGCCTCGGACCGGTCCCCCACGATGATGCGCGAGGGGTGCAGGTTGTCGTGGAGCGCCCGGCCTTCGCGGAGGAACTCCGGGGAGAAGAAGATGCTCGCTCCGGGGTGCTCCTCGCTGAGGCGGGCCGTGAAGCCCACCGGAACGGTCGACTTGATCACCATCGTCGCGGCCGGGTTGACCGCGAGGACGGCCTCGACCACCGACTCGACCGACCGCGTGTCGAAGTAGTTCGTCTTCTCGTCGTAGTCCGTCGGGGTCGCGATGACGACGAACGTCGCGCCGGTGAACGCCTCGGCTGCGTCCAACGTCGCCCTCAGCGAGAGCGGCTTCTCACGGAGGTATTCCTCGAGCTCGAGGTCCTCGATCGGCGAGACGCGATTGTTCACCTTCTCGACCTTGGACGGGTCGAGGTCCACGGCGACGACGTCGTGATGCTGGGCAAGGATGACGGCGTTGGACAGCCCGACGTATCCCGTGCCGGCGATCGCGATCTTCACGTTGGTCTCCTGTGGTCGGGTCGGCCGGACTCTACAAGCATCGTTCATCGCTCACACGAGCAACGGGTGAACACCGGGCTAACGCCCGGGCGACCCGGACCCGACGTCAGCCGCCGAGGAAGACCTGGCTGCACACGTACCGCGGGGCGGTCTGCGTCCCGCCGTCCTGGGCGCACGCGATCGCCCCTCCGGCGAACTCGGGCTTCACGATGTTGGCCATGTGCGAGGGCGAGTCCATCCACGCCCCGATCACGTCCTCGGGCGTGCTGTTGCCGCGCGACAGGTTCTCCCCTGTGATCGATGCATCGCAGCCGTCGAGCACCTCGGTCAGCGGTGCGTGCTTCAGCTCCGGAGCGCCCACGAGCGCCTGGGCGCGCTCCAGGGCAAAGCCCGCGGCGCAGTCGTCGTGAACAAGGAGCGCAAGTCCGGCGGCCCCCCGCTGGTCGTTGACGAGCCCCTCGAGCGCCTCGGCATACGCCTCGGCCCCGCTGCCCGACGGCGTCGCGCTCGGCTCGGGCGCGGGGATCACCTCGACCGGAGCGGACTCGGGCGGAGCGGACCCGGTCGCCACCACCGTCGGAGGGACGGGCGCGGCTGTGCTCGCCCCGCGCCCCGGCGCGGCTGACCCGCATGCGGCGAGAGCCGAGACCGCGGTCACGAGGACGAGGGTTCTGAGGATGCGCCGGGTCACGTGACGATCCGACACGGGCCGCAGCAATCGCGCAACCGGCATGGCCAGAGAGTCAGCCGGCGGACCTCGATCCCATGACGTCCTGGATCGCCTGGACGAGGTAGGGGCCGAGCGTTCGCGCCCACGTTGCCGTGACGTGTCCCGCCGTGTCTCGATAGACGACCACGTTCCCGACCACGCTCGGGCATCTTCCCTCCACGCAGTAGAACGACGTCAGGTCCACGACCGCCGCCCCGGGTACCCTGCGGGCCGCCTCGGCGAGCGGATCGTCCGCTCGGAGAGCCACCTCGACCGGCGTGCCGCACGGGTCGGTCGCCTCGAAGCCGAGCCGGGTGACGCAGTCGACGGCGTCCGGGCTCGGGTCAGGGTTGTCCGCGACGATCACGACCGCCGTGCCGGCAGCCACGACCTGCTCGATGGCTGCGACATGATCCGCAGCGGTGGTGGCCGCAACACCCCGCGACGCTGCGGCGACGACCAGGTCGAACCGGCCGGAGGACAGGGCGTGCTGGATCTGCACCAGGTTCCGGCCGCACCGTGCACGCTCCGGATCCTCCGGGACGTACCAGCGGCAGCCGTTGCCGACGAACGTCTCGACCCGCCAGTTCGCGTCCTCCAGCTGGGCTCGGACCATGGGAAGCATCGCGGCCGCATGGCTGTCGCCGACGAGCGCGACGCGCAGGGCGCCGGCGTCGCGGCTCCCGTAGACGCAGGTCTCGAGCGGCTCGCCCGCAGCCGCGTAGCAGTCGTAAGCGCCCTCGGTGTCGAACGGGGCGTCCGGCCCGTACGGGGCGAGCGACGGGCCGTCGTTGATCTGGTCGCAGTGATGTGCCGGATCGAGCGCCGCCGCACCGAAGCAGTCTGTCGGGCGGCCCGCGGTGTTCCCGGCAAGGACGACAGGCGCCGCCAGTGCAGGCGGCGCCGCGACGGCCCGTACCCAGGCAGAACCCACCACACCGAGGAGAAGGACCGCGACGGTCGCCGTCGCCGCGTGCCGCCAGCCCTTGGCGGGCCGGGGCAACCGGCGCGCGCCAGGCGAGTGGAACCACGCAGCGCGGCGCGCCGGCTGTTCCAGGTACCGGTACGTCATCGCGGACAAGACGAAGGTCAGCACGATCCCCGCGACCGAGTACGCCCACGAGCCCTTGGCGAGCGCCGTCAGCAGGAGCACCGCGACCGGGAAGTGCCAGAGGTAGAGCGAGTAGGAGATCTCGCCCACGTAGCGCGCCGTGCGGTTCGTCAGAAGCGGGTTGGCGACCGTCCCGCCGACCCCCGCCGCCAGCACCAGCGCGGTCGAGGCCACGGGAACCAGTGCCATCGGTGCTGGGAATCCCTGACCCGCCGTGACGATCGCGGCCGAGACGACGATCCCGGCGAGGCCGAGCAACGAGAGCACGGACCGCACCGCTCGGAGACCCACCGCCAACCACGGCGAGGCGATCGCGACCAGCGCCCCGGCGCCGAGCTCCCACGCGCGGGACGCCGTCGAGAAGTAGGCCCACGTCGGATGCGAACCGGTCTCGATCACGGCCCAGCCGAACGAGGCCGCCGAGATGACGGCGATCGCCACACCGGCGACGAGGCGGAGGTGCTCGTGCCGCCAGCCCACTCGTCGGTGCGCCAGCACGAGCAACCCCAGGAGAACCCACGGCCAGGCGAGGTAGAACTGCTCCTCGACCGCGAGAGACCAGTAGTGCTGGAGCGGCGACGCGGCCATCTCCTGCTGGAAGTAGTCCGTGCCCTTCTGCGCGAAGCGCCAGTTCGCCAGGAACGCGGAGCTCGCGACCGCGTCCTTGCAGATGTCGACGAACCGTACCGATCCCACCAGAGCAAATGAGACGCAGACAGTCACGAGCAGGACGAACGAGGCTGCGGGCAGGATCCTCTTGATCCGCCGGACGTAGAAGCGCGTGAACGAGATCGACCGGCTGATCTCGTATTCCCTGAGCAGCAGGCCGGTGATGAGAAATCCGGAGATGACAAAGAAGACGTCGACCCCGACGAATCCGCCGGCCGGACGCCCGGCCAGGTGGTCCGCGACGACTGCCACCACTGCTACGGCCCGCAAGCCCTGGACGTCCGGGCGAAAGCCGGGACGCTCTGTCTCCCCCTGCACAGGACGATTCGAACCGCGATCTGCTGTTGCCACAACCTGAGTCACAGCATCCCCAGAGGCATTCCCCGCTTCGGATGCCGGATCGGTTCGACCATGGTTCCCTGGTGAGTCGTCAGCCATCCGATCTGGGGGAATCGTGGTCGCGAAAGTACTCCGAAAGGCAGCCAAAGCGGGCAGGCTTGTTATGGCAGATCCGGCAGGGGTGATGCTGATCGAGCGGGTGCGCCGGAACCGGCTCACCTATCTGCCCCGGATCGCACTGCTGAACCTGCGGGAACGGATGCACCAGCTCGAGCGCGACAGCGTTCCTGGATCTGTCATCGAGGCGGGTTGCGCGCTCGGCGGCTCTGCGATCGTTCTCGCCGCTTCGAAGGCGAAGAGCCGGCGGATGACCGTCCACGACGTCTTCGGGACGATCCCGCCCCCGTCCGACAACGACGGGGACGACGTGAAGAGCAGGTATCAGATCATCCTCGACGGCCAGTCCGAAGGTATCGGCGGTGACGTCTACTACGGATACCGCTCCGACCTGAAGGCCCAGGTCGCGGCGAGCTTCGCCGACCTGGGCGTGCCCACCTGGCGCAACAACGTCACCCTCGTGCAAGGCCTGTTCGAGGACACCGTCGATCCGGAGGGGCCGGTCGCTCTCGCACACCTCGACGGCGACTGGTACGAGTCGGTCAAGGTCTGCCTGGAGCGGATCTGGCCGAAGGTGTCGGTGGGAGGTGCGGTGGTCGTCGACGACTACGACGCCTGGTCGGGCTGTCGGCGGGCGGTCGACGAGTTCCTGGGTCGGCAGGACGACGTACGGGTCGAACGCGCAGCCCGACCGCATCTGGTGAAGGTCGGCTGATCAACGAGGTATGGAAGCCTTCTCCTGGAATCCTCGGCGCAACAGGCTGCCGGGCCCACTGAACGGCCGGTTGATCGGCAGACGGACGAACAACTTCGGCGACCTCCTCGGGCCGCTCGTCGTCAAGGCCCTGTGCGAGCGGGAATCGCTCGCGTGGCCGCCGTCGCGGCCCGGCCGCCTCTTCTCGGTCGGCTCCGTCCTCCATCTCGCGAGGGACGGGGACGTCGTGTGGGGCTCGGGCGTCAACGGAAAGGTCGATCCTGCTGCGCATCGGTTCTCGCACCTCGACGTCAGGGCGGCACGGGGTCCGCGCACTCGCGCTTTCCTCCGAACGCGCGGTGTCGATGTGCCCGAGGTCTTCGGGGATCCCGCTCTGCTGCTCCCGCAGCTCGTTCCCGCCCTCCGCGAGTGGTCTGCCTCCAAGACACGTCAGGTCACGGCCGTTCCCAATCTGAACGAGTGGCACCTGTGGAGGTCCGCGCCCGCTGTCCTGAGTCCTCGCGCGAACGTCTGGCACTGCCTGCGAACGATCGCCGCAAGCGAGCGGGTCATCGCCTCATCGCTTCACGGGATCGTGGTCGCCGAGGCCCTCGGCATCCCGGCGACCCTCATCGCGAGCCCGATCGAGAGCCCGTTCAAGTACCACGACTACTTCGAGGGCACAGGCCGGGAGATGCCGGCCCCTTACCCCTCGCTCGAGCGCGCCTTCCTGGCAAGGCCTCGTGAACCAGACCTCTCGGGCTGGGACCCGGCATCCATGATTCGCGCCTTCCCTCGCGACCTGTGGGCCGATGGGCGCCACACATCGACCACGACCGTCGGCCAGACCGGAGAGCAATGACGACGCGCACCAGTGACAGCGTTCTTCTCGACGAGCTCCGGCAGGCGACGTCGGACGCCCTCGCCGCGGTCGTCGGCACGGGCAAGGACGTGGTCCTGCTCGACGCCCCGAACCAGCGCAACGTGGGGGACTCTCTCATCTGGGCCGGCGAGGTCGAGTACTTCCGTCGTCTGGGGCTCCGCACGCGATACGTGGCCGACCGCAGGAGCTACGACCCAGCGGCGCTGCGTGCCTCCCTGCGTCCAGGTGGCACTGTTCTCATCCACGGCGGCGGCAACTTCGGAGACCTCTGGGAGACGCACCAGTCCCATCGGGAGCAGATCGCGAGCGACCTTCCGGACTACAGGATCGTCCAGCTTCCGCAGTCGATCTGGTTCCAGTCACCGGCGCGGGCGCAGCGGGCGAACCGGCTCCTCGGCGCCCACCCAGACTTCCACCTGCTCGTCCGGGATCGAGAGTCGGCAGCCCGAGCAGCTGCACAGCTCCCCGATGTCTCGACGTCGTACTGCTGGGACATGGCGCTCGGCTGGCGGCCCGCCCGGCCCGTGACCCGGGGCACCGGTGTGCTGGTGCTCGCGCGCTCGGACCATGAGGGCACGTCAGGGTTGTCCTCCGCCGACCTCACGGGCGCGCTCGACCGTCCCGTCCCGTCCGTCGACTGGCAGAACCGAGGCCTTGCCGAGGGAGCCTGGCACGCGCTCCGGCTGGTCCCCCGGCTCGTTCACCGCTTCCCGGTCCTCCGCCGGCCCGCTCTTCGTCCACTGACGACGGCAGCCATCACCGGGATCAACCGCATCAACATCGACGGTGGTGTCCGCCTGCTCGGCGGGGCAGGTCTGGTCGTCGTCGACCGGTTGCATGCGCACATCCTGGCCGTTCACCTCGGTATCCCGCACGTCCTCCTGGACAACAGCTACGGCAAGCTGAAGGCCGTCTACGACGACTACACGGGGAGGTTCAGCACCGCGCACTACGCGCGAGACCTCGATGAAGCGATCGCGCTCGCCGCCGACCTCCACGACCAGAGCAGGCGGTGATCGCGTGCTGGCCTTCGTGACGTCGCTTCGCCACCCGCTGAACTCCGACGACTACGGGAGGGTCGAAGCGTTGCTGCGAGAGACCCTGCGGTCGGTGTGTGCGCAGACCAGCGACGAGTACGCCGTCTTCGTCGTCGGCAACAAGGAGCCCCGGTTCCCGCTGCCGGAGCCGGTCACGTTCGTTCCCGTCGACTTTCCGCCGCCCGTCCAGCACCACGGCCCGGTGACTCCTCGCGAGCCGTTCGTCTGGGACAAGGGGACGAAGATCGGCATCGGCCTCGCTGCGGCGCGTCAGGTCCGCCCGGACCACGTCATGATCTTCGACGCCGACGACTTCGTGCACCGGCGCCTCGCGGAGTACGCAGCAGATCGCCGGGCGGAGCCGGGCTGGGTCCTGACCGAGGGCTACATGTATTCGAGCCGCCGCCGCAGTCTCCAGCTGCGGCGCGACTTCAACCGCACGTGCGGCACGTCACACATCGTCCGTTTCGACGCCTACGGAGTACCGGACGACCTCGCTCCGTCTGCGACGCAGCAGGAGGTCGCCCACGCCTATGGCGACCGGCTCGGCGCCATTCTCGGTGCGCACCGTGACGCCGTCCATTGGCTTGCCGACCGCGGGTACGCGCTCGCACCGCTGCCCTTCCGTGGCGCCGTCTATCAGGTCGACACCGGAGAGAACCACTCCGGAAAGGGAATGCGTGGCCTTGCCCGGCCGCTCGGAGCGTCGACGGCGAACGCCTTCACCATCCCGCTCCACGGCTCACCGGTGCGGCGCGCCTGGACCGCCTTCGGGCCCGCCTACGTCGCCGAGTCAGCAGGAGGACTCGCACGGCGCGCGCTCCTGCGCCTCCGCTGACCGGACTATCCCTCGGTACCGACGCTCACCGGCTCGCGTCGCGACCTGCCGAGCAGCTTCCGGGTCCGGACGAGCTGGCGCGCGTCGTGACGGAACGCAGGCCACAGGACGAGCTCCAGCCCGAGGATCACCGTCATCACGACGCCGCCAAGGAGGATCGCCACCCACGGGTGGTCGGGACCGACCAAGGCCGCGACGAAGCCGGCACCCGCCGCCGCCCCGCTGTGCGCGACGACCGTGCGGGCCCCGCTGACGAACCACGGTCGCACCGAGATCCCGGTGACCCGCCCGACCCACCAGAGCGACGCCGGCCAGATGAGCGCCATCATCGCCGAGTAGCCCGCCGCAACTCCGATCACGCCCCAGATGCTGCCCAGGAGCACCCCGACGACCACCAGCGGCCTGGACACCAGCGCGAACTGGAGCTGTGCTCGCGTGTTGCCTGTCGACATGAAGACCCAGTTCGGCGCGAACCCGGCAGCCTGGAAGATGCCGCCCACCGCCAGGACGGCAAACACCGGGACGACGTCGACCCACATCGGACCCAGCACGATCTCCACGACCGGGCCCGCCAGGGCTGCGGCGAGCGCCAGGAACGGGACCATGGCGTTGAGCAGGATCGTCTGTCCGCGCACCAGAAAGCGGGAGAACTGTTCCGCGTCGTCCTGGAGGCGCGAGAGCACCGGCATGGCGACCTTCGCCGCCGGCCAGGTGAGCTGACGGATCGGAAGCATCATCATCTGGAACGCGCGGTTGTACAGCCCCGCGGCGGAGGCCCCGAACCGCGCACCCACGACCACGGTGTCGACGTTCATGCTCACGTAGGTGAGAGTCTGTGCGCCGAGGAAGTGGAGACCGTACGAGACGAACGTCCTCACCGACTCGTGACGTTTGGGCAGGCCCGGCCACCAGCGTGCGGCGAGGATCGCGCCGAGGGCCATCACGCCCGAGGCCACCACCTGCTGAGCGACGAGCGCCCAGTACGAGCCCTCGGCGGCCGCGATGGCGACGGCGACGACCAGTCCGAGGAGCGGACCGACGACGTCGATCACAGCGCTGACTCCGAACCTCAGGTCGCGGAGAAGGCCGGCGCGGAACTGTGCGGCCATCCCGCCGACCACGAACGGGATGGCGAGCCAGCGCGTGATCACTGCGAGTGCCGGCTCGCCGTACAGCAGGGCGACGAGCGGCGCGGCGACGAACACGGTGAGACCGGCAGCCGCACCGAACGCAAGATTGAGCCAGAACAGGTTGTCGCGCTGGCCCCTGGTGATCGACGGCGCCTGGATCGCCGCGCGCGACAGCCCGAAGTCCTGGAGCAGGTCGGCGATCCCGACCACCGCGGTCACCATGGCGACAAGGCCGTAGTCCGCGGGTCCCAGAAGGCGCGCCAGAAGGATGATGGAGGTGATCTGGATGCCGATGCGCAGCCCCTGCCCGGCCAGCGTGACGGCGCCACCACGAGCGGCGCTTCGACCGAGCGCACGGACGTTCGGCTGCGAGCCGCCGGAACTCATCGGACGTCCTCCCTCTGCGTCGGCCGCCGCGTACTGGTTCTGACCGTCACGAAGACCTGGGTACGCGAACCGACCACACGGCTCGGCGGAGCCTGCGCGCAAGACCCCTCACCAGGCGGTCCCGGCGTGACTGCTGACCGGCGGGACGCCCACCCGAACCTTCGACGTTCAGGCGCGGGAACGGCACCGCGTGGACGGGTCGTCCGAGGTGGCCAGGTAGGTACGCGAGCGGATCCTGGCCCTCGGCGATCGCACGACTCGACAGCACCTCGACACGTCGTGCCGGATAGAAGGCGGACTCATGATGGAAGGTCCGGAACCCGAGGATCTCGAGGGCCCGCACGAGCGTCGTGATCCCGGTCTTGTTGAGGCCGACGCCGAAGATCTTCCCCTCCATGCCGCTACTCCTCCCCGTCGTGTCGTGCACTCGCCCGTGCGGTCCTGACCCGGCTCCGGCTGTTCGCTCCGGCGAGCGACCGATAGAGCTCCGCGTGCCGTTCGCCCACGCGACTCCAGTCACGCGCCGTGAGGTTCGGCCTGCTCCCCGACGGGCGCTGTCGCGCTGTCGTCAGCGCCTTCGCGAGATCGGCCACGGCGAGATCTCCGTCGAAGAGGTACACCCAGTCCTGACCCACCTCCTCCGCCAGGGCGCTGGTCGCCGGGTTCCGCGGCAGGAGGACGGGACGATCGAGCGAGAGCGCGAGCAGCGCCGCCCCGGAGTTGTGCACGTCGCGATACGGCAGGGCGACGAGCTCGGCCTCGCGGATCTCGGTCGCGAGACGCTCATCGCTCACCCGATGCAGAGCGCTGGTCACGCGAGGGTCCTCGACCGACGCTGCCGTGATCGCCGCGACGACGTCGTCTCCCCAGGGCTCGCCGACGATCCGGAGGCTCGCCGGCTCGTCCCATGCCCGGAACGCCTCCAGCAGGCGCTCCGTACCCTTGTACGGCCGAAGCTGACCGAACTGCAGCAGTCGGCCGGGTACCTGACTCACCCCTGGGGCGACACCACGGTAGACGTCTCGGTAGTGACCGTGCGGGATGGTGACGGCACGAGCGTCGTCGGCGAGTGGCGTGACCGGGTTGAGCCGGACCCACGCCGCGGTACGCCTGGCGATGGCGACGAACAGGAGCCGCTCCGCCGGGCGCGTCGCCTCGTGCGGCTGCAGGTTGTGCATCGTCCGCACCACCGGTGTCCGGGAGAGCTGGAGTCTCGCGAGGAGCAACCAGGCGAGCCCGTGCTTGGCGAGCCGCTGGATCGCCCTGGGTGACCGCACGAGGTGTTCCGGCCAGTGGAGATGAAGGACGTCGTATCGGCCCAGGAGTGCTGTACGCCACGAGAACGTGAAGATCTCCACGTCCGCCGGCGCCCCTCCGATCATGTGGTCCACGTACTGCGTGGTCCCGTCGGGCCGGGGGAGCGCGTGCAGGACACGGATCCGGCGGTTCGTCTGGAACGTCACAATCGCACAGCACCACGACGGGCAGGGCGTCCGATCCCGCGCAGACCTCGGAGCTGGACGAACTGCCAGGCACGCCCGGAGAGGTGAACCGGGTGAGAGATCGCGGCCTGGGCAAGGCGTGCAACGGCCTCCGCGTCACGCCCCAGAGCCTGCGCCCGGCGCGCGCGCTGCAGGAACGCCTGGCACCTCAGGGCACGCTGCGACATCCCGACGTCGGGCACACCGATCCACGCGGCGTAGTACCGGCGGATCCGCTCCTTGCACTCCAGCACGGCGGCAGGGTTGCGGCTCGACTTGCCTTCGAACACGTGATAGCGAATGGACGGGATCGAGTGACGGAGGACCCTTCCCACCAGAGCCAACCGGACGAAGAGCTCGTAGTCCTCGGCGAACCGGGGGTTCAGCGGCAGCGGCAACGTGCGATCAGCACGGGCGAGGGACTCCCTCCGGACCACGGCCGCACCAGGCGGCCACGGGCCGAAGCCCGCGCGGACCATCGACGCGGCGGTGTTGTCCTCGTACTTCACCGGGATCACGCGCTCAGCGCCGTCCGGCCACACACCCACTGTCGCTCCCCCGGCCACGGACGCGCCCGCGTCGTCCCGCAGCAGCTCGACCGAGTGCGCGATCCCGTCAGGAATGAGCTCGTCGTCGGCGTCCAGGAACACCACGAACTCGCCCTGCGCACGGGCAAGCCCTGCGGCCCTCGCCCGGGACGGGCCCTGGTTCGCCTGTGAGACGACGGTCGCGCCGGCGGCTCGCGCAACGCCGGCAGTGTCGTCGGAGGACCCGTCGTCGACCACCATGACCTCGCTCGCGCCCGCGGCCCACGCGCTCTCGACCGCGGAACGGATGGTTCCGTCGGAGTTGTACGCAGGAATGACCACCGAGATCATCGACACGACCATCAGACCTCTTCCTTGACCGGAGCTCGCAACGCCGCCGCGTGCGCGAGGCTGCGCTCTTCACGCTCTCGCACGGGCGCCTGCGCGAGAACAGTGAGCTGGCGCTCATAGGCCTCGAGGACTCCCCGCCACGAATAGAGCGAGCGGGCGCGCTCGACCAGCGCACGACTCGTCGACTCCTGCCCTGCGGGATCGTCCAGAAGGGCGCCGAGCGAGTCGGCGATCGAGCGCGGCGACACCGAGGTGAAGATGCCGGAGGCGCCCAGCACCTCGCGGTTGAACACCGTGTCCCGAGCGACGACCGGGGCACCGCACAACATCGCCTGCACGAGAGCGGGGTTCGTCCCCCCGACGCTGTGCCCGTGGAAGTACGCACCCGCGTGGTGCCAGAGCGCATGCAGTCGACGGTCGTCGCTCACGTGGCCGAGCCAGTGGACCCGCGGGTTCCTGCGCGCCAGCTCGTCGACCGACCTCTCCAGGTCTCCGCCGTGCCCCGAGGAGCCGACGATGACGACGTCGCGGCTGTCGGCGATCATCTCTGCGGCGGCGACGAACTCGGACACCGAGTTCTCCGGGACCAGCCGGGCCACGAACAGCACATACTTCCTGCGCGGAAACTCCGGCGGGCGATGGTCGGCAACGTACTCGTCGCCTCCGTACGGGATGTAGACGCCCTCCCGCCCGAACTCGGCGGCCCACAGGCGGCCGATCTCCCTCGAGTCCACGATCAGCTCGTCGGCGGTTCGCGCTGTCACGCGCGCGCCCGCGGCAAAGACCCCTCGGGCTATCGGGCCCCACTTGTCGCGCTTCCACTCCATGCCGTCGACGTTGACGAGCGTCGGCACCCCCAGCGACTTCAGGAGCGGCAGCCAGAAGCCGTTCGCCACGTTCATCACGAGCGCGACGTCCGGACGCTGCCCGGCCGCATGCCACGAGGCGGTCGCTCCATGGGTCAACGTGCTCAGCGAGCGCGAGCTGACTCCCCGCGTCTCCACGACCCGTGCGCGGTGGTCGCGCGAAGGGTCGTCCGGGACGGTCGCTCCCGGTCGTCCATAGACCGTCACATCCCATCCCGCATCGATGAGATAAGGCGTGAGATGCCGGACGGCGGTCTCAAAACCCCCGTAATAGCTCGGATATCCCCGTGTTCCGATGATTGCGACGCGCGGATGCGAACCGAACATACCGATACCCCCCTGTCGGCAGCCGCTGTACCAATACCTGAACAGACCCACACGGATCTGGCAACTTGAAGACGGGAATCAGCAGTTTGCGACAACAGGAAACTTTGGCGCGACGCGCCTAGCATCCGGATGTACAAGGTCAGAAGGGATCAACAGCCCGCACCGCGTGCATGCCGGCATCGATTGGGAGACGTCAGAGAGTGGCTATCACATCAACTGTCCGACGGCGAGGTAAGTCCGAATCAACCAGCATTGTCCCGCTATGCCTGCTCGGCCTGTTCGTGGCGGGCCTCCTGCTCGCACCGCTCTTGCCGACCACCGCCTATGTCGTCACGGTGCTCTGCCTCGGATTCCTCACGATCGTCGTGCCGCTTGCCCTCCATCTGCAGCGGCAACGCGACATCGCGTTCTTTCTCCTGATCCCCACCATCATCTCGGCGACGCAGAACGTCTATCTGCTCACAGCCGTCGACGCCTTCGACAAGGCGGAGCTGCAGTTCGCGGTCGTCATCAACTTCGTGATAGCCGGCGTCGTCTGGGTCATGCTCTGCGGATCTCGTTCGCGGGTCGCGGTCGCTCGGACCGGCGAGTGGCGCACGCTCCATCGCGTCACAGCCGCCACCCTGATCGCGATCACGGCCTACGGCATGGCCTTGACCCTGCTGTTCCAGGCGTCGATCATCCCGGCGCTGGCGTCGTACCGAAACCTGATCACGCCGATGCTCTTCTTCTCCATCGGCCTGCTCGCCAGCCGGTTCGCCAGCCCGCGCAAGTACCTGTCGTCGCTCGTCGCACTCTGCGTGCTCGCCGTCGTGTTCGGCCTCGTGGAGGTCACGACGCCCCGCTTCTGGCAGGAGCTCGGCATCGCCGGCCTCTGGGAGGGCAAGGACATCGGCGTGAACGGCACGACCGGTATCCCGAACAACTTCTACTCGTCGGAGCTGATCGGTGGCCGACAGACACGCAGGATGGTCGGCCCGTTCGCCGACCCGGTCAACTTCGGCACGTTCCTGTTCGCCGCTTTCATGGCCGCGTGGGCGCTGCGGTCCAGACTGGCCGCGGTCCTTGCGGTCTTTGCCAGCGTCCTGGCCCTCAGCAAGGGTGCGCTGGTCAGCTTCCTCGCCTTCAGCGCGTTCTGGACCCGGTACTTCTCGTCACGGACGAACCATTTCCTCGCCGTCGTCGCTGCCGGCGGGGCGGGCCTCTACTTCTACGGATTCGCCACCGACAACTCGACGGGCAGCGTCGATGCGCACGTCGGCGGACTCCTCGCAGCATTCGTCGAGCTGCCCCAGCATCCGCTCGGCCGTGGGATGGGGAACATCGGCGTACTGTCGACGCTCTTTACCGAAGGGGCCGAGACCGATGTGAGCGAGAGCGGGTTCGGGATGGTTCTCGGCCAGCTCGGGCTGGTCGGCGGGATCGCCTATGCCGTGTTCTTCGTCGCCCTGGTGCGCGCAGCGCTGCGAGTTCGCTCCCGGCGTGCGCGCCTCCTGACCGTCGGACTCCTCATCGGGATAACCATCAATGCGGCGTTCAACGAGGTTGCGCTGAGCCCGAACTCGTCCGCGCCGTACTTCATCATCATCGGGCTGGTTATCGGTCGTGACCTCATCCTGAACCAGACCCGCGAGGACTACGGGACCATCTCGGAGCGTGACCTGTCGATCGAGTGGGGGCCGGCCCGGGACATCCCGGCAGACGCCGGGAGTGCTCAGGGCTGACGTGCACTGCCGAGGTCACACGGTCCGTACCCGGGCATCGCGCGTGCGTGCCGCCCCACCCTGGAGCGCGGTCGCCTCGTCCTCGGGGATCGCCCCGGGGGCCCCGTCGGTCACCGGTGAGAACGGGTGGGCTGCCACGCCCTCGGGCGACGCCTGCACCCCGCCGACGGGTCCGCGCCGGGGCCCAGGCTCCGGGACCGCCTCCACCGATGCGGTCGAAGGGTGCCAGTCAGGCGGCCTGCGCACGTGCCGCGGCCTGCCGAATCCCATCCGCCTGAGCCCACGCTGCAAGCGGCTCGGCGCGGCCCCGGTGTGAGGCTCCTCGGAGGAGTACTCGTAGTACCGGTACCGGTACCCGGCGTCCTCCTCGAGGGACATCCTGTTGAGGACGATGCCGTGGACACGGGCATCGACGGCGGCGAGCGCATCCATCGCCTCCGCGAGCTGTGGCCGGTGCGTCAGTCCCGCGCCGACGACGATCACCGCGCCACCGGCCAGCTTCGCGAGGACGGCACCGTCCGTCACGGGAAGAAGCGGTGCGGTGTCGAGGATGACGATGTCGTACGTGTCCCGCAGCACCTTGAGCAGGTCCGCCATCTGCCGGGACCCGAGCAGCTCGCTCGGGTTCGGGGGGATCTGCCCTGATGGCAGCACGTGAAGGTTCTGGTTGCCCCACGGCTGGACCGCGTCCTCGAGGGTCGTTCGCCCGATGAGGACGGTCGTGAGACCCACGGCTCCCTCGAGTCCCATGTACTTCGACACCGAAGGACGACGCAGGTCCGCGTCGACGATGATCACGCGCGAGCCTGCATCGGCCATCGTGATCGCGAGGTTGATGCTCGTCGTGGACTTGCCCTCCCCCGGGATCGCCGACGTCATGACCAGAGTCCGGCCGTCACCGTCCAGCGTCAGGAACTGGAGGTTCGTCCGAACTCTTCGGAGCGCCTCCGCCCGGGGACTGTGCGGGCTCTCCTGGACGATGAGCGGGTGCTGCGTGGCCTCCTCGTCGTACGAGATCATCCCGATCACCGAAGCATCCGTGACGGCCCGCACGTCTTCCGGCGTCCGGACCCTGGTGTCCAGGATCTCGCGGAGAAGGATCGCGGCGACCCCCAGTGCCAGGCCGAGCACGAGCCCGAGCCCGGCGTTCATCCTGGTGTTCGGCGACGCCGGCGCACCCGGCGGTGTCGCTGACCTCACGACGCTCAGCTCAACCGTCGACTCGCTCGCCGCCGGCGAGTTCTCGATCTCCGCCACGAGCACCGCGAGGTTCGCAGCGGTCGCGTTCGCGATGTCGGCGGCGACGGTCGGTGACGCGTCTGTCGCCTCGATGTTGATCAGGACGGTGTCCTTGGGCACTGACGCCTCCACCCGGCCCGCGAGCGAGGTCGCAGTGGCGTCGAGGCCCAGCTGCTCGATGACCGGTTCGAGGGCGCGCGGGCTCTTCACCAGCTCCGTGTACGACCTCACCTGCTTGGCGGTGAACGTCGTGCCCTGGACGAGCTCACTGGTCGAATCACCACCGCGCAGCGAGACGAACACCTGGGCGGACGCGCGGTACATCGGTGTGGAAGCCAGCGAGTACAGAAGGCCGATCGCCAGCCCGATCGCGGCGAGGGCGACGAGCCATCCCCAGCGGTTCCGTACCAGCCTGATGTAGTCGGCAAGCTCCATGAGTCCCCCTGCGTGCGTCGCGGCACGGTCAACGTCGGTACTTTTCAATCTGAGTCGGTCAAATCAGTTCAACACGAGGCATTCGTTCGCGCATGTTCGTTCCGGGACAGCCGTCAGTAGGCACCGCTCGGGAACATGACCGCCCGAGCCGTCCGCAACAAGATGGCCACGTCCCCGAGGAAGGACCAGTTCTCCACGTAGTAGAGATCCAGCCGCACGCTGTCCTCCCACGAGAGATCGGACCGCCCGCCGACCTGCCAGAGCCCGGTGACGCCCGGTTTGACGAGCAGTCGCCGACGAGCGGCGGCGTCGTACCGTTCCACCTCGCGCTCGAGCGGCGGACGAGGGCCGACAAGGCTCATGTCGCCCCGCAGGACGTTCCAGAGCTGGGGGAACTCGTCGAGCGAGTACCTGCGCATCAGCCGTCCGAGCGGCGTCACGCGGGGGTCGTTCCGGATCTTGAAGAGGACTCCCGCTCCCTGGTCGAGCGCGTGCAGGTGCTGCCGTCGCTCGTCGGCGTCGACGTACATCGACCGCAGCTTGTAGAGCGTGAACGGCCTGCCGTTGAGCCCGACCCTCCGCTGTTTGTAGAGAGCAGGACCCGAGCTGGTCGATCGCACCAGGCAACCGAGCACCAGGAGCGGCCCGAGCAGGATCGCGAGCATGACCGCCGACAGGACGACGTCGGCTGCTCGCTTCACGACGTGCTGAACCCCCGTGTAGCCGGGCGGCGTCACCTTCAGGACCGGGAGACCGTCGACCGTCGTCACCACCATCCTCGGACTGGAGACGTCCGCGAGGCCCGGGGCGACGACGAGCTCCGCCCTCAAGGGCTCGAGGTCCCAGGCGAGCTGCTTGATGACCTTGGGTGTCGCCTCGTTGGCTGCTGCGACGACGACAGCGTCGACTCCGAAGCTCTCGGCGACGGCCGCGGCCTGCTCCATGGTCCCCACGATCGGAGCATCGGCGACCGGAGACGAGCCGACGTCTCCGATCGGTCCGGCGAGACACACCCCGACGACGTCGAAACCGGCGCCCGGCTCGCGCTTGAGGCGGAGCCCGAGATCGTGAACCGGCCCCCACGCCCCGACGAGCAGGGTGCGCCGCAGGTGCAAACCCCGGCTGCGCTCTCGGTGCAGGCGAATCACCAGCAGCCAGCGCGCGAAGAGCACGAGGGTGAGCCCGACGGGCAGTGCGACGGCGACGTACGACCGCGCGAGATCGAACTTGATCAGGTAGCAGACCACCGCGACGAGCCCGAAGAGCCCGAACGATGCCCTGGCGACCCGGACGGCCTCCTCGCGACCGTGACCGAGCACCTGCGGGCTCCGGGAGCCGGCGACGCCCAGCGCGATCACCCAGGCCTCCACCAGGACCACGGAGATCAGGGCATACATGCCGCCGCGCGGCTCGAGCAGGCTCACGTCCGTGTGCGTGTCGAACCGCACGAAGTACCCGGCCGCCACGGCGACGGTCACCGCGACGACGTCCACCGCGAGCGTTCGCCGCACCAGGATGTCCTGCCAGCGCAGCGTCCGCCGCTTGTCCGGCCCCTGCGCGGGGTCGGCTACGGCGACCCGGCGAGGCTGGCGATCCGACGGATGGCCGGCGAGCAGGTCGGCAGCCGCCACGTCCCTCTCGATCGTCACGATCTACTCCTCGGCCCGAACTGACCGCCGCAGGAAAGCCGCGCGCTGCGCCCCGCCGTCTTTCGCGGCAGAGCGCAGCGCGTGCGGCAGCCCAGCAGCTCAGACGGCGGTCGACTCGGTCCTGCGGCCGCGAGCGCGAGCGCGGATCGCCACGAGCGCCGTCACACCTGCAAGCAGGAGTGCACCTGCCAGCACGAGGTACGGAGTGCTGCTCGCACCGGTCACGGGCAGAACGCCGCCGGTGGCAGCAGCCACGGCGGTGATGGTGGCGACGTTCGAGATGACGTTCCCGGCCGCGTCGGTGACGTAGACCTGGTAGGTGCCCGCCGCCGGAACGGTCACCGACCTGGTGGTGCCGTCCGCGTCGACCACGATGGTCTCCGTGGTCACACCGGCGATCTCCACCGCGCCGTCCGCCGCTGCGGCGCCGGACACGGTGAGGAACACCTGACCGTCCGGTCCGGTCGCGAGCACGCTGAAGGGCGTGCCGGCGGTGATGGTGCTCGACGAGACGAAGACCGTGTACGGCTCCGGGTCGGGCGTGTAGATGTCGGCGGCGGCCGTCCCGGCCGGCGCGACGAGGACCGCGAGAGCGATCCCAGCAGCACTGATAAGGCGTCGAAGCATGGCTCTGCCCCCTGTATTGGCCAACTGTTGCGCGTAAAGTGCCGAGGCTCCTCAAGCACCTGACCGCGCGCCCGGGCATGTTCAGCCGCGGTGCGCGCCCCCTGGGTCGTGTTGTCGTTCTGGGCGGGGATTCAATTCCTGAATGTCACCGAGGCCGGCCGAGCGCCTGGCGTGACCCGTATCAGGACATCCCCGGTTTGACGCTTCCCGGTGATAATTGCATAGGTCATGGCGGTTGTCTCGCCAGGGCGGATCACGACAGAACGTGATGCAACAGGCAACGCGTTGTGCACCTGGGGGGAAAGTCCGATTTCCTCGCCATTTACGGTGGAATTGATCAACGATCCACCGGCAGGTGCATAGACGAGAGAACGAATGCGGATCTCGCCTGCGTGCGCGAGATCTGGCCCGGTGACGTAGGCAGGGAGTTCTCCCACACCCGCGGCGTCCACCCTCGAGGTGTACTGCACGGTGACCTCGAGCTCGCGCGACCCGTCGGGCCGCGTCCTGCGCTCGGCCACCTCCACCGCCGTGTCGAGGTAGTAGCCGATCTTCGCCGCGTCGACGCCCTCCGCGAAGATGCCGATCACCGGCGACTCCTCGTTCACGCCACGCAGCGCCCCGTCCAGGACCGTCCCCGCGAGCAGGTCCTCCTCGTCACGGTCGGCGGACCACACCAGGAGGCGCCCCTCCCGTGCGGCGATCGAGAGCGCGTTGATCAGCCCCACCGAGTCCCCGGTGCCCTCCGACAGCGTCTCGAAGGCACGCTCCGCGACATCGGCGAAGATCGCGTCCTGGACGCTCGGCTCCTGAGTCCTGTAGACCCCGTTGAGCAGGTAGTCCACGAGCGCGTCACCCTGGAGCGTCCCGCCCGGCCCGGCGTCGATCGGCCCCGCCACGGCGAGCAGATCGGCCAGGAGCACCGGGTCGACGGCGAGCACACCGCCGACCTCCTGCCCCGTGTGAGCCCGCCACATCTCGCGCGCCACCTGCGCCGCCCGCGGGAAGTCGGGCGTCATGGTGACGTTCTGCATCCACCGGGCCATCTCCTCGTCGCCGAGCACCAGCTGCTCGTCCTCGCTCAGCGGGACGACCGGCTCGGGGAACGGACCGACCTTCTGCCCGGGCAGCTGCTGGACCAGAGACACGACCCCGCCCTCTGCGCGCAGCACGAGCACGGAGCCCACGATCCCGCCGAGCGCACGTGGCTCGGCGTTGTTCTGCACCAGGACCAGGTAGTCCCTCGGCCCGTCGGCCCCGAGCATCGGGGGGATGAGCCGGGCGGCGCGCGCGGCGGTCGCGGAGGTCATCCGTAGGTCCTCGAGCTGCCCACGGAGCTGCGTCACGGCCTCGCGCACGGGGGGCAGCATCGCCCCGTCGAGGCGCGTCACGCGCTGCAGCGCGGCGTCGATCGACTCGTCGGCCCGCACGACGTCGGGCGCGACCTCCTGCAACGGGCCGAGGTCGACCCGACCGTCGACGGGTGCGAACGTCGCGGGGCTGGCGAGCCGTACGACGCCCGCGAGATCGGGCAGCGGCCCGTTCGCCAGGTCGTCGACGACGTCGGCCATCGTCGCGACGGCAGCCACGGTGGGACCCACGCCGGGCAGCCGGCCCGCGATCGCCCAGTGCGGGCCGCTCGTCGCCGCCCGCGCCTGACCGGCGTCCTCCTGGAGCGCGGCGATCGTCACGTCGAGGTTCTCGGTGCGCCCGGCCACGGCGTCGGCCTTCAGCCGCGACACCTCGGTGGCCGCGTCGGCCAGCGCCGCCCGGGCGCGGACGGAGTCGAAGGCGACGAGGCCCAGGAGCACCAGCAGCACTCCCGCCACGCCGCCGAGCCACCTCAGCGCGATCCGCAGATTCCTGCGTCGCCGATGCGTCCAGAGGGTCCGCTTCGGCTCGGGCGGCTTCTGCCACACCTTCGCCGGCCGGCCCCGGGAGCCGCCCGACGGCGGTCGAGGTGCCCGGACCTCGCGAGGTTGTGTGCCGGCAACCCTCGGGACCGGACCGCTCTCCACGAATGGCGTGGTGCGCGCCGGTCTCGTTCCGACGGGCCCCTGGCCCGGCACGAGCTCCGACGCGTCCGTCCACTTGTCGCCCCAACCCGGATGAGTCATCCGGCCCCCTCCGCCGACGTCGACAACGTCCGCCACCACCCCGGGCGAAATCCCCCGATTCGGCGCGAGAACGGTGACAGTAGCCGTTACGTTACCTGCGGCGGTTCATCTGGTCCTGCCGAAAGACACGGCATGAATTCACCGCCGAGGCCCTCGCGCGCAACACCCGGGAAACACGCAATGGCGAATACCATGCCCATTCCCGCGCCGCCTCTCGATGAGCCGTGCGAATCAGACATATTTCTGGGAGGATATTCCATGCCCTTTACCGTCCTGACCGTGTGCACCGGGAACATCTGCCGCTCTCCAGCGGTCGAGACGCTGCTGCGCGCAACGCTCGACCCGAGCGTCGCGGTCGCAAGCGCGGGGACGAACGCGGTGGTCGGGGCGGGGATCTCGCCGCCGATGGGCGCGCTGCTCACTGCCGACGGGTTCGGGTCCGGCGGGTTCGTGGCGCGCCAGGTCACCACCGAGATGATCCGAGGGGCAGACCTTGTCCTGGCCTTGACCATTGCCCACCGCGCGTGGATCGTCGACCGCGAGCCGGCCGCCGTGCGCCGCACCCTCACCCTGCGCGAGCTCGCCCGGCTCGCCGGCACCCTCGCTCCCGGGTCGGCTCCCGGCAGCTCCGACGCGGAACGTCTGGCAGCCCTCGTCCCCGCTGCGCTGCTCGAGCGCCCGCGGCACGCCGGGCGCAGCCACGACGACGACGTCGTCGACCCCTACGGACGCTCCGAGCGCACGTACCGCGAGTCCTACCAGCAGATCCGGACCGCCCTCGTGCCCATCGTGATGGCCCTGCGCTCGTGAGCCTCAGTAGGCTCCCCGGCCTGACACCACCGCGCGCGCCGTCCGCATGAGGATCAGGGCGTCGTCGAGGAGGCTCCAGTTCTCGGCGTAGAAGACGTCGAGGCGGACCGACTCCTCCCAGGACAGGTCGGACCGGCCGGCGACCTGCCACAGGCCCGTCAGGCCCGGCTTCACCAGGAGCCGGCGGCGCATCCGGGACGAGTACCTCAGAACCTCTCGCTCGAGCGGGGGCCGGGGGCCCACCAGGCTCATCTGGCCGGCGAGGACGTTGAAGAGCTGGGGCAGCTCGTCGATCGAGAACCGCCTGAGGATTCGTCCCAGCCGGGTCACCCGAGGATCGTTGCGGATCTTGAACAGCGGGCCGGCAGCCTCGTTGGAGTCGGTCAGTGTCACGACCTGGCCGTCAGCACCCTGACGCATGGTGCGGAACTTGACCATCTTGAACGAGCGCCCGTCGCGTCCCACGCGGCGCTGGAGGTAGAACGGCGAGCCCGGGTCGTCGAGCACCACGGCCAGCGCGACCAGCATCATCACCGGCGCGCCGAGCACGGTGAGCAGGGCCGCCCCGCACCAGTCCAGGACGTGCTTGACCACGAGCTTCGCGCTGCGGAACCGGGGCGCCGCCACGTGCACCAGCGACATCCCCGGCGCAGGTGCAACAGCCGCGCGCCGCGGGGCCACGTCGGCGAGCTCGGCGGCCAGGAAGAAGTCGGCCCCTGCCCGCTCGGCGTCCCAGCCGACGCGGCGGACGTCCTCGGACGTGATCTCGTCCGACCCGCTCACCACGACCGCGTCGGCCCCGACCAGTGCCGCGGCCTCGCCCGCGAGGCTCACGTCGCCCAGGACCGGCACGCCGTTGATCTCCTCGCCCAACGCCATGTCGCCGGCCGGCACGCACACTCCCACGACCTCGTAGCCGTGCCCGATCGGCGCGTTCAGCCGCTCGATCAGGAGGACCGCGTGCGCGCGGCTCGCGACCGCCAGCACCTTCGTGGTCCAGCCCTCGCGCCGCAGCTGCAGTCTGTGCAGCCACTGCCGCCAGGCGTAGCGAGCGGTGACCAGACCCAGGAGTCCCACCGGGGCGACGACCACGAGGTAGGCGCGCGCCTCCGCGACGCCCCCGAGGAAGGCCGCCACGGCCAGCAGCCCGAAGAGCCGCCACGTCGCGTCGACGAGGCGCCGGTACTCGGTACGTCCCCGCCCGAGCAGCCGCTCGTCGTAGGCCCGACCGGCCAGCAGCGCAACGAGCCAGAGCACCGCCACGCAGGCGGAGAGGAGCAGCGAGCGGCCCGAACCGGGGGCCTCACGCAGGCTGTCCAGAAGCGGCAGGTGGACGATCGCGGTGATGGCCACGACGACGACGGCGTCGGTCGCCAGCACGCGGCGGCGGTAGCCGACCTGCCATCGGGTCCGCGCCGGCGCAGCGGGGCGGACGTCTCGGACTCGGGGCACGGGAAGCGTCACGGGCCCGCTCAGCAGGTGCCGTGCCCTACTTCTTTCGTCCAGTGTCGTCACGCTCAGGGTCCTCTCCGGGAGGGGCTCGGACGTCTCGGCGGTTATCCCGATATAGATTCCGAAACGGTCATTTGTTCCGGAACCGGGCTCGCCCCGTCTGACGGGCGGACGTGCCGGGGATGGACGGACGTCCTGCGTCGACGGGGCGGCTGCTCGGAATGCTAGGAGCGCAAGCCGCCGGAGCGAGGAGTCGTGGGCCCTTTCACCCGGGGTTTCACCCGGGCTCTGACCTGGGGTTTCACCCTGTCGGCCGGTTGGCCCGAGCACGTCTGGCGGCCCGCCTCCCGCGCCGGTGCGGTCAGCCTCCCTAGACTGGCCGCGTGCCCTCCTTCGCGACTTTCCTGGCGCACCCGGAAAAGCGCCGGCCGAGCCCGCCTCCTCCACGTGCCGACCTGCGCACCGTCTTCCAGCTCGGCATGACGCTCTGGGCGGTCGCTCTCGTCGTGAACCTCGTCCTGCTGCTCACCGGGGCCGGCGACGTCCGGGTCCTCGCGACGTGCGGCGCCGGCATCGGGCTAGGCGGCCTCGGGCTCCTGTGGGCGCGACGGCACCCGGAGGAGTTTCCGCCGGAGGAGCCGGCAGCCGAGGCCGCGCCGGCTGCCGGAGAAGGCCCGGCGGAGCGCGGCGCAGACGCCGCCGCGGACGCCTTCGGAGGCGTCGCCGAGGACCGCACCGAGGACCGCACCGAGGACCAGGGAGAGTCCGCCAGAGCCCGGAAGGCTGAGGATCCGCCCCGCTCCTGACGGGGCGGTAGCGCCCATCAGGCCAGCCAGGCCTGTTCCGCCGCGAGGGTACCGGCCCGGCCGGGCTCGCGCAGCGCCGCCTCCAGCAGCAACCGGTCGACGCCCGAGACCTCGGCGAGCGCGCGGGCGAGGCCCTGCTCGCCGGTGGCGTGCGCGGTCCCGTCCGGGTCGACCCACCATGCGACCTCGCGCCCGTCGACCGTCAGCCGGTCGTGCGCCTGCCACGTTCTGGGCAGACCGGGTGCGAGGGCCTGCACGCGCGGGTCGAGGTCGCGCGGGTCACCGGCGTCGTCGGCGCGCAGCCGGCCGACGTCGTCCGGGTCGCCCACCAGTGGCAGGTCCAGCATCTCGGCGACGGCCCGTGCGACGTCGGCCGGTGCGGGGACGACCGCGTTGCCGTCCGCCCACTCGAGCTGGCCGCCGAGCTCGGACGCGGCGACGACCAGGTCGTCCGCGTCCACCACGGTGATGCCACCGCCCGGACCCATCGCGGGGAGCCGGTCCGGCAGCGGGTCGAGCACCGGCGGCGTGCCGCCCCGCCGGCCCCTCTGCGCGAGCCCAGCCAGGCCCGACCACACCGCCAGGGCGACGTCTGCCGGGAGGCGGGCTCCAGCTTCGGGCAACGCGGCGAGAACCGCCGGCCAGTCACGCGGCCCGACCGCCGCGAGGTCCGGGACGCCGCCGAGGGCGCGCAGGACGGGTACGTCGAGGCCGGACACCACCGGCGGTGCGGGCGGGAGCAGGGGCGCTCCGCGGTGGAGCGCGAACGGCGCGCCGAGCTCGCGGCGCAGCCACCACGCCGTGTACGACGGCGCCGAACCCGTGCCGTCGGGCGAGCGCACCGGGGTGAGGAGCGCCTGGCGAGCTGCCGGGTCGTCCGCGAGGCGGGCGAGGACCTCGCGCCACCGCCGGGCGAGTTCGTCAGTGGGTGCGTGGCCGTCGTCGTCCCCGGCGACCGCGTCCAGGTCACCGACGGCCTCGAGGTCGCCCGCCCACGCCCCGGGGCCCAGCAGCCCGGCGAGATGGTCGAGGTAGTCCTCCCAGCCGTCGAGCCAGCCGGCCACCTCGTCCTCGCCGGGCTCCTCTCCCGCGTCAGGGGTCACGACGTTCACGACCCGGTAGACCACAAGATCCAGGTGCGCGCCCGCGGCGGCCAGGACGGCGGGTCCCCACGCGCCGACGGCGTCGTCCGCGACCGGCGCCAGGCCCGGGAACGCGCCCTCCGCCCACGACCCGGGAACTGTGGTCTCCCGCAAGGGCGCGAGGTCGCCGTCCGCGGTCACCACAGGTAGCTCGCCGAGCCAGAACGGGAACGCGGCGTCGGAACCGTCGTCGGCCAGGGCCAGGCGGACGAGCTCGAGGACCGCCTCCACGACCGCCCACGGGTCTGGCTCGGCGTCGTCGGCCCACGGCTCGGCGCCCACGCGGGGGCCGGGCGGCAGGCGGTCGTCGAGGATCGCCCCGGCGGCGCCGAGGGCCGACGCGCGGACCGACGGGTCGTCCAGCAGGGCTCGCGGCGTCGTCGGCAGAGCGCCGACGCGCGCGAGGACCGGGTGCGCGGCGGCCGGGTGGACGACGCGGAGGCCGAGGGCGCGCGCGAGGTCACCCATCCGGCCGGCGTCGGCGGGAAGGAGGACCGCGCCGCGCGCACCGCGAGCGGTCCGGCCGTCGGCGAGCGGCACCGGAGCCGCCGCGAGCGCCTCCAGCACGGCCGGGTCCCCGACGTGCGCGGCGAGCGCCTCGTACGCCGCACGGGCCGTCTCGGGCTCGGCGGGCAGGGCGTCGAGGAGGTCGGCGAGGTCCGCGGTGCGCGCCCCGAGCGATCGGGCGAGCGCGTGGTGCCGGCGCGGCAGGGCGACGAGCGACCCGTCGGGCGCCGCCGGCGCGAGCGCCGCCGCGACGGCGGGGTCCTCGCCGAGCGGCCCGGTGAGTAGCAGCGCGTCGCGCGGCGCGACCAGGCGGGCGGTGCGCAGGGGCGCGTCGGCGGAGGCCCCGTCAGCGCGGTCGGTGTCGGCGTCCGCGTCGGTGTCGGCGGGCTTCCCGTCCGGCGCGACGGCCCGCAGGAGCGCGGTGTCGCGCAGCGCGTCGGCGGCCGCCGCGCGGATCGCGGCGTCGAGCTCGCCGGCGGGCAGGCCGGCCGGTATGAGGTCGAGCACGTCTCCCACCCAGCTACCGCCCTCGGCGAGCTCGCCGAGGAACGCCGCGTAGGCGCGTCCGGACTCGGCGGCGAGGCGGTCCGTCGTCGCGCCGGGCAGCACGCTCCGGCGGCCCGGGTCGACGGGAAACGACGCCACGAGCAGCGCGGGGAACGACAGCGGCACGTCGGTCGGCGTCGGCGCGTGCAGCACGGCCGGCACCCGACGGGCGCCCGCGGGGCCCGGACCCTCGCCGAAGCCGCCCGAGACGTCGATGGCGCCCGGGCGAGGAAGCGCCCACAGGACGGACCAATCCTGCCGGCGCGCCTCCAGGGGCAGGTCCGGGTCGACGTCGAGCCCGCCCGACGCGCGATGCACGAGCCGCCGGTCGCCGACGTCGCGCAGCACGCGCCGCTCCCCCGCGGCCTCCACGACGACCTCCGTCAGCGCGGGCAGGGCGAGCAGCAGCGCGTCGTCGAGGGCGGCGAGCTGGGCGCGCACCGCCGCGACGGCGGCGTCGTCCCGCAGCACCAGCTCGACCACGGTGTCCGGCTCGTCCGCCCCTGTCGCAGGCGCGGGGAACGGCAGGCGAAGCACAGGCAGGGCGCTTCCCCGCTGCACGACGGCGGAGCTCACCCAGGCGGGCACCCCGCCTCGGTCCGCGCTCGTCCCGGGCGGCGGCGCGTGCTCGCCGGTCGCCACGTGCGAGGTCCCGGAGGCGACGGCGTAGGGAGCCATCCCTTCGGCGAGGCGCCTCAGCACCCGCTCGGTCGCGGCCAGCGAGAACCGGACGCCGCCGGCGCGGGAGCGGACGGTGACGTCGTCGGACACCGAACGCACGGCGGCGAACCCGACGCCGAACCGCCCCACAGGCCCGGCCTCTGCGCCGTGGGTAGGTGCGTCCGATCCACCGGAGCCGCCGGAGGCGTGCCCGTGGTGGGAGGGACCGGAGCTCTTGGCCGACGCGCGCAGCGACGCCAGCGACGCCACGCCCTCGGCATCGAGAGGCGCGCCCGTGTTCGCGGCGAGGAGGCGCCATCCCGCCACGCTGAGGTCGCCAAGGTCGCCGAGCGACCCGACGTCGGCCACGGGCTCGAGGCGGAGCCTCAGCCGACCGGGCGTGGCCGCGCGGGCAGCGGCGTCCGCCGCGTTCTGCGCGAGCTCGACGACCACGCGGTCGCGGTAGTAGCCGCGCGCGTGGTCCTCCTCGGTGTTGGCGTCCTCCCGCAGGCGCGTCGGGGACGCGAGCCACGCCTCGACGACCGCGCGCCGGAGCGCGGCGGTGCCGAAGACGTCGGCGGTCACAGGGTCGCGTCGCGGCCCGGCGCGTCGGCCTCGTCGCCCGTGGCTCCGGCGTCTGCCGGCTGTGCGTTCGCCACGACCTCCAGCTGGAGCTCGTCGATGAGCGGCGCGGCGTCCGGCCACTCGCTCGGCTGCGGCTCAACGTCGGTCTCGGAGTGGGCGCCGCACCCATGGTCGAGCGAGACGACGCGGCCGTCGTCGGGCGACCACTCGTTCGTGCAGACCCCGAAGAGCTGCCCGAGCGACCCGGACAGCGGCACGAGGAACGCGCAGGTCATGCACTCTGCGGCGGCTGCGACGGCCACGGGCGCGGTGGGCCCGCGCGAACCGCGGTACCAGCGCTCGGCGGCCTCGTCACGGCCCCGCGGCGACAGGACGCGGGCGCGGGCGAGCGCCAGCTCCTCGATCGCGACGATGTCGGCCTCGGGGTCGCTTCCGGGGGTGTACCCGGGCTCGAGGCGCGGGTCGTCGGCGCGGAACGGCAGCACGTCGCCCGAGCCGATGTCGCCCGGGCGCAGGCGCTCCGCCCACGGCAGCCACGCCGGCGCGAGGATCGCCTCGTCACCGGGCAGCAGCTCCACCTCGCTGACGGTGGCGGTGCGTCCGCGCGGCACGCGCGCGACCGTCACCGTCCAGTGCCAGCCGCGGTAGCCCCGCATCGTCGCAGCGAACCGGTGGGAGACCACCCGCTCGCCCTCGAGGAGCGTGCCGAGGTGCTCGCCGACGTCCTCGGGCCGCTCCGCCACCTCCTGGGCCGCGGCGCGCGCCATCTCCAGGGCACCGTTCAGCACGGCGTCGCGGCTCACGCGCGCCGTGACCCGCCGTGTCAGGGACCGGAGGGCCGGCTCGGCAGTCGTCGTCACCATGTACGGGCCTTCATGTCTGGGCCTGAGCGGACTCAGGCGTCGAAGTCGTCCGCGACCTTGCGCAGTGCCTGGGCAAGCTTGGCGGAGTTCGCGGGGTACTTGCCGCGGCTGAGCTGCTCCATCGCCTTCTCCAACGTGGGGATCAGGTCGCCCACCAGGACCGCCATGTCGTCCGGCGCCATCCGCTTCACCTTCGCGACGGACGGCGCCGGATCCAGCAGCTTCACGGCCAGCGCCTGCGGTCCGCGGCGCCCGTCGGCCACGCCGAAGTCGACCTTGGCCCCCTGCTTGGGCACCACGCCTTGGGGCAGCGCGGAGGCGTGCAGGAACACCTCGCCGCCGTCCTCGCTGGCGATGAAACCGAAACCTCGTTCGGCGTCGAACCACTTGACCTTGCCGGTGGGCACCTGAACCTCGTTCGTGCTCGTGGGAAACTCTCGCGGGTCCGTACGCCGTGCATGCGCGCATTCCGGACCAGGTCTCCAAGATTACCGGTCTCAGGCCCACCCCGTCGCATCCTCTACCTGCAGGCGAACACGACCGTAACCCGAGACGCGTAACATCGCTTCGATGGCCACCACGCTGCGCGACCCAGCGCCGGCGGCGCCCACACGGCACTTCGCCGACGACCTGCGCGAGCGCTCAGACGAGGCGCTCGTCGCCCTCCTGCGCGCCCGGCCCGATCTCGCGACGCCCTCGCCGTCGACGCTCCGCTCGCTGGCGGCGCGCGCCTCCAGCCGCACCTCGACCGAGCGGGCCCTCGCCCGCACCGACGCGCTCACCCTGCAGGTGCTCGAGGCGGTCCTCGCCCTCTCGCCTGCCCGCGCTGTGCCCGAGCACCGGGGAGCACCGCCGGGCGCGCACGCCGCCCGCCCGCCCGCCGCCGTCCGCGTGACCCCGGCGGTGGTCGCCCGGGCCCTGGGGGTGTCGGAGGACGACGCGTCGCTCTTCGGCGAGGCCGTGGCGCACGCGCTCGAGTCGGCGCTGCTGTGGGACGCCGACCCCGGGGCACCCCTGCGCGCGACCGGCGTCGGACACGAGCCCGACCTGCGGACCGCCCCCGGCCTGGACGAGGTGCTGGGGCCGTATCCCGCCGGGCTCGGCCCGGACACGGAGACCGCGGCGACGCGCGCGCTCGACGCCCCGGGATCCCAGGCCGGCGTGCCCCCGCTCGACGAGGTGCCTGCCGGGGCGCGCGCCGTGCTCGACGCGCTCGCGTGGGGCCCGCCCGTCGGCGTGCTGCCCGCCCCGGGCAGCCGGGCACGGGACGCCGTCGACCGGCTGGTGCGCCAGGGCTACCTCGTGCGGTCCGACGCACGGCACGTGATGCTGCCGCGCGCCGTCGGGCTGGCGCTGCGCGGCGGGCACACGCACCGGGAGCCGGCCGCTCGCCCGCCTCGCCCGCAGGGCCGGTCCGTCGCCCGCACGACCGTCGACGCCGAGTCGGCGACCGCCGCCCTCGAGATCGTGCGCCGCATCGCCGTGCTGCTCGCCACCTGGACGGACGCCCCTGCGCCGCTCCTGCGCGCCGGCGGCCTCGGCGTGCGCGACCTGCGCCGCGTCGCGGCGGCCATGGAGACTGACGAGGCGTCGGCCGCGTTCGTGCTCGAGCTCGCCTCGACCGCGGGTCTCGTTGCCGACGACGGCGAGGCGCCACCCTCGTACGTCCCGACCGTCTCCGGCGTGGAGTGGCTCGACGGCGCGCTCCCCGGCCCCGACGACGCCGAGCGCTGGGCCGTGCTCGTCCGCGCCTGGGCCGCGTCACGGCGCACCCCGTGGCAGATCGGCACGCGGGACGAGCGGGGTGCCCTGCGCGCGACCCTCGCGCCCGACCTGAACCGGCCCTGGGTCCCCCGCCTGCGCGCGCAGGTTCTCGAGGTCCTCGCCACGGCGCCCGACGCCGACGGCGCCGCCATCTCGCTGACGACGTCCGCCGTGAGCGACGTCCTCGCGTGGAGCACGCCCCGCGCCGTGCCGCCCGAGCGGGCCGTCGACGGCCTGCTCATGGAGGCGGCGTGGCTCGGCGTCACGGGCGCCGGTGCGCTGTCCACCGCGGGCCGGGCCCTGCTCGACGAGATCGGCACGAGCGCGACGGCGGGCGCCGATCCGGCACCTGAACCGCGCGGCGCCGCCGACCGCAGCGCTGCCGAACGGGGTGCCGGGGCGCGCGGCACCGCGGACCCCGTCGTCGCAGCCCTGCGCGCGGCCCTGCCGCCCGAGGTCGAGGAGGTGCTGCTCCAGGGTGACCTCACCGGGATCGTGCCCGGCCGGCCGTCACGCGAGCTGGCGCGACTGCTGAGCCGCGCGGCCGACAGCGAGTCCCGCGGCGCGGCGACGACCGTGCGGTTCACGGCGGAGTCCGTCACACGGTCGCTCGACCACGGCACCACCGCCGACGACCTGCTCGCCGAGCTCGCACGCCGCTCCCCCGTGCCCCTGCCGCAGCCGCTCGAGTACCTCGTGCGCGACACGGCCCGCCGGCACGGCGCGGTCCGCATCGGCAGCGCCGGGAGCTACCTGCGGGCCGCGGAGCCGACCGTCCTGGCGGGGCTGGAAAACGACCCGACGCTCGCGCACCTCGGCCTCGTCCGGCTCGCTCCGACGGTGCTCGCCGCAGCGGCCGACGCCGTCGAGCTGCACGAGGCGCTCCGCGCCCGTGGGCTCGTCTCCGCTCTCGAGTCACCGGGCGGGCAGGTGCTCGACCTGCGCCGCGCACGGCCGGGGCGTGCCGTGCCGGCACCACGTTCCGCGCTCGTCGTGGGCGGGCGGGTCGCGGCAGCCGTCTCGAGCGCGCCGGACTACGCGGCGCTCGTCGCGAGCCTGCGCGCCGCCGACGTGGCGACCCGCGACACCGACAACACGGCCTCGCGAGCCCGGGCGGAGGCCCGTGACGCCGCCCGAGCCGCGGCGGGAGCGCTGCTGCGGGACGACACCCCGGAGCCCGCGCCCGCCCCCGCAGCCGGCACCCCCACCCCTTCTGCCGAGGCAGAACCTGCCGAGGCCTCACAACACCCGGAACCGCGGTACCACCTCACTGACCTGGGCGTTCACCAGGGCCCGCAGGTCTCGCCGGGGTCCGGTTCCACGTCGGCACGTTCCGGTTCGGCAGGTTCTCCACCGGGCTTCGGTGACCCCTCGGCCGGGCGGGGCGGTGCACCCACGGCCGCGGCCGGCGTCGGGCACGACGTGACGGACGCCCCCGACGGCGAGGGAACACAGCATCCTGCGGACGCGTTGGCCATCCTGCGTGACGCGATCCGCGACGGCGCGCACGTGTGGGTGGAGCTCGTCGGCCGGACCGGTTCGCCCGAGCGGCGCCGGCTGCGCCCGCTGCGCCTCGACGGGGGCCGGCTGCGGGCCGTCGACCCCGCCCGCGACGCCGAGCTGACGGTCGCGGTCCATCGCATCGCCGGCGTCGACCCCGACAGGCCCGGCACCCCGGCGTGAACAACGGCGCCCCGCCGCACACCCCCGCGGCCAGGACAGAGGAGACCGGATGACCGACGGCCCGCTCATCGTGCAGAGCGACAAGACCCTCCTGCTCGAGGTGGACCACCCGCGCGCCGGCGAGGCGCGCCGCGCGATCGCGCCGTTCGCCGAGCTGGAGCGGGCGCCGGAGCACATGCACACCTACCGCCTGACCCCCCTGGGTCTGTGGAACGCGCGGGCGGCGGGACACGACGCGGAGCAGGTCGTCGACACGCTCATCGAGTTCTCCCGCTATCCCGTGCCGCACGCCCTCCTGGTCGACGTCGCCGAGACGATGTCCCGGTACGGACGCCTGCAGCTCGCCTCGGACCCGGTGCACGGGCTCGTGCTGACCGCCACGGACCGCGCCGTGCTCGCGGAGGTCCTCAAGTCGAAGCGGACCGCCGGCCTCGTGGGGGCGCGGCTCGACGACCTGACGGTCGTGGTCCACCCGTCGGAGCGCGGGCACCTCAAGCAGGTCCTGGTGAAGCTGGGCTGGCCGGCGGAGGACCTCGCGGGGTACGTCGACGGCGAGAAGCACCCCATCGAGCTCTCCCCCACGGTCCCGGGCCGCGCGCCCGGGGAGCCCTCGAGGCCGTGGGAGATGCGGCCCTACCAGGAGCACGCGGTAGACGGGTTCTGGCACGGCGGGTCGGGTGTCGTGGTGCTGCCCTGCGGCGCCGGCAAGACGATCGTGGGCGCGGGGGCGATGGCGAAGAGCGGCACGACGACGCTCATCCTCGTCACGAACACCGTCAGCGCCCGCCAGTGGCGCGACGAGCTGGTGCGCCGCACGTCGCTCACCGAGGAGGAGATCGGCGAGTACTCGGGCGCGCGCAAGGAGATCAAGCCCGTCACGATCGCGACGTACCAGGTGCTCACCACGAAGCGGAAGGGCGTGTACACGCACCTCGAGCTGCTCGACGCGCGGGACTGGGGCCTCGTCGTCTACGACGAGGTGCACCTGCTGCCCGCGCCGATCTTCCGCATGACCGCCGACCTCCAGGCCCGCCGACGCCTCGGCCTCACCGCGACGCTCGTGCGCGAGGACGGCCGCGAGGACGAGGTGTTCAGCCTGATCGGCCCGAAGCGGTACGACGCCCCGTGGAAGGACATCGAGGCCCAGGGCTACATCGCCCCGGCCGACTGCGTCGAGGTGCGCCTCACCCTCCCCGAGAGCGAGCGCATGGTCTACGCGACCGCCGAGCCGGAGGACAAGTACCGGCTCGCGGCCTCCGCCACCGGGAAGAAGCGCGTCGTCGAGCAGATCGTGGCGCAGCACCCCGACGACCAGATCCTCGTCATCGGACAGTACCTGGACCAGCTCCAGGAGCTGTCCGACCACCTCGACGCCCCGCTGATCACGGGAGCCACGACCGTCCGCGAGCGGCAGCGGCTGTTCGAGGCGTTCCGCTCGGGCGAGATCTCCCGCCTCGTCGTGTCGAAGGTCGCGAACTTCTCGATCGACCTGCCGGAGGCGTCGGTCGCGATCCAGGTGTCGGGCTCGTTCGGGTCGCGCCAGGAGGAGGCGCAGCGCCTCGGCCGCGTCATGCGGCCCAAGCAGGACGGGCGCACCGCGCACTTCTACGCGGTCGTCGCGCGCGACACGGTGGACCAGGACTTCGCGGCCCACAGGCAGCGCTTCCTCGCCGAGCAGGGTTACGCGTACCGGATCGTGGACGCGGAGGACCTCGACGCGGCCGAGGCCGCCTGACCCGTCCCGTCGCCGCCCCGGCCGCGCGGGGGGGGGGGGGGGGGGGCGGGGGGGCCCCCCCCCCCCCCCCCCCCCCACCCCCCCCCCCCCCCCCCCACAGCGCTGGCTGACACCGGCGACCTTCGGTCGGATCAGAGGTAACGCACCGGGTCGAACTCGTCGATCGGGATGATCCGGACGCGCGGCAGCATCGTGGTGAAGGCGTCGGCGTCGCCCTCGAGGTCGAACATCTCGAGGCCGTGCTCGGTCAGGTCCGCGAAGCGCGCGTTGACGAACTCGCGGAAGCCGAGGAGGCCGACGCGGCGGTCGTCGTCGTCGAGGAGGGCCTCGATCTGCGGGAGGAAGTCGCCGTCGTGGCTGGCCAGGAGCACGTCGCCCGGGCGGCTCGCCAGCGCCTCGAGCGTGCGCTGGATACCGACGTCGACGACCTTCTCCGTGCCGTTGCCGGCCAGCGGGATCGGCTTGTAGCCCATCGCCAGCAGGGCCTGGACGAACGGCATCGGCATCTGGCCGGACGTCGCGTTGAGGAAGAAGAGCGGGACGACCTCCTGCGCCCACACCTTCTCGGCGAACGCGGAGATGCGGTCCCAGCGGGGCCGCTCCTCCGGGGCGGGACGACGGTTGAGAACGTTCATCCCGAGCGTCGCGTCGATGTTCTCCCCGTCAACGATGAGGTACGTGCGACGGGCGGAGACTGCAGGTGACGGAGCCGACATGGACCCCAGCGTATCTGTGGTTGTACTTTGGGCGACCGTGTCTGAGCACATGCCACGCATCACCGTGATCCAGAGCTCGCCCGACGTGCCGATGGACCGGTTCGCCGCCCGCCTCGGCGGCGGCGTCCGCCTCGTCCTGGCCTTCGCGGGCGAGGAAGTTCCGTCGCTCGCCGAGGCGGGCGACGCCGTCGTCGTCCTCGGCGGGCAGATGTCCGCCTACGCCGACGCCGAGGCGCCCTGGCTGCCCGCCACCCGCGCCCTGCTCGCCGACGCCGCAGGCGCCGGCGTGCCCGCCCTCGGTATCTGCCTGGGCGCGCAGCTCCTCGCCGTCGCCGGCTCCGGGCAGGTCGCCGTGGCCGCCCCACCGGGGCGCGAGGCCGGGCTCGTGCGCGTCCGCTGGCGCGACGCTGCGGCGGCCGACCCGGTCCTGGGGCCTGTCGTGGCCGCCGCGGCCTCGCGGGCGGGCGGCGGGGTCGTCAGCCGGTTCGTCAGCATGCATGCCGACGCCGTGGTGGAGCTACCGCCGGACGCCGTCTGGCTCGGCGCGTCGGCAATGTACCCGTACCAGGCGTTCCGCCTCGGCTCGGCGCTCGGGGTGCAGTTCCACCCCGAGGCATCGGTCGAGCTGGCGCTGCGCTGGGCCGAGGGGCACGACGACGTCGACACCGCGGCGCTGGCCGCCGAGCTGGAGCCGCACGCTGACGAGCTGGATGCTGCGGGCGCGGTGCTGGCAGACGCCTTCCTGGCCCAGGTGCGCGCCCATGCGCACGCGGTCAGGGCTCACTCCTCGTAGAACTCCACCGGGTTCTCCTCCGCCGGGGTGACCTGCGTCGGCGCGATCTGCGGCGCGGGTGCCCTGCCCGACTTGAGCGCCGCGAAGCGCGCCTCGATCTCGATCGCGTCGCCGCCCGCCTCGAGCTCCTCGAACTGCGCGTCGATCGAGGTCGCGGCGATCTCCGCCTGGCCGACCGCGAGCGCCTCCTCGCGCCGCACCACCTCCTCGAACCGCGACAGCTCGCTCGTCGGGTCCAGCACGTTGATGGACGAGATCGCGCCCTGCACGGTCTTCTGCGCCGCGGCGGACTTGTGCCGCGCCACGAGCGAGTCGCGCCTGGTCCGGACGTCGCCCAGCTTGTCCCGCATGGACGCGAGCCCGGACTTGAGCTTGTCGACGGTGTCGCGCTGGCTGGCGATCATCGGCTGGGCCTGCCGCACCTCCGTCTCCGCGTCGAGCTGCTTGCGCAGCGCCACCTTCGCCAGGGCGTCGAACGTGTCGGCCTTGGCGGCGTCGCCGGCGCTCCGGGCGGCGTCGGCGGCCTGCGACGCCGCGAGCGCCTTGCCGCCCCACTCGCGGACGGCGGCGACGTCCTCGTTGTAGTCCTGCTCGGCCAGGCGCAGGTTCCCGATCGTCACCGCGACGGCCTGCTCAGCCTCCACGATGCTGTTCGTGTAGTCGCGCACGAGCTGGTCCAGCATCATGTGCGGGTCCTCGGCCCTGTCGATGATCGCGTTGATGTTCGCCCTCGCGAGCTGGGCGACCCGCCCCAGGATGCTCTGCTTCTCCGCCATGGTGCTGCCTTTCGTCGGTCTTGCTTGGCCTTGCTGCGTCGGACACCGGTGTCAGAAGCGCCCGCCGCGTGACCTGCCGCCGCGGCCGCCCGACGACCGGCCGCCGCCGAACCCGCCGCCGCCGAAGCCACCGCCGATACCGCCGCCACGCGACCGGCTCCCGCGCGAGCCGCCGACCCCGCCGCCCCCGAACCCGCCAGACCACCCGCCGCCGGAGGAGCCGCCGCGCAGGATGGAGTCGAGGAGGATGCCGCCGAGGACCATGCCGCCGACGTTGGACCCCATCCCGCCGCTTCCGGTGGGCGCGGACGCGTCGCGCTGGGCGAGCTGCGCCGCCTGCTGGGCGTAGGAGTCGGCCTGCTGGGCGCGCTGGAGTGCCGCCGCAGGGTCGGTCGCCTGGAGCGCGTGGGCCTCGCCGACGAGGCGGATCGCCTCGGCCAGGCGCGTGCGCGGCTCGGGCCCGACGGCGCCGCGGCGCGTCTCGATGAAGTCGCTCGTGGCGCGGATCTGCGACTCGACGCGACCGAGCGTGTCCCGCAGCAGCGCCGAGGCGCGTGCCCGCGACTCGGCGTGGTCGCGCGCGGGCACGAGGACGGCGTCGAGCGCCGCCTCGGCGGCGGCGATGCGGCTGAGGGCGGCGATCGGGTCCCCGCCCTCGCGGGCGACCCGCGCCTGCACGACGGCGGCCTGCGCCTCCGTGCTCGCCGCAGTGACGGCTGGGTCGGACGGGGAGAGGCGGGTGGCGTCGGCGATGTCCTGCGAGATCGACGCGACGGCCTTGTCGAGCCGCGGCCCGGCCTCGGCGAGCTCTGTACTGGCGTTCGCGACGGCGTCGAGGAGCTTCACGGCCTGCCCGAGCGCGTTCTGCGCGCCGCGGACGTGCGCCACCGCGACGGACCGGTTCCGGGACGTGAGCGCGGCGCGGCCCTCCGTGACCGCCTGCAGCGCGTTCGCGATGAGCGCCTCCGCCTGGTCGGGGTTGGCGGAGACCGACGCGAGCGACGGCGCCGGGTACGTCGAGCCGAGCCTGGCGAGCTCCTGCCGGGCCACGCCCACGCGCGACGCGACCTCGTCGGACCGCTTCTCCACGTCGTCGAGCAGCTCCGGTGCGCGCTCCTGGAGGCGGCGCATGTCGTCGAAGGCAGCCGTCTGCGCGTCGAGGGCGTCGGCGGCACCCTCGCAGAGTGCGACGATCCGGGCGAGCATCTGCCGACGCTGCGGCTCCGTCTCGACCCGCTCGTCGTCGAGCGCCTGGCGGACCGCGAACGCCTCCGCCACGTCGGCCTTCGCCTTCTCGAGCGTCGCGGAGAACTCCTGGGTGGCCTGGAGGCCGAACTCCGCCTGCGCGAACCCGACCTCCTGCTCGGACGTCTTCAGCGCGTCGTCGATGCTGACCAGGGCGGACGCGGCCCGGCGGTCCAGCTCCTCGGTGGGCAGTGCCGCCAGCTCGTCCGGCGTCGGACCGCCGGGTGCGGACGGCGCGGAACGACGCTGCAGGCCCCGGTACACGGCATAGCCGACCCCGCCGAGGAGCGCGACCCCGGCGATCCCGCCGACGACCGCGCCGACGGGCACGCCGTCGCCGGACCCTGTCGTCGCCTCCAGCGCGGTGTCGGCCAGCGCGACGGCTGCGCCCGCCCAGTCGTCCTCACGCAGCCGGTCCTCGGCGGCGTCCTCGAGCTCTCCGATCTGGTCGTCGCTCAGCGGCACGTTCGTGTCGACCGACAGCCCGTGCACGCGGTCCTCGGTGGCGACGGCGAGCAGCAGGTCGTCGACGCCGAGGCCCGAGTTGTTCGCGGTCGCGTTGGCCCAGTCGACCGGGTCGGCGCCGTCGAAGCTCTCGACGTAGACCACGAAGAGCTGGAGGGTGGAGCCCGTCGCCAGGCGGTCGAGGGCCGCCTGCACGTCGCCCAGGCCGTCCGCGGTGAGAACGCCCGACTCGTCCGTGACCTCCTGGGTCAGCGTGAGCGGCGGGGACGCCGGCAGCACGTCCTGCAGCGACGCGGCCTGAGAGGCCGCGGACAGGATCGACGGCGAGACGCTCGGCGCGGGGGTCGCGGCCGTCGCCGCCCGCGCGGGGTCGGCGGCGGCGCCCACTGCTGCGGCGCCCGTCAGCAGCACGAGCGCTGCGACGGCCAGGGCACTCGAGCGCCTCGTATGGTCTGCGGGAACGGTCACGCCCCGATCGTCGCGCCCGGCCGCGAGCACCGCAATCGGAGGACGCGCGCCTGTGGAAACCCGCCGTGACCCGGTGAGACATGGGCACTTCTCCCCCGGAGATTCCCAGACAACCTCCAGACATCGGAGGCACACTGGACCTATGTCCACTCCCGAGGCGCGGCTGGTCGTCGTCGACGACGAACCCAACATCCGCGAGCTGCTGTCCACGTCCCTGCGCTTCGCCGGCTTCGAGGTCCATGCCGCCGCCGACGGCAACGGCGCCCTGCAGCTCGTTCGCGACCTCGAGCCCGACCTCGTGGTCCTGGACGTCATGCTGCCCGACATGGACGGCTTCACCGTGACCCGCCGCATGCGCGCGACGGGCCGGCACACGCCGGTCGTCTTCCTCACCGCCCGCGACGACACCCAGGACAAGGTCCAGGGCCTCACCGTCGGGGGCGACGACTACGTGACGAAGCCGTTCAGCCTCGAGGAGGTCGTGGCCCGCATCCGCGCGGTGCTGCGCCGCACCGGTGGTCCGGTGCCGGAGGACACGTCCGTGCTGCGGGTCGGCGACCTGGAGATGGACGAGGACTCGCACGAGGTCCGGCGCGCGGGGGTCGAGATCGACCTCTCGCCCACCGAGTTCAAGCTGCTGCGGTACCTCATGCTCAACGCGGGCCGCGTCCTGTCGAAGTCGCAGATCCTCGACCACGTCTGGCAGTACGACTGGGGCGGCGACGCCAACATCGTGGAGTCGTACATCTCGTACCTGCGGCGCAAGATCGACAATCTGTCGGTCCCGACCTCCGAGGGCGAGGCCACGCTGCCTCCGCTCATCCACACCAAGCGCGGCGTGGGCTACCTCCTGCGCGCCCCGATGACGGCCCGTGCCTGACACGCTGCCCGACGCCGGTCGCGCGCCCTCGGCGGACCGTTCGCGCGAGGCGGAGGTTCCCGCGGGCACGGCCGGCGTCGGCCCCGACGAGGCCCTCACACGCGAGTCTCCCGAAGGCGCCCCGGCCGACGAGGTCGGTCCCGACGGCGCCACACCCGGAGGCACCACACCCGACGACGACGCAGCCGAGGTCGGTCCCGACGACGCCGTCGCCCCCGGCGACGCGCGCCCGACCCTGAGCGTCCGTGTCACCCGCTGGCTGGCCGGGATGCCGCTACGCGCCCGGCTCGTCGGCATCATCGTGCTGCTGCTCGCGGCCGGCCTGATCCTCGCCGCGATCGTCACGCGGACCGTCGTCTCCAACTACCTCGTGGGGCAGGTCGACGCCCAGCTCTCCCACACGGCCGCCGGCCTGGCGAGCAGCCCGTTCCAGGGGCCGGGCCTGACCAGCAAGTCGCTGCCCAGCGACTACTACGTGCTCTACCGGTTCGAGGACGGGACCGATACCCCGTGGCGGCTGGGCGACACCGAGGCCCAGTACGGCGCCCCGGACATCCCCGACCTGTCGTACGACCAGGTCAAGGACCAGCTCGGCCAGGCGTTCACCGTGCCCGCCACGGGAGACGGCACGAAGGGGACGAGCTGGCGGGTCTGGCCGCTCGTGCGCGACCAGTCCGACGGTGCGTCCGAGGACGTGGCGTTCGTGGCCCTGCCCCTGACCGGCATACACGAGACCGTCGCGTTCCTCGCCCGGTCCCTCGCACTGTCGGCCCTGAGCATCGTCCTGCTCGGCGGGCTCGTCGCGTGGCTGCTCGTCAGGCGCTCGTTGCGGCCCCTGCGCGAGATCGAGGTCACCGCGGCCGGGATCGCAGCCGGCGACCTGTCCCGCCGCGTGCCGAACGCGCCGCCGTCGACCGAGGTCGGGTCGCTCTCGATGTCGCTCAACGCGATGCTCGCGCAGATCGAGCGGGCGTTCTCCGCCCAGGAGGCGTCCGAGGTGCGGATGCGCCGCTTCGTGTCCGACGCGTCCCACGAGCTGCGCACCCCGCTGGCCACCATCCGCGGCTACGGCGAGCTGTACCGGATGGGGGCGCTCGACGAGCCCGCCAAGGTGCGGGACACGATGGGCCGCATCGAGGACGCCGCCCGTCGCATGGGGACCCTCGTGAACGACCTCCTCGTCCTCGCGCGCCTCGACGAGGGACGGCCGATCGCACGCGAGGCGGTCGACCTCACCGCCCTCGCCGACGACTCCGCCCAGGACCTGCACGCCCTCGACCCGACCCGTGAGGTGCGGGTGGTCCCCCTCTCGCACGCGAGCGGCGAGGCGGTGCAGCCGGGCGACCGGCCGACGTCGGACCGCCTGGTCACCACCGGCGACGCCGAGCGGCTGCGGCAGGTCCTGACCAACCTCATCGGGAACGTCGCCCGCCACACCCCCGCCGGGTCGCCGGCCGAGATCGCGCTCGGCGCCGACGGCGACGACGTGGTGCTCGAGGTGCGCGACCACGGTTCCGGTGTGAGCTCCGAGCAGGCGCAGCGCATGTTCGAGCGGTTCTACCGTGCGGACTCGTCGCGGAACCGGGAGTCCGGTGGCTCGGGCCTGGGGCTCGCGATCGTCGCGGCGATCATCGGCGCGCACGCCGGTCACGTCGAGGTGGCGCCCACGCCCGGCGGCGGCCTCACCGTGCGGGTGCGTCTCCCGCGCACCCTGTCCCGGTAGCTGCCGGGCATCGGCCGGGTCGAGGGCGCGGGGCCCGGCAGATGCCCAGGACCAACCGATCAGGGCAGGCTGTGGCTAGGATGTCGGCTCGGTCCCGGCTCCGACGTTCGGTCGTAGGCTGGACGAGACGACTGTCCCTGCCCCCTGATCGAAAGCCTGATACTCATGGGCGTCATGCACGACGCACCGCAGTGGTTCCTCTCGTCGTTCGTCCGCAGCGTCGTCGGTGTGGGCGCCACCGCCCCCTCGGAGGAGATCGAGGAGGTCGGTCAGCGCCTGATCGAGCGCTGGTCCGGGGGCGACAGGCACTTCCACAACCTGCGCCACCTCGCCGCGGTGCTGCACCGCGTCGACGAGCTCGCGCAGGAGACCCACGAACCCGACCTGGTGCGGCTCGCAGCCTGGTACCACGGCGCCGTGTTCGACGCCGAGAAGAAGGCGGCCTACGCGACCCAGGGCGGCGAGCAGACGCACGCCAGCGCCGACCTGGCCCAGAGCGAGCTGACGGACCTCGGGGTGCCCGCCAAGCAGGCCGAGCGGGTCGCGCACCTCGTCAACGGCCTGCTGCGGCACGCGCCCGACCCCACCGACCTCGACGCCGCCGTGCTCAACGACGCCGACCTCGCGATGCTCGCCGCCGAGCCGCAGCGGTTCAAGGAGTACACGGCGGATGTGCGCGCCGAGTACGCGCACATCCCGATCGAGGACTACCTCAACGCGCGGATCAAGATCGTGTCGAAGCTGCTGTCCCGCGAGTCGCTGTTCTTCTCGCCGATGGGGGCCGCGTGGGAGGAGCCCGCGCGGCAGAACCTCGACGCGGAGCTGCACCGGCTGCTGAAGGAGCAGTCGAAGCTGGACAGCGCGACGTAGGACCCGCCGGCTCGCCGACCGTTCCGACCGCCCGTCACGCCTGCCCGTCCCGGCTGCCCGGGACGCGCCGACGGCCGACCACAGCCGGGCCGTTCCGGGACCTGTGCACAGTGCGTCGGTGGCGCACTCCGGCGTCGGCCCGCGCGCTCCTAGCGTCGTCCCTGGAAGCGCCGGACCGGCCGGCGCGGAGAGGGGGCGACATGCGGTTCGAGGTCGACAGCGAGCAGGTCGGCATGGCGAGCGCCGCCGTGGCGGGGTCCGTCGCGGCCGTGCGAGCGGAGGTCGGCGGCCTGGTGCGGAACCTGGACGGCCTGCAGGCGAGCTGGCACGGCGGCGCGGCGACCGCGTTCGGCGGCGCCGTCACGCAGTGGCGGGGGGCCCAGGCCCAGGTGGAGGCCGCACTGGACGCGATCCAGGCTGCCCTGGCCGCTACCGCCCAGACCTACGCGGACGCGGAGGCGGCGGCGACGCGGCTGTTCACGTGAGGTGAGGTCCCGGCCCGGGCGGCGAGCACCGGCCGCGGCGGAGGCCGACGCGCAGACGGCGGAGGCCGACGCGCAGACGGCGGAGGCCGACGCGCAGACGGCGGAGGCCGCCTCCCCGAGGGGGAGACGGCCTCCGCAGAGGTCAGGCGTGGATCAGAAGTCCATGCCGCCCATGTCGCCACCGCCGGCCGGTGCGCTGACCTTCTCCGGCTTGTCGGCCACGACGGCCTCGGTGGTGAGGAACAGCGCGGCGATCGACGCGGCGTTCTGCAGCGCGGAGCGCGTGACCTTGACCGGGTCGTTGACGCCCGCGGCCAGCAGGTCCTCGTACACGCCGGTCGCGGCGTTCAGGCCGTGACCCGACGGGAGGTTGCGCACCTTCTCCGCCACGACGCCGCCCTCGAGGCCGGCGTTGATCGCGATCTGCTTGAGCGGGGCCGAGATGGCGGCGGCAACGATCTGCGCACCGATGGCCTCGTCACCCTCGAGCTCGAGCTTCGCGAACGCGATGGCGCCGGCCTGGATGAGGGCCACGCCACCACCGGCGACGATGCCCTCCTCGACGGCAGCCTTGGCGTTGCGCACGGCGTCCTCGATGCGGTGCTTGCGCTCCTTGAGCTCCACCTCGGTCGCGGCACCGGCCTTGATGACGGCCACGCCGCCGGCCAGCTTCGCGAGGCGCTCCTGGAGCTTCTCACGGTCGTAGTCGGAGTCCGACTTCTCGATCTCGCCGCGGATCTGGTTCACGCGACCGGCGATGAGGTCGGCGTCGCCGGAGCCCTCGACGATCGTGGTCTCGTCCTTGGTCACGACGACCTTGCGGGCCTGGCCGAGCAGGTCGAGCGTCGCGTTCTCCAGCTTGAGGCCCACCGTCTCGGTGATGACCTGGCCGCCGGTGAGGATCGCGATGTCCTGCAGCATGGCCTTGCGGCGGTCGCCGAAGCCCGGGGCCTTGACGGCGACGGACTTGAACGTGCCGCGGATCTTGTTCAGCACGAGGGTCGCAAGGGCCTCGCCCTCGACGTCCTCGGCGATGATGAGGAGCGAGCGACCGGCCTTCATGACCTGGTCGAGGATCGGCAGCATGTCCTTGACGTTCGTGATCTTCGACTCGACGATCAGGACGTACGGGTCCTCGAGCACGGCCTCCTGGCGCTCGGGGTCCGTCTCGAAGTAGCGCGCGAGGAAGCCCTTGTCGAAGCGCATGCCCTCGGTGAGCTCGAGCTCAAGGCCGAAGGTGTTGGACTCCTCGACCGTGATCACGCCCTCCTTGCCGACCTTGTCGAGTGCCTCGGCGATGAGCTCGCCGATGGCGGTGTCGCCGGCGGAGATGGCGGCCGTGGCGGCGATCTCCTCCTTGGTCTCGACCTCCTTGGCGGCGTTGAGCAGCTGCTCGGTGACGGCCTCGACGGCCTTCTCGATGCCGCGCTTGACGGCGATCGGGTTGGCGCCGGCGGCGACGACCCGCAGGCCCTCCTTGACGAGCGCCTGCGCGAGCACGGTCGCAGTGGTGGTGCCGTCGCCCGCGACGTCGTCCGTCTTCTTGGCGACCTCCTTGACGAGCTCGGCACCGATCTTCTCGAGCGGCTCCTCGAGCTCGATCTCCTTGGCGATGGAGACACCGTCGTTGGTGATGGTCGGCGCGCCCCACTTCTTGTCGAGCACGACGTTGCGGCCCTTCGGGCCGAGCGTGACCTTCACGGTGTCGGCGAGGATGTTGAGCCCTCGCTCCATGCCCCGACGAGCCTCCTCGTCGAACGCAATGATCTTGGCCATGGGGATGAATCCTCCGCTGGTGGCTTGTACCGGCCGGCCGGTGCCCGCGACGGACGGCCCGTCACCCCTACGACCATGTCTCGCCGGGGCGGCGCGCCTCACCTTTCGACCGTGCTGTCACTCTCGGTCCGAGAGTGCTAACCCATTATTGGCACTCTCGGGGTGCGAGTGCAAGGCGCCCGGCGTGGGGGCCAGCGACGGCGCCGACCGCACGTCGAAGTCCCGCACGAGCGCCCGCCGCGCGGCGTGCCACCCGCCCATCCCGTGTACTCCCGGCCCCGGCGGCACGGACGCCGAGCACAGGTACACGCCCTCCGCGCCGCCCGCGTACGGGTCCCACCGGCCGGCAGCGCCGGGCAGTCCGAGGTAGCGGCCCAGGGTCGCGGCGCCGGCGGCGATGTCGCCACCCACGTAGTTGGCGTTGTGGTCGGCGATGCGGTCGGCCGGGGTGCAGCGCGCGGCGACGACGAGGTCCCGGAACCCGGGAGCGAACCGCTCGATCTGCGCCGTCACCTCCTCGGTCACGTCGCGCGACGAGAACGCCGGCACGTGCGCGTACGTCCACAACGGCCGCAGCCCGCCGACCTCGCGCGCCGGGTCGGTGACGGCCGGGTCGCTCAGCAGGGCCACGGGCCGCTCCGCATGATGACCCCTCGCAACGGCCGCCTCGGCGGCGGCCACCTCGGTCCGCGTCCCGCCGAGGTGGACGGTCCCGGCCAGCTCGACCCCTGGCGCCGCCCAGGGCACCGGCCCCGACAGCACGAAGTCCACCTTCGCGACCCCGTTGCCGTGCCGGAACGCCCCCAGGGAGCGGCGCGGCCGCCGCCCCAGGCGGCCCCCGAGGATCTGCGCCACAGCGCCGGGAGCCGTGTCGAAGAGGTACGCCCGCGCGGGCGGCAGGTCGCGCCCGGTCCGGACGGGACGCTCGGTCTCGATCTCGCCGCCGTGCGCGACGAGGTCCGCGACGAGTGCCGCCGTGATCGCCCCCGACCCGCCCACGGGCAGCGGCCACCCGCCCGGCCCGTGGGCGAGCGCGGCCAGGAGGAGGGCCGCGCCGGCCGCGGCCGCCGACGGCACCCGCGCGATCCCGTGGGCCGCCACCCCCGCCAGCAGCGCGGGTGCCAGGTCGCCCGAGAACCGGCGCACGTCGCGCCCGGTTCCGAGCTCCAGCAGCCCGGTGCCGTATCGCAGCGCGGCGCGCACGCCGGCCACCGTCGGGCCCCGGTGCACCGCCTCGCCGTGGGCGGGACTCGGCCCGGGCACCCCGAGGCTTCCCGTCATGCCCGTCACCGTGCGCTTGTCGCCGAGGACCAGCGCCGCGACGTGCTCCCACGACTCGGCGAGCGTTCCGATCAGCGCGCGCCAGGCGGGTCCGTCGGGCCCGAGCCCTGCGACGGTGCGGTCGAGGTCGTGGAACGCGAGGGCGGCGCGGCCGCCGTCGAGCGGCTGGGCGTAGGAGACCTCGGGGACGCGCAGCTCCACCCCGCGGGCGGGCAGGTCGAAGGCGCTGAAGAAGGGCGACGCCCACGCCATCGGGTGGACGGCCGAGCAGAGGTCGAAGAGGAGCTCGGGCCTCGTCGGCGCACCCGGCTCGGTGCTCGGGTCCGTGCCCGCTGGGGGCGCTACGCCCGGGGCGACGGGACCGGCGTCGGGCAGCGTGAAACCCATGGCGGAGGCGGAGAGCGTGCGGGCGCCCCCGCCGGCCGTGGGCTGCGCCTCCAGCACGCGGACGCGGAGCCCCGCGCGGGCAAGTGTCACGGCGGCGGCCAGCCCGTTGGGCCCGGAGCCGACGACGACGGCGTCTAGCAGCGTCATGCTCCCATCACAACACCGTCGGCGGTGCTTGTCAGACGCGTCACAACACCGTCGGCGGTGCTTGTCAGACGCGCCGGCGACGGTGCCGGGCTCCTGACGACCCTCTGTGCCCGCGCGGCGTGCGTGGTCGCCGCCCCGGGGACGAGGGGCCGGGCGACGGGCGGGTGGCCCCGCCCGTCGGCCCGTCGGTCACAGCGGGCGGACCTGCTCCGCCTGCGGGCCCTTCTGCCCCTGACCCACCTCGAACTCGACCTGCTGGCCCTCGTCAAGGGTGCGGTAGCCGTCGGTCTCGATCGCGCTGTAGTGGACGAAAAGGTCCTGACCACCGGAGGTGGGGGTGATGAAGCCATACCCCTTCTCGGCGTTGAACCACTTGACGGTGCCCACGGCCATGTACTTCTCCTACCTCTCGCACGGGACATGCGGTCGACCCGTGGTGATTCGAGCCTAGTGGTCCGACTCACACCACGGAAGCAACATTGTCGCGGATGCCCGATTTAGCGCACAGCGAACGCGCAGGTCAGGCCGGTTGGGACACGCCGGGCCGACGCGCCGGTAAGGACATATCACGGACTGCGATATTCGCCGGTCGGGCAACGCGTCACGCAATGAGTCCGCCGAAGCGGAACGCGCCGAAGGTGAACCGAACGCGGGCACCCGGATATGCCGGGTGCCCGCGTTCAGTTCACCTTCGGCGCGTCCTGCACTTCGCTTCGCCGCCGGCACGACCTCAGGGGATCGGCGTGACGATCACGACCCAGACCGCCTGGGCCGAGTCGGTCACGTCCTCCGACTCCTGGAGGTTCGTGATGCCGAGGGCCTGCGCGACCGCGGTTGCCGTGTCCGCCCGGTCCGCGCCGTACAGCACGGTGTTCGCAGGGTTGGCGGCCACCATCTCGTCGCCCGCCGTCTCGGCGGCGATCTCACCGGTGAAGCCCGCTCCCTGCAGCTTCTCGACCGTGCTACCCGCGACGCCCTGCTGTCCCGAGGCGTTGTAGACAGCCATGACCGCCGCCAGGTTCGCCTGAGCGGGGTCGCCCGGATAGGTGGGTGCCGGGGGCTCCGCCGCCGGCGTGGGGCTGGCGGACGCCGCCGGGTCGGCGGGCGCGCTCGCCGAGGCGGACGGGTCCGGCGACGCGGAGGCGCCGGGCGTCTCCGCCTGGGCCGCACCCGGGTCGCCGTTCAGAAGCGTGATGCCGCCCCAGGCGACGCCGGCGCAGATCACCGCGACGAGAAGGAACGGCCAGACCGAGCTCCACCCGCTGCGCGGCGCGCGGTGCACGCCCACCGGGGCGCCGCCGGGCACGGCGACGTCGAACTCGTCAGGCGGGTACGGGTACGTGCTCTTGGTCACGGCCCACAGGGTAGCGTCTCCGGATGGGGTTTCAGGCCTTGCCATCCGCGAGGCGACGGGCGGAACGGGCCCGCTGACGGGTGGAACGCACGCGTCGCAGGCGCCTGACCAGCATCGGGTCGTGCGCGAGGGCCGCCGAAGAATCGACAAGAGCGTTGAGGACCTGGTAATAGCGCGTCGCGGACATACCGAACAACTCCCGCACTGCCTCCTCCTTCGCGCCGGCGTACTTCCACCACTGACGCTCGAAGGCGAGGATCTCGCGGTCGCGGTCGGTCAGGCCGTCGGCACCGGGCTCCTGCGCCGTCTCGTGGTCCGCCTCCTGCGCCGTCTCGGTCTCCGCGCCCGGCGCGGCCTCGACGACGGCGGCCGAGGGCTCCGCGCTCGGCACGGGAACGTCCGCTGCGAGCAGCTGGACGGTCCCCACCACCTCGCCGACCTGGTTCTCGCTGTCGGTCTCGGGTGCGGTCGCCGTCGTCTTGCTCATCCCCCCACAGTAGGACCGAAGAACACCCATGTCATTCACCTCTTGTTCGCCTCCCGCCCGCCTCCCGAGCACCCCGCCCACCCGCGCCGGCGGTGCGGGGGTGCTTGTCGGTGGCGGCGAGTAGCCTCACGCCCGTGGAGACGACGACTCAGCAGCCCGCCCCGACCCAGCCCCCTGCCGGCGCCGTGACGGCGGACCGCCCGCCCTTGTCGCAGGTCATCGCACCCGACTGGGCTCACGTCCTGCGGGGCGTGGAGGGCCAGATCCACGCCATGGGTGACTTCCTGCGCGCCGAGTCGGCGGCCGGCCGGGCCTACCTCCCAGCGCCCGGCGACATCCTGGCCGCGTTCCAGCGCCCGTTCGGGGACGTGCGGGTGCTCGTCGTCGGCCAGGACCCGTACCCGACGCCCGGTCACCCGATGGGCCTGTCGTTCTCCGTCCAGCCGAACGTGCGGCCGATCCCGAAGTCCCTGGTCAACATCTTCAAGGAGCTTCAGGCGGACCTCGGCCTGCCCCTGCCCGCCAACGGCGACCTGCGGCCGTGGGCCGACCAGGGCGTGATGCTGCTGAACAGGGTCCTCACGGTGCAGCCGGGCGAGCCGGGCTCGCACCGCGGCAAGGGCTGGGAGGCGGTGACCGAGGCGGCGATCCGCGCGCTGGTCGCGCGGGGCGGGCCGCTGGTCGCGATCCTGTGGGGTCGCGACGCACAGTCGCTCAAGCCTTGGCTGGGCGACGTGCCGTACATCGAGAGTGCCCACCCGTCACCGTTGTCGGCGAGCCGCGGCTTCTTCGGCTCCCGTCCCTTCTCGCGGGTGAACGGGCTGCTCGAGGCGCAGGGCGCGGCCCCGGTGGACTGGGCCCTCCCGACGCCCTGACGTCCCGCTCTACGGTCCACGTCCTGGTCCGACGTCGGACGGTTCGCCCGTGCGTCGTCGGACCAGGTGACAGGCAAGCGGACACTTGCCTATGATGGCGGGGTGGGCGACGTCTTCAAGGCTCTGGCCGACCCGACCCGGCGAGCGCTCCTCGACGAGCTGGCTGCGCGTGACGGGCAGACCCTGTTCGAGCTCTGCGGCCGGCTCATGACCCGGCACGGCCTGAGCTCGTCGCGCCAGGCAATCTCGCAGCACCTCGATGTGCTCGAGTCGGCCGGGCTCGTCCACACCCGGCGCGAGGGCCGGTACAAGTTCCACGACCTCGACACCACGCCGCTGCGCGAGATCACGCGACGGTGGCCCGTCCCGAAGGAGTGACCATGCGCATCAATGTCTGCAGCGTGCTCGTCGACGACCAGGACAAGGCCCTGCGCTTCTACACCCAGGTGCTCGGTTTCGTGAAGAAGACCGAGGTCCCGGTGAGCGACGAGTACCGCTGGCTCACGGTCGTCGGCCCCGGTGAGCCCGATGGCGTCGAACTCCTGCTCGAGCCGGACAGCCACCCGGCCGTCCGCCCGTTCAAGGAGGCTCTCGTTGCCGACGGCATCCCGTTCACGTCGTTCGCCGTCGAAGACGTGCAGGCCGAGTACGACCGGCTCACCGCGCTCGGCGTCGTCTTCACGCAGCCGCCCACCGAGATGGGACCGGTGACCACGGCCGTCCTGGACGACACGTGCGGCAACCTGATCCAGATCGCCGAGATGTCGGCCTGACCGGCACGCGAGCACGCTTCTGCCGCTCCAGGGCGGCCCTGGATGAGTTCGCAAGATCACCACCGGCCGGGCCCCACGAGGGCCTGCGCCTGAGGCAACATAGGGGCGTGAGCACGACGACGCACCCCGAACCGGACGCCACGAGCACTCCGCCGACCACCCCCATCCGCTGGGAGCGCTACGTCGCGATCGGCGACTCCTTCACGGAGGGCCTGTGGGACCCGCACCCCGGGCTCGACGACACCCAGCGCGGCTGGGCCGACCGGCTCGCGGAGACGCTCAGCGCGCGGCGCGTCGCCGCCGATGCCGAGCCGCTGCAGTACGCCAACCTCGCGATCCGGGGCCGCCTCCTGCGCTCGATCCTCGCCGAACAGCTGCCGGTCGCGCTGGAGGCGAAGCCCGACCTCGTGTCGCTCGTGGGCGGCGGCAACGACATCCTGCGGCCCGCTGCCGACATCGACGCCCTGAGCGGCGTGCTCGAGGATGCCGTGGCCACCATCCGGGCGACCGGCGCCGACGTGCTCCTGGCGACCGGCTTCAAGGCAGGCGGCGCGCTGAGCTGGACGAACGGCCGCGTGGGGGTCTACAACGCGAACCTCTGGACCATCGCCCGCCGGCACGGCGCGCACGTCCTGGACGTGTGGGGCATGCGTGCGCTGCAGGACCTGCGGGTGTGGTCCGACGACCGCATCCACCTGATCCCCGAAGGCCACCACCGGGTGGCGCAGGCTGCGCTCGTGGGCCTCGGCCTTGAGCCCGATGACGACGAGTGGGACGTGCCGCTTCCCGTCGGCCCGATCGCGACGCTCGCCGAGCGGGCCCGCGCGAATGCCGCGTGGGCTCGCATGCACGTGGCGCCGTGGATCAGGCGACGGCTGACGGGCGCGTCGAGCGGCGACGGCCGCACGCCCAAGTGGCCGGCGCCGGAGGCGTGGCCGCACGCCTGACGCCGCTCTCCCGCTGAGCCGGGACCCGACCGGGACAACCCGCGCGATCCGCCGCTCTGACCGAACCCCGCGCCGGAAAGGTTGCGCGTCGCGCGCGATTCTCGCGCTCCCGCCGTAGCCTCGCTTCATGGCTGACATCGCCGAGGAGCTTGCCCGCGCAGACCTGGCCTTCTACGACGTCGAGGGCCACTGGCCCGAGCGTCCGCGCCTCGATCCCGACCTGCGCGCCCGGGTGCGCGAGGTCGCCGAGGCGCTGCTGGCCGAGCGCGACTGATCGGCTCGCGGGCTCTGCCGGCGAGGTTCCGACCCACGGGTCCGAACGTCGCCGGCAGAGGTCCCCGTCAGTCGGCCCAATCGACCTGGTGCGGTGGCACACCGTGCGCAAGGGCATGCTCCTGCGCAGCCCGTCGCCCTGTCGCGTCGCCCTTTCGGTAGCGGAAGGAACGATCTCCGAAGACGACGACATGCTCGGTCTCGTCACGGAAGTCTGCGTACCAGCCGCCGTCGGTCCGGATCGACCGCTCGAGGACCTCCCTCAGCGGATCGACGCTGGGACGTTCGACACTGATCTCCAGCAACGTCCAGACCGGTGGCTGCCTGGGTCCCGGATCGCTCACCCGGAACCGACTCACACAGGTCACGTGCACGCCGTCGACTTCGATGCGGGCATCATCGCGCAGAGACTCGGCGACGATCGATCCAGTGAACATGGGCCCCTCTCGAGTTGGCGTCGTGTGCTCAGGCACTCCCGTCGCCCTGCCGGTCCTGGTCGCTCTCGACCGCAGTGATGCGTTCCTCGAGCCGCCGGACCCGGTCGTACAGGTCCACCAGCGTCGCGCCGTTGGCGACCACGCCGGACCGGTTCTGGTGCCTGCGGACGAAATCTTCGCGGGACTCTCCGGCCGCCTGCTGGAAGCCATTGACGGTCGGCCGGCCCGCCAGCGCCGAGGCCCTCGTGCCGATCTTCTTCTGCTGGCGCGTGATCAGCACGCCACCCAGGATGATCGCGAGCAGCGCGCCCAGCGGGATCAGCAGCCAGACATAGGGGGTTATGGACATGGTGCCAGGCTAGGGCGTCGATGGCGTGGGGTATCCGGACCCGAAGAGCGTGGCGTCGTAACTCGCGCCGGACGGAGCACCTGACAAAGTGGACCGATGCTGAATCAGGTGGCCGACGGCGTCTGGGTCCGGCAGAGCGAGTGGGTCTGGAGCAATGCCACCGTGGTGCGCGGGGATGGTGGGTTGATCCTGGTCGATCCCGGCATCGACGGTTCCGATCTGATCCAGCTCGCCGATGACGTGGACCAGCTCGGCATTCCGGTGGTCGCTGGGTTCTCCACCCATCCCCACTGGGACCACCTGCTCTGGCATTCCCGGTTCGGCGACGTGCAGCGCTACGCCACCCCCGCCGGCGCCCAGGCAGCCAGTGAAGCCCGAGAGCCGGCGCAGAGGATGGCGGCGGACAGCGCATCGGGCATCCCCCTCGAGCTGATCGGGCTCCTCACCCCGCTGCCCGCGGACGGGGGACCCCTGCCGGGCGAGATCGTCGAGCATCAGGCGCACGCCATCGGCCACGCCGCGGTCCTCCTCGCCGACCGTGGCGTCCTGCTCGCCGGCGACATGCTCTCCGACGTCCTGATCCCGCTCCTCGACCCTCGCCGCCCAGATCAGGTGGGCGCCCACGAGACGGCACTCGACCGGCTGGGTGAGGCTGCCCGGCACGTCGATGTCCTGGTCCCGGGCCACGGGGCCGTCGCCGAGGGTCCCGAGGTCGCGGCCCGCCTCGCCGCCGATCATGCCTACATCGACGCGCTGCGGCGAGGAGAGGAACCGGTCGACGCGCGTCTGCGTCAAGGCTGGCTCTCCGGCCCCCACCAGTCGAACCTGGAGCAGGCCCGACACTCATCCGGATGAACTTCGGCGTCATCGCGCCCATGGTCGCCACCCGGAGAGCCTCCGATCGGCGCGCGACGCGGACATCGAAGCGGCAGCACCGAGGCCCGGAATCCGCAGGATTCCGGGCCTCGCTGTCTCGTGTGGAGCCGCCTGTCGGATTCGAACCGACGACCTTCCGTTTCTGGAACGCTTGTTCTCACCCGATTACCGCTGGCGCTCGTCTCGCCTTGTTCGGCGCGGCGGCACGGCTGCGGCCGGTGCCATAGACGCACGTACATGTTCGTTGCGTGCAGACCATTCCGCTGGCTTTCTGCTGGGCCCGCGGACCGCCATGGGCATGGACACTGAGGATGTGACCGACGACGAACCGTTCCAAGGCCTACGGGCGGCGTACGACGTCGACCAGTGGCAGAAGATCCTGAACGCTCACGCTATCCCCGAGCGTCGGCTGCAGACCTCGGGTCACATCCTTGTGCGGGCTCGGATCGCGTGGGAGCACGACGGCGAGCAGTGGATTGACACTGTCGCGTTCGCCTGGACAAGCCGCCTCGTGCTTGTGCAGCTCGTCGACCAGCGCTACCTGTTTCGTGGCGTCTGGCTGGACCCGGGGGACGTCGAGCGCCGCTAGGGCGGTCGGGTCGACCCCTCCAGGGCGGGTTGTGGAATCTCCGAGAAGCCGGCAAGAAGGGTAACCGCGACGACTCCCACAGGCTCCACGCCGCAGAGGCAAGCGCGAGAGGAGAAGGGGCGCCCACCGCCAGGAGTCGAACAAGAAGGGGACGCCCGCGAGGACCGCCCCGAGGGCGGCCAGCGGGAAGCCTCGCGCATTCAAGCGCTGAGCATCCGCGCACCACCCGCACGAGTTGGCAGGGGCTAGTTTCCCCCCGTCAATGGAAGTCATCGGATCGGCCCCCCGGGAACGTCGGATCGGATGCACGCTCACGTCCTGGGCTGTCGAAACTCGACGCATCCGGGCACGAGCGTGCATAATACTTGCATGTTCATGCTCCGGTTCACCGTCCAGAACCATGGGAGCTTCCGTGACGAAGCGGAGCTCAGCCTGGTTCGAAGCAGTCTGCAGACAAGCCTGCCGAAGAACGGATCCTGGGAGCCGTACGTTGCGTCAATTGCGGCGATCTACGGTGCGAACGCCTCGGGAAAGTCACAGTTCGTCGACGCCATCCTCTATTTCAAGACGATCATCGCGGAATCCGCCACTTCGTGGTCTACCAGAAAGACGTTGGGCAGGTCGCACTTTCGACTCGACCACACTTCTGGGAAAGAGCCTTCAACATACGTAATGGACTTCCTGCACAACGGTGTCCGTCACGAATATGGGTTCTCTGTCACGCGTGATGCCGTGATCGAGGAGTGGCTCTACTCGTATCCGACCGGCCGGAAGAGGATCCTCTTCGAGAGGAATGGTCATGACCTCAACTTTGGGCGCGCGCTTGGCGGTGGCGAAGCGCTCTTGCGTCAAGCCCTGGGTCAGAGGGAACTTGTGCTCTCCAAAGGTCGGGTGGTGGGGAACGACCAACTTGGTGACCTTTGCAGCGCAATTGTCGACGGAATCGACGTTGCCAAGTTCGGTGAATCGGATCGCTTCACTCGCTTGCAATCGCTGATTGAAGAGGTCACCACCGGGGACTTTCGTATTGAGGATCTCCGAACGATGCTTAAGGTGGCCGACGTGGGGATCGCCGGTGCACAGGTAAAGGTCAACGAACGGCACCCCAAGGAGCTGCGAGTTCTCCGGGCGGTTTTCGAGGCGGTGCAGGAATCAGAAATCAGCGAGGAGGAGTTGGATAAGATCGCCGCCGAGGCTGCACGTGTGCTGCTCTTTGAGCACATCGGGGCCGACCATGACATCTACTCCCTGCCATCGGATCTGCAAAGTACAGGGACGCTGACGTGGCTCTCCCTCGCAGCCCCCGCGATTTCAGCGATGCGGCGCGGTACTCTATTCGTTGTTGACGAGTTGGACGCCAGCCTTCATCCCCAGCTCGCTCAGGTGATGATCCGAATGTTCGCCGACCCTGAAACCAATCCCCGACGTGCCCAGCTGATATTCACGACGCACGACACGTACTTTCTGTCGCCTACGTCTGAGTTGAACATATCCCCTGAAGAAGTCTTCTTTGTTGAAAAGGGGCGCGACGGTGCAAGTTCGATATTTTCCCTCGCCGACTTCCCACACAGAAGCGACCACAACTACTCGCGTCGGTACCTGCAGGGCCGATATGGGGCGGTTCCGGCAGTTGCGCCAGCATTCCTCGCTTCGCTTATCGAGCGAAATGCAATCCCTGAGGCCGCAACCGGGGAGCGCGGTTGATGGCCGCAAAGCGGGGTCGTAGTATTCAACGGCCGAACCGGCCACGCAAAGAACGGACTCGGATTCTCATTGTCGCCGAGGGACCCGTAACCGAGAGGCAGTATCTCCAGGGCCTAGTTCAACACTTTCGCAGGAGTGGAATCAGCGTCCGCGGACTTGATGTGAAAGGTCTGGGACAGGACCCTGAGAGGATCGTTCAACGTGCTATTGATGACCGCGATCGGGCCATAGGCGCCAATGAGGCCTTCGACGAGGTCTGGGCTGTCGTTGATGTTGACGAACATGCGAGCTTAGACAAGGCAATCGCACTAGCACGGAAACACAAGATTCCGATGGTCATTTCCAATCCCTGCTTTGAGATCTGGCTATTGTGGCATCATGAAGACTGTCGAAGGCATGAGACTCCCAAGTCGCTCAGCCGCCGACTGGAGAACTTCGGAATCGTCGACAAGAGCATTCCGTCAAATTTTCCGTACGGGAAGTTCGGCGACGCGATCCGGCGGGCGGTGGAAGCTGGGAACCCTGGGAGAACGAACATGGGCGGCAACCCTTCGACTTCGATGCCGGACCTGGTTGCCACCCTCCATCGGGAATGAGTCGAAGTCGTCGAGTCCTGTCAAAGCTTTCCAGCGCGTTTCTGGCGCCAAAGACTCTTCTCGTTCGCGAGCGACAGGGCGAAGCATCCCCGTCACGTTGCGTGGTCAACAGCTAGCGATCCGCTAATCTCGCCCGCCTGCCCACCGCCAGGCCGGCCAGATCCTTCGTAGCCCCTCATTCTAGAAGTGGCGGTCTCGTCGCTTTTCCGCCGGGTCTCGACGCCTCTCGTTCGGCGCACTCAGTGGCTGACGCCAGTGCCATAGATGCCCGTACCTGCTCGTTCGATGCTGGGGCATTGCGCTGGGTTTCTGCTGGGTTGGACCCCCGCTACCGCTTAGGTCTCGTCCGCTGTCAACCCGATCCGCTTAGCTACGCGATCGAGCACCGCCTGCGCACCCTTTTCACGGCTGGACTGGACCAGTGAAACGGCGTCCTCTATCACCCCGCGGTCCAAGTGCTCGTTCGCTAAGGACTCCTCTTGCAGCCAGTACGCGGCCGCAAGAGCCGCGAGACTCGTGAGCTTGTGCCCCTGGGCGGACTCCACCGCCTGACGGTACGCGGCTCGGCCCCGATCGATATTGCCAGATCGAAACTCGATCAGGCCTTGAGTGGCAGTGAATGACACGTCGTCTCCCGGTGCGAGTACGAGCAACTGACGAGCGCGTTCCAGGAGTGTGGTGGCCTCAGCCAACTCGCCGAGATTCGCAGCCGCAAATGCCGCGTTGTTCCAGAGGATCGCGTTATCTGGATTGGCAATCAGACCAGATTGCGCGGCCCTCCTGGACGTCTCGAAGTCCTCAAGGCCAACGGACGCCAAATATGACAGGTGCATAGCCGCGTCCGGGTCGAAGAGCTGATCGGCCTGCCACTTTTGTGCCGCGGACGCCGCTGGCTCCCATTCGCCACGGTCAAGGAGATCCAGCGCCTGGGCCTCGTGGCTGCCAGGAACCTCGACCATGGATTCCGGAAGTTCGAAAGCAGATCGCTGAGCCTCGAACTCTGCCTGAGCTACCGCGTTCTCGGTAGGGTTCTCCAGGCCTAGAGTGATCAGCCTTCTCCCGGACTTCCGGTTCCCAGAACTAAATTCAAGGCTCGCGAGACCGCATGCCAGTTCACTTGTGTCGCGCGCAGCATGCGAGCCGTCTAGCAAGCGCCCGGCACGCCGCATGAACGACCGCGGCGCATCACCCAGGATCGTAGCCACGGCGATATCGGCGGAAACGATCCACGGGTCCGACCATCGCTCTGCCCTATTGAGCACCCAACGGGCGCGATCGGGCTCGCCGACATGCACGTAGAACCGTGCAGCGGACCGGACGACGAAACGGTTTCGCGGCGCGAGGGACAATGCGACGGAGATGGACCGGTGAGCCCGTGCGAGTTCTCCAGACTCAGTTTGAGCGAGCGCAAGATCGGTCCACACGACGGCATTCCGCGGCGACCTCGCCAACACTTTCCGCGCATCTCTGACCACCACCCGGGGGTCGATCGGCGGTGGTGGAGCCGTTAGAACCAGTTCCTCCGCACTCCGCTCGGGATCGTATCGCCGCGCCGCTTCGTCGGCGACACTCCGCAGCGAGGTATCGGCACCCTCCGTGTCGATCACATGGCGCGCGATCCTCACTGCCCTGCGAGGATCCACCTGACCCTCAAGCACGCGGCTCAACAGGTCACTAGCCAGGTACCGCCCGGGGTGCAACTCAAACGATGCCAGGTCCGCCTCGATCTGGACGCGCGTCCGGGCGTCAAGATGGGCGGGGCCGGGGCTCTGTTCGCCGTCTGGTCCAAAGATGCCCAGTTCGCCGTTCCTCAAAGTGCGCGCGAATGCCCGCCATCGCGGCACTACATGTCGGTCTTCGGACACACGGAGGAGCACGCCCATTACCAGTTCGCCTTTACGAGCAGTTCGGCACGACGGGACAGCAGGTCGAACTCGGAAACGATCCGATTCATGGCGTACGGCTCGCCCCTGCGCCTTGACTCGGGATGGCCCCGATTCTCAATATCAGGGTCGGTGAGATTGGATATCAGCGAAGCAATTCTTCCCGCGAGGGGGCCTCCAATCTCGGCCTCTATCTGCTGGACGGCTGTGGCATGTGCGGCTTGCACGTACGGTAGAACCTCGTCGTAATCGCCTTGCCAGTTGTGCCAATTGTGGACGGGGTGCAGGAGGGCATGGAGGCGCGCGTTGAACGAGACACCCGTGAGGATGAAAGAGGCGAGGTTGCCAACCTGGTAGATGTCGCACGCCAAACGTCGCTTTTCAAACGAGTCGTGGGCCTCGCGATACAGTTGCTCCGGCGGCGCGTATGCCGGGTCTCCTGCGATCGTAAGGGAATCGTGCCAGGCCGCCACGTTTCGGTCACTTGCCCTGCCGAGATCCGCGAGCTTCGAGTCATTTGCATTTGGCGAATTGCTTCCAAAAACAAGAAGATTGCTCGGCTTAATGTCCTGGTGCGCTACACCGATGCCATGGAGCTGCGCCGCCCCTGTTGCCGCATTGTGCGCGAGTCGCAATTTGACCACAAGATCGAGACTCTGTGAGAGATCCAGCGCCTTCCGCACATCGGATTCGGCAAGCTCGAAGACGATGTACGATACCGGCACAAACCCCCACGCGGCCGTATACACAGATCCGTGCGAATAGGCCCTTACGATCTTGCTTAGACGCCCGGCACTGCATCGCTCCACGAGTTGACGCTCAAAGGTATAAGCCTCCGTCATCGCCTGCATGGTCGCCGGTGGGTCGGGGGTTGAGAGCGCATATTCGTAGTTCAGTACTTTAATAAATCCTTGGCGGCCCTGTGCGTCAGAACCCTTGTATGAGAGTGAGAAATTTCCGCCGGTCTGTGCAGCAGTCATCACGACTTCTGAGTCGATTCGCCAGCCATCGTTCAATTGGAGTCCGACGATCGCACTAGGAAGCGGCGCAATTGGTGTGCTCATGGTTCCTTCATTAGATGGCCCGGTCCGAGCGTGCAGCACGTCCTCGGTACGGTACCCGCGAACGGCACTGATGCCACGGATCTGGGGCGACGATTCACCCGTACTCGGGCCTGCGCGCGACTCCCAGCGCGTCACGGGAGGGACAGTCGATCGGGCGCGGGGCGCACTCGGCCAACGCTACGCGCCGCGAACGGCCATGGCGATCAGTGCTGCGGCCGTTTCGGGCGCGAACCGACCCGTGTTGATTGCAAGGTCCGCGCCGAGGAGGCGAGGCGTGTTGTCCCACACCCTCAACCGCTCCTGGACGTCCTTCGCTCCTCGGCCTGTGAGGCGTTCCGCCGTCGTCTCGCGAGGGCACCACAGGTCAACGACAACCCACGCCGGACCAGCGGCGCGTTGGATTGCCTCGACAGCGGCCGGTTGGCCGACATGTACCACCGGTGACCCGTCGGCAAGAGCCGACCGGAGGGACGGCCCATCGATGGCGTAGACAGCTCCGTACGCCCGGTTCTCCCAGATCACGTGCCCCGCAACCCGCAGTTGGTCCAGCTCCTCCGCGCTGGTGAGTCTGTAGCCCTCTCGCCGACCCGACCCGACCTTGATCCGCGCGTAGTGCTGGAACCTGTCCGAGAGCTTCGTGAGCGCCCGCTCGATGGTGTCCTTCCCGGCGGCGGGCGGGCCGTAGAGGATCACGCCCACGGAGCCGCCTGTCATGCGTGCTCGACGACGTTGGCGAGCAGTCGCATGGCCTGCGCCTGCAGCGGCTCGCTGGAGGCCGAGTTGTTGATGACCAGGTGCTCAGCCTTGGGCCGAAAGTCGACGTTGATCTTCGAGAGGTAGCCGTCCCAGTCGCCGAGCTTGATCGAGTCCCTTGCGGCACCGCGGCGGCGCAGGTAGGTGTGCATCGTCTCGACGTCGCAATCCACCCAGACCAACGTGACACCTACGCCACGGGTGCGGAGCTGCGTGGTCACGCGCTCGATCCACGCCTTGTCGCCGAACTCCCTGACGAACGGTGCTGTGACGATGGGTCCAACCCCGACCTCGGCGTTCTCCAGGGTTGCGTCGATCAGCGCCTCGTACTCCCGCGGGCGAACGCGCTCGAGGTAGACCTCAGAGTCTCGGTCGTGCGGCGGTAAGCCCATGACCTCCAGGGCGGTTTCCACTACGGGCCTGGTGATCGTGTCCTTGTCGATGATCGGCGCTCCAGTCAGGCGCGACAGGACGCGCCCGAACTCGGACTTGCCACTGCCGGCGTAGCCACCAACGAGGAAGGCGTGAGGCGGTCGCCCTGTGCGCGCTGCCGGGCGGACGACGCCGCTGCGCACGACGCGACGAGAGCGGGACTGGTTCTCGATCAGTCCCTCAGCGGACAGCAGCTTCATGGCCTCGTTGATCGTGAAGACGCTGACGTCCATCTGCTCAGCGAGGGCCCGCGTGGAGGGCAGCGCTTCCCCGTCGCGGAGCACCCCGGCCTCGATGTCGTTGCGGATGGTCCGCGCGACGCGGGCCTTCTTGCCGTCGATGTCGTCGTGGCTCGCCATGCGGTGCGCCTCCTGGGTTTGGGCTATCAGTTGGACGGTCGAGGGCCTAACAACCGCCTAACAGTTGATCATCCACCGACAGGCGGAACCGCGCCAAGTCCAGACTCGTCACACCTAACAGTTGACACGGTCAGCAGACCAGTTGTTAGATGTGGGTCAGCCGAGCCTGTGAGGAGGCCCACAGTGAGTACCGAACCGTCCCGCCGCGAACTGGACGCCATCGCGTCCGAGTGGCCGGTCATCGAGGCCGAGTTGGCCGTTGTCGAGGCGGAGTGCCGCCTTGCCCTTTCGTCGGACGCTCTTGCGGTCCGGGCGCACCGTCGTGCGGTGAAGGCCCTGGAGGCCACCGCCCGCACTCGCACCACCCGGGCCGCCCGTGTGGCGGTCGAGAAGGTCCGCCGTGTGGCGGGCGCCGGTTCCCGTTCCATGACCGTCGCTGCCGTGGCGTCGGTCGCTGCCTGAAAGGAGTTGGTCTCGATGGTCACCATGTCGCTGTTCTTTGTCCTGCTCGTCGCGGTCGTCGTTGGTGTCTGGCTGAAGAAGCTGTCCAACGGCTCGCTGATCCTTGGCATCCTGTTCGGCCTGTCGCTGGCCGCGACGTCGTTCGGCGCTCCGGTGTTGGACGCGTTCCAGTCGCTGCTGAACGGTCTGGTCTCGGGTGTCGCGTCGGTGGCGGGTGCCTGATGGGTTCGCCGATCTTCGATGAGGCCGCCCGGCAGTGGGTGGCGATGCGCGCTGAGTTCGACCTGGTCGTCCAGGCCGCCTATGAGGCCGCCGAGGAGGTGACGAACGCGTGTCTGCTCAACCGTCGCGGCAGGGCCGCCGGTATCGACTCGTTCTCGCTGATGACCGGGCCGTACGCCCGTGTGGAGGCGTACGGCTCGCGTGAGCTGGTCGAGCACTTCGAGACCGTGGGTCGCCCGTCCCTGGAGCGGTTTGAGCGTGAGTGGCTGGCCGCCCGCACGGAGTGGCCCGCCGACGCCGCCGTGGACGTCCCGGCGGCGTGGCTGGCCGAGTGGGAGAGCACCGCACCCGTGCACGACGAGAACGCTGGGAGGGCTGCCTGATGGAGAACCGCACGCCGGACGACGGCGAGCTGTACGCGATCGTGTACGGCACCGAGGACGAGCCCGGCCGCGAGGTCGAGGCCCGGGGGCTGAACCAGGGCGCCGCGCTGGTCCAGCACGGTAATGACCTCGACGCGCTCGGTCACGAGCTCGCCGCCCTCGACGCGCTCGACGGGGAGGTCATCGACCCCGAGCGGGTCGAGGACGTCCCGGCGCGCCGGGTGCCGCGGGTGATCGAGCACCGCGACCACGACGGGCGCCGTGGTCCGCGCCGGGGCGAGGCGTTCGAGCGCGCGGTACTGCCGGACTGGCTAACGTCGCGTTCGGCGCTGGTGGGTTCGACGTCGTGGGCCTGCCGGTACTACGGCAAGGCTGGCGCGTTCCACGGCGTGCGCCTGCCGCTGTACGCGCTGCGGGTCGCGGCTCGCTCACCGTGGGGCGCGGCCCGGATCACCGCCGCCGTGTGGCGGTGGGTCGCCGACTCCGAGCACCGCGACGCCCGCCGCGCGCTGCTCACCTCGGGCGTGACCGCCGAGGGCTACCTGAGGATTCGCGAGGAGCGCCGCAACCAGGCTCGCGGCCGCGCGTTCGTTGCAGGGTCCGGGCTGGCCGTCCTCGCGTCGGGCGGCGTGGTCGCGGCTCAGGCCGACCCCATGACGCAGGCCATCGCCGTGGCCGCCTCGCTCGGCGTGCTGGGCCTGGTCGGGCGGGCCAAGGACGGGCGGATCACATCCCGGGCGATGGACAAGGCCGAGGCCCCGCGCCTGACCGCTGACCTGATCGCCGCCGCGCTGACCTCGTTGGGCCTGTCCTCGATCAACGGCCCCGCGGGCAAGGACCCCAAGGCCATCCGGTTCCTGGCGCTGGTGCGTGACGGTGCCGGGTTCCGCGCGGACATCGACCTGCCCGCCGGCGCCACGGCCGCCGAGGTCATGGACCGCCGCGAGAAGCTCGCATCGGGTCTGCAGCGGCACGAGTCGCAGGTCTGGCCAGAGCGTGACCCCGAGGCGCACGCCGGGCGCCTGGTGCTGTGGGTCGGGGACCGCCCGCTGTCCAAGGCCCGCCCCGCGCCGTGGCCGCTGGTCAAGGCGGGCCGCACGAACGTGTTCACGCCCATCCCGCTGGGCGTGGACCACCGCGGCCGGAAGGTCACCACGACCCTGATGTACGCATCCGGTGTCGTGGGCGCGGTGCCCCGCATGGGCAAGACGTTCAGCCTGCGCCTGATCGAGCTCGCCGCCGCCCTGGACCCCCGCGTCGAGCTGCACGTCTTCGACATGAAGGGCGGCGCGGACCACCTGCCGCTGGCCGACGTCGCGCACGCGTTCCGGGCCGGGGACGAGCCCGAAGACATCGCGTTCATCCTGGCCGACCTCAAGGCCCTGGTGGCCGAGATGCGCCGCCGGTACAAGGTGCTGCGCGGCCTGCCGCGCGAGGTCTGCCCCGAGTCCAAGGTGACCGACGAGCTCGCGGGCCGCCGTGAGCTCGCGTTGCACCCGATCTTCCTGGCGATCGACGAAACGCAGATCGCGTTCGAGCACCCCGACCACGGCTCGGCGATCTCCGACCTCGTCACCGACCTGGTCAAGCGCGGTCCCGCCGCCGGAATCATGGTCTGGTGCGCCACCCAGCGCCCGGACGCCAAGTCCATCCCCGTGGGGATCAAGGCCAACGCGATCCTGCGGCTGTGCCTGAAGGTCTCCGACCACACCGCCAACGACATGGTCCTGGGCACCGGCGCCTACTCCACCGGCATCCGGGCAACGATGTTCTCCCGCTCGGACCTGGGCACCGCGTGGCTCGCCGGTGAGGGTGACGACCCCGTCATCGTCCGCACGAGCTACGTGGACGCCGACGGCGCCGCCGCCATCGCCGCCCGCGCGCGTGTCGCCCGGGCCGCCGCCGGGCGCCTGACCGGCATGGCCGCAGGCGAAACCCCCGCCGACCTGGACCTGTCGTCCGTGCTCGACCACCTGATCGCGGCCTGGCCCGGCACCGAGCCCAAGGTCTGGGCCGACGAGCTCGCCGCCCGCCTCACAGAGCACCTGCCCGGCGTCTACGCCGGATGGACCGCCCAGAACGTCACCACCGCGCTCAAGCCCTACGGCATCCGCGCCGTGCAGCACAACCGCGTCGTAGACGGCCGCCAGGTCAACAAGCGCGCCATCGCCCGCAACGACGTCCTGGCCGCCCTCGGCAACACCATCGACACCCCGCACGACGACAAGGAGGACTGACCACCATGACCACCACCCCCGCCCCCGGCTCCCGCCGCCTCGTCCTGGCCGGTGCCGTGTCCGTCGCCCTCATCTCAACCGGCTCCGCCTACCTCGCCATGGTCGCGTTCGGCCTGGACGTGCTCGGCATGAGCCCCGCGGTCGCGTTCACCACCGCAGGCGTGTTCGAGCTGTCCCTCATCACCGTGGCCCTCCTGGCCCGCGAGGCCGCCCGGGACAACCGCCCCGGCGGAACCCTGCTCACCCTCACCTGGGTCCTGTCCTCCGCGTCCGGCGGGTTCGCCGCCTGGCACGAGCTCTACATCGGCCACGAGGCCGGAGCCGCGTTCTTCCGGTTCCTCGTCCCGCTCCTGGCCGCCCTGATGTGGCACCTCGCCCTCATCGGAGACCGCCACCTCGCCACCGGCCGCACCTGGACCCAGGTCCGCGCCGGAGGCCGGATGCACGCCCTGTTTCTCGCCACCGAAGACCTCTACCGCGCCCAGGCCGCCGACGACGGCACGCACACCGCCCGCCGCCGCATCGCCCGCGCCGAAGCCGCCCGCCGCCGCGCCCGCGCCGTCGCGCTGCGCACCGTCCCGCCCGACCAGATGCGCGCCACAGTCACCGCCTGGCTGGACTCCATGCGGGCCGTGGGGGAGGGCACTGCGGACACCGCGTCCCTGTTCACCGAGGACACCGCCCGCCTGGCCCGCATCCTGACCGCCCCCATGTCCGGGCTGTCCGTCCCGGACACCCGCCACCTGTCCGCCCCCGTGTCCGCCGACCTGTCCGCCCTCGTGTCCGGGTCCCTGTCCGCCCCGGTGTCCGCCGCCGGACAGACCCGCCCCGTTGTCCGGGCGACCGTCGGCCCGGCTGTCCGGACCGATAAGCCCCGCACCGTCCGCCGGTCCGTCCGCCCCGCCGGACCCGCCAACGCCGACAAGGCCGCTCGCCTGGCCATTGTCTCCGCCCTCGTTGCCGAGGACCCCGCCGCCGACTCCGCCGCCGCCCTCGCAGCTCTCACCGCTGCCGGGCACGACGTCACCGACCGCACCGCCCGCCGCGACCTGGAGACCGTCCGCGCCGGGGCGTAGCGGTAGCACCCGCGCTGCCCCGCCCGGCCGCCGCAGGCCGGGCGGGGGCTAGGCCCCCGGCCGCTAGCCCTAGCACTCCCGCTAGCCCGGGAAACCGCCAGATACCGCCGATCTAGCGGGTTAGCGACCCGCCACCGCAGCCCCGCAAACCCCGTCTACCCGCCCGCTCAGGGACCGGTCCGCGCGCTAGCGCTAGCCATGCCCCCTGCGTGAGCCATGCCCAAAACAGAGCTGGACCAGCACGGAGGGACGCTCGACATGACCACCACGAACCGCGCGAGCTCGACGCCGAACGGCGCGCTGCTCGCCTCCGCCCTGGAGTACGCCGCCCGCAACTGGCACCTGTTCCCCCTCATCCCCGGCGGGAAGCGCCCCGCCGCACCGCGGCACCCCGAGCACGAGTGCGACCGCCGCACCGACTGGTGGTGCCGCAACGGGCACACCGGCTGGCAGCAGCGCGCCACGACCGACCAGGGCCGGATCACCCGCGCCTGGTCCAGCCGTCCCTACGGCATCGGGATCGCGACCGGCCCGTCCGGGCTGCTGGTGATCGACACCGACACCCCCAAGCCCGGCGCCCGCACCCCCGCCGAGTGGACCGGCCGCGCGACGTCGGGCGAGGACGTGCTGTCCGCCCTCGTCGCTGATCACGAGCCCCTGCCGGACACCTGGACCGTCCGGACCCCGTCCGGAGGCATCCACCGGTACTACACCCGTCCGGACGGCATCGAGTTGGGCAACACCGCCGGGCGCCTCGGCTGGCTGATCGACACCCGCGCGACCGGCGGCTACGTCGTCGCCCCGCCGACCCGGACCAACACCGGCGTCTACGACGTCGTCAGCTACGCCGCCCCCGCACCCCTGCCCGGATGGCTGACCGATCTGCTCACCGGCCCGACGATGCCCGACCCCGGAAGCCGCACAGCGCGCACCGTCCCGGCCGACCTCGACCGCGTCACCGGGTACGTCCGGGCCGCCGTCGAGGGGGAGACCGCCCGCGTGCGGGAGGCGACCGAGGGCACCCGGAATCACTCGCTGTTCATCGCCGCCGTCGCGCTCGGGCAGCTCGTTGGCGGGGGCGCGCTGACCGAGCACACCGCCACGAACGCCCTCCTCGACGCCGCCGCCGGGCACGTCACCGCCCGGGCGTTCACCGACGCCGAAGCCCTCGCGACCGTCCGGTCCGGGCTGCGCCGCGGCGCCCGCACCCCCCGCACGATCACCGCCCGCCGGGCTGCCTGAGAGGAGAACCACCATGCACACCACCACCCCGCGCACCACCGCCCCGGGCACCTGCGAGGTGCGGCTCATGGTCTGGGACGTGTGGGACGCCGACCTCGCCGACGGGATCTACCACCTCGAGGACCCGTGCGGAGCGCCCGCCACCCGGACGGTGCACACCTACTGCCCCGGCTGCGGGCACGACACCCACGAGAGGGCGTGCGCCTGGTGCGCCGAGGCACCGGCCGAGTTTGACGGCGCCTGCCCGGCCTGCGGGTACGGCCCCGCCCACTACACCATCCGCCCGCTCTGACCCGCAGGAGACAGCCATGAGCACCGACCTGACGCCGCTGGAGCGCGCGGCCCGCGCCGCCTACACCCGCCCGGACTCCGCCATCCCGTGGGAGCGGCGCTCCCCGGCCCGCCGCGCCTACTGGCGCACCGTCGCCCTGCGCGCCCTGGACGCCGCCCTGGACCTGGACCACCTCGCCCGCGTGCTCGCCGTCGAGCTGCACGCCATCCCGGCCCGGGACGTCACGCCCGGGCCGGGCGAGTCCTGGCGCGACGTCGCCGAGCGCCTCGGCCACCACCTCGCCACGGCCGTTCGCGCCCGCATCCTCACCGTCCCCGTGGTGCGGGTCCTGCCCGACGACGCCCCGGGCCGGGTCTATGGCGAGGGCTACGACGGCCGACCGCTGGACGACCGCACCGAGGCCGAGAAGCGCGAGGCCGCCGACCGCTCCGAGGCCGACGACGTCGAGGGGGACCAGCGATGACCACACGGCCCACGCACTGCACCGGCTGCGGGTATCCCGTGCACTCCGCCGGCACCCGCGCCGACGACCGACCCGCCGAGTCCCGGCTCTACCGGGGCAAGGGCCTGTGCACGACGTGCGCACCCGCCCGGGCGACGTCGGGCCGCTTCGGCCGGTTCCAGCTCCGCCCGTCGCACATGACCACGAGCCCCAACGCCTGAACTGGAGGAACACGCCATGACCGCACAGACCATCCGGCCCGTCCGCGCTGTCCCCGTGCTGCTCACGCCGCAGGAGGTGGCCGACATGCTCCGCATCCCGGTGCGGACCCTGTACGGGCAGCGCTCCGCCGGACGCCCGACCCCGCCCGGGGTCAAGATCGGCCGCCACCTGCGCTACCGCCTCGCCGACGTCGAGGCGTGGATCGATGAGCAGTTCGGCCGGAGCGCAGCATGAGCGCCCCCCGCAAGGACGAGAAGGTCACCGACCAAGCTCCGGCCGAGGGCACGGCCCCGGCAGAGACCGCGGCGGGCGAGGCTTCGGCCGAGCGGAAGTCTGCCGCCGCGATCCTGGTGGACCTGGCGTTGGAGCGCTACGACCTCGGCTGCACCCCGGACGGGGAGCCCTACGCGGTGCCCCGCACGGGCGGGAACGTGGTGCGGATGCTGCGCGGCAAGGGCTCGCTGCGCGCCGAGCTCGCCAAGGCCTACCGGCAGCACACCGGCGCAATCGCTGGTGGGCAGGCCCTCGCGGACGCGCTGCTCGTCCTGGAGGGCACCGCCGCCGAGTGCGAGCCCGAGGCAGTGCATGTCCGCGTCGCCGAGCACGACGGCGCAACCTGGATCGACCTGGGCGACACCACCGAGCGCGTGGTCCGCGTGGACGCACGCGGCTGGGAGGTCGTGGCCGAGTGCCCGGTGCTCTTCCGCCGGAGCGTCCTGACCGCGGCGCTGCCGACTCCGGAACCGGGCGGGAGCCTGGACGAGCTGTGGGAGCTGCTGAACGTCACTCCGTCGGACCGGCCGCTCGTGCTGGGCTGGCTCGTGGCGGCCCTCGGGTGGGCGCGCATCCCGCACCCGATGCTCGCCCTGCTCGGGGAGCAGGGCACCGGCAAGAGCTCGGCGACCCGGAACCTGGTTCAGCTCGTGGACCCGTCCCCGGTGTCGGTGCGCAAGCCGCCCAAGGACGTCGAGGCGTGGGTGACCGCCGCCCAGGGCTCCTGGGTCGTCGGGCTGGACAACATGTCCACCATCCCCGCGTGGCTGTCGGACTCGCTGTGCCGGGCCGTGACCGGTGACGGCGACGTGCGCCGCCAGCTCTACAGCGACGACGGGCTTGCCGTGTTCTCGTTCCGCCGCGTGCTCGTGATGAACGGCATCGACGTCGGCGCGATGGCGCCGGACCTCGCGGACCGGTCCATCGTGGTCAACCTCGACCGGATCACCGAGGACCGGCGCCGCCCCGAGTCCCAGCTCATGACCGCGTGGGAGGCCGCGTGGCCGCGCGTGTTCGGCGCGCTGCTGTCACAGGTCGCCGTGGGCAAGGCCCGCATCCGGTCGGTGCGGTTGGACGCCATGCCTCGCATGGCCGACTTCGCGATGGTGCTGGCAGCGCTGGACCAGGTGCACGGCACCAACAGCCTGGCCGCCTACCAGGACCAGGCCAACAGCATGGCCGCCGACGCGGTCACGTCGGACCCGTTCCTCGCCGCCATCACCGAGCACGTCACGACCCATTGGCAGGGCACCGCCGCCGAGCTGCTGGGCATCGTCCAGCCCGACGGCGCCCTGCCGCGAACCTGGCCGCGCAACTCCCGGGCTGCCGCCGGTGTCCTGAAGCGCAACGCACCCGCGCTGCGGTCCGCGGGCTGGGTCGTGGACGACCTCCCCGGTCGTACTCGGCAGAAGGTCGCCGTCTGGCGGCTGGTCCCACCTGAGATGACCGGGGAGGAACACCCGCAACACCCGCACACCCGCAACCACGCCGCTGACCAGGGCGAATTCTCCGGAAACGGTGCAGGTGTACCCGCGGGTGTTGCGCGGGGCGCGGGTGTCAAACACCCGCACACCCGCGAACACCCGCACCGACACCCGCAGGCGTTCCCGCAGGTCAGACCCCACGTTGCGGGTGTTGCGGGTGTTGCGGGTGTCGCTTCCCCCTCATCTCAGGACGCCCCCTGCCCCGACTGCGGCGAGCCCCTGACCGGCCCGGGCTACACGGCCCGGTGCCGCCCGAACCACACCCTCACCACCCTGGAGGTTGCACACCATGTCGCGTAAGCCGCTGCCCGTGGGATCCCACGGGAACATCAACCGCACCCCTTACCTGGGTCGCGTGCAGCTCGTCGGTGAGGGCAAGAGCTGGTACACGCCCGGCGGGGAGCTCGTGCCCCTGAGGTCGATCCGCTGGGCCGCCCGCTGCCGGTTCCGGGACAACGACGGACGCACCCGACCTGTCGAGGCATGGGGCGCCACTGGTGCCGAGGCCGAACGCCGCCTGCGTGACGAGCTCACCGCCCGCAAGCGCGCTGCCTCGGACACGATCACTGCGGACACGCGTCTCGAAGTCCTCGCCGACTATTGGCTCCGGACGAAGGTCGATCCGAGCAAGCGAGCCGTGAACACAAAGCAGCGCTACCGGTACACCACCGAGCAGTACGTCATCCCCGGACTCGGCGGGCTGCTGCTGCGCGAGTGCACCGTCTCGCGCTTGGAGGCATGGGTTGCCGGTGAGGTCGAGAAGCACCAAGCGACAGCGCGAATCGCGCTCAGTTGCTTGAAGAGCATGTTCGACGTCGCCGTTCGCGAGGACGCCATCACGGCGAACCCCGCGACCTCGGTAACCCCGGTACCGGCCACCGCTTCCAAGGACGTGCAGGCACTATCGGTCGAAGATGTCGTCACGCTGCGCGCCGCCCTCTTGTCCGACGCCAAGGCGAGGGCGCAGGACCTCGGCGACTTGGTCGACGTCATGCTCGCCACCGGCTGCCGCATCGGCGAAGCCCTCGCGCTGCGCTGGGTAGACGTCGACCTCGACAAGCACGTGGTCTACCTGACCGGGACGGTCGTTCGTGAGGAGCGTGTGGGCCTGTTCCGGCAGGACACGACCAAGGGCAAGAAGGCCCGAGGACACCTCATCCCCGAGTTCGCCGTGACGATGCTCGAACGCCGTGCAGCCGAGGTGCCGCCGGGCGAACTCGGGCTCGTCTTTCCCTCGGTGCGCGCTGGGCTACGGGAGGTGTCCACCGTCGATCGCCAGTGGCGCACGTTCCGCGTGCATCACGCCGAATGGAGCTGGATCACGCCGCACACATTCCGCAAGAGTGTCGGGACCGCCGTCGAGCGTGGCGCCGACATCGAAGCCGCAGCCGCTCAGCTCGGGCACACGCGGACCGCGATCACTGCCAAGCACTACGTTGCCACGCCCGACCTCGGGCCGGACCACCGGGCGATCCTGGAACGGTTCGGCGAGACACCGGCACACCTCGGCTAATCACCGGAAGTGAGCGCCAACGGAAGGGGGCGGGGGCCAGCCCCCGCCCCTTCACATCGCCGCTGCCCGACCTTCAGAAATGCTGGCACGGCGGACCGCCGGCAATCACCACGGCGTACGCGCGTCCCTCAGCTCGCGGCGCACACCCGTAGGCGACGCGGCTTCTTTTTGAAGTCTTGGCACGTTCTCGAACATGCGTGTTCGACAATGGACCGCCGAGCTCGTCGTCGGCGTGTCGCGGGTTGGCACGTCCGACACCACATCGTTGTCCGACTCTGCTCCGACGGTGCATGTTGGCCCGGCTCGCCCGCCCCTCCTCGGGCCTGTTTCGGAAGTGGTCTGTGACCTGCAGTGATGACTACCCTGGTGACCGCAGTTGTGAGAGCCACGTCATCGTCGTGACCATGGCCATGCCCGCGCGATCGGAACCCGCCAATGATGACCGAGTACAACGTCAGCGACCACTGGTCGGATGACGATCCCGAGTGGCTGAAGTCCCTCGTCTCGTCCCTCTACCGCCGTCACGGGGTCAGTACCGTCCTGCCGCTAACTGTCATCGTGGACGAGATCGTCGAGTGGCTGGACCTCGCGAGCGGCGTCGACGCCTGGAAGAAGTCCGCGAACCGCACTTCGCTGTGGCTCGACGTGGACGAGTCGGTCGGAGCGGTCGGCCCCTCGCTTCGCGCGAGCATCGCGGGACCTCTCGCCCAGTTCCAGGCCGCCTTGTCTCACCTCACGGGTAGCCCAGGCAGTGTCCTGGCGCAGCCGCCAGGCACACGCACCGATGCGTTGTGGACGGACGTGACCGGCGCCGCACGAGATCTCTTGACCGCCCTCGAGGCAGACGACGCGGCCGGCGCCAGCTGGGACGACCTGGTGGCCACAGCCCGGGACCGTGCCCTGAAGGGCAGGGAGTACCGGCCGATCGCGGAGCTTCTCTTCGACCAGCTGCGGAGGCGCGGCCTGAGCGCGGAGGCGACGTTTAGCGACCTTGTGGACTTGGTCGCCTTCGGCCGGGAGCCCGAAGACGTCCCGATCGGCCAGAAGGACGTAGCGCTCGAGGAACGGATCGCGCGCGCCCGCGCGCTCGTGAGTACGGCGGCCAAGATCGAGCCGATCGTGGTGTGGCTCGGCTACGAGGGCCGTGCCTTCCCACAGCTCAGCGCCGGGCGGGTTTCCTTCATGGACGCGCACTGGCACGTCCCGAACGCGCGCCCCGGGCGCCAAGACTTCGAGCACAAGGCGGAGCTCTGGGAGCTGGTGCAGCACGGCTACCTGTTCAAGGTGGCTGAGCGCATCGACGAAGAGTCCGACGTGGACTTCCTCGTTCGCGTGGACCTCGGCGAGACCACGGCGGCAGGCGCGGTGACGCGGGCCGTCGACATTGTCAACACGATCCTGAACGTCTCCATCCACAACGCCGGCGGAATCCGCCCGGGCCTCTCCCAGCACGCCCTCCTGCGCTCCGGCCGCCCGGGTTCTTCCACCCTCATGATTTCCAGTCGCGCGACGGGCTTTCCCGACGACCACTACGGTGCGAACCTCACCGCTGAGGCGATCGCGACGCACGGACCGCGGATCGCAGAGGCACTCAGCCGCGAGGAGCTCCCTCGATTTCTGGCTGCCGCGCTCGAGGTCCAAACCACCGCCGACCACCCGTTCAGCCGCGACATGGCGCTCCGAAAGCCCTCCGAGGCGGACCTCCGCAGCGTGATCCCGCTCGCCGACCGGGTGGTGCAGCACGTCGCTGCGCACGCCGCGCTCGATCCGAACGACGCGTTCGATCTGCTGGGCCAGCACTGGCCGCACGCCCGGTGGCTGACCGACGTGCGGCGGGCCGTTCACCTGTGCCTGTCCGGCGGCGGCGAGCGACAGGAGCTCCGCAACGAACTGACTCGCGAATGGCTCGCGAGAAATCCGGTGCGCCCTTGGATCCTGCTCGTCGCTGACCGCGCGGCAGATCTGCATTCGATGTGCCGAATCGAATCCGAGCGCGCATGGATCGCCCGGATGCTGCACAGCGTGAGCGACTTCGCTGCTTACCGCGAGCTGATCCAGGAGTACACCAATGAAGGTGACGTGCTGGAAGCCAGGCGCCGCCGCGTGCGGAACGCTCTCGTGCACGGCAACCCAGCAAACTTCGCAGTTGTTGAGTCCGTGCGCGAATACGCCAACTTCCTGAGCGGCACCGCGCTACAGCTCGGCCTCGAGTCGTACGTCGAGGGCACCGCACCGGCCGTAGTGCTTGCGGAACGAACCGAGGAGTACAGCGCGATGCAGTCCGGTCAGGACGCTGCCGCGTACTGGCGATCCCGGCTCGCCGCCGAAGCCGTCGCGACGCCCAATTCGTTGTAGAGGACCAGGCGGGGCGGCATGCCTCCCGGCCGCACCCACGACCCCATAGCTGCCGACCTGCCGGTCACAAGCCCTAGTACCGTCACCCGTATGGCCCTTGCAGACCTGACCGATCCGGAAGCGGTGCGCCGGGCGATTGCGGAGTTCGATGCGATCGGGCGCGATACTTTCCTCAAGAGGTACGGATTCGACCCCGCCAAGGACTACTTCATCGTCGTCGACGACAAGATGTACGACTCAAAGGCCATTACGGGTGTCGCCCACCTGTACCAGCACGGGGAGCTCCTGACAGCCGACATGTTCTCTGGCGGCAGCGCCACTGTGGCGAACCGTGTCGGCAAACTCGGCTTCGAGGTCACCCGTCCGGTAGGCCTGCCCGACTGGTCCACCGATGAGCTGATGCTGGCGCTCGACCTCTACCTACGGGCCAACGGCAAGGCCACTGCGCAGGCCGTCGCGGACCTCAGCGCCGAGCTGCGATCGCTACGCATCTTCCCTGACGAGGTCCGGTCCAACGATCGCTTCCGCAACCCGTCTGGCGTCACGCTCAAGCTGTACAACTTCTCATCGATCGACCCTGCCCATGCAGGTCAGGGGATGGCTCACGGAGGTGCTGGGGACGTCCGGGTGTGGGAAGCCTGGGCACACCGACCAGACGAGCTCAGGGAGGCCGTCGCGCTGATCCGCGCTTACGGCGCGACTGACGATGCCCCCGAGGCCACCGGTGAGGAGGAAGAGTACGGGGCGACGGAGGGTCGGATTCTCTACCGCGAGCACCGCCGCTACGAGCGAGACCGAAACCTTGTTGCCAGGAAGAAGCAGGCTGTTCTCAAGAAGGCGGGCAGCCTCGCCTGCGAGGTCTGCGACTTCGAGTCGTCTGAAACGTACGACGTCGAGGGTGTCATCGACGTCCACCACGTGGTGCCGCTCCACAAGATCGGCGTCAGCGTCACGACCTTGAACGACCTCGCACTGGTCTGTCCAACGTGCCATCGCGTGCTCCACAAGCACCGACCGATCATCACGCCGGCCGAGCTCCGAGAGAAGCGCACAGAGCAGTTCGGCGATGGATAGCGCTGGGATTCCGCTGGGGCGACGCCTTGTAACGAAACAGCGAGGCCCGGAATCCAAGGGATTCCGGGCCTTCTGAGCCGCCTGTCGGATTCGAACCGACGACCTTCCGTTTACAAGACGGGAGCTCTACCAGCTGAGCTAAGGCGGCGAGGGCGGGTGCCCGCGCGGGGCAGCCACGGCAGCCCAGAACGCGGGACCAGCCTAACGTGTCGGCGCGGCGGTCAGCCGCCGCGGGGCTGCGTCGTCGGCCCGACGACGCAGCCCCGTGCTCAGCCGAGCGTCAGTTGCCGGACTCGCCGGTGATCGCCGTGGTCAGGTTGCCGACGGTCCCCCAGTCGGCGAAGCGCTCGCCGCCGACGAGGACGGTCGGCGTGCCGAAGGAGCCGGTCTCCGGGTTCAAGAGATCGGGGTCGTCGACAGCCACCTCGGTGGCGGCGGTGACCCACTCGCGGAAGGTGTCGTCGGCCTCGCCGTCGGTGATTCCCTCTGCGACGTCCGCGGCAACGCCGGCCTGCACCGCGAGGTCGCCGAGCTGGGCGTCGGTGAGGCCCGTGGTGTTCTCCTCGGGCTGGTTCGCGAACAGCAGGTCGTTGTACTCGGCGAACGCCTCGGGCGCGCGGTCCGCGACCCACGCCGCAGCAGCGGCGGAACGCGTCGAGTAGTCGGTGCCCTGCGACGCGCGGTCGAGGATCGAGACCGGGTGCACGACGAGCGTGAGGTCGCCGTCCTCGCGCATCTGGTCGATGCTCGCCCCGTTGATCGACTCGAACTGCCCGCAGATGGGGCACATGTAGTCGAGGTACACGTCGAGCCGCTCGGCGCCCTCGTTCTGCGTGCCGGCCGCGCCGGACGCACCCACCGGGATGCCGGTCTCCTCGATCACGCCGGCGGGGAAGGCGCTGACCTTCTCCATCGCGGACTTGCCGCTCTCCTGCATGATGAACCAGATCGCGACGCCGAGGAGGACCACGAGGCCGCCGAGGACGCTCAGCGTGGCGACACGGAAGGTCTTCTCGCGCGCCTGCTGCTTCTTCTGCAGGGAGAGGGCCTCGGCACGCGCGGCGTCGCGGCGCTGCGCCTTGGTCTGGTTGGACTGGCTGGTCGACATCGGGGTCCTTCGGGTCGGCGCGGCGTTCTGCGACGGGTCGGCGCGGCGCACGGGGCGCCTACCCCGCCAGGGTACTCGGATTACCTGAACGTGGACTGAGACAAACCAGCACGCGATGGACACGGTTGCCCGACGTCGGCCGTTCAGCCGGCTCCCCTCGCCGCCACGAGGCGTCCCGGGGACGGCCGCTAGCGCAGCTCGGGCCGCCCAGGGAACGGCCACCAATCGACCACCGGAGCGCCCTCGAAGATGGCGGACACGATGAACCACGCAGCGACCAGCGCGAGGACGACGAACGCGACGGCCCCGACGGCGCCGGGCGCCAGGATGGCGAGCAGCGGCCGCGCCCCGACGCGGGTTCCCATCGCCGCCGGACCGAACCAGGCGACGAGCACGACGACCACGGTCGCCAGGAGCAGCACCCACGTGTCGGTGACGGGGTCGTTCATGCCACCGGCCGACCGAGCTTCCACCGTGTTCACGGGGACGAGGATGAGTCGTCCGGGTGCGAGCAGCCAGAAGCCGATGATGACGACGAGCACGCCGGCGCAAGCCGCAACCAGCACCGAGGGCAGCACGGCGAACGCGGCCCGGACCAGGTGCCAGGGAGCTGCGAGCACCGCGACCAGACCGTCGCCGCGTCGCGTCGCGCGGCGCTCCCGCCGTCGGTGGAACTCGTCGACGGTGATGCCGGTGAAGCGCGACAGCAGCACGAGCCCGACCAGGGCGGCGAACGCGGTGCCGGGCCGCGTTGCGCCGATCAGCACGAGGGGGAGGGCGAGCGCGGCGACGGTGCCGGGACGCCGGGCGAACATCCGGCGCGACGCGGCCATCACCGGCGGCACGACGACCGGCACAGCGCCCGAACCCGTCGCGACCACCGCCGCCGGCCCGCGACCTCGATAGGCGCGGACGGGCTCGTCCTCCGGCTCCGGCGGGACGTCGCCCACGGCGCGGTACCGGTCCTCCCCGAGCGGCCTGACCGGCATGCCCACGGCGCGACCGGTCACGGATCGTCCGGAGCGTCCGCTCGCGGGGCTCGTCGGAGAACCCGCCGCGACCGCTCCGGCAGCGCCCAGGGCCGCGGCCGGCGTGTCTCCTTTCGGCAGCACCGCCGTGTCGCCCGCGGCGGCGAGCGCCGCGGCCGCGTCGGCGCCGCCGACGAGGCGCAGGGTCCCGCCGCCGGCTCCCCCCGCACCGTCGAGCACCTGAGTCGCCCCGGCGCCGAGGACGTCCGTCGCCGACCCGAGCTCCTGCGTGTCGTCGCCGCCGGCCCCGGCGAGCACCGCCTGGTACTCCTCGGACGCGCGCCGCAGGGCACGCGCCACCTCGGTGGGCCCCCACCGCTTCTCCGGCTCCGCCCGCAGCGCGGCGCCCAGCGCCCGCGCGGAGCGGGACGGCAGCCCGATGAGGTCGACACGCCCCTCCCGCGAGCGCCGGAGCACGGCCTCGGTGGGCCGCACGCCGAACGGCGGCCTGCCGGTGCCCGCGAAGGCGAGCACGGCGGCCCAGCTCCACCAGTCGGTGTCCGGGCCCGGCTCGGCGCCGTCGAGGAGCTCGGGTGCGAGGTAGCCGGGCGTCCCCATGACGAAGCCGGTGCGCGTGGCCCGTGCGTCGCCGAGGTTCTGCGCGAGCCCGAAGTCGATGAGCACGGGTCCGTGCTCGGAGATCAGCACGTTCGACGGGGTCAGGTCGCGATGCACGACGCCGGCGCTGTGGACGGCCTCGAGGGCGTCGGCGAGCTGGTCGGCGAGCTCGAACAGGTCGCGCGCGTCGAGGGCGCCGCGGTTGTCGACCTCCTCCTCGAGGGTCGGGCCCAGGACGAGCTCGGTGACGATGAAGGCCTCGGCGCCGTCGAGCTCTGCATCGAGCACGGCGGCGACGGCGGGGTGGCGCAGCTTCTGGAGGGCGCGCGCCTCACGGCGCAGCCGCTCGCGGGCGGACGGGTCGTCGAGGTGGCGGTGGAGGAGCTTGATCGCGACCGGGTTGCCACCGTCGTCGTGGGCCCGGTAGACGGCGCCCATGGCGCCCGAGCCGATGGGTGCGTCGATGGTGTAGCCGCCGACGACGGCGGGCACCTCTGAGGGCTGATTCGCTTCAGCGGGCTGCGCCTCGGTCATCGCCCCCACCCCCTCTCATGGTGCACACGGTAGCTCCCGGAACCTGGCCTTGCTCGCTGCAACCCGCCCCTGACCAGCAGCTGGACGGGTGAATGACTCCGGGCACTCCCAGCCTCGTTACTGTGGAGAGGACGTCGATATCGTTACCCTAGAGACGACATCACATTGGTAATACGAAACTAAGGGGTAGTCCATTGCCAGGCAAAGACGGATACGACCTCGTCGTGGTGGCCAACCGGCTGCCCGTCGACTTCAGCGTAGGCCTGGACGGGAGCCTGTCCTGGCAGCGTTCCCCGGGGGGCCTCGTCACGGCCCTCGAACCCGTGATGCAGAACGCCGACGGCGCCTGGATCGGCTGGTCCGGTGCCCCGGACCTGAAGCATGAGCCGTTCGACGCCGAAGGGATGCGTCTCGTCCCCGTCACGCTGAGCGCCACCGAGATCGAGCGTTACTACGAGGGCTTCTCGAACGACACGCTGTGGCCGCTGTATCACGACGTGATCGCCCCGCCCACCTATCACCGGCAGTGGTGGGACGCCTATCGCCGCGTGAACCAGCGCTTCGCGGACGCCGCGGCCGAGCAGGCGGCGGACGGTGCTGTCGTCTGGGTCCACGACTACCAGCTCCAGCTCGTCCCCCGCCTGCTGCGCGACCTGCGCCCGGACCTGCGCATCGGGTTCTTCGACCACATCCCGTTCCCCCCGGTCGAGCTGTTCGGCCAGCTCCCGTGGCGGCGGCAGATCATCGACGGCCTGCTCGGCGCGGACCTGGTCGGCTTCCAGCGCAACGGCGACGCGGCGAACTTCGTCCGGGCCGTCCGTCGCCTGACCGACCACGCGACGCGCGGGCCGATCATCACCATGCTGGACTCGGAGGGCCGCCAGGGCCGCCACGTCCGGGCCGGGGCGTTCCCCATCTCGATCGACTCGGCGAGCTTCGACGAGCTGGCCCGCCGGCCCGAGGTGCAGAGCCGCGCCAAGGAGATCCGCGCCGACCTCGGTGAGCCCGAGATCCTCATGCTCGGCGTCGACCGCCTCGACTACACCAAGGGCATCCGGCACCGCATCAAGGCGTACGGCGAGATCCTGGAGGACGGGCGCCTCGACGTGGAGCACGCGACGCTCGTGCAGATCGCGAGCCCGAGCCGGGAGAACGTGGGCGCCTACCAGGAGCTGCGGGAGCACGTCGAGATCCTCGTCGGCCGGATCAACGGCGAGTTCGGCGAGCTCGGGCACTCGGCGATCCACTACCTGCACCACTCGTACCCGCAGGAGGAGATGGCGGCCCTGTACCTCGCCGCCGACGTCATGCTCGTGACGTCCCTGCGCGACGGCATGAATCTCGTCGCGAAGGAGTACATCGCTGCCCGCTCCGACGACCGCGGTGTCCTCGTGCTGTCCGAGTTCACCGGCGCGGCCGACGAGCTGGCACCCGGCCCCCTGCTGGTGAACCCGCACGACATCGACGGCCTCAAGGACATCATCGTCGCGGCCGCGACGATGGACCCGCGTGAGCAGCGCCGGCGCATGCGCCGCCTGCGCCGCAAGGTCCTCGCCGACGACGTCGCGAAGTGGTCCGCCGGCTTCCTCTCCGTCCTCGGCTCGATCCCCGTGCACCCTGTCACCGCGGAGCCGCGCTCGGCCGACCCGCGCCACGGCAGCCTCCCGGAGCACCTGCACGCCTTCACGTCGGCTCCCGCCCCCGTGACCGAGAGCGACGCCGAGCACTACGCGGAAGGCGAGCCGACGACGTCGGGCACCGGCGCGAAGATCGCGTGGCTGGTGGCGCTCGACTTCGACGGGACCCTCGCCCCGCTGGTCGACGACCCGAAGACGTCGGCCATGACGCGGGCCGCGCGGGCAGCGGTCGAGCGGCTCGCCGGGCTGGCCCGGGAGCTGCCCGTGCGGATCGCGCTCGTCTCGGGCCGCGACCTGCAGGACCTGGCCGATCGCACGCACGCGCCCCGCGGGACCTTCCTCGTGGGCAGCCACGGCGCCGAGGCCGGACGGACCAGCGCGACCGGCGTCGAGTCGGTGCCGCTGCGCCTGACCCCTCAGCAGTCGCAGCAGCTCGACTCCCTCGTCGCCGGGTTCGAGGCCGCCGTGGTGGACCGCGAGGGGGCGTGGGTACAGGTCAAGCCCGGCGCCGCCGTCGTGCACACGCGCCTCGCGGGCGTCGACGACGCCTCGGTCGTCACGGTCGCGGCCGACGAGGTGGCGGCCAACCTGGGCCTGACGCCCATGCACGGCAAGGACGTGGTCGAGGTGTCCGTCGTGACCACGTCGAAGGGCGAGGCCCTGCGGCGTCTGCGCGAGTCGGTCGCCGCCGAGTGCCACACGGGTCACGTCCGCGTGCTCTACGCAGGCGACGACACCACCGACGAGCACGCGTTCGCCGCCCTCGAGCAGGGCGACCTCGCGATCAAGGTCGGCATGGGCGATACGCTGGCAGGACACCGCGTACAGGACTCCGACGCCCTCGCCGCAGTCCTCGAGGACCTGGCCGACGCCTTGACGTCGACCTGACCGCATCCTGACCTATCACGACCGGGCACATGGTGGAGAATCACCCGGCTCAATGTAGGATCGCGCTGCAACAGTGTCACCGCGGACACGCGAGTGGAAGCAACGGCACCCGACCACAACGGATCGTCCGGCACGTACCTGCCGGTGGAGGGATGTATCACCATGGCCACGGTCACTTTTGACCACTCGACCCGGGTCTACCCGGGGACCGAACGCCCTGCTGTCGACCAGCTCAACCTGCACATCGAGGACGGCGAGTTCCTCGTCCTCGTGGGCCCGTCGGGCTGCGGAAAGTCCACCTCCCTGCGCATGCTCGCGGGCCTGGAGGACGTCAACGGCGGTCACATCTTCATCGGCGAGCGCGACGTCACCGACGTCCAGCCGAAGGACCGCGACATCGCGATGGTGTTCCAGAACTACGCTCTGTACCCGCACATGTCCGTCGCGGACAACATGGGCTTCGCGCTCAAGATCGCCGGCACCCCGAAGGCGGAGATCCGCCAGCGCGTCGAGGAGGCTGCGAAGATCCTCGACCTGACCGAGTACCTGGACCGTAAGCCGAAGGCCCTGTCCGGTGGTCAGCGTCAGCGTGTCGCCATGGGCCGCGCCATCGTGCGCCAGCCGCAGGTGTTCCTCATGGACGAGCCGCTGTCGAACCTCGACGCCAAGCTCCGTGTCCAGACCCGTACGCAGATCGCGTCGCTGCAGCGCCGCCTCGGCGTCACCACGGTCTACGTCACGCACGACCAGACCGAGGCCCTGACGATGGGCGACCGCATCGCGGTCCTCAACGCGGGCATCCTCCAGCAGGTCGGCACGCCGCGTGAGATGTACGACAAGCCGTCGAACGTGTTCGTCGCGGGCTTCATCGGCTCCCCCGCCATGAACATCGGTCACTTCACCGTGACCGACGGCAAGGTCAGCGTCGGCGCCGCGGACATCCCGCTCGAGCGCTCCATCGCCGACAAGATCACCGAGGCCGACGCCGGCAAGATCACGCTGGGCTTCCGCCCGGAGGCTCTCGACGTCGTCGGCTCCGGCACCGCGGGCGCGTTCGACGTCGAGGTCAACCTCGTCGAGGAGCTCGGTTCCGACGCGTTCGTGTACGGCTCGCTCAAGTCCAAGGTGGGTGCGGGCGACCTGGGCGCCGGCGACTCCAACCAGGTCATCGTGCGCATCGACCCGCGCAACGTCCCGGCCAAGGGCGAGACCATCTCCGTCGCCATCCAGGCCGGCCAGACCCACGCGTTCTCCGCCTCCACGGGCGAGCGCCTGAGCTGACGTTCCACCAGCCGAGGTAGTACGGGCCGAAGTAGGACGGGGCGCGGGACAGCCCGGGCATATCGCCCGGCGCTGACCGCGTTCCGTTCTACTTCGGCCCGTAACTCTGCGACCGGACGTGAAGGACCCCATGACCACCCAGAACCTCCAGATCACGGCCGCGGCGCCGGACCCGGCCCTGCTGGACCTGCCGTGGGAAGTCCCGCTCGAGGACTGGCCGGCCGAGGTGCTGGCGGCGCTCCCGCGAGGCATCTCCCGGCACGTCGTGCGCTTCGTGCGGATGTCCGGACGCGTCATCGCGATCAAGGAGATCGGCGAGTCCGTCGCGTACCGCGAGTACGAGCTGCTGCGTCAGCTCCGCCGCCTCGACGTGCCCTCCGTCGTGCCCGTCGGCGTCATCACGGGCCGCCGCTCGCCGGACGGCGAGCACCTGGAGGCCGTGCTCGTGACCGAGCACCTCCAGTTCTCGCTGCCCTACCGCGCGCTGTTCTCCCAGGCCCTGCGGCCAGACACGGCGACCCGGCTCATCGACGCCCTCGCGGTGCTGCTCGTGCGGCTGCACCTCGCCGGCTTCTACTGGGGTGACGTGTCCCTGTCCAACACGCTGTTCCGCCGCGACGCCGACCGCTTCTCCGCCTACCTTGTCGACGCCGAGACGGGAGACCTGCACCGCGCGCTCTCGCCCAAGCAGCGCGCCTACGACCTCGACCTCGCCCGCACCAACATCATCGGCGAGCTCATGGACCTGGCCGCCGGCGAGCTCCTCGACGAGGAGACCGACGAGATCTCCATCGGCGACGCTCTCGTCTCGCGGTACAGCGAGCTGTGGAACGCCCTGACCTTCGCCGAGGCCTTCCAGGCCGACGAGCGCTGGCGCGTCGCGGCCCGCATCGACCAGCTCAACAATCTCGGCTTCGACGTCGGCGAGCTCGAGATCACCACCGATATCGACGGCACCTCGGTCCGGATCCAGCCCAAGGTGGTCGACGCCGGGCACCACTCCCGCCGCCTGCTGCGCCTCACCGGGCTCGACGTCCAGGAGAACCAGGCACGCCGCATGCTCAACGACCTCGACTCGTTCCGCGCCGCGTCCGACCGGCAGGGCGACGAGGAGGAGTTCGTGGCGCACGACTGGCTGCGCCTGGTCTTCGAGCCCACCATCAGCGCCGTGCCGCGCGACCTGCGGCGCAAGCTCGAGCCCGCCCAGCTCTTCCACGAGATCCTCGACCACCGCTGGTTCGTCTCCGAGCAGGCCCGCCGGGACGTGCCGATGGTGGAGGCCACACACTCCTACGTGGAGAACGTGCTGCGGCACCGGCCGGACGAGAAGGCGATCCTGGGCCTGGCGCCCGGCGAGAGCCCGATCGAGGGCGAGGACGAGCTGGGCGGCCAGGGCGCGGGCGACGAGCTGTTCGGCTGACCTGCTCCCCGCCGAGGCAGTCGGTCGGTCCAGACCGACCGACTACCTCGGCGAGAGCGGGGTCACTTCGCCGCCTCTTCCTTGCGGCGACGCGCCACCTCGTACAGCGCGATGCCGCCCGCGACCGCCGCGTTGAGCGACTCGGTCGTCGCCGCGATCGGGATCGACGCCACGACGTCGCACGCCTCGCGCACCAGACGGGACAGACCCTTGCCCTCGGAGCCGACCACGAGCACGAGCGGGTCCGCCGCGAACGCGACGTCGCCCACCTCGGTGTCGCCACCGGCGTCCAGGCCCACGACGAAGCAGCCGGCCTTCTTCAGCTCTTCGAGCGCCCGCGTCAGGTTGGTCGCACGGGCGACCGGCACACGTGCCGCCGCCCCCGCCGAGACCTTCCACGCCGACGCCGTGACGCCGGCCGCCCGCCGCTCGGGCACGAGCACGCCGTGGGCACCGAACGCCCCGGCGGACCGCAGCACCGCCCCCAGGTTGCGCGGGTCGGTCACGCCGTCGAGGGCGACGATCAGCGGCGGCACGCCCGCCGCGGCCGCCGCGTCGAGCAGGTCGTCGACGTCCCGGTACACGTATGGCGGCACCTGCAGGGCGACGCCCTGGTGCACGGCACCGTCGGTCATCCGGTCGAGCTCGGGCTTCGTGACCTCGAGCAGGTTGTAGCCGCGGCCGGACGCGATCTGCAGGATCTCGCGCGTGCGGTCGTCGGCCTCGAGGCGGGTCGCCAAGTACAGCGTCGACACCGGCATGTCGGTCCGGAGCGCCTCCAGCACCGCGTTCCGGCCGGCGACCACCTCGAAGTCCCGCGCGCCCGTGCGGCCGGAGCGGGGCCCGCCGGGCGCGCCCGAGCCGCCCGACCGGCGTCGGCCGCCGGCTACCTCACGCTTCTCCGCCTCGGCCTTGCGCTTGTGGGCCGGGTGGTACTGCCGGTCCTCGGCCTTGGGCGTGGGGCCGCGGCCCTGGAGGGCCTTGCGGCCGTGGCCGCCCGTGCCCACCTGGGGGCCCTTCTTGGAGCCCGCCTTGCGGACCGCGCCGGGGCGCTTTGCGTTTGCTGCCATGGTGTCTCGTCTCTGCGCCGGTGGTCAGGTCGTGCGAGACCACCGAGGGTTGTCGTGCGGCGGCCGCCCCGGAGCGGGGCGGCCACCCGTTGATGTCAGTTCGCGAGCGTCCAGCGGGCGCCGTCGGCCGAGTCCTGGACCGTGATCCCGGCGGCGCTGAGCCGGTCCCGGATCGCGTCCGAGGTGGCCCAGTCGCGCGCGGCGCGCGCGGCGGCACGGGCGTCGAGCTCGGCGCCGACGAGGGCGTCGAGCGCGGTCGCGTACCGGTCGTCGGCGGCCGTCGTCCACTCGGCCGGGTCGAGCCCGAGCACGGAGAGCATCGCCCGCAGCGCGACAAGCTGGGCGCGGGCCGCGCCGTCGTCGCCGTTCGCGAGGGCCGTGTTGCCCGCCCGCAGGTGCTCGTGCACCACGGCAAGCGCCGCCGGGACGTTCAGGTCGTCGTCCATCGCGACGGTGAACCCGTCAGGCAGCTCGGCCTTGGCGACCTCCTCGGCCGCCGCGTCCCCGACCCGCTCGGTCGCGCGGGCGACGAAGCCGGAGAGCCGCTCCCACGTGGTCCGGGCCTCGTCGAGCGTGTCCGGGGACCACTCGAGCATCGACCGGTACTGGACGGACGCGAGGGCGTACCGCACGACCGCCGCCGGAGCCTGCGCGAGCAGCTCGGAGACGAGCAGCCCGTTGCCGAGGGACTTGGACATCTTCACGCCCGACTGCGTCACCCACGCGCAGTGCATCCAGCGCTGCGCGAAGCCGTAGCCAGCGGCGCGGGACTGCGCCTGCTCGTTCTCGTGGTGCGGGAACCGCAGGTCCAGGCCGCCGCCGTGGATGTCGAACGTGTCGCCCAGGTAGCGCTGCGCCATGGCGGAGCACTCCAGGTGCCAGCCGGGGCGGCCGCGGCCGAACGGCGTGGCCCACGACGCGGTCTCCGGCTCGCCCGGCTTCGCGGACTTCCACAGCGCGAAGTCGTGCGGGTCGTGCTTGGCCGTGTCCGCGTCGTCCCCACCCTCCGGGTTGAGGTCCTCGAGGCGCTGCCGCGTCAGCTCGCCGTACGACGTCCACGACCGCACGTCGAACCAGACGTCGCCGTCGCCCGTGGCGTACGCGTGACCGCGCTCCACGAGCCGCTCCATCAGCTCGACCATCTGCGGCACGTGCTGGGTCGCCCGCGGCTCGTACGTCGGCGGGAGCACGCCCAGCGCGTCGTACGCGGCCGTGAACACGCGCTCGTAGTGCGCGGCGTGCGCCCACCACTCGACGCCCGCCGCCGCGGCCTTGGTCAGGATCTTGTCCTCGATGTCCGTGACGTTCCGGATCAGCGTGACGTTGAGACCCTTGCGCAGCAACCAGCGGCGCAGCACGTCGAACGCGATGGCCGGGCGGAGGTGGCCCACGTGGGGAGGAGCCTGCACCGTGGCACCACACAGGTAGATGCCGACCTCGCCCGGAGTCAGGGGAACGAAGTCGCGCACGTCCCGTGTCGCGGTGTCATAGAGGCGAAGGCTCACCTGTCAAGGGTACCGGGCCGGGCGTCTCGGTGTGCGGACGCCCCGGTCGACGGCGGTGCCCGCTCAGGCGGGGTCCTCCGACGCCTGAGACTCCTCCTCCAGGAGCTGTGCGACGTGCCGGTGACCCACCGTCTCGTACCCCACGACGGTCACCGCGGGCGCGAGCATGACGATGAGCAGAGCCCACGCCATCGAGGCGCCTGCCGCGACGGCCGCCACGGCCGCGCCCAGCATGGCGACCCCGCCGAGCGCCAGCCACAGGTGCAGCGGGTCGATCGTGCGCACGAGCACCCAGTACAGGGCGTAGTCCGCGACGACGAACAGCATGACGGGCACCGCCACGGCGAGCACGGTCCCGATCGGGCCGAGGTGCGACTCGCCCGCGAGGTAGAACGCGGCGACGTGCAGGCCGGCGCCCACGCCCGCGAGCGCGGTGAAGACCGCCAGGTGTCCGTATCCCCAGCGGAACGAGCGATCGCGGTGGCGGTGCAGCATCTCGCCGGCAGGGGTGATGTAGTACGTCCACCACAGCCCGAACGTGAGCCCGATCCCGGCGACGACCACGAGGACGGCGTCGAGCGTCCACCCGTCCTCGCGGATCACGGCCGACAACGAGGCGACCGTGCCGATCACACCCTCGCCGAGGGTGATGATCGCCAGCAGTCCGTACCGCTCGGCGATGTGGTGGGGGTGCCACGGCGTGATGGGGCGTCCGCGGGTGCGCTCGGCGAGCCAGGGACCGAACATCTCCACCACCGAGAGCGGCACGGCGATCGCGAAGAACGTCGCGACGCTGACGGGAGCCAGCACGAGGACGATCCACCCGGTCTGCGTGAGGACGAGGCTGCGGACGTACGTGAGCGCGACGCCGCGGTACTCCGGCGCCTGCCGGGCGACCCGCAGCCACTGGACAAGCATCGCGAGCCGCATCACGACGTAGCCGGCCACCATCACCTCGTTGTGGACGCGCTCGCCCTCCACGAGGGACTCGAACATCGCGGGCAGGCCGAGGGCGAGCACCACGACGCCGATCATCTGCACCATCGTGGTCACGCGGTAGACCCAGTCGTCCGTGTCGAACGCGGACGCGAACCACGAGAAGTTGATCCACGCCCACACGATCGCGAACATCGAGAACGCGAAGCCGAGCACGCCCGCCCCGGCGTGCTCTTCGACCAGGAGGTGCGCGGCCTCCTCGCCCGCCACGCCGAACGCGACGACGAAAGACAGGTCGAAGAGGAGCTCCAGGGGCGTGGCGGTCCGGAAGGTCTCGCGGGGGTCCCGACCGGACATCTGCCGCACCCTGCGGACCGCTGGCGCGGCGTCATGACTCGCGTTCATGGCGTCATGGAACCACGCCGTCGCCGCCTCGTCACCGCCGGCCCGGGCGGTAACCCCGATCAGCCGACGCCTTCTCTCGTCCGAGCCTGCGGTCAGCCGAAGGCCTTGCCCTCCCCGCGGTAGGTCGGCACCGTCTCGACGACCTGGTCGCCACGGACAAGGTGGACCTCCGTGAACCGCTCGGCGAGCTCGCCCCCCTTCGCGTGCCGGAACCAGGCCCGGTCCCCGGTCCGCAGCGGCGCCCCGCCCCGCCGTCTCAGCGGGGTCTGCACCTCCCCCGCCCCCTCCGTGCCGCTCAGCTCCCAGCCGGGCGTCACGACCCGCGGCAGGCGGTCCCGGCCCGACGGGCCCGACGCGATGTAGCCGCCACCGAACGCCGTCGCCCAGCCCGGCCCGGGCTCGCGCACCACGTCCAGCCCGAACCAGGCCGCGGGCCGCGGCGTGAACGCGCGGTACCCGTCGAACAGCCCGGGGACGAACAGGCCCGAACCGGCCGTCACCTCGGTCACCCCTTCGGCCCCGGCCGAGACCTCGAGCGACCCCGTCCCGCCCGCGTTCACGAGGTCCAGCCGGTGTCCGACGGCGGAGCTCACCTCCGCGACGACCAGCGCCCTGCGGCGGCTCACCTCCCGGACCGACAGCCGCTTCACGAGGCGAACGGCCGCGCTGCTGTCCTGCAGGCCCGCGACCTGCGCCTCGTAGAACATGAGGCCGCGCACGCGCAGGCCCGGCGTCGCCTCCGCCCGGTGCGCCACCGAAGCGACGTCCGCCGGCTCGCGCAGCGGGGACCGGCGCACGCCGAGGTGCGCGGTCAGCGGCCCGGCGCCGAGGCGCAGCGACGAGTCGACGTCGAGGCACACGCCGACGTCGTCCCCGCCCGGCCCCTCGACAGCCGCGGCGATCAGCTCGAGGTGGGCTCCGGAGTCGGCCATCAGGGTGATCTCCCGACGCGCCACCGGGTCCGCCGCGAGCTCGGCGAGCGCCGCGCGGTCCACGGTCGGGTAGCCGACCAGGACGTCCCGCACGCCCTCGCCGACCAGCCACAGGGCCTCCCGCAGGGAGTACGTCATGACGCCGGTGAATCCGGCCGCCAGGCCGCGGGTCACCAGGCTGCGCACCCGCACCGACTTGCTCGCGAGGCGCACCGGGACACCTCCGGCGCGGCGCAGCAGGTCGGCCGCGTTCCCGTCGAACGCGTCGAGGTCGACGACGGCGACCGGCGCCGGCAGGTGCGCCGTCGCCGCGGAGAGCCGCGCGGTCAGGTGCTCGAGGGGTTCGAGCGGGCCGCCGCCGGATCGCGCCGGAGCGGTGGGGTTCGGAGCGCCGGACTTTGCCGGTGCGTCGGAGGGGGACGCCACGCGACGAACGTACCGCTCCGCCCGCCGCGGAGGTAGTACCCATCGGCGCAGATGGGGGCTCCTCGCGGGGACTTCGGCGTGGGATAGTGCTCCCGTGGCAGCCCCTACCTCCACGCCCGTGCCCGCCGGCCCCTTCCGGACCGGCCGCCCCTGGACCAACTGGGCCCGTACCGTCTCGGCCACGCCCGCGCGCACCGCGGCGCCCCGGGATGAGGCCGAGCTCGCCCAGGTTGTGACCGCGGCGGCCGGCGACGGCCTGCGCGTGCGCGCCGTCGGCGCCGGCCACTCCTTCACGCCGGCCGCCGCGACGGACGGCCTGATGCTGAACCTGGACGCCGTCTCGGGGCTGCTGCGCCTCGACCGGGGGCCGTCCGACGCCACGCTCGTCACCGTCGGCGCCGGTACCCGCCTGCACGACCTCAACGCGCTGCTGGCGGCGCGCGGCCTGGCGATGCGCAACCTCGGCGACATCGACCGCCAGTCGGTCGCGGGCGCGATCTCTACGGGTACGCACGGCACAGGCGCGCGGCTCGGCGGCCTCGCCACCCAGGTCCGTGGCCTGCGGGTGGTGGGCCCGGACGGCACGGTCCGTGAGACGGTCGCCGGCGACGACCTCTTCGAGGCGTCCCGCCTGGGCCTCGGCGCGACGGGCATCCTCAGCGCGGTGACGCTCGAGGTGGTACCCGCGTACGACCTGCGGGCCCAGGAGGAGCCGTGGCCCCTGGAACGCGTCCTGGAGGGGCTCGACGACCTCGTCGACGGCAACGACCACTTCGAGTTCTACTGGTTCCCGCTCACGCGGCGCGCGCTCACTCTGCGCAACACGCGGCTGCCGCGGGACGAGGCAGCTCCCGACGACCCGAGCATGAACGCCGCGCTGCGGCGGGTCCGCTCCGCGGCCAGGTCTGCGCGGTCCGCCGCCCGCGCGACGGCACGCGTCGCGACGCGCGCTCGGAGCTGGGTGGACGAGGAAGCGCTGTCGAACGGTGCGTTCGGCCTGGTGAACCGGGTCGCGACCGCGTACCCGCAGACGACGCCCCGGCTCAACGACTTCTCGGCCCGGGCCCTGAGCGCCCGCACGTACACCGCGCCGTCGTACGAGGTGTTCTGCTCGCACCGCCGGGTCCGGTTCCGCGAGATGGAGTACGCGGTTCCGCGGGCAGCGCTGCGGGACGTGCTCGCCGAGCTCGACGCCTGGCTCCTGGCAAGCGGGGAGAACGTCCCGTTCCCGGTCGAGGTGCGGTTCGCCGCGCCCGACGACGTCTGGCTCTCCACCGCGCACGGCCGCGACACCGCGTACGTCGCGGTGCACCAGTACTGGCGGCTGCCGTTCGGCCGGTACTTCTCCGCGGCGGAGCAGATCCTGGCCGCGGCGGGCGGTCGCCCGCACTGGGGCAAGCTGCACACCCGGACCGCGTCGGAGCTGGCGCCGCTCTACCCGCGGTTCGCGGACTTCCAGCGCGTGCGAGCCGAGGCCGACCCGGACGGGGTGTTCCGCAACGCCTACACGGACCGGGTCCTCGGCGCGGGCGCCGGCTGAGGCCTGACCGGATCAGCCGGCGCGCCGTCGGACCGCGCGCCGTCGGCCGGCTTCACGACCGGGTGGTCCATGTACCCCAGGACGATCCGCCCGAGCTCGTCGAACGCCGCCTGAGCAGCGTCGTCGTCCTGGTCGACGAGCCACGCGAGCTCGATGCCGTCGATCTGCTGCGCGACGAACCGCGCCAGGAACGTCGGGTCCGTCCGGTACTTCACGCCCGCCTTGTCCGCGAGCCGGTCGAGGTATTCGCGGGTGAAGGCGACGCTCTGCGCGAGGTGGGCCTGCGCAACCTCGCGCAGCACCGGCGTGCGGGCGCCGTTCGTCGCGAACTCGAACGTCAGCAGCCGCATGTGCCGGTTCTCCTTGAGGCCCGTGAGCAGCGACTTCGCGGCGGCCTCGGCGAGCGTCTCGGCGTCGTGACCGGCCTCGAGCGCGTTGAGCACCGGCTCGGAGGCGGCGAGGGCGATCGCACGGCCCATGGCCCGCAGCAGGGCGTCCTTGTCGTCGAAGCAGTAGTGCACCGTGCCGAGGGAGATGTCGGCCTCGCGCGCGACCTGGCGCACGGTGACGGCCTCGACGCCGTCGCGCATCGCGACCCGCAGTGCCGCCTCGACGATCTCTGCCCGCCGCTCCTCCAGCGGCTTGCGCTTCACCGCCCCTCCTCCTCGGGCACGGGGAGCGCCACGACGAGCGCGGTCGCGATCGCGGCGACGCCCTCGCCCCGGCCTGTGAGCCCAAGCCCGTCGGTGGTGGTCGCCGACAGCGACACCGGCGCGCCCGCGGCGGCGGAGAGCGCCGCCTGCGCCTCGTCGCGACGGGACCCCACGCGTGGTCTGTTGCCGATCACCTGGACTGCCACGTTCCCGATCATGTACCCCGCGGAGCGAACGCGCCGGGCGGCCTCGGCCAGGAGGGTGGTCCCGGAGGCGCCGGACCACTCCGGCCGGGAGGTGCCGAAGTGCGAACCGAGGTCGCCCAGGCCGGCGGCGGAGAAGAGCGCGTCGGCGGCGGCGTGGGCCGCCACGTCGGCGTCGGAGTGACCGGCCAGGCCCCGCTCGCCCGGCCAGTGCAGGCCACCGAGCCACAGCTCACGGCCGGAATCCTCGGGAGCGAACGCATGGACGTCGACCCCGACCCCGGTGCGCGGGATCGGGGGTTGGGGGGCGGTCATGCTGCCTCCTGGAGGACGAGCTCGGCCAGCCACAGGTCCCGCTCGGTCGTGATCTTGAAGGCGAGGTCGTCGCCGGGCACGATGTGCACCTTCTCGCCGAGCGCCTCGACCAGCCCCGCGTCGTCGGTGGCCGCGAGGTGCTCCGCCGCCGCTCGGACAGCGCCGGCCTCGTGCGCGCGGACGAGGAGGCCGCGCTCAAAACCCTGCGGGGTCTGGACCGCACGGAGCAGCGAGCGGTCGGGGGTCCCGACGACGAGCTCGGCGCCGGGGCCGGGAATCACCTGCTTGATCGTGTCGGTCACGGGCAGGCCAGGGACGACGGCGCGGTGACCCGACCTGACGGCCTCGACGACACGCCGCACGAGAGAAGGGGGAACGAGGGGACGGGCCGCGTCGTGCACCAGGACGACGTCGTCCGCCGCGCGAGCCATGCGAAGCCCGGTGGCGACGGAGGCCTGTCGGGTGGCGCCGCCTTCGACGACGCGCACAGGCACCTCGATGTGCGGGTCACGAGCCACGACCTCGGTCACCACCGCGGCAAGGCCCGCCGGGGCGGTGACCACGAGACCATCCACGACGCCCGACGCCGCGAGGCGACGGGCGGCGTGCAGGACGAGCGGCAGGCCACCCAGCTCGACGAGGGCCTTCGGCAGGTCACGTCCCAGCCGGGTTCCCGAGCCTGCGGCTGTCAGGATCGCGAGGGTCGTCAGCTGGCGAGCACCTCGTCGAGGATCGCCTCGGCCTTGTCCTCTTCCGTGTGCTCGGCGAGCGCGAGCTCGGAGACGAGGATCTGCCGGGCCTTTGCGAGCATGCGCTTCTCACCTGCGGAGAGGCCGCGGTCGGCGTCGCGGCGCGACAGGTCGCGAACGACCTCCGCGACCTTGATGACGTCACCGGACGCCAGCTTCTCCAGGTTCGCCTTGTACCGGCGCGACCAGTTGGTGGGCTCCTCCGTGTACGGTGCGCGAAGCACCTCGAAGACGCGGTCGAGACCCTCCTGCCCGACCACGTCGCGCACACCCACCAGGTCGACGTTCTCCGCCGGGACCTCGATGGTCAGATCACCCTGGGCGACCTTGAGCTTCAGGTACATCTTCTCTTCGCCGCGGATGGTGCGGGTCTTGATCTCTTCGATCAGCGCCGCTCCGTGGTGCGGGTAGACAACCGTCTCGCCTACTGTGAACGTCATCTGCAGATGTCCCCTTTCCCAGGACACCAGGTTACCACGCCATGATCTGGACAACTCACCCGCTTGGTGTTTGCCCGGAGCCATCAGTGGAGCGTTTCTGCAGGTCACGGCGTTGCCGCGGACCGTTGATGGGGTATCACACTCCGCTCGCGACCGGCCGTGACGTTTCATTCGGCACACCGTGACGGGCCGTCCGGCGTCCCCGGCCGGGCGCGGGCACCTGTCGGCGCCCACTAAGATGGCGCGGGGTGCGCACGCGCCGGCGAGCCGAGCGCTCCCGCGGGTGCCGTGCACCGTTCGAGCCTACGAAGACCAGGGAGTTCACCGTGTCCCGTCGCGCCACCACCACCGCTCGCGTCGCCGCCCTCGCGGCCAGCGCCGCGGCGGGCGCCCTCCTCCTGGCGGCCTGCGCCCCCACGACCACGACGCTGAACTACGCGCCGTCGGACGGCGTGCGTGTCGACCTCGCCGACCTGAAGCTGCGCGGGATCAACCTCCTCGTGGTCTCCGAGGGCGACGGCGAGCCGGGCAACCTCCTGGGTGCGCTGACGAACCACACCGGCGACGCCGAGACGTTCCGCCTCGAGGCCGAGGGTGCTGCTCCTGTCACGATCTCCGTGGACGCCGGGGAGACGGTCTACCTCGGCACCGCCGACGGCGAGGACGTGCAGCTCGACGTCGTCGACGCGATCCCTGGCGGAAGCATCCCCGCGGTCCTGACCGCCGGCGACGAGTCGCAGGAGTTCGAGCTCCCCGTCTTCGACGACACCCTGCCGGAGTACGCCGACTACCTCCCCTGACGGGGGGACCGGCGGGCCGACCAGGACCTGGGTAGCGGTAAGAGCCCCGGTTCCGCGACCCAGGTCCTGGTCGGGGCCGCCCGCTGCCCGGCGCCGGTGGCGCACCTCCCGCGGAGCCGGCCGGTCCGCCGTCGGGCACCCGCGTAACGGAACGGGCGGCTCTCCCGAGGGAGAGCCGCCCGTTCCGTATCCCCCAGACGGGGAAGGTCACCCGAAGCGGCCCGAGACGTAGTCCTCCGTCGCCTTCTCGCTCGGCGCGGAGAAGATCGTCGCGGTGTCGTTCATCTCGATGAGGCGGCCCGGCTTGCCCGTGCCCGCGATGTTGAAGAACGCCGTCCGGTCGCTCACTCGCGCCGCCTGCTGCATGTTGTGCGTGACGATGACGATCGTGTAGTCCTTCTTCAGCTCCTGGATCAGGTCCTCGATCGCCAGCGTGGAGATCGGGTCCAGGGCCGAGCACGGCTCGTCCATCAGGAGCACCTGGGGCCGCACCGCGATGGCGCGGGCGATGCACAGGCGCTGCTGCTGGCCACCCGACAGGCCCGAGCCCGGCCGGTCGAGACGGTCCTTGACCTCGTTCCACAGGTTGGCGCCGCGCAGCGACCGCTCGACCAGGTCGTCCGCGTCGGTCTTCGAGATCTTCTTGTTGTTGAGCTTCACGCCCGCGAGGACGTTCTCCCGGATGGACATCGTGGGGAACGGGTTCGGGCGCTGGAAGACCATGCCGACCGTGCGACGCACCGCCACCGGGTCCACCTCGGGGCCGTACAGGTCCACGCCCTCGAGCTCGACCGAGCCCTCCACGTGCGCCCCCGGGATGACCTCGTGCATGCGGTTCAGGGTGCGCAGGAAGGTCGACTTCCCGCAGCCCGACGGGCCGATGAACGCCGTCACCGACTTGGGCTCGATGGTCATCGAGACACCCTGTACGGCCATGAAGTCGCCGTAGTAGATGTTGAGGTCCTTCACGTCGATGCGCTGGGCCATGAGAGTGATCCTGTCTTGTGCTGCGGCTGAGGGGAAGGGGCCTGCGCGTCAGCGCAGCTTCGGGGAGAACCAGCGGGTCACGAGGCGGCCCGCGAGGTTCAGGAGCATGACGATGAGGACGAGCGTGAGGGCCGCGGCCCAGGCACGCATGTAGTTGATGTCCGGGATGCAGTCGAGCTGCCCGTCGCGGCACGTCGCCACACCCTGCGCGTACTGCCGGTAGATGTAGACCGGCAGCGACATCATGCGGTCGTCGAACGGGTTGAAGTTCAGCGAGTCCGTCGTGCCGGCCGTGATCAGGATCGGGGCGGTCTCGCCGATGACGCGGGCGACGGCGAGCAGGATGCCGGTGGTGAGGCCGGCGACGGAGGTGCGGAGCACGATCTTGATGATCGTCAGCCACTTCGGCACGCCCAGGGCATAGGACGCCTCGCGCAGCTCGTTCGGGACGAGCTTGAGCATCTCCTCGCAGGAGCGCACCACCACCGGGATCATCAGGACCGACAGCGCCACGGCGGCGATGATGCCGAGCTTTGCGCCGGGCCCGAGGAAGATGGTGAACAGCGCGAACGCGAAGAGGCCCGCCACGATCGACGGGATGCCCGTCATGACGTCCACGAAGAACGTCACGGCGCGGGCCAGCGGGCCGCGTCCGTACTCGACCAGGTAGACGGCCGTGAGCAGGCCGATCGGCACCGAGAGGACCGAGGCGCACAGGGTGATCACGAGCGTGCCGATGATCGCGTGGTACGCGCCGCCGGCGTCCATGCCGCCGAAGACGCCGCGCATGGTGACCGACAGGAAGTACGGGTTGAACTTCGACGCACCGTTGACGACGACCGTCCACAGCAGCGACACCAGCGGCAGCATCGCGAGCCCGAAGGCCCCGTAGACCAGCATGGTCATGATGCGGTCGGTGCGCTTACGACCCTTGTCGCCGCTGGTCAGGAGCGAGCGGATCTGCTCGGTTTCGTCGGACGTGCCGACCGTGACGGCGCTCATCAGTTGGCTCCCGAGAAGTCCTTGCGACGCGCCACGATCGCGCGCGCGGCCATGTTGACGGCCAGGGTGATGATGAAGAGGGCGAGGCCCGTGGCGATCAGCACGTTCACCGCGAGGCCGCTCGCCTCGGGGAAGCGCGACGCGATGTTCGCGGCGATGGTGGTCAGCTCGCCGGCCCCGAAGATCTGCAGCGAGTACCCGAGGCCCGTCGACAGGATCATGAGGACCGCCATCGTCTCGCCGAGCGCGCGGCCCAGACCCAGCATCGCGGCCGAGATCACGCCGGAGCGGCCGAACGGCAGCACGGCGGTGCGGATCATCTCCCAGCGCGTGGCGCCGAGTGCCAGGGCCGCCTCTTCGTGCAGCTTGGGCGTCTGCAGGAACACCTCGCGCGAGACAGCAGTGATGATCGGCAGGATCATGACGGCGAGCACGATGGACGCGGTGGCGAGCGACCGGCCCGTGGCGGTCGCCCGGAACTCGACGAACGGCAGGACGTTGAGAACCCCGACGAGCCACACCCAGAAGTCGGCGATCAGCGGCGCGAGCACGCGCCCGCCCCAGAGGCCGAAGACCACCGACGGGATGGCCGCCAGCAGGTCGACGACGTAGCCGATGCCCGACGCGATGCGGCGGGGCGCGTAGTGCGAGATGAACAGCGCGATGCCCATCGCGATCGGCGTCGCGATGGCCAGCGCCATCGCCGCGGCGAGGAGCGTGCCGAACACCAGCGGCCCGACGTACTGCGCGATCGACGTGACGCCGGCCGGCAGCTTGCCGTCTGCCAGCAGCTCCGCCTGGCTCGCGGTGAATGCGGGGAGCGCACGCGCCACGAGGAACGCGGCGACCGCCGCCAGCACGCCGAGCAGCAGGACGCCCGCGCCGGTGGTGATCCAGCGGAACACCCTGCTGAATCCGCGCTCCGTGTCGCCGCTGGCGCGCCGGCGTCTCGGCTCGTGCCTCGTGGCGTGGGCGGGCGGGCTGGCGGTGGTCATCTCGAGGGGCTCCTCGGCTCGCTGGGGCTGCGGTGGGAAGGGCGGGCCGTGCTGGACGCGGGCTCTGGGGACCAGTGTCCGGTACGGCCGTGGGGGGGGGGGGGGGGGGGGCCGCGGGGGGGGGGGGGGGGGGGGGGGGCCCGGGCCGGGGTGGGGGGGGCCGGGGGGGGGGGGGGGCGGGGGGGGGGGGCGGCCCGGGGGCGGGGGGGTGGGGGGGGGGGCCCCCCCCCCCGGCCGGGTGCTGCTCAGGATGACAGCGTCAGCCGACCGTGATCGCGTCGATCGAGGCCTGGACCTGGGTGGCGGTGTCGGCCGTGATCGGGGAGCTGCCCGCCGCGCTGGCGGCGGCCTCCTGGCCCTCCTCCGAGGCGATGTAGCCGAGGAACGCCTTGACGAAGTTGCCGGTGGCCTCGTCCGTGTAGTTCAGGCAGACGACCTCGTAGGAGACGAGCACCAGCGGGTAGGCGCCCGGCTCGGTCGTGGTGCGGTCGATCTTGATCGCGAAGTCGTGCTCGTGGCGGCCCTCGACGAGGGGCGACGCGTCGACGACGGCGGCGGCGGCCTCCGCGGAGATCGGCACGAACTCCTCGCCGACCTTGATCGCGGCGGTGCCCAGCTCGCTGACCTTCGAGGCGTCGGCGTAGGTCACAGCACCCTCGGTGTCGGTGACGACACCGACGACACCCGAGGTGCCCTCGGCCGAGTCGCCGGACTCGAGCGGCCAGACGCCGTCGGCCTCGTACGTCCACACGTCGGGCGCGGTGGCGGCAACGTACTCGGTGAAGTTCTTCGTGGTGCCCGAGTCGTCGGAGCGGTGCACCGGCGTGATCGTCGTGGCCGGGAGCTCGACGCCCTCGTTCGTGGCGGCGATCGCCGGGTCGTTCCACGTGGTGATGGTGCCCGCGAAGATGCCGGCGATCGTGGCAGGGTCGAGGTTCAGGGAGTCGATGCCCGGCAGGTTGAACGCCACGGCGATCGGGGAGACGTACACCGGCAGGTCGATCGCGCCGTCGGGGCCGCAGACCTCGGTCGAGGAGGCGATCTCCTCGTCCTTCAGCGCGGAGTCCGAGCCCGCGAAGACGACGCCACCGGCGAGGAACTGCTCGCGGCCGGCGCCGGAACCCGCGGCGTCGTAGTTGATCGTCACGTCGGGGTACTGGCTCTGGAACCCGGCAACCCAGGCCTCCATCGCGGACTCCTGCGAGCTGGCGCCGGCGCCCGAGAACTCGCCCGAGATCTCGACGGTGGGCTCGTCGGCGGCCTCGTCAGTGGACGAGGCGACAGGGTCGGTGTTGCCGCAGGCCGCCAGGGAGAGCGCAACCGCGCCGACCATCACGGCGGAACCAGCGCGGGAGAATCGGCTGAGCTTCACGTGTCGTTCCATCCTGTTCACGAAGATCGTGGTCTCTGCCGGCGAGCGCCGACGTCACGGACGGTAGGCACGCCGGATGACCTGATCCCCAGGACGAGGTGAACGGAAGATGAACAGTGCACCGAGTGGAGAGTGAAACCCGCCACTCTACTCACGTTTCGTTACCCTGTCGTGACGAACGGCACCAAGAGGATGCCCGACGGCGGAGCTCACCTTCCGTCCGGAAGGCGAGCTCCGCCGTCGGGCACCTGGGTCGTGACGACCCTGCGCTCCGCTCCCGGCGCGTGCCTCGTCCCGCGGCCCGCACCGTGCGCTGCGCTCCGGGTCATCCCTCAAACCTGACGGGTCGTGACGACCCTGCGCTCCGCTCCCGGCGCGTGCCTCGTCCCTCGGCCCGCACCGTGCGCTGCGCTCCGGGTCATCCCTCCGAGTCGGCGAGCTTGTACCCCAGGCCGCGGACGGTCAGCAGGTACCGGGGCGTGCCGGGGTCGGGCTCGATCTTGGAGCGGATGCGCTTCACGTGGACATCGAGGGTCTTCGTGTCGCCGACGTAGTCCGCACCCCAGACCCGGTCGATGAGCTGGCCGCGCGTGAGCACGCGGCCGGCGTTGCGCAGCAGGAGCTCGAGGAGGTCGAACTCCTTGAGCGGGAGCGAGACCTGGTGGCCGTCCACCATGACGGTGTGCCGCTCGACGTCCATGCGGACGGGTCCCACCTCGAGGATCCCCGCGCCGTCGTCGTCGGCGGCCTGGCCCTCCGTCGGCTGGCGGCGGCGCAGCACCGCGCGCATGCGCGCCAGCAGCTCGCGGAACGAGTACGGCTTGGTGACGTAGTCGTCGGCGCCGAGCTCCAGGCCCACGACCTTGTCGATCTCGCTGTCCTTCGCCGTCAGCATGATGACGGGCACGTCGCCGCGGATGCGGAGCTCTCGGCACACCTCCGTGCCCGAGAGGCCGGGGAGCATGAGGTCCAGGAGCACAAGGTCGGCGCCGCCCTCGTCGTACGCCGCGAGCGCGTCGTGGCCGTTCGCGGCCTCCACCACCTCGAAGCCCTCCCGCGTCAGCTGGTACGTCAGCGGGTCGCGGTACGACTCCTCGTCCTCCACCACCAGGATGCGCGTCACGCATCCACCTCCTCGTTCGTCGCGGTCGTGCTCGTGGTCGTGTCGGCGGCCGGCCCCGGCGGGTTCCCGGACGGTGCCGGGATGTCCGCGGACGGGATCCGCAGGGTGAAGGTCGAGCCCCGGCCGGGCTCCGACCACATGGTGACATCGCCGCCGTGGTCGGCGGCCACGTGCTTGACGATGCTCAGGCCGAGACCGGTCCCGCCGGTGTCGCGCGACCGGGCCTGGTCCACGCGGTAGAAGCGCTCGAAGACGCGCTCCTGCTCCGGCTCCGAGATGCCGATCCCCTGGTCCACGACGGCGATCTCGACCAGGCCGTTGCGCTCGGAGACGCCGACGCCGACCCGGGTCGCCGGGCTGCTGTAGGCCACCGCGTTGTCGAGAAGGTTGCGCACGGCGGTGACCAGCAGGTTGTGGTCGCCGTACACGACGCAGTCCAGCGACCCGCCGAGCGTGATCGCGATGTTCTTCGCCTGGGCCGTCGTCCGGGCGCGGTCCACGGCCTCTTCCACCACCTCGCGCACCGGGACGGGCGACGGGTTCTGCAGCGCGCCCGCAACCTGCAGGCGCGACAGCTCGATGATCTCCTGGACGAGTGCGGACAAGCGCGTGGCCTCCCTCTGCATGCGCTCGGTGAAACGCCGGACGGCCACCGGATCGTCCGCGGCGTCCTGGAGGGTCTCGGCGAGGAGGGCGAGTGCACCCACCGGAGTCTTGAGCTCGTGGGAGACGTTGACGACGAAGTCGCGGCGGATGGCCTCGACGCGGTGCGCCTCGGTGCGGTCCTCCGCGAGCACGAGCACGCGATCCAGGCCCAGAGGGGCGACGCGCACCTGCAGCAGCACGGTGCCCGAGCCGATGGGCCCGCGGGGCAGCTCGAGCTCCAGCTCCCGGATCACGCCGTCACGGCGGACCGCGCGCACCATGTCCTTGATCGCAGGGTGAACCAGCGCGTCGTTGCGCACCACGCCCAGCGCGTAGGCCGGGGGCGAGGCGCGCACGACCTCGTCGTCCTCCGCCAGCACGACGGCGGCGGAGCGCAGCACCGAGAGCACCCGCACGAGCCCCTCGTCGAGCTCGGCCGGTGGGCTCTCGGGGAGGTTGCGCTGCTGCCGCTCGGAGACGCGGAACGCAACAGCCGCGACCACACCCACGACGACGCCGAGGGCACCGACCGCAACCAGCGACGCCCCGGTGATGAATCCGTCCACCACTCCAGCGTAGGCGGGGTCACGGCGGGGTCACGGCCGAGAAGGTGGATGCTCCCGATCGCGTCGCTTACTGTTCATCCCGAGGGGGACATTCGTTCACCTGGAGGTTCACGGCCCGGTGCGATGCTGAGGTTGCGCGTGGTGTCGGCCGTGCGCCCACCATCGAGAGGAATGTGATGCGAGAGATCTTCGACGCCGAGCTGCGTCAGGTCGGCGAGGACCTTGCCGAGATGAGCCGGCTCGTGGAGTCGGCCATCACCAGAGCCGGCAAGGCCTTGCTGGAGGCGGACCTCGAGCTCGCCCAGGAGGTCATCGCCTCCGACAAGACGATCGACCAGATCGAGGCATCGCTCGACGAGCGATGCGTGCACATCCTCGCCCAGCAGGCGCCCGTCGCGACCGACCTCCGCGTCGTCGTCAGCGCACTGCGCATGAGCGCGTCGCTCGAGCGCATGGGTGACCTCGCCCGGCACGTCGCCCAGGTGGCCCGCGGCCGGTACCCGGCGCGCGCCATCGTGCCCGCCGCAGAGGAGACGTTCGCCCGCATGAGCGAGGCCGCGATCCGTGTGGCCCAGCGCACCACGACGCTGCTCACGACGCGCGACCTCGAGGTCGCTGCGGCGATCGAGCGCGACGACGACCTGCTCGACGAGCTGCACGCGGAGACCTTCAACAAGCTCCTCGCGCCCGAGTGGGACGGCACCGTGCAGGAGGCGATCGACATCACGCTCGTCGGCCGCTACTACGAGCGGTTCGGCGACCACGGCGTGTCCGTGGCCAAGCGTGTGACGTTCCTGGTCACGGGCGACTTCGCGGAGGACCACCTCTCCTGAGCCTCCCCGTTGTGGGTATGGGCACGGCGTGACTCCCCGGCGCCCCCCGTTGGTGGGTAGGGGCCGGGCGTCCGCTCGGAGCCCGAGTTCACGCCGTGCCCATACCCACAGCGAGGTGCGCCGGGTCAGCGGCCCTGGTTCGCGACCGCCGCGATCGCGTCCTTCGCCGCCTCCGGGTCGAGGTACGTGCCACCCGGCTTGACCGGGAGGAGCGTCTCCTCGTCGAGCTCGTAGACCAGCGGGATGCCCGTCGGGATGTTCAGGCCGGCGATCGTGTCGTCGTCGATGCCGTCCAGGTGCTTCACGAGCGCCCGCAGCGAGTTGCCGTGCGCGGCGACGAGCACCGTCTTGCGCGCCTTGAGGTCGGGGACGATCTCCGCCTCCCAGTACGGCAGCGCGCGGTCGAGCACCTGCTTGAGGGCTTCCGTGCGAACCACGGGGGCGTCGGCGTAGCGCGGGTCCGAGTCCTGCGAGAATTCCGAGCCCAGCTCGATCTCGGGCGGCGGCACGTCGTACGAGCGGCGCCAGAGCATGAACTGCTCCTCGCCGAACTCGGCCAGCGTCTGCTTCTTGTCCTTGCCCTGCAGCGCGCCGTAGTGGCGCTCGTTGAGGCGCCAGGAGCGCTTCACGGGGATCCAGTGCCGGTCCGCGGTGTCCAGGGCGAGGTTCGCCGTCATGATCGCGCGGCGAAGGAGCGACGTGTGGACCACGTCCGGCGTCACGCCGGCGTCCTTCAGGAGCTCGCCGCCGCGCTTGGCCTCCTCGGTGCCCTTCTCCGACAGCGCGACGTCCACCCAGCCGGTGAACAGGTTCTTGGCGTTCCACTCGCTCTCGCCGTGGCGGAGCAGCACGAGGGTGTAGGTCATGGCACCATCCTGCACTGTCCTCCGGGCTGTGGCAGGCAGTCCCGAAGGGTGGTCACCGATCCTCGCGCTCGAGCACGAACACCGGGATCTCGCGGTCCGTGCGCTTCTGATACCGGGCGTAGTCGGGCCACGCCGCGACGGCGCGCTCCCACCACACGGCCTTCTCGTCGCCGGTGACCTCGCGGGCCACGTACTCGTGCTTCGCGGGCCCGTCCTGCAGCTCCACCTCGGGGTGGGCGACGACGTTGTAGTACCAGACGGGGTGCTTGGGCGCGCCGCCCAGCGACGCGACGACCGCATAGACGCCCTCGTGCTCGACCCGCATCAGCGGAACCTTGCGGACCTTCCCGGTCTTGGCCCCGCGCGTCGTGAGGATGACGCACGGCTTGCCCATGAGCAGGGTGCCCTCGGTCCCACCCGACGCCTCGTATCGCTCCACCTGCCTGCGTGCACGCTCGGACGGGCTGGGGCCGTACTCTCCGGTGATCGGCATGTCGCCATTCTCACCTCCGGATCAGCGGGTGGCGCGCACCTTGCGGGCCTGCTCGTACACGTCGAGCATCTGCCGCGCCGCCGCCTCCCAGCCGAACCGCGCCGCCGAACGGCGCGCGCCGGCGGCGAGCCGTTCCCGGCGCTCGTCGTCGCCCAGCAGATCCGCCAGGACGCGCGCCCACGTCGCCGGCTCGTGGTCCGGGACGAGGACGCCGGAGATCCCGTCCTCCACGACGGTCCGCAGGCCGCCGACGGCAGCCGCGATCACGGGCGTGCCGCTCGCCTGCGCCTCCGCGGCGACCAGCCCGAACGACTCGTTGTGCGACGGCACCGCCACCAGGTCGGACGCCCGGAAGTACTCCACGAGCGTCTCGCGCGGCACCGGCGGACGCACGACGACGTCGTCGGCCACCCCCGCCTGATAGGCCAGCGCCTCCAGCTCCCGGACCGCGGTACGACGACCCGACGGCCCGCCGAGGACCACCAGCAGGGGCCGCTGCACGACGCCGGACCGGTCGCCCCGCGCGGTCCCGCCGCCCGGGGTGCCGTCCGCGGTGCCGTCCGTCCCGGGCCACTCCCCCAGCGCCCGGACCAGCACGTCGGGGCCCTTGAGGAGCTGAACGCGACCGGCGAACAGGACCACCGGCCGGTGCTCCGGCAGGTCGAGCCGACGGCGAAGGGCGCGGCGCGCCTCGGCGCGGGCCGCACGGCCGTCGTCGGCCGCGGCGGCGGCAGCTCCGACGTCCGGGACCACGCCGTCGTCGGCCGCGGCGGCGGCAGCTCCGACGTCCGGGACCACGCCGTCGTCGGCCGCGGCGCCGGGGACCGCGCCGAGCGGCGAGAACACGTCGAGGTCCACGCCCGGCGCGACCACGTGCACACGCGCGGGGTCGGCCGCGTAGTCGCGGACGAGGTCTTCGGCCTCCTGCTCCGTGGAGGCGACGAGGGCGTCCGCCTCCGCGACGACCTGCTCCTCGCCGATGATCCGGCCCCGCGGTTCGGGTGAGTCGCCGGGCGCGAGCGCGGCGTTCTTCACGCGCGCCATCGTGTGCATGGTGTGTACCAGCGGGACGTCCCACCGCTCCGCGGCGAGCCAGCCGACCTGCCCCGACAGCCAGTAGTGCGTGTGCACCACGTCGTACCAGCCCTCGGGCCGGTGCGCCTCGGCCCGCAGGACGCCCGCGGTGAAGGCGCAGAGCTGGCCCGGCAGGTCGTTCTTGTCCAGGCCCTCGAACGGCCCGGCCGGGATGTGCACCACCCGGATCCCGGGCTCGGCGTCGACCACCTTGGGCTGCGCCGACGTCGTCGCCCGCGTGTAGATCTCGACCTGCACGCCGTGCCGCGCGAGCGCGCGCGACAGCTCGAGCACGTAGACGTTCATGCCGCCGGCGTCGCCGGTGCCGGGCTGCTCCAGCGGCGACGTGTGGACCGAGACCATCGCGACCCGCAGGGGGCGCGGCGCGTCGGGCTCCGCGAGGTGAGGGGGCACCGTGTCGCGCACTACGCCTCCAGCACGCAGGCGGGAGGCACCGGCAGGCGGAGGGTCCCCACGACCTCGCCCTTGCCGGTCCCGCGGTCGACCGTGACCGACAGCAGCGCGTCGGTCCCCTGCGCCGCCACGACGACGAGGTCCTGGTCCGGGCCGTCCAGGACCGCGTGATGGCGCGGCCACGTGGCGGCCCCCAGCGGCACGTCCGCCAGGTGCTCCAGCCGCAGGTGCCCGACGACGTCCCCGTCGCCCTCGCCCTCGGCGGGGCTCACCGCGAGCACCGCGAGCACGTCCGGCCCGCGCACCCCCGTGTAGACGCGGCGCCCGTCCGGGCTGAGCGTGACGTGCGCCGGGAAGCCCGCCGACCCGTCGGCCGAGGTCGCGCCGGTGAGCGGGACGGAGCCGGCGTGCCGCAGCGCACCCCCGTCGTCGGGGACCAGCACGTGCAGGCGGCAGTCGAGCTCTCCGGCCACGAGCACCGTCCCGTCCGCACGCTCCACCAGGTGCCGCGGCCCGGTGCCGGGAGGCAGGGTCGCGACGACGCTGCCCTCACCCGAACCGTCGAGCGGGTACGCCCGCAGCTCGTCCGTGCCGAGGTCGCTGACCAGCACGCGGTCGCCCTGCACGTGCACGTAGTGGGCGTGCGGCCCCTCCTGCCGGTCGGTCTCGGGACCGCTGCCCGTGTGCTCGAAGATGCGGCCCTCCCCCGTGAGCCGGCCGTCGGCGTCCACCGGCCACACGCCGGCCGTGCCGCTGGAGTAGTTCGCGACCCAGACGTGGTCCGTCGTCGCGACCACGTGGCACGGGTGAGCTCCGCCGGAGTCGACGGTGCCGGTGGGAGCCGGCCCTCCGGCGTCGGGCAGCGCGAAGGCCGTGAGCGCGCCCTGGTCCGTCTCCGTGACCGCGTAGAGCGCGCGCCCCGACGGGTGCAGGGCGAGGAACGACGGTGCGGGGACCTCGACGACGCGCTCGGCGGGGCCGAAGGCGCCGGCCGCGTCCACGGCGACGCGCCACACGCCCTCGCCGGTGCCGGCGGCCGCGTCGCGGCGAGGGTAGCTGCCGATCCACAGCGAGCGGGACGGGGAAGAGGCCATGTCACAAGCGTAGGTCCGCGCGGGCGCCCGCCGGACGGCCGTCCACAGCCCCGGCCCGCGGCTGTGACGCAAGGAACCCCGGCGACGTCGATGACGTGCCGGGGCTCCGAGGACAAGCGTCGTGTCAGGCGTGCGCCTTGTCGTACGCCTCCTGGATCTCCGTGGAGATCCGTCCGCGGTCGCTCACCGCAAGACCGGTCGACTTCGCCCACTCGCGCACCGCAGCCGTGTTCGACGAACCGCGCGAGCGGCGGGCGGCCGGGCGGGCGGCCGCAGGACGCGACGACGCCTTCCGGGCATGCCCGACCCACATGGCGAAAGCCTCACGGAGCTCGGACGCGTGCGCGGCGCTGAGGTCGATCTCGTAGGAGACACCGTCGAGACCGAAAGTCACGGTCTCCTCGGCGACCCCGCCGTCGATGTCGTCCACCAGAACAACCTGAACCTTCTGAACCATCTGGCCCACCTTTCCGCGCCAACCCTTTTAAAGCTCGTGCAGTTCGTGAGCATGCCCTACCGGGCCATTATCTGTCAATAATGCCACGGGAAAACGCCCGCGCGAAAATCGGCCCGGCGGGTGGTTCACCCACGATGATCGCCAGGGCATCAACGGAAAGGTCCGCTAGTGCCCGGCCTCATTTCCCGCGGACGGCCGGGCTGTGCCGTCATCAGCAGGCTGCACGGCCGGTTCTGCGGACCGTTCTGCGGACAGCCGCTCGCGGTCCATTCGGTCCAGTGCGAGCCGCTCGTCACGGTCGGCGCGAACGATCTTTCGCATCGCGAACCAGAACAGCAGGCCCACGCCCGCCGAAGGGACCAGAGCCGCAACACTTGCCCAGAAGGTATCCATCACCACATCCTCGCGCTGGTCGTCAGGCCTGTGGCTTGACGAGCGGGAAAAGAATCGTCTCGCGGATTCCGTGACCGGTGAGCGCCATCAGGAGACGGTCGATACCCATGCCCATGCCGCCGGCCGGCGGCATGGCGTGCTCCATCGCCTCCAGGAAGTCCTCGTCGACGCGCATGGCCTCGTCGTCGCCCGCCGCGGCGAGCAGCGCCTGCGCCTCGAAGCGCTGCCGCTGGATCACGGGGTCCACAAGCTCCGAGTAGCCGGTCGCCAGCTCGAAGCCGCGCACGTAGAGGTCCCACTTCTCGACCTGGCCCTTCGAGGACCGGTGGTCACGGGTGAGCGGGGAGGTCTCCACCGGGAAGTCACGGACGAACGTGGGCGCGTACAGGTGGTCGCCCACCTGGTGCTCCCACAGCGTCTCGACGAGCTTGCCGTGGCTGATGACCCGCTTCGTGGCCAGCTCGATGCCGAGCCGGTCCGCGAGCTTCTCGAGGTGCTCCACCGACGTGTCCGCCGTGATCTCCTCGCCGAGCGCCTCCGACAGCGAGTCGTACATCCGCAGGCGCGGCCATTCGCCGCCCACCTCGTACTCGGTTCCGTCGGACAGCGTGATCAGCGTGGTGCCCAGCACCTCCTGGGCCGCGGTCTGCACGAGGTCCTGCGTCAACGCGCCGATGGTGTCGTAGTCGCCGTACGCCTCGTAGGCCTCGAGCATCGCGAACTCGGGCGAGTGCGTGGAGTCGGCGCCCTCGTTGCGGAAGTTGCGGTTGATCTCGAACACCTTCTCCACGCCACCCACCACGGCGCGCTTGAGGAACAGCTCCGGCGCGATGCGCAGGAACAGCTCCATGTCGAAGGCATTCATGTGGGTCGAGAAAGGACGCGCAGTGGCGCCGCCGGCCTGCGTCTGGAGCATCGGGGTCTCGATCTCCAGGAAGCCCCGACGGTGGAAATTATCGCGCAGGGAACGCACCACACCGGCACGGAAACGCACCATGTCGCGCGCGGCCGGGCGAGCAATCAGGTCCACATAGCGACGGCGGACCCGCGCCTCCTCGGAAAGGTCCTTGTACAGCACCGGGAGAGGGCGCAGCGACTTGGCGGCGATCTGCCATTCGTCCACGAACACGCTCAGCTCACCGCGGCGCGACGAACCGATCCGGCCGTGCACGAAGAGATGGTCACCGAGGTCGACGTCGCTCTTGAAGTCCGCGAGTGATTCCTCGCCCACCACGGCCTGGCTGAGCATCGCCTGAAGACGATTTCCCTCACCGTCCTGAAGTGCGACGAAGCACAGCTTCCCGGTGTTGCGCAGGAACACGACACGGCCGGCAATGCCTGCGACGTCGTCCGTCTCCTGCCCCGCCTCGAGGTGACCGTATCCCTCGCGGACCGCCGCGATCGTGCGCGTCACCGGGACGCCCACCGGATACGCCTCGACACCCTTGGCGAGCAGGCGCTCGCGCTTCTCGCGCCGGATCCGGAGCTGCTCGGGCAGGTCGTCGGTCTCGGGAGCGTCGGCGGGCACGCCCGGCGTGGAGCTTGGGTCGGTGGTCACCCCGCAATCCTACCGAGGCGGCCCGACCCGCCTGCAGCCCGGTACCGGCCGGCGGGCACGTGAGGTGCCCCACGTCGGGGCGGCACCCCCTTTCACCCGGGTGCCCTCCCGTTGAGTGCGGGACATCTGCTGGGTCCGAGGCCCCGGACCCAACAGATGTCCCGCACTCGACGACCGGGTCAGGCCGGGCGCAGGTCCAGGGCGAGGTCCAGGATCGGGGCGCTGTGCGTGAGCGCGCCGACGGACAGATAGTCGACGCCCGTGGCGGCGACCTCTCGGGCACGGTCGAGCGTGAGGTTGCCGGTGGCCTCGAGCTCGACGTGCGCAGGGACGCCGTCGCGGCCCTCTCGCGCGCGTACCGCGGCGACGGTCTCGGCCAGGACGGGCGTGGGCATGTTGTCGAGCAGGAGGAAGTCCGCGCCGGCGTCGAGCGCCTCGACGGCCTGGGCGGTCGTGTCGGCCTCGACCTGCACCAGGACGTCGGGGAACGCGCGGCGCACGGCCTCGATCGCGGCCCGCACCGACCCCGCCGCGACGACGTGGTTGTCCTTGACCATCGCGACGTCGTACAGGCCCATGCGCTTGTTCGTGCCGCCACCAGCCCGCACCGCGTACTTCTGCAGGGCCCGCAGGCCCGGCGTGGTCTTGCGCGTGTCGAGGACCTGAGCACCCGTGCCCGCGAGCTCGCGCGTCCACGCGGCCGCCGCCGTCGCGACCCCCGACGCCCGGCTCGCCAGGTTCAGCAGTGTCCGCTCGGCGATGAGCAGCACCTGCGTGGGGCCGCTGAGGGCGGCGAGCACCTGGCCCTTCGCGACGGCCTCGCCGTCCTGCGCGTGGAACGTCACTGCCGGCTCGCCCAGGCCCAGCCGTCGGGCCACCTGCGCCAGGACCTCCGGCACCACGACCAGGCCGGCCACGACGCCGTCCTCGCGCGCCACGAGGTCCGCCGTCCCCGTGGCCGACGCCGGGACGGTCGCCTGGGTGGTCACGTCCCGCCCCGGAGCGGGGCCGAGGTCCTCGTCGAGGGCGAGCTCGACCACGCGAGCGACCCACGCCGGGTCCAGACCCGGCTCGACGGCGGACGGGGCGGCGAAGACGGGCAGCGTGCCGGGGGCGTCGGAAGTGCTCACCGGCACACGGTACTTCGCGCGGCGGAGCGGGCGCCGTGGCGGGCCAGGGCCGGGCGCGGCTCCGTCGGGCGTGGGCACGACGACGCGGCCTGTCCCCTGCCGGGCCGGCCGGCCGTTGCGGATACGCAACGCGCGAGGTCAGACTGACCACATGCCGTCGATGGACCTCAACAGCGACCTCGGCGAGGGGTTCGGCCGCTGGACCCTCGGCGACGACGAGCGCATGCTCGCGATCGTCACCAGCGCGAACGTCGCGTGCGGGTTCCACGCGGGCGACCCTGCGACCATCCGCCGGACGGTCCAGGGCGCGGTGGCCCGCGGCGTCGCGCTCGGCGCGCACGTCGGCTACCGCGACCTCGCTGGTTTCGGCCGACGGAACATGGACGTGCCGAGCGACGAGCTCGAGGCCGACGTCGTCTACCAGGTCGGCGCGCTCAAGGGCCTGGCCGCCGCCGAGGGCGGCACCGTCACGTACGTCAAGCCGCACGGTGCCCTCTACAACACGGCAGCCGTGGACGAGCGGGTCGCGACGGCGGTCGCCGTCGCGGTCGCGGCCGTCGACCCCTCGCTCGTGATGCTGGGGCTGCCCGGAAGCGCGGCCCTCTCCGCGGCCGGGGCCGCAGGCCTGCGCACCGCGGCGGAGGCGTTCGCCGACCGGGCGTACACGCCAGAGGGGCGCCTCGTCCCGCGGCGCGAACCGGGCGCCGTGCTGCACGACCCGGACGACGTCGCCCGGCGCATGCTGCGCCTGGTCACCGAGGGCGTCGTCGTCGCCGTCGACGGCACCGTGGTGCCCGTCCAGGCCGACTCGATCTGCGTGCACGGGGACTCCCCGGACGCGGTCGCCATGGCGGAGCGCATCCGCGCGGTGTTCGACGCCGAGGGCGTGCGCCTCGCGCCGTTTGCGCTGGGCCTTCCGGCGTCGCGCGCCGCCGCGCCGGGTACGCCGGGCGGGTGAGCGTGCGGATCCTCACCGCCCGGGACGACGCGCTGCTCGTCGAGGTGGACGACCTCGACCAGGCGATCGCCCTGTTCGAGTCACTCGCGGAGAGCCCGGTCGCGGGCGTCGGCGAGCCCGTGCCGGGCGCGCGCACCCTGCTGGTCCCCTTCCGGCCGTCGGCAGTCAGCGCCGCCGGGCTCGCGGCGGAGCTGTGCCGGCGGTCGCTGGTCCGACGTCCGGCCGCGGCGGCCGGCACGGTCGAGATCCCCACGGTCTACGACGGCGAGGACCTCGCCGAGGTCGCCGGCCTCCTGGGCTGGAGCCCCGAGGAGCTGGTGCGCCGCCATACGGCGGCCGCCTGGACCGTCGGCTTCGTCGGCTTCGCGCCTGGCTTCGCGTACCTGACCGGCGACGACGCCGCCCTCCTGGTTCCTCGGCGTGTCACGCCACGCACCCGCGTGCCCGCCGGATCGGTCGCGCTCGCAGGCCCGTACAGCGGCGTCTACCCGCGGGAGAGCCCGGGCGGGTGGCAGCTCGTCGGGACAACGCGGGTCGCCGTGTGGGACGCCGACCGCGAGCGCCCGGCCCTCCTGCGGCCCGGGGACAGGGTCCGCTTCGTCCCGGTCCCGGCGCACGCCGTCGGACCCGCCGCCCGGTCGAGTCCTGAGGCGACCGGTCCGACGTCGGAGAACGGGCCGGCGCTCGAGGTCGTCGCGGCCGCCGTGAGCCTCGTCGAGGACCTCGGGAGGCCCCGCGGGGCCGGCGCCGGTGCGTCACCGTCCGGCGCCCTGGACCCGGCTGCGCTGCGCGCGGCGAACCGGGCCGTGGGCAACGAGCCGGGCGCGGCCGCGATCGAGGCGGCGTACGGGCTGCGGGTCCGGGCCCGAGGGTCGCTGGTCGTCGCGACGGCCGGCGCACCGGCACCGTTGACCGTCGTCCCGGCGTCGGGCGTCGAGCGCCGCCCCGGCCCCAGGGAGCCGTTCCTGCTGCACGACGGCGAGGAGCTCGTGCTCGACCCGCCCGACCGTGGCGTGCGGACCTACCTCGCGGTCAGGGGCGGCCTGGACGTGCCGCCCGTGCTGGGCAGCCGGTCCACGGACGTGCTCGGCGGCCTCGGGCCCGCGCCGCTCACCGCAGGGACGGTGCTCCCGGTCTCGACCCCACGACACGGCCTGCCGGCGGTCGACCCGGCTCCCGCAGAGTCGGACGCTGACCCGCTGCCCGCGCCGGGCGACGTCGTGCGCCTGCGGATCGTGCTCGGACCGCGCGACGACTGGTTCGACGCGACCGCGATCGAGTCCCTGACCGGACAGGACTGGCTGGTCACGGAACGATCCAACCGGGTGGGACTCCGGTTGTCCGGCGAGGCGCTCACCCACGCGCGGGAGGGCGAGCTGCCGAGCGAGGGCTGCGTCACCGGGGCGATCCAGGTGCCGCCGGACGGGCAGCCGGTGCTCTTCCTCGCCGACCGGCCGGTTACGGGCGGCTACCCGGTCGTCGGCGCGGTCGTGGCCGAGGACGTACCGCTCGCCGGCCAGCTCCCGCCGGGCGCGCGGGCGCGGTTCGTCCTCCGCGGCCCCGTGTGATCGGTAGTTCGTCGCATGATCGGCAGCTTGAACTGCCGATCATGCG
>NZ_JAKGSG010000039.1 GCF_021568775.1 Antribacter soli | reverse complement strand
CGTCCTGGGCCCCGCGGGGGCGCCCCCCCCCCCCCCCCCCCCCCCCCCCCCCCCCCCCCCCCCCCCCCCCACAACCCCCCCCCACGCCTCGAAGGGTCACCGCACGCGCAGCGTGCCGTCGTCGTCCAGCGAGACCAGGACGCGACGCGCCCACTCGGACTCCGTCGTCGGAAAGTCGACGCGGTAGTGCCCGCCCCGGGTCTCCGTGCGCTCCCAGGCCGCGCGGGTGAGCGCGCGGGACACCTGGTGCACGTTCGTCGTCTCCCACTCGGCGGCCTGGGGCTCCGCGACCACGTCCGACCGCCGGTGGGCGTCGGCGCGGACGGCGGCGAGGCGCTCGTCGGCAGCCTCGAGCGACGTCGCCGAACGGATCACGCCCGACCCGCCCGACATGACCTTCTGGACCCGCGACCGTGCAGTAGCGGCCACGAGTGCGCTGCCACCCGGCCGCTCGACCGGGTCGGCCGCGTCCCGCAGCTCGCCTGCCGCGTACCGCACCGCCACGTCCCGCGCCGCCCGATAGGCGAACACCAGGCCCTCCAGGAGCGAGTTCGACGCGAGACGGTTGGCGCCGTGCACGCCCGTACAGGCCACCTCACCCACCGCGTACAAGCCGTCGACCGAGGACCGTCCGAGCAGGTCGGTGACGACGCCGCCCGAGTGGTAGTGCTGCGCCGGCGCCACGGGCACCGGCTCCTCGGTCCAGTCGATGCCGTTCGCGAGGAGGCGCTCGGTGATCGTCGGGAACCGCGCGCGCAGGAAGTCCGCACCGAGGTGGCGCGCGTCCAGCAGCACGTTGTCGGCGCCCGTCGCGGTCATCTGCCGCACGATCGCGTGCGCGACGACGTCCCGCGGGGCCAGCTCCGCCATCTCGTGCACCGCGGGCATGAAGCGGCGGCCGTCGACGTCGAGCAGCCAGGCGCCCTCGCCGCGCACCGCCTCGCTGATCAGCGGCAGCTGGCCCTTCGCGCCCGACCCGAGCCACAGCACGGTCGGGTGGAACTGCACGAACTCCAGGTCGGCGAGCACCGCGCCCGCGCGCAGCGCCGCCGCGATGCCGTCGCCGGTCGCCCCTGCCGGGTTCGTCGACGACCGATAGATCTGCCCGATCCCGCCCGTCGCGAGGATGACGGCCGGCGCCAGGACCGCGCCGACGCCGTCTCGCGAGCCGGTCCCGCGCACGTGCAGCGTCACGCCGCGGGCCGCGCGCCGGCCTTGCGCGTCCGGCGCGCCGGTGAGGATGTCCAGGACCAGCGCGTTCTCCACGACCTCGATCCCGGGGTCGTCCCGGACCGCGTCGATCTGGGCCACGAGCGCGCGCGAGATCTCCGCGCCGGTCGCGTCGCCGCCCGCGTGCGCGATCCGGTCCGCCCGGTGCCCACCCTCGCGCGTCAGCGCGATCGCACCGTTGCCCGTCTTGTCGAACACGGCGCCGCGCGCCACCAGCTCGTGCACCCGCTCGGGACCCTCGGTGACCAGCACCTTCACGGCGTCGGGGTCGCTCAGGCCGCCGCCTGCGGCAAGCGTGTCCGCCAGGTGCGCCTCCGGCGAGTCCTCCGGGTCGAGGGCCGCGGCGATGCCGCCCTGCGCCCAGACGGTGGAGCCGGACGAGAGCTCGCCCTTCGTCACCAGCAGCACCCGGGGCACGCGCGTGCGCAGCTCCAGCGCGGCCGTGAGACCGGCGATCCCGGAGCCGACGACGATCGCGTCCACGCGGGTGGTCCACCCCGGGGCGGGCGCGGCGAGCGTGCGCGCCAGACGCGGGGCCGGGCCTGGCGCCGCCGTCGTCACCGCGACTCGTTCGGGGAGACGTCGGCCTGCGCGAAGCCGATCTGGGCGAGCCGAGCCGCCTGCGCGGGCGTCAGGCCCGACGGGCCGGTGGCGCCCGAGCCGCCGGTCTGCCGGTCGGTCGCGCCGGGCGTGGCGGACTCCAGCGCGGTGCGCGGTGCCACGGGCACGGGGCCCGTCACGGCGGCCACGGGGCCTGTCGCCACGGCCGGCACGGGGCCGGTCGGAACGCCAGGCACCGGGCCTGTCGTCAGGGCGGGCACAGGCCCGGTCGGAACGCCAGGCACCGGGCCCGTCGGCACGCCCACGGGCGTGACCTGCGCGAAGCCGTGCGTCTCGCCCGACGCGCGCCCCGACGCCGTCCGCACGAGCCCCGCCTCCTGGAACGGCTCGATCGGGATCCCGCTCTCCTCGAGGCCGTACCCGTCGGGCACGTGCCCCGGCTCGTCGTCGACCTCGACGATGCGGTTGTGCTCGTCGACGAAGACGACGCTCGGCAGGAAGGTGCGCGCGTCGTGGTCGGACAGCATGCCGTAGGCGATCAGGATCACGACGTCGCCCGGGTGCACGTGGTGCGCGGCCGCGCCGTTGATGCAGATCTGCCCGGATCCCGGGTCGCCCGGGATCACGTACGTGGTCAGCCGGGCCCCGTTCGTCACGTCGACCACGTCCACCTGCTGCCCGGGGATCAGGTCCGCTGCGTCGAGCAGGTCGGCGTCCACCGTGATGGACCCCACGTAGTGCAGGTCGGCCTGCGTGACGGTCGCGCGGTGGATCTTGGCGATCATCATGGGCCGCTGCAGCGACGACGGTCTGCGCACGGGTGCAGGGGCGGGCTGGTACTCGGTCACGGCGTTGCCTCCTGGCCGGACGGCGCCGCCACGGACACCGGGGCAGGAGCAGCCACGGGCGGTCCGACGACGTCGACGGCCTGGTTGTCGATCAGTCGGGTCGTGCCCACGCGCGCGGCCACGAGGAGGAGCGCGGGACCGGTGTGGTCCGCCGGCACGTCCTCCACGGTAGCCGGATCAACGAGAGCCAGGTAATCCACCACAACACCCCCTGCGGCGTTGAGGATTCCCGACGCCGCGGCCAGCACCGCGCCGGCCCCCTCCGACCCGGACGCGGCACCTGCGCGCAGCGCGCGCGACAGGGCGCGAGCACGCTCCCGGTCCTGCGGTGCGAGGTACGCGTTGCGGGAGGACATGGCGAGCCCGTCCGGCTCGCGCACCGTCGGCACGCCGACGACCTCGATGTCGAGATCCAGGTCGCGCACCATGCGCCGTACCGCCAGGAGCTGCTGGGCGTCCTTCTGCCCGAACAGCGCCACGTCCGGCCGCACCAGGTGCACGAGCTTGAGCACCACCGTCAGCACGCCGTCCATGTGGCCGGGCCGGAACACCCCCTCCAGCACCTCGCCCGCGCGTCCCGCCGAGACCCGCACGACCGGGCCGCCGTCCGGGTACACCACCTCCGGTGTCGGCGCGAAGACGACGTCGGCGCCCACGGTCGCCAGCTTGGCGACGTCCCCGTCGAGGTCCCGCGGGTAGCTGTCCAGGTCCTCGCCCTTCCCGAACTGCAGCGGGTTGACGAAGATCGTCACGACGACCTGGCCGGCCGGGCCGGCCTCCTTGCGGGCGCGCCGGACCAGCTCCAGGTGCCCGTCGTGCAGCGCGCCCATCGTCATGACGACGGCGCGGCGGCCGGGCTCGGCATCGATCGGGGCGGCGATCGCCCAGCGGACCAGCGCGTCGCGCAGCTCGCCGCGCGTGCGGGCCACGAGCGGGCCGGGCGCGTCCGGTTCTCCTTCGGCAGGCATCGCTTCGGCTTCTGCCTCGGCGCCGGGGTCCGTCGTCATGATGGGGTGCTCCTTCCTGCGGACTCCGGCCCGCCCAGGGCGTCGAGCAACGCCTGAGCCGCCGTGTCGTCGATCCGGTGGCTCGCCAGCGCGCGGCGCGCGGCGCCGCGGGCGAGCTCCCGGTAGCTGTCGGGGATGTCGGTGGCCCCGGTGCGAGCAGCGAGGTCGGCGAGCACGGCCAGATGCTCCTCGACCGTCCCGACGTCGCCCCGCGAGACCGGGCCGGTCAGCGCGGAGATCGCGCCCGGGCCGACGCCCTCGCGGGCGTCGGCGGCCCGCGTCGCACCGTCGAGCGCGGCCGAGAGGAGCGGCGCGAGCACCCGGCCGGGCTTCTCGATGCCCGCGGCCTCCAGCGCCTGCGCGGCCTGGGCGACCAGCACCACCAGGTGGTTCGCGCCGTGCGCGAGGGCCGCGTGGTAGAGGCCGCGGGTCTCCTCCGGGACGATCACGGGCTCCCCGCCGATCTCCACGACCAGCGCCTGTCCGATCGGCTGCACCGCCGCCGGCGCCGTCACGGCGAACGTGCAGCCCTCCAGCCGCGCCAGGTCCAGCGACGTGCCGGTGAACGTCATCGCAGGGTGCACCGCGAGCGGGATCGCTCCGGCTGCGCGGGCCGGTTCGAGGACGGAGACCCCGTAGCGCCCGGACGTGTGCACCACGAGCTGCCCGGGCTGCCAGGCGCCGACCTCGGCAAGGCCCAGGACCAGGCCGGCCAGGGCGTCGTCGGGCACCGCGAGCAGGACGAGCTCCGCGCGCTCCACCACCTCCGGCACCTCGAGCAGGGGCACCCCGGGAAGGAGCGCGTCGGCGCGCTCGCGCGACGCCTCGGAGATGGCCGTGGCACCGACGATGGCGTGGCCGGTGGCTCGCAGCGCACTGCCGAGCACGGCGCCGACCCGGCCCGCGCCCACCACGCCGACGCCCAGGCGTCCCGCCCGCATACCGGTCCGGCCGTCGGCTGCCGGGGCGTCGCGGCGAGAGTTCGGCTCAGTCACGGGGCAGCTCCATCCATCGTTCGGGTCCCGCGCTCGCGCGGGCGGTGCGGGCGCGCCGCGCCTGCTCGTCGAGCAGCCGGGCGGCGTCCCCGGCGTCGAGGTGCGGCGCGACGGGGCCCACCGGGCCCTGCGTCGAGTGCACGGCGAACGTGGCCAGGCCGAGCCGGCGCTGCCACGGGCCCTGCACGACGGCGAGGGACTGGGTGCGCTCGTGCGGCACCACGTCGAGGGACCGGTTGAGGCGCCCGCGCCGCAGCAGCAGCGCGCGGCCCGTCACGCTGAAGCCGTTCCGCCGCCACGCGATCGGGTCGAGGACGCGGGCCTGCCGCGGCGAGCCGGTGAACCGGCCGCCGACCGAGGAGTCGCCCGACAGGCCCTCCTCCAGCAGGGCCCTCGCGTCCTCCACGCCGAGGTCGGGCAGCACGAGCGACAGCACCACCAGGGCCTCTTCACGCGTGCCCACCGGGAGCAGCACGTCGTTCGTCTGGGCCTTCTCGCCGTACCCGGCCACGTTGACCTGCACGCGCCACCAGTCGCGCCCCCGCCAGAGCAGACCCTGCGTCAGGCCCACGGCCTGGACGCGGCCGGGCGGGATGGTCTGAGCGCGCGTCTCCAGCAGGCCGTGGCGCAGCCGGATGCCGTCGGCGCTGATCGCGACGCGGAAGTCGAACTCGTTGGTGAACCGGTTGAAGAGGTAGCCACCCGCGCCCAGCACGGCGGGCAGCATCGACAACGCGATGCCCGGCCGGCCCGTCACGCTCACGACGACGACGAGGCCCACGAGGAAGACCACCAGGCCGATCGTCGCGCTGCTGCGCAGCAGCGAGGCGATCAGCCGCACCGCCGGGACGGTCAGGACCAAGTTCTCGGGCGCTTCCAGCAACGCCGGGCGCGTCGCGCTGCCCGACGCCGGTCGGGCACCCGGGTGCACCACGTCGCCCGCCGTTCCCTCACCCAAGGCGCCGTCCGCGCGCAGCGGGGCGTCAGCGCCAGGCGCGCCGACGGCGTCGGGCGCGGCGGTCCCGGGCGGCGCTGTGGCGCCGGGCAGGGAGGTGCCGGGCCCGGCGGTCCCCGGCTGCGTGCCGTGCCCGGGCGTGCGCACACCCGCCGACCGGGCCAGGAGCTCGGCCCGCAGCTCGGCGGCGTCCGCGTCCCGCAGGAAGCCGATCGCGACGCCGGAGTCGCCGCCGCCCGCGACCTCGAGCGTCAGCTCGCACAGCCCGAAGAAGCGCGCCACGAGCGGACGGCGGATGTCGACGGCCTGCAACCGGTCGAGGCGAGCGTGCCGGTGCTGCCGGAACAGGACGCCCTTGCGCATGTGGACCGTCTCCTCGCCCACCGCGTACGCCGTCATGCGCCATGCGAGGGCGGCATACCCGAAGCCGATGAGCGCGACCAGCGCGAGCGCCACCAGCACCGTCCACCACAGGCCGCTGCGCAGCAGGGCGATCAGGCCGCCGCCCCGGGCGCTGTCGTCCGCCGACTGCTGGCCCAGGATGACCAGGGCCGCCGCCAGGACCGTCCAGCCCCGCACGAGCGGCGTCACGGGGTGGACGCGACGCCACTCCAGGTCGTCAGCGGCCACGGCCCTGACCTCGGGCTCCGCGCTCACAGCCCCGCCAGCCTGGCCTCGCCGCGCGACGCGAGCCGGTCACGCAGGCGCGCCGCCTCGTCCGGGGGCAGGCCCGGGATCTGCGCGTCGGTGCCGACCGATGCCGTGTGGAGCTGGACCTTCGCCAGGCCGAGCTTGCGGTCCAGCGGACCTGCCTCCACGTCCACGTACTGCATGCGGCCGTACGGCACGACCGTCAAGGACCGGAACATGAGGCCCTTGCGGATCAGGAGGTCGTCGTCGCGCTCCGCGTAGCCGATCGCGCGGACCTGGCGCGGCACCACGAAGGCCACCAGGGCGAAGATCGCCGCCGGGATGCCCGCCAGGATCCAGAACCACGGCGACGCGGCGAAGGCCAGGGCGACGCCCACCAGGACCGGGATCCCGAGGGTGATGGCGGCTGGAACCAGCCGCGCGGTCACGAGCCGGGGAGACACGCGGCTCCAGGTCACTGCCGGCGGGTCGAACGGGCTGGTCATGCCGCCATTGTCCCATCCGCGCGGCGGAACGGACCCTGGTGCGTCGCTCCGGACCGGTGTCGCACACCCCACACCGGCGCCGGAACGGCCTCAGGCGGGGGCGGGCGAGCCGTCCTCGCCGGTGCGCCCCTCGTCGGCCTCGGCGGCCCGGGGCCGCACGACGCCCCGGCCGCCACCCGTCGAGTCGTCGCCGGGCGGCGGCAGCTCGCAGAACTTCTCGACGACCAGACCGATCACCGTGAGCACCAGCGAGCACAGGGCCGCGACGCCCGCAGCGACGGCGTGGGCGCGACGCGGCTCGATCGCGAGGTCGGGCAGCACGACGAGCATCTGGGCGACGTACCAGCCGCCGAGCAGCGCGCCCGCCAGCGACGCGGCCTTGGCGAGCACGAGCGTCCGTGCCGCACGGAGCCCGTCGAGCGACGGCCGGGAGCCCTTCTGGTAGGCGCGCACGGCCCAGCCGAGCCGGAAGACGATCCCGGCGAGAACGAGGATCGCGGCGTCGACCACCCAGGGCACCGCCGGCAGGTAGACCCCGCGCGCCTCGAGGCCGCGCAGGAGGAGCCAGCCCGCCGCGGCGACCGCGACAAGGGCGAGCAGAAGCGTCCGGACGGAAGTACGGCGCATGTCAGGTGTCGCGCCCCCGGCCGTCGTCGCGCACCGGGGCCCAGCTCGGCACCGAGTCGACCAGGTCCGAGGACTCCTGAGCCGCCTGGGCGGCGTGCGGGCCGCCCGGGACCCCGGTCACGAGGCCTCCCGCGGCCGGCGCACCGGTCATGGAACCGCCGGGCACCGGGCCGCCGGACATGGACGCGCCGGGCATCGGGCCGCCCGGCAGCGGGATCGCCACGGACGGGACCACCGGCGCCTGGCCGATCGGCGCGAACACCGGGCGAGCCGGCTCGTCGCCGCCCGCATGCACGTTCCCGACAGGCATCGCCGGCGGAGCCTGCCGCCCGTCGCCCACCGGGGCGAAGGACGGCGCGCTCACCGGGGCGCTGGGGGGCACGAGCGGCTCGTGCGTCGTCTCCTGGCGGGCGGTCTCGCGGACCGCCAGCGGCACCGGGGGAGCCGGCGGCGCCGGAGCGACCGTCGGCGCCGGTGGCGCCATGAGGAAGGCCTCCTGGGGCGCGGGCACGGCCGGGCCGCTGGTGTGGAGCTGCGGGTGCCCGAGGGAGCCACTCCCCATCGCCTGCGGGTGCGGGTCGGCCTGCAGCACCTGCGGGCTCACGGGCACGGAGCCCGGGACGGCCGGCGGGACCGGTCCGCCGCCGAACGCCTGCGGGAGGGCGCCCTCGACGGGCGCCGGCTGACCGGCGGCCGGCGCGACCGACGGCGGCATGGCCACCGCGTGGGGCTGTGACGGGGGTCGAGGTGCCTCGGCCATGGACGGCGCGCGGCCGACGTCGGTCGCGCCGCCCTGCGTCTGGTCCGCGTCCGAGAGCCAGTCGAGGGCGAGCCACCGGATGCCGGCGCGGTCGGGCGCGGTCGCCGCGAGGGCCGCGACGGGGCCGCCGCCCAGGCCGGGCAGGACCGCGTCAGGAGCCACCTGCGACCAGGGCTCCAGCACGAACGCGCGCTCGTGGGCGCGGGGGTGCGGCAGCTCCAGGTCGTCGGCGACGGCGGTCAGCGTGCCGTACACGATGATGTCGATGTCGAGAGTGCGCGGGCCCCACCGCTCGTCGCGGACGCGGCCGTGCGCGCCCTCGATGCCCTGTACCGCGTGGAGGAGGTCACGTGCCGAGAGGGTCGTGCGCGCCAGCAGCACCGCGTTGAGGTAGTCGGGCTGGTCCGGTCCGCCGACGGCGGCCGTGCGTGCGAGCGGCGACACGTCCGTGATCTGCAGCCCCGACACCCGGTCGAGCGACGTCACGGCCGAGCGCAGCGTCGCCTGCGGGTCGCCCAGGTTGGCGCCGAGCGCCAGGACCACGTCCACCCAGCCTGCGGGAACCTCGTCCATGCGGTCGTGCGACCGCTCGCCGTGCGGTGCCTCGTGCCCGACGCCGGCCGCACTCTCGGGAGCACCCGCCCCCTGTGTGGGGGCCTCGTTCCAGGACGGCGCGGGCGTGTCGTCCCAGGACGGCTGCTGCGGCTCGGGCACCTGCTGCTGCGGCACCTGGCGCGCCGGCTCGTGCTGGACGGGCTCCTGCTGCGCCTGCTCGAACCACGCGGGCTCGGCCGGGGCGACGGGCTCCGGCGCCCACGGAGCCGTGCTCTCGGACACCTGCGGAGCCTCGAAGGCTGCGGCGGGCTCGAATGTGGCGGGCGCCGCCTCGAACGCCGCAGGCGCGGGCTCGAAGACCGGACGTGTGGTCTCGAACGCCGGCGCCGGCTCGAACGCCGCGGGCGCATCGTACGAGGGGGACTCGTACGACGGAGGGTCGAACGACGGCGTCTCGTAGGCGGGTTCCGGGGTGGCGGGCTCGAACACCGGCACCGTCGGGGCGAACGCCGGCGGAACCGCCGCGGCCGCGGCGTACTGCTCCGCCGCGAACTGCTCCTCGCCGTACTTCTCCCCGCCGTACTGCCCGGCGGGTGCGCGCTCGGCATACTGCTGCTCGGGGTACGCCGGGTCCGCGCGCTCGCCGAAGCCCTGCTCCGCGAACTGCTGCGCGGCGGACTGCTCGGCGTACGGCTCGTGCGGAGCGGGCTGCTGCGGCTCGGGCTCCTCCGCCGCGAACGCGCCGGGCTGCGCCGCAGCCTCCGCCGCGGGGGCCGCCGGCGCGGCGACGCTGGGCGTGCGGACCCGGTCGCGCCGGATCGCCACCTCGACGTCGGCGAAGGGGACCGGGATCGGCGCGTGCGGCTTGTGCACGCTCACGTCCACCGTGATCACCTGCGGGCGCGCGAGCACCACGGCCGCGATGCGCTCGGCCACCGTCTCGACCAGGTCGGCCGGCTCCCCGGCGAGCACGTCGTACACGTCCTGCGCGACCTCGGCATAGCTGACGGTGTCAGCCAGGCGGTCGCCCTCCGCGGCGGCACGCGTGTCCACGTGCAGCACCACGTCGGCGCTGAAGTCCTGGCCCGTGGCCCGCTCTGTCGAGAGCACGCCGTGGTATCCCCGTGCGGTCACGCCGCTGATGCGGATCTGGTCGAGCGGCAGCCCGTCCGGTGCCGGGACACCGGATCCGTAAGCAGTGGTCACCGTGGTCTCCCCCCGTCGTCGTTGCTTGCCCTCGAATCCTGCCAGGTCGACGCAAGCCCCCCAGCACGACCGGCGTTCTGTGTGGCATTGCCCACAGCCGGACCGGCGGCGTCGGCCCAGGCCGCGGCGACGCGGACGGCGTCCGCGCTCGCCCGCACCGTGTGCACGCGCACGCACCACGCACCGGCCGCCGCGGCCAGCGCGGAGACCGCTGCGGTCGCGTCGTCGCGCGCACGCGGCGGCGCCGGGTCTCCCGACGAGTCGGCCAGGAGATGGCCGAGGAAGCGCTTGCGCGAGGCCCCGACGAGCACGGGCCGGCCGAGGGAGTGCAACGCGTCCAGGTGCGCGAGCAGCGGCCAGTTGAGCACGCCGGCCTTCGCGAACCCGAGGCCGGGGTCGAGGATCACCTGCTCGTCGCGGACGCCGGCCGCTCGCAGGGCGTCCAGGCGCTCGGCGAGCTCGGCGCGCACCTCGGCCACGACGTCGTCGTACACCTCGAGCGCGTCCATGACGTCCGCGTGGCCGCGCCAGTGCATCGCGACGTACGCCGCGCCGGTCGCCGCGACGACGCGGCCCATGTCCGGGTCCGCCAGGCCGCCCGAGACGTCGTTGACGACCCGGGCGCCGGCCTCCACGGCACGCTCGGCCACGACCGCGCGGGTCGTGTCGACGCTCACGACGGCGCCGTGCTCCGCGAGCCGGCGGATCACGGGCAGCACCCGCGCCAGCTCCTGCTCGACGGGCACGCGCACGGCCCCCGGGCGGGTCGACTCGCCGCCCACGTCGAGGATGTCCGCGCCCTCGCCCAGGAGCTCGAGGCCGTGCGCGACGGCGGCGGCCGGCTCGAACCACTCTCCGCCGTCGGAGAACGAGTCCGGGGTCACGTTGACGACGCCCATCACGAGCGTGCGACCGACCCCCGACAGCTCCGGGAGGCCCGCTATGGCCGCATCGCGGCCAGGAGGCGACGAAGCCTCCGAACCCGACCACGCCTGCGAGACCGACGGCCCCGCCGCAGCGCGACGAGGTGAGCCGACAGGCTCACCCGACCACGCCTGCGAGACCCGCCGCATGACCAAGGATCACTTCCCGATGATGAGGCTCATCGCCTCGGCACGGGTCGCGACGTCGCGCATCACGCCGCGCACGGCGGACGTGACGGTGCGGGACCCGGGCTTGCGGACCCCGCGCATGGACATGCACAGGTGCTCGCACTCCACGACCACGAGCACGCCGCGCGGCTCGAGGATGCGCACGAGCGCGTCCGCGATCTGCGACGTCATGCGCTCCTGGACCTGCGGCCTGCGGGCGTACACCTCGACCAGGCGCGCCAGCTTCGACAGGCCGGTGATGCGCCCGTCGGCGCTCGGGATGTAGCCCACGTGGGCGATGCCGTGGAACGGCACGAGGTGGTGCTCGCACGTCGAGTAGACCTCGATGTCCTTGACCAGCACCATCTCCTCGTGGCCGAGGTCGAAGGTGGTGGTCAGCACGTCCTCCGGCTCCTGGCGCAGGCCGGCGAAGATCTCCTCGTACGCGCGTGCCACGCGCGCCGGGGTTTCCCTCAGGCCCTCGCGGTCCGGGTCCTCGCCCACGGCGAGGAGGAGCTCACGAACCGCCGCCTCCGCGCGCGCGAGGTCGTACGGCGGGATGTCCGCGGCCCGGCGTGCGGGCGCGGACACCGGGGCGAACTGCCCCTGCGGCGTCATTCCGAGACCGCCCCGTCCGGGCCGCCCTCGACCCCGCCCGGCGTCGCGTCCGGACCGGCCGGGTAGCCGGCGTCGACGACCGCCTCGTCCTGCGGCACGACTTCCTTGTGCCCGTTCATCGCCGCCTTCTCGGCCGGCGTCATGACCGGGCCGCGGGTGTGGACGGTGCGCTCGTCGCTCGACAGCCAGACGTCACGGGCAGATCGCTTCACGACGGACGCGAACACCTCCGCCAGCTCGGCCGTGCCCAGCGTCTCCTTCTCGAGAAGGCGCAGCACCAGCTCGTCCAGGACGTCGCGGTACTCGGTCAGCACCAGCCACGCCTCGTCGTGCGCGGCCTCGATGAGCTTGCGGACCTCGTGGTCCACGGTGCCCGCGACCGACTCGGAGTAGTCGCGCTGGTGACCGATGTCGCGGCCCAGGAACGGCTCGCCGCTGCCGGTGCCCAGCTTGATCGCGCCCACCCGCTCGCTCATGCCGTACTCGGTGACCATCTTGCGGGCGATCGCCGTCGCCTTCTCGATGTCGTTGCTCGCGCCCGTGGTGGGGTCGTGGAACACGATCTCCTCGGCCACGCGGCCGCCCATCGCGTAGGCGAGCTGGTCGAGCAGCTCGTTGCGCGTCGTCGAGTACTTGTCCTCGAGCGGCATGACCATCGTGTATCCCAGCGCGCGACCGCGCGGCAGGATCGTCACCTTGGTCACCGGGTCGGTGTAGCGCATCGCCGCGGCGACCAGGGCGTGCCCGCCCTCGTGGTACGCCGTGATCTTCTGCTCCTTGGTGTTCATCACGCGCGTGCGCTTCTGCGGGCCCGCGACCACGCGGTCGATGGCCTCGTCCAGCGCGCGGTCGTCGATGAGCTGGGCCCCGCTGCGTGCGGTGAGGAGCGCTGCCTCGTTGAGCACGTTCGCCAGGTCCGCGCCGGTGAACCCCGGCGTGCGCCGGGCGACGCCCGCGAGATCCACGACCGGGACCATCGGCTTGCCCTGCGAGTGCACCTTGAGGATCGCCTCGCGGCCCTTGAGGTCCGGCGCCTCGACGGCGACCTGCCGGTCGAAGCGGCCCGGGCGCAGCAGCGCGGGGTCCAGGATGTCCGGCCGGTTCGTCGCGGCGATGAGGATGACGTTCGTCTTGACGTCGAAGCCGTCCATCTCCACGAGAAGCTGGTTCAGCGTCTGCTCACGCTCGTCGTGACCGCCGCCCATGCCGGCGCCGCGGTGGCGGCCGACGGCGTCGATCTCGTCCACGAAGATGATCGCCGGCGAGTTCTGCTTCGCCTGCTCGAACAGGTCGCGCACGCGGCTCGCGCCCACGCCGACGAACATCTCGACGAAGTCCGAGCCCGAGATCGAGTAGAACGGCACGCCCGCCTCGCCCGCGACGGCGCGCGCGATGAGCGTCTTGCCGGTGCCGGGCGGGCCGTACAGCAGCACGCCCTTCGGGATCCGCGCACCGACCGCCTGGAACTTGGCCGGCTCCTGCAGGAACTCCTTGATCTCCTGGAGCTCCTCGACCGCCTCGTCCACGCCCGCGACGTCCGAGAACGTGACCTGCGGCATGTCCTTGGAGATCAGCTTGGCGCGCGACTTGCCGAAGCCCATGACGCGCGACCCGCCGCCCTGGACCCGGGAGAACAGGAACCAGAAGATCACGCCGATGATCAGGAACGGGAAGAGGATCTGCAGCATCGATGCCCAGAAGCTGGGCTGCGGCACCTCGGAGTTGAACCCGTCGGGCAGGTCGGCGTCGGCGACCGCCTCGACGATCTGCACGCCCTGGGGCGCCACGTAGAAGAACTCCACGGTCTTGCCGTGGTTCACCTCTTCGGCGGCGTCGCCCTCGCCCTCGCCCTCGGTCGTGACGTAGTCCTCCGACAGCTCGAGGCGCACCCGCTGGTCGCCGTCGACGACCAGGGCACTGCTGACGGTGTCTCCCGTGAGCAGGGCAAGGCCCTCGGACGTGTCGATCCGCGACACACGGGGCCCCTGCAGGGTGCTGAAGGCCAGGAGGATGAGGAGCAGCGCGGCCACGACCCAGATCAGCGGCCCGCTCAGAAGCTTCTTGATGTTCATCGGCGACGGGGACTGCGCCCCGCATCCCTCCCGCTCGCGCAACGTCTTTGCGACGAAACTACACGGTGAGCCTGGATACAGGCCCATCGTTGCGCTCAGCGCGTAGCGCCGGCGCATCGGACACACCACCCAACGCGCGACAGCTGCCGTTCGTGCCGGGCCGCCGGTGTGATGTGCGTCCCGACCCGGGCGACGGACGTGCCCGGGGCGGCCCGCCGGCGTCGGGCAGCGGCGGCCTCTCGGCTTCCGCCGGCCCAGGATCGCCTGGACCCTCGCGGGAGGCGCTCGTCGAGATGCTCTGCCGCGGCCCAGGATCGCCTGGACCCTCGCGGGAGGCGCTCGTCGAGATGCTCTGCCGCGGCCCAGGATCGCCTGGACCCTCGCGGGAGGCGCTCGTCAGGTCAGCCGCCGTACACGTGGGGCGCCAGGGTCCCCACGAACGGCAGGTTGCGGTACTTCTCCGCGTAGTCGAGGCCGTAGCCCACGACGAACTCGTTCGGGATGTCGTAGCCGACGTACTTCACCTCCACATCCACCTTCGCCGCCTCCGGCTTGCGGAGCATCGCCGCGATCTCCACCGACTCCGGGCCCCGCGAGCGCAGGTTCTGCGCGAGCCACGACAGCGTGAGGCCCGAGTCGATGATGTCCTCCACGATCAGCACGTTGCGGCCCGTGAGATCCGTGTCGAGGTCCTTGAGGATGCGCACGACGCCGGACGACTTCGTGCCGCTGCCGTACGACGACACCGCCATCCAGTCCATCTGCACCTGCGAGTGCAGGTGCCGGGCGAGGTCGGCCATGACCATGATGGCGCCCTTCAGCACCCCGACGAGGAGCAGGTCCTTGCCCTCGTAGTCGGCGTCGATCTGGCCGGCCATCTCGGAGAGCCTCTTCTGCAGCTGCTCCTCCGTGAGCAGGATGTTCGCGAGGTCGTTACCGACGTCGGACTGGTCCACGGGTCACTCCTGTGTTGTGCCTTGGTGCCCGGGCTCCCCGACTGACCCGGTGGTGCCGGGTGGCGGGGCTGGGCGCAGTAAGAGCCTGCCATACGCCCGCCACGCTCGTGCGTCGCCCGGCAGGTGGGCGGGGCCCTGTCCACGCCACGAGACGACCAGCGCGTCCAGGGCGTCCACGTGCCGGCTCGACGTCGTCACGCCCGCCTCCGCGGCTGCGAGCCGGAGCGCCCGGCGACGCAGCGCGGCGGGGGCGTCGGCGAGGGTCGCGACGTCGAGAGCCTGCGCGCCCGCGGCGTCCTCCCCCGCCGGGACGCGAGCCCGCTGCATCAGGTCGTGCGCCAGCGCGTCCAGGGCGTCGGCGTCGGCGCTCAGGCCGTCCGCGGTGCGGGCCAGCGCCTCCGCGACGCCCGGGCCCAGGACCTCCTCCAGGACGGGCAGCGCCAGTCGGCGCACCCGCGTGCGGAGCGGGATCCCGGCCAGGGCGGCGGAGGCGGCCGGGACGACGGGCGCGCCCGGGGCGAGCGGGACGTCGTCGGGCAGCAGGTTCGTCGGGTCGGTCCACCAGTCCAGGCCGAGCGCGGCGCAGACCGCCTCGGTCTGCGTGCGGCGCAGGCCGAGGAACGGCCGCCGGAAGACGCCCCGCTCGCGGGGCATGCCCGCCAGCGACCGCGCCCCCGATCCGCGGGCCAGGCCCAGCAGCACCTGTTCTGCCTGGTCGTCGAGGGTGTGGCCCAGCAGGACGAGCGTCGCGCCGGTCGCCACGGCCACCTCCTCCAGGGCGGCGTAGCGCGCCCGGCGCGCCTCGCCCTCCGGCCCGTCGCTGCCCGACGCCGGCCGCCCGGCCGGGTGCACCCGGCGGACCTCCACCGGGTCCAGGCCGAGCTCCCGGCACTGGTCGGCGGCGCGCGCCGCCACCCGCTCGGAACCCGGCTGGAGGCCGTGGTCCACCACGACGGCGCCCGCCCGGACCGCGTACCCAGGCGACCGGACCGACTTCCCGACCCGGCCCGCCTCCACCGCGAGCGTCGCCGCGAGGGCCAGGCTGTCGGCCCCGCCGGAGCAGGCCACGAGCACCAGCGCACCCTCGGGCAGGCCGGCCAGGGCGGCCCGCGCGGCACTGCGCGCCGCGGCGACGGCGGGGTCGACCCGGCCCATGCGCTGTCCTCCGTGTCAGGCGGTGTCGATGACGTGTCAGGCGGTGTCCATGACGTGTCAGGCGGTGTCGATGACGTGTCAGGCGGTGTCCATGACGGCTGAGCCTGCGATTCCGCTCCGGGCGGGCTCCTTGCTCCGCTGCGGACCCACCCTGCGCTGCATCTCCGGCTCAGCCGTGGACCCGGCGCACCCAGGCGCGGGCGTCCGCGATCTCGCGGGCGGACGGCAGGTTCGCCGGCGACGCCCACACGGCGTTGAGCCCGTCGCGCCCGACCGTGCGCTCCACCGCCCGCACGAAGGCCGCGCCGTCGCGGTACTGCGCGAGCTTCGCCTCCATGCCGAGGAGCTTGCGCAGCACCACGTCGAACCCGGGCCGCCCCTCGCCCTCGCGGCGACGCTCGAAGCGCGCCCGGATCCGACGCACGGACGGGACGACCCGGGGCCCCACCGCGTCCATCATCACGTCGGCGTGGCCCTCCAGCAGAGCCATGACGGCGGAGATCTCCGCCAGCCCGTCCTTCTGCGCGGGCGTCAGGAGACCCTCCACGAACGTGCCGCCCTCGCCGCGCAGCGCGTTCAGCACGGCCCGGCCGATCATGGCGAACTTGCGGTCCAGGCGGGCCCGGGCCAGCTCGGCCGACGTCTCGGTCAGGCCCGCGGCCAGCGCGCGCGTCCTGCCCGCGAGGTGCTCGGCCAGCCACGGCGCCGCGGCGAACTGGAGCGCGTGCGTCTGCTCGTGCAGGCAGATCCAGAGGCGGAAGTCCCCGGGTGGGACACCGAGCGCCCGCTCGGCCTGGAGAACGTTCGGCGCGACCAGCAGGAGCCGCCCCGCGCCCGAACCTGCACCGCCGGCGAGACCGCCGGGCACGGCGCTGTACGGGTCGAACTGCCCGAGCACCCGACCGCTGAGGAGCGCGAGCACCGCCCCCACCTCGGCGGCACCCGCGAGCTGGGCGGCGGGGCCCACAGGGCCGGCCGCCGCGAGGACGGCGTCCCCGAGGCCCTCGGTCATCGCGGCCATGACCTGGGTGTTCGCCCGGGCCCAGGAGGCACGGTCCACCACGACGACGCGGCCCAGCGCGGTGGTGAGGGACCCGTCCGGGGCGACCCGTCCGACGTCGGGCAGCGGCGTCGCGCTGGAGGCCGGGAGCATCCGCGTGACGTCGAGGACGTGCCCGACGGCGGTGCCCGCCGCCGAGCGCAGGCCTGCGACGAGCGCGTCGAGCTCGGCCCGGGGCGCCTGGGGCCCGGGCGGCGAGAGGCGCGCTGCGATCTGGGCGGCGGCGGGCCAGTCGACCACGCCGGCCCCGGCGGAAGGTTGCGTCACCACTCCACCGTAACGAAGGAATCGCCGAGGTAGTCGCTCCGTCCCTGGCGACAACGCGTGAGCGTCGCGCAGATGGGGACGGAGCGACTACCCCGGCATGCTCCGGGCGTCAGGCGGCGGTGGACAGCGCGGCGAGCCTGCCGACGAACTGGTCGACCGCGGCGCGCGCGTCGAGGGGGTTGGCCGTGTACTGGTCCGCCATCACGACGAAGACCAGCTGCCGGTCGTCGCCCGTCATCACCGTGCCCGCGAGGGAGGTCACGTTGGGCAGGCTCCCGGTCTTCGCCCGGACGACGCCGCGCCCGGCGTTGTCACCCGTGAACCGGTTCGCGAGCGTCCCGTTGAGGCCGGCCACGGGCATGCCCACCGCGACGCTGCGCAGCGCCGGGAACGCCGGGTCGACGAGCAGGTCGAGGATGCTCGCGAGCTGCGCCGCGGTCAGGCGTGAGCCCGCGCCGAGCCCGGAGCAGTCGGCGAGCGCGGCCCCCGTCAGGTCGATGCCGAGCCGTGCCACGGCCGCGACGACGGCCTGGGTGGCGCCGTCGCCGGTGCCGGGCAGGCCGGCCTCCAGCGCCACGAGCCGGCCGACGACCTCGGTGATCGTGTTGTCCGAGTTGTGCAGGAAGAACTCGACCACCTCCGGCACCGGCGCCGACTCGACCATGCCGAGCTCCTGGGCCCCGGTCGAGGGCGCCTTCGTCTTGACGACGTTGCCCTCGACCGTCACGCCGCGTTCGGCGAGCCGCTCGACGAACGCCTGCGCGGCGGCCATCCCGGGGTCGCTGGCACGCTGACCGTCGTCGCTGTAGTCGGCCTGCAGGAGGCCGACGTTGACGCCCAGGGCGGCCACCGGCGCGATGTAGCCGGCGGCGATGTTCGCCGGGTCGATGGACGGCGCGTAGACCGCGCCCGTGAACAGCGTCTCGTCGAGCGCGAGGCGCACCGTCGTCTGGCCGGTCAGGTTCAGCGTCCCCGCCACCTGGTCGGCCAGGTCCGCGAGCCCCGCGCGGCCGTTGATCGCCGACGGGTTCCCCGCGCCGGACGCGAGCATCATGTCGCCGCCGCCGACGAGGTAGAGCGTGTCGCCGTCGAACACGACTCGTGTCGGCAGGGTCCGGTCCGCGATCGGGGAGGAGAGCGCCGCGACGGCCGTGAGGACCTTCTGAGTCGACGCGGGCACCATGAACTGGTCCTGGCCCGTCTCGCCGAGCGTCTCGCCGGTGAGCGCGTCCGCGACGACCACGCCGACGCGCGAGCCCAGCCGGGGGTCCGCCGCGACCTGGGCCACGAGAGACGCGATCTCGGCCTCCGACGGCACAGGCGCCTCGGGCGAGAGACCCGCGAGCAGCGGCGCGACGTCCGGGCCGTCGACCGCGCCCGGGGCGTCCGGGAACGGGGCCGGCGCGGGCCACGGCTCGGCTGTCGTGAGCATGCCGGGCACGGCGTCGTACGCGTCCGCGGCGAGGTACCCGCCGATCAGCGCGACGACCGCGACGACCGTTGCGCCCGAGCGCAACCCCCAGACCATGCGCTTCCTCTCGCTCGTCGCCGGACGACCGCATCTACCAAGCTGGTCCCGACCCGTGTTGGCGGCCCGCCGACCGGCGGACCGTGCACAGTGCGAATTATCACCTAAACGCGCACCCTCACAGGACACCACGAGGCCGGGTGAGGCACAGGTGCCATGGCAGACTGGGCTCCGCGCAACGCAGCCAGACTTGGAGGAAGTCAGTGGAGTTCGACGTCACGATCGAGATCCCGAAGGGTCAGCGGAACAAGTACGAGGTGGACCACGAGACCGGTCGAATCCGCCTCGACCGCATGCTCTTCACCTCGACCCGCTACCCGGACGACTACGGCTTCATCGAGGGCACCCTCGGCGAGGACGGCGACCCGCTGGACGCGCTGGTGCTGCTGGAGGAGCCCACGTTCCCCGGCTGCCTCATCCGCTGCCGCGCCCTGGGCATGTTCCGCATGCGCGACGAGGCCGGCGGTGACGACAAGGTCCTCTGCGTGCCGACGGGCGACCAGCGCGCGGCCTGGCGCCAGGACATCGACGATGTCTCGGACTTCCACCGCCTGGAGATCCAGCACTTCTTCGAGGTCTACAAGGACCTCGAGCCCGGCAAGTCCGTCGAGGGCGCCCACTGGGTGGGCCGCACCGAGGCCGAGGCCGAGATCGAGCGCTCCATCCAGCGTGCGATCGACTCGGGCTACTACGCCAAGCACTGACACTTCTTTGCCCGACGACGGACGGGCCTTGCTGTGGGCAGCGGGCGGGCGGGTACCGTGAGCGCATGCTCGGAACCGTGATCCACGGCCCCCGCGACGTGCGCGCGCAGGACCTGCCCGAACCGTCCGTCCTCACCCCGAACGACGCCGTGATCCGCGTGGTCGCGGCCTGCGTCTGCGGGTCCGACCTGTGGCCCTACCGGGGCACGACGCCCACGCGGGCGCCCCACGGCATCGGCCACGAGCTCGTCGGCGTCGTGGAGGAGCTCGGCGGGGACGTGACGAGCGCCAAGGTGGGCGACTTCGTCATCGTGCCGTTCTCCTTCGGGTGCGGCGAGTGCCAGGCCTGCCTGGCCGGCTACCCGTCCGCGTGCGACCGCGTCACGTTCTACGGCGGCCAGGACCGGGACGGCCTGCCCGTCCTGGGCGCACAGAGCGCGCGGGTCCGCATCCCGTTCGCACAGTCCACCCTCGTCCCGGTGCCGGTCCCCCTCGACGAGCTCGAGGCGAAGGGCCTCGTCCCGAGCCTGCTCACGCTCTCCGACGTCATGTCCACCGGGCACCACGCCGCGGTCTCGGCGAACGTCGGCCCCGACACCACGGTCGTGGTGGTCGGCGACGGCGCCGTCGGGCTGTGCGGTGTCATCGCCGCGAAGCGGCTGGGCGCGTCCCGCATCGTCATCATGAGCCGGCACGAGGACCGCGCTGCGCTAGCGCGGGAGCTCGGCGCGACCGACGTCGTCGCGGAGCGCGGAGCCGACGGCGTCGCCGCCGTGCGCGAGCTGCTCGGCGGGCTCGCCGACTGCGCGCTCGAGTGCGTGGGCACGGACGTGTCGATGGAGCAGGCGCTGGGCGTGGTGCGGGGCGGCGGCTCGGTCGGCTTCGTGGGGGTCCCGAATGGTGGTGCCGAGCTGCCGATCCGGCAGATCTTCGGGCGGAACCTGCACGTGGGCGGCGGGATGGCGCCTGCGCGGGCGTACATCGAGGAGCTGCTGGCCGACGTGCTGTCGGGCGCGATCGAGCCCGGGCGGGTGTTTGACCTCACGCTGCCGCTGGCCGAGGTGGCGGAGGCGTACGCCGCGATGGACGAGCGGCGGGCGACGAAGGTGCTGCTGCGGCCGTGAGGGTGGGCGGTTGGGGACGGTGGCCTCGACTCTTCCGGCGGGATCGGAGGCTGCTACCCAGTCACCGGTGTCGAGCTCTTCGATCGGCACCACGCCGCCGTCGGCCGTCCGCACCAGCGTCCCTCGGGACGAAACTGTTCTCGCAGCCGACCTTCGCTGCGGCCCCGGCGGCCCGGGCAACCCTGACGGCCTTGACCGCGCCGAGACCCGCCGGTCCTGAGGGCTGCGGCGGCGATGCCGACGCCCATCTCCAAAGCCTTGGTGGTGTTGCCCGAGGCGGCCTAGGTGACCATCAAGACAGCCAGGGCCGCGATCCCGACGGGGCCAGGGATCATCGCAGCGACTTCACCAACGACGACGATGGCCCTGACACGCGGTCACGTCTCCGTGCCGGTCGATCATCTGCGAGGCCCGGTCCCCCGTCGCCGACGTCTGGACCAAAGGGCCCGTCGAGGCCCAAGGTCGATCCGCTCTGCCCCCTTGAGCTCTCGCACATCCCCGTGCGGGAAGCCTGGACCACCCACCGCTGGACGCCCGTCCCGATCGACGACCCCTGATACTCGCCCGACCTACCGGTTCGAGCACGAAGGCGACGCGCCCGAGCTACGTGTGCCATTCGCGACCGCCTATGGCCGCCGCGGCCTCCTCGATCATCATCTGAGCGGTGTCGCGTTCCTCGCTGGTGTCACCCAGATTTGAGCCGTACGCGGCCCCGATCGCCTGATCTGTGTCGGGACCCTGGCGGACCCAGGCCTCCATGATGACTCTGAGCCCGACCTGCGCGTTCTGAGCGTGCTCGACAGCGAGCCGGTCCAGAACCCACCGCGCGACCGCCACCTTGGGCATCGCGAACACGTGCCCGGGCTCGGTCGGCAACCTCGAGCCCACGAGGTCCAAGCCGTGGAACTCCGTCCAGTCGAGCCGGGCGCCGGAAAAGTCGCACGTTCCGCAACGTCGTCCGCTGGAACGAGCAATCCTCGATCGTGCACTCTCCGAAGCTGGCATCCTCCGTCGTTGCCCTGTCGAAGACGCAGTCCCGGATCGCGACGTCATTCAGCCTCAGGTGCGCCCACGTCGCGCCCGTGAGGTCCAGTCGCTCCCATGTGACCTTCTTCATCGACACTACGCCGAGGTGCCCGTCCAGGCTCTTGCCGGCAGCGATCAGGTCTGCCGAGTGCCGGGCGAATTCGACATTCCGCAGGTCATCACCTCCAGAAGATTCCGGTCCCACGACCGTAAGACGAATACCTCTTGACATGCTTGTCCCAAGCGGATCGGGTGGTCGTGTCGTACCACCTGCCATTCGTGTAGAAGTCTGGACAGGACTTGCCAGGATTGCAGACGTTCAAGTGCGTCAGGCGTCGACCACCGTGTCCACTTTTTCCCTCAATGGGTACATGGGCGGAACGAAGTTCACCCGCTCTGCTGTCCACGAGCGCCAAGCATGGACCGCGCGCCGACGACGCCAGACATGCGGCCGGTTCCCCGCGGGACCGACCGACTACCTCTCGCGTGACGGGCAAGCGGCAGCCCGCATCACGGCCGCCCCGCGAACGCCATCGCGCTCGACATCCGCAGCGCCGTCTCCCGGACAGGCGTGCCCGGGTACACGGCCTCGATCATGCGCCCGCCGCCCGCGTAGATCGCGACGTGGAAGATCGTCGACGGGTCGGCCGTGTCGGTCGCGTAGAAGATCAGGTCCCCTGGGCGCAGCGCGGAGTAGGCGACCTTGCCGACCGCCAGGTACTGCGACCGCGACGTCCGCGTGATGCTCACGCCTGCGCTCGCCCACGCGCCCGAGGTCAGTCCGGAGCAGTCGTACGCCGTGGGGCCGTTGCCGCCGGGCTGGTAGTCCAGCCCGATCTTCGAGCGCGCCCACGCGACCGCCGCCTCGCCCTGGGCGACGCTCCCCACGGACACGCCCGTGCTCGGCGGAGGCGGCGGCTTGGGTGCCGGCGTCGGCGTCGGCGAGGGGGTCGGGGCGGGGCTCGCCCCACCGCCCGACGCCGGCGGCTCGGCCGGAGCGGTCGGCTCGCCCGGGCCGTCGCTCCCCCCGCCCGGTGCGGGGCCGGCGCCGGGGCCGCCCGGCGTCGGACTGTTCGTCGTGGGCTCCGCCGCCGCCTGCCGCTCCAGCGCCTCGCGGGCCGCGGCCTCCTGCGCTGCCAGCTCCGCGGCGGCCCGGTCGGTCTCGCGCTGCCGCTCGACCTCGACGCTCGTGGCCCGCAGCTCGGCGAGCCGGGCGACGAGCTCGGCGCGGCGCTGCTCGGCGGCGGTGGTCTCCTCCTGGAGGGCGGCCGCGGCGAGCCGGGCGGCGTCGTACGTGCGCGCGGCCTCGTCGGCGGCCTCCTGCTGGGCGTCGCGGGCTGCGGACCAGCGGGCGTCGGCGGACTCGGCCGCGGAGCGCGCGTCCTGATACGCGGCGAGTGATGTGCCGAGCCTGCGCTGCACGGCGCGGGAGGCGGCGTCCTGGCCCACGACGTCGCTCACGTCGTGGGCGCCCAGCAGCACGGCCAACCCGCTCGTGTCTCCCGCGCGGGTGGAGGTGCGGTACACCTCGGCGAGGGAGGCGCGCGCCGCGACCTCGCCGGCGCGGGCCTCGACGGCCTCGTCGCGGGCCCGCTCCGTGGCGGCGGTCGCGTCGGCGAGCGCCTGCTCGGCCTGGGCGTGGTCCTCGGCGGCGACCTGGACGCGGACCTGCGCGGCGGCGAGGCGCGTGCGCAGGTCGTCGAGTGCGGCATCGGCCTCGGCGACGTCCATCTCCCCTGCCGCGGCATCCGCCCGGGCGGCGGCCACGTCGTCGTCCGTGACGCTGTCGGCGCGGGCGCCGGCCAGCGTGACGTTGCCCCACGGCAACGAGAAGCCCACGGCGAGCACAAGGATCATGACGGCGCGCCACGGCGCCCTCTTCCAGCTCATGTCTGCCCCCTGTCAGCGGCCTGCCCGGACACTCGTCCTCGACAGGCCCTCCGAGCCCAGGTTCACTTGCACGAGACGATCGCGCGACCGGAAGAGTCGGACATGGCATCCGGGCGCAAGGCGACACGCCGTCTCATTTCTGAATCTCATGATGCAAGACACCCCTTTCGGCGACGGCGAGGGCCGTCTACGGTCACTGCCATGACTCGTCGAATGTGTTGCTGAAGCCAGCGCACGTTCGCCTGCCCACGGCCGACCGGCCGTCCACCGCGTGCGCGCAACCGGATCCGCCGCGGACCACTCCTGATGAGCAGGCCCTGAGGACGTCGCGGTCGGTTCAGCCCACCAGCAAGCCCGCAGGCCCAGGAAGCAGGAGAGCCATGACTCAGCCCCAGTGGTCGTTCGAGACCCGCCAGATCCACGCCGGCCAGGAGCCGGACCCCGCGACCGGCGCCCGGGCGCTGCCGATCTACCAGACCACGTCGTTCGTGTTCCCCGACGCCGGAGTGGCCGCGGCACGCTTCGCGCTGCAGGACCTCGGGCCCATCTACACCCGCATCGGCAACCCGACCCAGGAGGTCGTGGAGAACCGGGTCGCGAGCCTCGAGGGCGGCGTCGGCGCGCTCCTCGTGGCGTCCGGCCAGGCCGCGGAGTCCCTGGCGATCCTCAACATCGCCGAGGCGGGCGACCACGTGGTCGCGTCCGCGAGCCTGTACGGCGGCACGTACAACCTGCTCCACCACACGCTCCCGAAGTTCGGGATCGAGACCACGTTCGTGAACGACCCGCACGACCTCGGCGCGTGGCGCGCCGCGGTCCGCCCGAACACCAAGCTGTTCTTCGGCGAGACCATCCCGAACCCGCGCTCCGACGTGCTCGACATCGAGGGCGTCGCCGCGGTGGCGCACGAGGCCGGCGTCCCGCTGGTCGTCGACAACACGGTCGCGACGCCGTACCTCATCCGCCCGCTGGAGCACGGCGCCGACATCGTGCTGCACTCCGCGACGAAGTACCTGGGCGGGCACGGCACCGCCATCGGCGGCGTCATCGTCGACGGCGGCTCGTTCGACTTCGCCGCCGACCCGGAGCGCTTCCCGGGTTTCAACACGCCCGACCCGAGCTACCAGGGGCTCGTCTTCGCCCGCGACCTCGGGGTCGGCTCGGCCCTCGGCGCGAACCTCGCGTTCATCCTCAAGGCCAGGGTCCAGCTCCTGCGCGACCTCGGTGCTGCGATCTCCCCCTTCAACGCCTTCCTCCTCGCCCAGGGCATCGAGACGCTGTCGCTCCGGGTCGAACGGCACGTCGCGAACGCGCAGCAGGTCGCGGAGTGGCTGGAGGCGCGCGACGACGTGCGCGGGGTCCACTACGCCGGCCTGCCGAGCTCGCCGTGGCACGCGAACGCCCGCAAGTACGCCCCGAAGGGCGCGGGCGCCGTGCTGGCCTTCGAGCTCGACGGCGGCGCAGACGCCGGCCAGGCGTTCGTCTCGGCCCTGCAGCTCCACTCGAACGTCGCGAACATCGGCGACGTCCGGTCCCTCGTGATCCACCCCGCGTCCACCACGCACTCCCAGCTCACCGCCGAGGAGCAGGCGCTGTCGGGAGTCACGCCCGGCCTCGTGCGCCTCGCCGTCGGCCTGGAGAACGTGGACGACATCCTGGCCGACCTGGAGCTCGGCTTCACCGCCGCGAAGAGCCTCCTGGGTGAGGAGTCCAAGTGACCACCACCGCGGACTGTACGACGGCGGACGAGCCCGCCGCGACGCCGGCGCCGCCGTCGGACGACGTGCTCGCGCCGTCGCGGACCCGGGAGAAGCCTCCCGTGCCCGCGTCGGGCGCGTGGCGCGAGGGCGACTCCGCCGGGCGCCGGCGGTTCGCCGACCTCGGGGCGTTCGACCTCGAGGCCGGCGAGCGCCTGCCCGCGGTCCGCGTCGCGTACGAGACGTGGGGCGAGCTCGCGCCCGACGGCTCGAACGCCGTGCTGGTGCTGCACGCCTTGACGGGCGACTCGCACGTCACCGGTCCCGCCGGCGAGGGTCACGCGACGGGCGGGTGGTGGGAAGAGATGGTCGGGCCGGGGCGCCCGATCGACACCGACAGGTACTTCGTCGTGGTGCCGAACGTCCTCGGCGGGTGCCAGGGGACGACCGGCCCGTCGTCGCCCGCCCCCGACGGGCGGCCGTGGGGCGGGCGGTTCCCGTTCGTCACGACGCGCGACCAGGTCGCGGTCGAGGTGGCGCTGACGCACGCCCTCGGCATCACGTCGTGGGAGCTCGTCATCGGCGCGTCGATGGGCGGGCTGCGCGTGCTGGAGTGGGCGCTGCTCGGGCCGGAGGCGGACATCGAGGTGCGCAACATCGCGGCGATCGCCACGACGGCGCAGGTGGGCGGCGACCAGATCGCGTGGTCGCACCCGCAGCTCGCGGCGATCCGCATGGATCCGCGGTTCCGCGACGGCGACTACTACACCGCGCCCGACGGCGAGGGCCCGCACGCCGGCCTGTCCGTGGCCCGGCAGATCGCGCACACCACGTACCGGTCGGCGTTCGAGCTCGACAACCGGTTCGGGCGCCTCCCGCAGGGCGGCGAGGACCCGTTCGCGGGCGGGCGGTTCGCCGTGCAGTCCTACCTCGACCACCACGGCGACAAGCTCGCGCGACGCTTCGACGCCAACTCGTACGTGGTGCTCACCGAGTCGATGCTGTCCCACGACCTCGGCCGCGACCGCGGGGGCGTGGAGAACGCGCTGACCCAGATCACGGCGCGCTCCCTCGTCGTGGCGGTGGACAGCGACCGGCTGTTCCCGCCCTCGCAGTCCGCCCGGCTCGTGACGTGGATCCCCGGTGCTGATCCGCTGCGGATCGTGACGAGCGACCACGGGCACGACGGCTTCCTCGTGGAGTTCGACCAGATCGGGCCGATCGTCGCGGAGTTCCTGGCCGGGGAGTGAGGCGCCCGGATGCCCCGGCGGGGGCGGCGCCGGCGCAGTGGCCGCCTCGCCCGGCGGGTGTCAGTGGCTCGTCCTAGCCTGGGGTGCGGGCGGTGAGGACGCCGCTCGCACCCATCCGGCCGGGCTCACCGGCCAGAGCCCGAGGAGTGGTCAGCGTGGCAAAGCTCAACCCGTACCTCAGCTTCAAGACGGAGGCCCGGCAGGCCCTGGACTTCTACCAGTCCGTGCTCGGCGGCACGCTGGACGTCAGCGCGTTCGGCGACATCCCCATGGAGGGCATGGAGGTGGGCGAGAACGAGAAGGACCTCGTGATGCACGGCCAGCTCGACACGCCGGCGGGGCTCACGCTCATGGCGTCCGACACACCGTCGTTCATGGAGTACGTGGCCCCCACCAGCGGCATCACCGTCTCGCTCTCGGGCGGGCCCGAGGACCGCGAGTACATCCAGTCCGCGTTCGACAAGCTCTCCGAGGGCGGCAAGCCCGGCGTCCCGCTGGACCTCGCGCCGTGGGGCGACTACTACGGCCAGCTCACGGACAAGTTCGGCATCGCCTGGATGTTCAACATCGGCACGCAGCAGCAGTAGCGCACCGCGGCCGGGGGGGGGGGGCCGGGGGGGGCCCCCCCCCCCCCCCCCGCCCCCCCCCCCCCCCCCCCCCCCGGGGCCCCCCCCCCGGGGGGG
>NZ_JAKGSG010000038.1 GCF_021568775.1 Antribacter soli | reverse complement strand
AACTGCGCCCCGCTCCAGCATTTGCCCTCGGGGGCCGGGCGTGAACCCCGGCGCGGCCCCCCCCCCCCCCCCCCGCACGCCCCGCCCCGCCGCTCCCGCTGGACCTAGGCGCTGAGGAGCAGCGCCTCGCGGCGCGCCGCGAGATCGGCGAGCAGCTTCTCGAGGCGGACCGCGCGCGCGCCGGTCGAAGCCCGCACCCGATCGACCGCGGCGGAGGCGTTCCTGACGCGGTTGCGCGCCTCGTCGATCCGGTGCATGACGGACCAGTCGCTGAAGATGTTGTCGAACCAGACGTCGAACGCCCCGGCCAGGGCGCCGACGTCGACGCCCCCGACGCCCTGGTGACCGAGGTCCCCGAGCTCGGTCGAGAGGCGTCGAAGCGCGCGGTCCGCGGTACGCATCCACTCGACCGCCTCGTCCATCTTGTCCCGCTTGGCCATATCGGCGAGGAAGCCGCCGCCGAACGTGTCGTAGGCCGCCCAGTTGCTCGCCGTGTCAAGGCACCCCAGGGCGCCGCGCAGCGTCCGGTCGGCCTCGGCCGCCGCGGCGACCACCTCGCGCACCTCGGTGAGCTCGGACCGCGCGGCACCGGTGCGGCGCGCGAGGTCGTCGAGCTCCGCGGCGCCGGGATGACCTCCCGCGACGACGGCACGCTCCTTCGCGTCGAGTGCGGCGGTGCGGCGGGCCCGGACGTCGCCGAGCGCCCCGATCGTCGCCCGCGCGGCGGCCAGCTCACCCTCCGCGGAGGCGAGCCGCGACTCCGCCAGCGCGACCGTGTACTCCGCCGCCCGCTGCTCGGCCCGCTCGGCCTCGAGCCGCTCGTCGCGGTTCCCGCGCAGCACCGCCCAGATGAGCGTGGGGCTGAAGCCGTCCAGCCGTTCGACGTCCTTCGCCTCGTCGGCGAGGGCGGCGCGGGCGCGGGAGAGGGTGGTCTGCGCGTCCGCGAGCGCCGCGGCGGCCCGGCCCGCCCGTTCGGTGAGCCGGCCGTGCTCCGCGGCCGCGTGCTCGGCCGCCTCGAGGTCGGCCTGCGCCAGGTCCAGTGCCATGTTCCCCGTCGACATGCCGCACACCCTAGGGCAGCCGGCCCGTTCCGCACCCTGTCTCCCCCTCCGCTGTGGGTACGGAATGTGCCGCCTCCCGACGTCGGGACCCGGCACTTTCCGTACCCACAGCGCTGTCGGTCGTAGATTGGGGCGGTGCTCGCCGCCTACGTCACCCGGTTCTCGCCCGACTCGCCCCTCGACGGCCTGGAGGTCGGGGACAGTCCCGAGCCGCAGGTCCGTGAACACTGGTCCACCGTGGAGGTGCGCGCCGCGGGCCTGAACCACCACGACGTGTGGTCGCTCAAGGGAGTGGGCCTGCGCGAAGAGCAGCTCCCGATGATCCTCGGGACGGACGCCGCGGGCGTGGCGCCGGACGGCACCGAGGTCGTGGTGCACAGCGTCATCGGCGCGGACGGCCACGGCGTCGGGCCGCGCGAGAAGCGGTCCCTGCTCTCCGAGAAGTACCCCGGCACGCTGGCCGAGCGGGTCGCCGTGCCCACCGCGAACCTCGTGCCGAAGCCGTCGGAGCTGTCCTTCGAGGACGCCGCCTGCCTACCCACGGCATGGCTCACGGCCTACCGCATGCTCTTCGTCGCGGCAGGGCTCGCGCCCGGTGACCGCGTGCTCGTCCAGGGCGCGGGCGGCGGCGTCGCCTCGGCGGCGATCACGCTGGGCGCGGCCGCTGGGCTCGAGGTGACCGCCACGTCGCGGTCGGCGGAGAAGCGCGAGCGGGCGCTGGCGCTCGGCGCGGTGCACGCGATCGAGCCGGGGGCGCGCGTGCCGGCCCGGGTCGACGCCGTCGTGGAGTCGGTCGGCCAGGCCACCTGGGCGCACTCGGTGCGCTCGGTCCGGCCTGGCGGCACGATCGCGGTGTGCGGGGCGACGTCGGGCGACGCGCCGCCGGCCGAGCTCACGCGCGTCTTCTTCCAGGAGCTCGTCGTCCGCGGAGTGACCATGGGCTCGCGTGAGGACCTCGGCGCGCTCCTCAACTTCCTCGTGCGCACGGGCGTCCGCCCCACGATCGACGCGACGGTCCCGCTGGCGCGCGTGGGCGAGGGCCTGCGCAGGCTGGAGCACGGCAACCAGTTCGGCAAGGTCGTCGTCACCCTCTGACGCGACTGACCGACCACCTCGGCGTGATCGATCCGCAGAGGTAGTCACTTCGTCCGACAGTCCCTCTACCTCGGCAGTGCCGGTTCTACCTCGCGGCCGCCGAGTAGCGGGTCGCCAGCTCACGGACGGCGTCGGCCAGCTCCGGCGGGCCCACCACGTCGAACGGGACGTCGAAGACCCCGAGGAGCCCCGCGAGCCCGCCCCAGGACCACGAGCCGAGGACGACGCGGCACCGGGGCGACCCGTCGACGTCGGGCAGCGGCTCGCACACGCCCCAGTTGCCCACCCAGGGCGCCATCACGTCGGCGCGGGCGTGCAGCACCGCCTCGCCGCGGGCGGGCGAGTACGCGCGGGACAGGCCCTCGGCCACGTAGGCGGCGACGTCGCCGCCGGGCACCTCGCGCCGGACGAACCGCGGCCCGCTGCCGGTCCGCAGCGTGAGGCGGTCGACGCGGAAGGTGCGCCAGTCGTCGCGGTCGAGGTCGAACGCGACGAGGTACCAGCGGCCGTCGGACGTCACGAGGTGGTGCGGCTCCGCCCGGCGCGGCGGGACGAAGGCGTCCGGTCCGGCTCCGACGGGCTCGGAGGACCCGCCCTCGTAGTCGAAGCGCACGACCTCTCCGGCCCGGATCGCGGTGCCCAGGGCGAGCAGCGTGTCGGCGGCCACCGGCCCGGACCTCCCCTCCCGCCGCGCCACGGCGGTCACCTCGAGCGCGTCGAGCCGCACGCGGAGCCGGGCGGGCATGACCTGGCGGATCGTCGCCAGCGCCCGCACCGCGGCCTCGTCGGTGCCGGGCGCCTGCGCGGTCTGCAGGGCGATGGCGACCGCGACGGCCTGCTCGTCGTCGAACAGCAGGGGCGGAAGGTCCGCACCCGCGGCGAGCCGGTAGCCGCCGTCGGGCCCCTTGCTGGCGTTGACGGGGTAGCCGAGCTCGCGCAGACGGTCGACGTCGCGGCGCACGGTGCGCGCGCTGACGCCGAGCCGGTCCGCCAGGAGCGCGCCCGGCCAGTCCCGCCGCGCCTGGAGGAGCGACAGGAGCGTGAGCAGGCGTCCGGAAGTCTCGAGCATGAACTCACTTTCGCACGGAACAGAGGACAGAACCTGTCCGCTACTCCCGGCAGTGTGGGTCACGACACACCGACCCCGAACGTTGGAGGACCCCGTGATCCGCACCCGAGGACTCACCAAGGACTTCGTGGTGAGCCGCACCGAGACCGTGCACGCCGTGCGCGGCATCTCGCTCGACGTCGAGCCGGGCGAGCTCGTGGCCGTCCTCGGCCCGAACGGCGCCGGCAAGACCACGACGCTGCGCATGCTCACCACGCTCATCCCGCCCACGGCAGGCACGGCCGAGGTCGCCGGGCACGACGTCGTCGCGCACCCCGACCGCGTCCGCTCCGCCATCGGCTACGTGGGCCAGGGCGGCGCCGCGGGCGCCAGCCAGCGTGTCCGCGACGAGGTGATGACGCAGGGCGAGATCGACGGCCTCGACCGCCGCACCGCGCGGCGCCGGGCGGACGAGCTGCTCGAGGTCCTCGACCTCGCCGACCAGGCCGGCCGCAAGGTCGAGAGCCTGTCCGGCGGGCAGCGCCGCCGGCTCGACGTCGCGATGGGCCTGGTCCACACCCCGCCGCTGCTGATCCTCGACGAGCCGTCCACCGGGCTGGACCCGCACAACCGGGCCAACCTGTGGGACCACATCCTGCGGATGCGGACCGCTTCCCGCGAGCCCATGACGATCGTCCTCACCACCCACTACCTCGACGAGGCGGACACGTTCGCCGAGCGGGTCGTCGTCGTCGACCACGGCCAGGTCATCGCGGACGACACGGCCGACGCCCTGAAGGCCGAGCTGGCCGGCGACCGGGTCGCGCTGCGCGTCGCCCCCGGAGACGCGGGCAAGCTCGCGACGCTGGCCGAGCGTGCGCCCGGCACTCGTTCGGTCGCGATCGACGGCGACCGGGTCGAGGTCCGCACCGCGGACGGCCCGGGCGCCACGCCGGGGCTCCTGCGGGCCGCCGACGCCGCAGGCCTGGCCGTGACACGCGTCGACGTCACGCGCCCCACCCTCGACGACGTGTTCCTGTCGCTCACCGGGCGCAGCCTCCGCGAGACCGCGGTCGCCACCGCGCCGGACCTGTCCGACGACGAACCGGCCGGCACCCCGACCGCCCCCGCCACCTCGACCCGCAAGGAGGTCCTGGCATGACCACCGCGACCCTGAACCCCGGCGCCGCCGCCACGGCCGCGCCCGGCACGCACACCCGTGCCCGTCGCAGCTTCTGGCGCGACACCCGGCTCGTGCTCGTCCGCGAGCTGCGACCCGTCGTCCACGACCCGTTCTCGCTGGTGTTCGGCCTGATCCAGCCGCTCGTCTTCCTCGGCCTGTTCGGCCCGCTGCTCGCCGGCTCGGCCGGCGGCACGCTGGGCGGCGACGTCTGGCTCTGGTTCGTCCCGGCGGTCCTGGCGATGACCCTGCTCTTCGGCTCGTCGGTCACCGGGTCCAACCTCCAGGTCGACCTGTCCTCGGGCGTGCACGAGCGGATGCTCGTCACCCCGCTGTCCCGCCCGGCGCTCCTGGTGGGCCGCGCGCTGAAGGAGGTCGTGCCCGTGGTCGTGCAGGCCGCGGTGGTGGTCCTCGTGATGCTGCCGTTCGGCCTGCGCCCGGACCCGGTGGGCGTGATCGTGACGCTCGCCCAGCTCGCGGTCCTCGGCATCGGCGTGGGATCCCTGTCCTACGCGCTGGCGCTGGCCGTGCGGAAGCAGGAGTGGATGTTCTGGGTGGTGCAGCAGACGGTGCTGTTCCCGGTGATGCTCCTGTCCGGGATGCTGCTGCCGCTGGAGACCGGCCCGGCGTGGATGCGCGTCGCGTCGTACGCGAACCCGCTGCGCTTCGTCGTCGACTCCAGTCGCGCTGCCTTCGCCGGCGACGTCGCCTCCGCCGCCGTCGCCTGGGGGTGGCTGGCCGCCGCGGCGACAGCGGCCCTGGGCCTGGTGGTCGGGATCCGCGCGATGGTCCGTTCGGCGGACTGAGCCGGCGCTCCAACCGGACCGGTCGCCTCCCGGCGACCGGTCCGGTCTTTGTCGTCGCCACGATCCACACGCGACCGGTCAGGAATCGAGAAGCGAGACGTTGCCCTGGCTCGTAGCGTGAAACGCATGGACATCAAGCTTTCACAGTGCTTCATCGCCGTCGACGACCACGACAAGGCGCTCGCCTTCTACCGGGACATTCTCGGCCTGGAGGTGCGGGGCGACGTCGGGTTCGAGGACATGCGCTGGGTGACGCTCGGCTCGCCGTCGCAACCCGACGTGGACATCGTCCTCGAACCGCCCCTCGCGGACCCGAACGCCTCGCCTGCCGACAGGGCGGCCATGGCGGACCTGCTGGCGAAGGGCATGCTGCGCGCGGTCATCTTCAGCACCGACGACTGCGACGCCACCTTCGAGCACATCCGCGCCGCAGGCGCCGACGTGCTGCAGGAGCCGGTCGACCAGCCGTACGGCGTCCGTGACTGCGCCTTCCGCGATCCCTCCGGCAACATGGTGCGCTTCCACCAGCCCCGCAAGCGCTGAGGTCGAGGCCTCAGCGCCTCACGCCTCAGGAGAAGCGCATCCGGAACGCGTCGGTCAGCGTCGGGCCGGTGTCGCCCAGGCGCCACACGCTCCAGCCGTCCGCGGTGTACGAGCCCGACGCCGCGGTCGCCGCCGAGTCCGGGTGCCGGTACCGGCTGCCGTCCGCCAGCTCGATCGCGCCGTCCGGGTGCAGCAGGCCCTCGTAGTGCTGGTTGCGCCGAGGGCGGGACCAGACGATCCGGGTCGGCTCACCGATGCTGCGGGCGAGCGCCGCGAGGTCCGGGTCGTCCTCGTCCTCGAACAGCATCGGCGTACCCGTGCGGATGTCCGACGGGACCGGCACTGCCGGCGTCTCGTCGTACGCAGGCGGTGCGGCGTCGTACCCCGCACCGACATAGCCCTGGTCCCACTGGCGGTCGTCGGCCCCGGCACCGGCAGCGGGGGCGGCCGGGGCGTAGGGCGGCTCGAAGGGCGCGGACGGCGGCGGCGCGTAGCCGCCGTACTCCGCCGCGTAGCGGGTCTGCTCCCCCGCATACCCGGACGGCTCCGCGACGTAGCCGGTCTGCTCGCCGTACCCGCCGGCCGCGGCGGGGACCGGCTCGTAGCCGGCCCCGTCGTAAGACTGCTGGGCGGCGCCGTACGGGGCGTCGGCCGTGTAGCCCGACGAGGAGTAGGAGTCGTTCGCAGGCACCGAGTCGTAGGTCGGCACGTAGGCCGCGGGCGCGTCGTACCCCGGCGACGTCGCGTACGTCGGCGGCTCGTACTCGGGCGCGCCGAACGTCGACTCCACGTCGAACGGCTGGGTGCCGTACTCGACCGGGTTGTCGTCGGCGGCTGCCTGCGGCGCGCCGTACGCGGCGGGTGCGCCGTACGACGGCTCGAACGACGTCGGCTCGTACACGGGCGTCTCGCGGGTCGGCGGCCCGTCGTACGACGGCGGCTGCCAGAGGCCCGCCGCGGGCTCGGCGGGTACCGGCGCCGGCGGGACGGGCGACGGGGCAGGCGGCGGCGGGACCGGCGTGTGCCCGGACCTCGGCGCGGCTTCGCCGTCGACCTGGCCGTTGAAGCGGTCCGAGCGGGACCGGCGGCGCACCGGCGCCGGGTCGGCTGCCTGCGAGGCCTCGTGCCCGGCGGCCACGTAGGGCGCCGACTCATAAGCGCCCAGGGGCGGCTGCACGGGCGGCGCCGCGACGGCGGGGATGGACTCGCTGACCTCGGAGCGGCGCGTCGAGAGCGCCGGCCGCGCGGGCGACGCGTCCGACGTCCGGGCGCTCGCGCGAGACGGGGGCGGGACCGGGGCGGCCGGGACCGGAGCCGGCGGGAGCGGTGCCACCGCGACCGGCGCGGCCGGAACCGGAGCCGGCGGGACAGCGGGGGCAGCCTCGGCCGCCTGGGCGGCGGCGAGCGCACGCCGGCTCGCCCGGGTGCCACCGGCAGGCCGGGCCGACGCGGGCGCGGCGGGCCCCGGGCCCGGCTCGGCGGCGGCCTTGCCCTGCGCGAGACGCGCCCGAAGGCTCGCGACCGACGGCGCCGGGTCGACCGGAGCCGGGCCGGCGGCGACCGGCGTACGGGGGGTGCGCTCCGCCGTCGTGCTCCGCGGCTGCGGCGCCTGGGCGACCACCGGCATCTTTCCGGTCAGCGCGTAGCCGACCTTGACGCCCTCGGCGAAGGCGTCCTCCGCCGGGACCTTCGCCCCGGCCGGCCGGGGCGCCGCGACCTGCGGGGCGACCTTCTTCTTCGGCATCGGCAGGGCCGGGGGCAGATGGATGACGAGGGGCGAGACGTCGAGGAACCGGCGGCCGTCGGCGGAGTGCACGACGCCCATCTTCAGCACCTCGACCGGCATCGACGGCTGGCGCAGGAACTCGACCGCGTTGAGGATCTCCTCGGGCGCGTTCTGGCAGATGATGATGAGGCGCGCGCTGCCGCTCTTGCTCTGCTGCGAGCGGGTGACGGGGACGCTGTCGTAGAACGCCGCGACGTCGTGCGCGAAGGCCTGCGAGCCCCCGTGGTACCGGGCGGCGAGCTCGGTGCGGGTCAGCCGGCCGGCCGCGCCCGCGTGGTCGAGAGCCTTGGTCAGGTTGTCGCGGTCGAGGTCGCCGACGAGCTCCACGACCACCGGCGAGCCCGCCGCGTCGAGGGCCAGGAGGTGCGGCTCGTCCGGGCTCGTGCCCTGCACGATCGGGAAGACCTGCTCCCCGAGGAGCCCGTCGATGTGCGACTCGACGACCTGGTGCGCGCTGGTGTGGACGCCGGGCTCACGGCCACCGGATCCGCCCGCGCCACCACGCGCGGACTGCACGAGGAGGGGCCGTGTGGCATCGACCTCGAACAGTGGCATATGGGGAGCTCCCGGGGTCCGGACCCGTAGCCCCCGTGGCCACGGTCCGGCATAGCCTACCGGGCGCCTTCCGCGTGTCCTGAAACGCCGCCCACCGGGTGAAACGTGAAACGAGTCGCCCTGGCGCGTCCCCTATCCTGGACGGCATGTCCCGTCCTCCCGCTCCTGCCTCGTTCCGCCGGCGTCACGTCGCGGGCCGACAGCAGCAGCGCGTCCAGGGAGGGTCTGACCTGGCCGTTCGCTGATGGGCGCCGCGCTCGTGGCCGGCGTCGTCGCCGGCTACGCGGTCGCTCTCCCGGTCGGGGCCGTCGCGACGTACCTCGTGGGTCTGGCCGCCCGGCACCCGTGGCGTGTGGGTGCCGCCGGGGCGCTGGGCATCGCGACCGTCGACGGCGTCTACGCCCTCCTCGCCGGCCTCTTCGGCGCGGCCGTCACCCGGCTCGTGGAGCCCGTCGCCGTCCCGCTGCGGATCACCTCCGCGGTGGTGCTCGTCGTCCTCGCCGCGCGCGGCGCTCTCGCCGCGTGGCGGGCTCGCCCATCGGTTCGGCAGTCTGTCGTCGATTCGGCAGCTCGAGGTGCCGACCCGACGACAACGGACCGAACCGAAGTGCGCAGCTCCCTCACCGCGCGGCGGGCTTTCGCCCGCTTCGTCGCCGTCACGGCGGTCAACCCGGCCACGGTCCTGTTCTTCGCGGTCGTCGTCGCCGGCGGCACCCTGCTGCCCGACGCCGGTGGGCCGGGTTCCGCCCCTGCCTCACCCGGGCTCGGGCTGCTCGGGGCGGCTTTGTTCGGAGCGGGCGCCTGGGTCGCTTCGGCGTCGTGGCAGCTCGTGCTCGCGCTCGGCGGGACGCTGCTCGGCAGGGTGCTGTCCGGCCCGCGCGGGCGGCTCGCGACGGCTCTGGCGTCGGCGACGCTGATGGTGGCGCTGGCCGGCGTGATGCTGCTCGGTGCGAGTTGAGTGGCCGGGGCGACGTGATCGGTAGTTCGTCGGATGATCGGCAGCCCGGGTTGCCGATCATCTGGCGAACTGCCGATCAACCGAAAGGTTTGGGGTATCGGCTCAGGAGTGGCCCGTCTCCTCCTCGTCCGCCGAGAGCCGCTCCTCCACGCGGGCGATCTTGCCGTGGAGCTCGCCCGTGCGACCGTCGGGCCGGATGTCCGCCTTGATCACGAGGGAGGTGCGATACCCCGCCCGGACGATGGTGTCGGTGGCCCGCTGGATCACCGGCATCACCTCGTCCCAGGAGCCCTCGATCTCGGTGAACATCGACGTCGTGCGGTTCGGCAGGCCCGACTCGCGGACGATGCGGACCGCCTCGGCGACCTGGTCGGCGACGGACTCGCCGGCGGTCATGGGGGCGACGGAGAACGCGAAGACAGCCATGTGCCCCATCGTGGCACGTAGGCTCGTCGCGTGACACGAGTGACCCTTCTCGCCGGGGGCGTCGGCGGTGCGCGGCTCGCGCACGGCCTCGACCTCGCGCTCGGCCCCGACGACCTCACGGTGGTCGTCAACGTGGGCGACGACACCACCCTGCACGGCCTCGAGATCTCGCCCGACCTCGACACCGTCGTCTACACGCTCGCGGGCCTGAACGACGAGGACCGGGGCTGGGGCCTGCGCGGGGAGACCTACGCGACCCTCCAGCAGATGGGCCGGCTCGGCGAGGACACCTGGTTCACGCTGGGCGACAAGGACCTCGCGACGCACGTGGTCCGTACGGCCCGGCTGCGCGCCGGCACGCCCCTGTCCGAGGTGACGGCGCAGATCGCGGCCTCGCTCGGGGTGCGGCCCCGCATCATCCCCGTCACGGACGACCACCTCGCCACCTTCGTCGACACCCCGTCGGGGCGGCTCGGCTTCCAGGAGTACTTCGTCGGGCGGCAGCACGCCGACGCGGTGCTCGGCCTGCACTTCGAGGGCGCCGACGACGCACGGCCCGCGCCCGGTGTTCTCGACGCGCTGACCGGCGCGGACCTCGTCGTCGTCGCGCCGTCGAACCCGTTCCTGTCGGTCGAGCCGCTGCTCGCCGTGCCGGGCGTCCGGGATGCGCTCGCGTCCACCAGGGCGCGTCGGGTCGCGGTGAGCCCGATCGTCGGCGGGCAGGCCATCAAGGGGCCGGCCGCGCAGATCCTGGAGTCGCTCGGGCACGAGGTGTCCGCGCTCGGCGTGGCGCGGCTCTACACCGGCCTCGTCGACGTGCTCTGCCTCGACCGCGTCGACTCCCTCCTGGCACCCGCGATCGCGGACCTCGGCCTCGACGTGCTGGTCACCGACACGATCATGGGCGGCGCGGAGGGCCGCGAGCGCCTCGCCCGCGAGCTCCTGGCCCTCGCGTGAGCGCTGCCGGGCGGGTCGTCGCCGTCGTGCCGCTGCGCGACGGGGTGTCCGGGAAGTCACGGCTGGCGGCGGTGCTCGACCCTGCCGCGCGGCGGCGGCTCGTCACCGTGCTCGCACGGCACGTCGTGGCCGCGGTGCTCGCGGTCGACGCGGTCGAGCGGGTCGTGGTGGTGACGGCCGACCCCGCGTTCGTGCGGGAGGCTCTCGCGGGGCTCGACCTGCACGATCGGCTCGACATCCTCGAGCAGCCGGCCGACCGGCCGGGGCTCAACGCCGGCCTCGACGTCGCGCGGGAGTACGTCCTCGGTGCGGCACCGCGGCTTCTCGTGGCCCACGCGGACCTCCCGGCGCTCACGCCGCAGGACGTCACCGTGCTCCTCACGCTGGACGCGGACGTCGTGATCGCGACGGACCGGGTCGGCGCGGGCACCAACCTCCTGCTGCTCCCCCTGCACCCCGGTCTGCCCGACGCCGGTCGCTCCCCCGGCAGCACCACGTCCCCTGCGGCGGGGCGCGAGCCGGGCGACGGCGGGTTCCGGTTCCACTTCGGCCTGGGCAGCCGGGCCGCGCACGAGGCGGAGGCCGCGCGCCTGGGTCTGCGCTCGGTCACCGTGCACGGCCTGGGCACGGCGGTCGACCTCGACACGACCGACGACTGGGGTGAGCTGCCGGGAGAGGTGCGCTCCGCCGTCGGGCAGCACGTGCCCGGGCTTCCGGGAATCGAGACAGGCTGACGCCGCCTGCAGGGCAGGATGGGCGGATGGAGTTCCAGGAGGTCGTCCGCAGGCGCCGTATGCACCGCCGGTTCAGCGCCGCACCGGTCCCGCCCGAGGCCGTGGACCGCATGGTCCGCAACGCCGTCCGGGCGCCCAGCGCCGGGTTCTCGCAGGGCTGGGCGTTCCTCGTCCTCGAGGAGCCCGACGACCGGGCCGCCTTCTGGACGGCCGCCTCGCCCGCGGCGGCCGTCGCCCCGGGCGAGACGGGCGAGCGACCGGCGTCGTCCGCCGACGGGACGACGACGGACGACTCTCCTCGGCGCAGCCACCGCGACATGTCGTCGTGGCTGGCAGGGATGGCGACCGCGCCGGTCGTGATCCTCGCGCTCGCGTCGAAGGCCGCGTACCTGCGGCGGTACGCCGAGGGCGACAAGGGCTGGACCGACCAGGACGAGAGCCGCTGGCCCGTGCCGTTCTGGCACGTCGACGCGGGCATGGCATCGCTGCTCATCCTCCAGACCGCCGTCGACGAGGGGCTCGGCGCCTGCTTCTTCGGCGTCCCGCCCACCGAGGTGCCCGCGGTCCGCGCGGCCTTCGCGATCCCCGGCGAGTACGAGATCACGGGCGTGATCGCCGTCGGGCACCCTCTCGAGGGTGGCGCCGCCGGCTCACCCACGCGGCGGGCGCGCAAGCCGCTCGACGAGGTGGTGCACCGGGGCCGCTTCGGCTCGTAGCCTCAGGCTGCGTCCAGGCGCGCCCGCACCTCCTCGTCGAGCACGAGGTCCGCCGCGCCCAGGGTCTCGTCGAGCTGCGCCACCGAGCTCGCCCCCACCACGGGGATCACCGGCACCTCGCCCCCGAGGAGCCACGCCAGCACCACCTGGTTGGGCGTGGCGCCGATCTCGGCCGCGACCGCGTTCAGCACGCGCACCCGCTCGAACGACCCGGCGTGGTCGGCGCCGTCCCGGAGCTGCTTCTCCGGGCGGGTGTAGGCGCCCTGCTGCAGCGGCGAGTACGCCATCACGGTGAGGCCCGGCCGCCCGTCCACGCCGGTGGACGCGGCGTAGTCGAGCAGCTCCGGCGTCCCCCAGTTCGTACGGGTCGGCTGCGGCCGCGGGTAGACGTAGCTGACCGCCTGCTGCACCGCGCCGTACGGGGCCACGCCGAGCCGCGCCTGCACCTCCCGCGCCTCGACGACGCGCCACAGCGCCACGTTCGAGATGCCGGGGATGCCGACCACGCCCTCGTCCACGAGCTTGCCGAACGCGCCGACGGTCTCCTCGAGCGGCGTCTCGCGGTCGTCGACGTGGCCGTACAGCACGTCGATCCGGTCGGTGCCCAGGTGGCGCAGGCTCTCGTGCGCCTCGCGCTCGATCACCTCGGCCGACAGGCCCTGGTAGTTCGTCGGCGGGGTGTTCGACAGCGGCAGGGCCGGGTCCTTCTTGGCCGCGCCCAGCTTGGTGGCGATGCGCAGCTCGTCGCGCACACCGCGGCTCGCGAGCCAGCGCCCCAGGACGTCCTCGGAGTCACGCCCGTAGCCGCCCACCCAGGCGTTGTAGTTGTTGGCGGTGTCGAGGAACGTCCCTCCGGCCTCGACGAACCGGTCGAGGATCGCGAACGACGTCTCCTCGTCCGTCCGCGTGCCCATGAACATGGTGCCGAGGCACAGGGTCGACACCTCGAACGAGGTGTGCCCGTTGTCCAGCGTCCGGAACTGCATGGATCGATCTCCTTCGCGTGTCACGCGGGCCTGCCCCGCGCCGTCTCCTCAACGCTAGGGAAGGATCGGTCTGGTAGTACGGTCCAATGCCATGAGCACGGACCAGACCAATTCGGGGACGGCGCCTGCCGCACCCGCCGGCAAGGCCGGTCCCGGCACGGCGGGTCCCGGCACGGCCGGTCCCGGCACGGCGAGCGAGGTGCTGCTCGCCCTCGCGCCCGGGCCCGGGTCGCTCCGGAACCGGCTCGAGCGCGGCATCTTCGGCGCCGTCGGCTCGGGCCGCCTCGCCCCCGGCACGGCCCTGCCCCCGAGCCGTGACCTCGCCGAGCTGCTCGGCATCTCCCGCTGGGTCGTCACCGAGACCTACGGGCACCTCGTCGCCAAGGGCTTCCTCGAGGCGCGCACCGGCTCCGCCACCCGCGTCTCCGCGACCGCGCTCGCCGGCCCGCCGCCTGAGCCGGCCAGCGCAGGGCGGCCGGAGGTGCGCCCGGGCGTGCGACCGGCGTCGGGCGAACGGCTCGGGCCGGCGGGCAACGCCCCGCGCCAGCCGTACGACCTCGCACCCGGCGTGCCCGACCTGCGCCACGTGCCCCGCGAGGCCTGGCTGCGCGCGGCGCGTGAAGCGCTGGCCGAGGCCGCGAACGACGACCTCGCGACCCAGCCGCCGGGCGGGCACCCGGCGGCACGCGCCGCCGTCGCCACGCACCTGCGCCGGGCACGCGCGGTGGCCGGGCCCGACGATGCCGTGCTGCTCACCCGTGGCGCGAGCGACGGGATGTCCCGGATCGCGGCCGCGCTGGCCCGCGCCGGGCACACGCACCTTCTCGTGGAGGACCCCAGCTGGCCGGCGCTCCGCGACGTGGCGGCCACCGCCGGGCTCACGCCGGTCCCGGTGCCGGTGGACGACGACGGCGTCGACGTCGCCGCCCTCGTCTCCGCGTCGGCGCGGACCGGGGCGCGGGCGGCGCTGCTCACGCCGGCGCACCAGTTCCCCACGGGGTCCGCCCTGTCCGAGGACCGCCGCAGGGCCGTGCTCGAGTGGGCGCGCGACGTGGACGGGATCGTCGTCGAGGACGACTACGACGCGGAGTTCCGCTACGACCGCCGGCCGGTCGCCGCCCTGCAGGGCCTCGACCCGGAGCGGGTCCTCCTGCTCGGATCCGTGAGCAAGACGCTCTCGCCCGCGTTCGGGATCGGCTGGGCGGTCGTCCCCGACCGGTGGCGCGCGGCTGTCGCCGCGGCAGGCGGCCCGACGCCGGGCCCCTCCACCCTCGACCAGCTCGCCTTCGCGCGGTTCGTCTCCAGCGGCGCGTACGGCCGGCACCTGCGCGCCGCCCGGAGCCGGTACAAGCGCCGGCGCGCTGCCCTGCTCGCCGCGCTCTCCCGCGAGCTGCCGCACGCGGACGTGCGCGGGATCGCCGCCGGGATGCACGCGCTGGTCGACCTCGCGGGGATCCCCGGACCCGACGCCGCGGACGTGACCCGCGAGGCCGCCGCCCTCGGCGTCGCGGTGGCGGACCTGCGCCGGTACCTCGTCTCACCGCCGGCGCGGTCGACCGTGCTCGTCGTGGGATACGGGAACCTGGCCGATCCCCGCGTCGGGGAGGCGGTACGACGCCTCGCGGAGGCGGTGCGCGCCGTGGCGGCACCGTGAACCGGGTGCCGGTGGGCGGGCAGATCCTGGTGCCGGCCCTGGTGCCGCACAAGTTCCAGACCCTCACGGACGACATCTACGAGGCGATCCACATCCACGCGAACGACCGCTTCGTCACGGAGTGGCTGGAGTAGCCCGACGGCCCCCGCGCGGGATGACGGTCGTCACATGTCGCGATTCGCCGGAATGCGACGTCACGACCGACCGTTGGCTCGTGCATGAGCGTCATCGGGTTGATCGGAAGCGGCAACATCGGCAGCGCGATCGCGCGCCTGGCGGTCTCGGCGGGACATCAGGTCGTCCTGAGCAACCGGCGCGGGCCGGACACGCTGGCCGACCTGGTCGCGGAGCTGGGGCCGAACGCGCGGGCTGCCACCCCGGCCGAGGCGGCAGCCGCCGGCGACATCGTGGTGGTGACCATACCGCTGCACGCCTACAAGACCGTCCCGGTCGAGGCGCTGCGCGGCAAGGTCGTGATCGACACCAACAACTACTACCCGCAGCGCGACGGGCAGATCCAGGAGCTCGACGACGAGAACACGACTGTCAGCGAGCTGCTCCAGGCGCACCTGCCGGAGTCGCGCGTGGTGAAGGGCTTCAACAACATCTACGCCGGGCACCTCGGCGAGCTGGCGCGCCCGAGCGGCGACCCTGAGCGTTCGGTCCTCGCCGTCGCCGGGGACGACGAGAAGGCGAAGGCAGCCGTCGCCGAGCTCCTCGACTCGATCGGCTACGACGCCCACGATGCGGGACCGCTCGCGGAAGGCTGGCGCTACCAGGCCGGCACGCCGGCCTACTCGGTGTTCTTCGAGACCGTGCCGACCAGCTTCGACGACATGGGCCCCGGCCGGCAGGTCATCGCGGCGCTGCTGGACGAGCGGCTGAAGGCCGCGCAGCGCCGGCGGGACCTGTAGCGCCGCGGCCCGGACGCCGTCTGCCCGGGCGGCAGGCCACTGACGTCCCGGCGCCGCTCACCGTGCGCTGACAATGTCAACTGAGAGTGAGCGGCGTCTGCCGGACCAGCCTCGGCTGGAGCGACTCCGGACTCAGCGGCGGCGCTTGCGTCGCCCCGCCCTGCAGCCACCGGGCCGCGAAGGCTAGAGCCGCTCCGCGATCAGCTCCACGAGCGCCTTGCCCTCGATGCCCGCGAGCTGGTCGACCTGCGTGCGGCACGAGAAGCCGTCGGCGAGGTACACGTCGCCGGGCGCGGCGGCGCGGAGCGCCGGCAGGAGCGCGGTCTCGGCCACCGCGACCGACACCTCGTAGTGGCCCTTCTGCATGCCGAAGTTGCCCGCGAGGCCGCAGCAACCGGAGATGACCTTCACGGTCGCTCCGGCGGCCTGGAGCAGCGCACGGTCCGCGTCCCACCCCATGACGGAGTGGTGGTGGCAGTGCGGCTGGGCCACGGCGGACACGTCCGCGAGGGACGGGATCCGGAACACGGCGGGGTCAGGCGCCGTCTCGGGCGACGTCAGCAGCTCGGCGAGCGTGTGCGTCGCCGCGGCGACGGCGCGGGCGCGCGGGTCGTCGGGGAAGAGGTCGACCAGGTCGGACCGCAGCACCGCCGTGCACGACGGCTCGAGACCGAGGATCGGGATCCCGTTCACCGCGTACGGGCCGAGCACCTCGAGCAGGGACGAGAGCCGACGTCGGGCGCCGTCGAGCTGGCCGGTCGAGATCCAGGTGAGGCCACAGCAGGCCTGCTGGTCGGGCACGATCACGTCGTAGCCGGCAGCGGTCAGGACCTTCACGGCCGCCTGCGGGACGCCGGGCGCCATCGAGTCGCTGAACGTGTCGGTCCACAGCACCACCTTCGGCCGCTGGGCGAGTACCGCCGCGGTGCGCGCCTCGCGGCCGGGTACACCGAGGATGCGCAGGCCGGGGACGCCGTGCGTCGCCCCGCCGCGCGCCCACCAGGTCCGGAACGGCACCTCGGCGAACCTGGGCATCGAGCGGCGCGTGTCCATCCCGCCGGCCCACAGCACCGCCTTGGCGATCAACGGCACACCGAGGACACGGTTGACGAACCGCGGCATCGCCCCGGCGAGGCGGGCCCAGCGCGGGAGCCAGCCGAGGGCGTAGTGGTCGACGGGCCGCAGCCGGCCGCGGTACGTGCGGTGCAGCACCTCGGACTTGTACTGCGCCATGTCGACGCCCGCGGGGCAGTCGGAGGAGCACGCCTTGCAGGACAGGCACAGGTCGAGCGACTCGCGTACCTCCGGCGCCGAGAGCCCGCCGACGAGCGTCCCGTTGAGCGCCTCCTGCAGCACGCGCGCACGGCCGCGGGTCACGTCCTTCTCGTCGCGGGTCGCGGCGTACGAGGGGCACATGAACTGTCCGGGCGAGTGCGACCGGCACTTGCCGACGCCGACGCAGCGGTGCACCGCAGTCGTCATGTCGTGGTGGTCGTGCTGGAAGGAGAACCCCTCGTACCCGGCGCGGCGCGAGATCCCGGTCAGCGTGGTGGAGCGTGAGAGCACGGGGCCAGCGGCGGGCCGGCGCAGGCCGGCGTCGATCGCGCTGGGGCGCACGATGACGCCGGGGTTGAGGTGGTCCTTGGGGTCGAACAGCGCCTTGAACTGCTCCATCAGCCCGATGGCCTCGCGCGAGTACATGAGCGGCAGCAGCTCGGAGCGGGCGCGGCCGTCGCCGTGCTCGCCGGAGAGCGAGCCGCCGTACTTCGCGACCAGCTCCGCGGCCTCGGTCATGAAGGTCCGCAGCACGGAGCCCGAGGTCTCGAGCGGGATGTCGATGCGCAGGTGCACGCACCCGTCACCGAAGTGCCCGTAGGGCAGGCCGTCCAACCGGTACCGCCCCATAAGGGCCTCGAGGTCACGCAGGTAGGCGCCGAGCCGCTCGGGCGGCACGGCGGAGTCCTCCCAGCCGGGCCACGCCTGCTCGCCGGAGGGCGTCCGCCCCGCGAGGCCGGCGCCGTCGGCCCGGATCTGCCACATCTTGGTCGCGTCCGGCCCGGCCGGCAGCACCTCGGCGGCGGAGGTGGACGCGGCCGCGACGATCGCCCGAGCCGTGGACAGCGCCTCCTCCTGGGTGGCGCCGCCGACCTCGATCATCAGCCAGCCTGCCCCCTCGGGGAGCGGCGGCACGGCCACGTCACCGCGGGCGCGCCGCACGACGTCGACGAGCCGCGCGTCCAGCCCCTCGATCGCCAAGGGCTTGAGGTCGAGGAGGGCCGGCACGTCGTCGGCGGCTGTCGGCATGTCGGGGTAACCGAGCACGACGAGCGTGGGGGCGCTCGGCACCGGCACGAGATCGACGGTGGCCTCGAGGATCGTGACGAGGGTGCCCTCCGTCCCGACGAGCGCGCGGGCGAGGTTGGACCCGTTCTCCGGCAAGAGGTGCTCCAGCGAGTAGCCGGAGACCTGCCGCCCGAACCGCCCGAACTCGGTCCGGATCAGGGCGAGGTTGTCGCGCACGAGGTCGGCCAGGCCCGGGACGGCGGCGAACGTCGAGTCGCCCCGGCCGGCGGTGAAGCGCCGCCCGGCCCCGTCGACGACGTCGAGCGACACCACGTTGTCCGCCGTGCGCCCGTAGGCGACGGCGTGCGGGCCGCACGCGTTGTTGCCGATCATGCCGCCGAGGGTGGCGCGGTTCTGCGTGGACGGGTCGGGCCCGAAGCGCAGGCCGTGCGGCGCGGCCACCTTCTGGAGGTTCGTCATGATCGTGCCCGGCTGCACGCGGGCCGTCCGGGTCTCGGGGTCGACGGCGAGCACGCGGTCGAGGTGCCGGGAGAAGTCGAGCACCACGCCAGGTCCGACGGCGTTGCCCGCCACGGATGTGCCGGCACCCCGCGCGGTGACGGGGACGCCGAGCTCGCGCAGCACGCCGAGCACCCGGACGACGTCGTCCGCCGACTCCGGGAAGACGACCGCCTCCGGCACGACGCGGTAGTTCGACGCGTCCGTCGAGTACTCGGCGCGGCGGCGCGGCGAGGTGTCGACGCCGCAGCTCACCACGGTCCGGAGCGCCACGGCGACGGCCTCGCGCGCTTCGTCGGCCGCTCGGCGAGCCTCGTCGGCGCGTCGCACGGCCTCCTGCTCGTGCGCCGCCCGGCCGGACACCTTCGCGTCCGTGGCGGCCGGCGAGGTGGGGTGGGTCTGCGGGGGCACGTCGCGATTCTCGCACCACCCCCTCCGTGTCCGCGACGCCCGCCACACTGCGGCCACCATGCGGGCGCGGCGGGGAAGCGCGGTGCGGTGACGACGGAGGGCCTCGCCGCGTGCGGCGAGGCCCTCCACGACTGACCCTGGTCAGTCTCCAGCAGGCAAGCGTCCGGCCGTTGCCCGGTCAGACGACAACCAGGTTCAACGGCGCCTGCTGACCTCGGCGTCCACGATCTCGTACCGCTCGTGGGCCTTCTCGTTGTGGAAGTGCAGCAGGAGCAGCTTGGACTTCCCGGCGTCGGCGGCCTTGTGGACCGTCAGCTCCGTGTCGTCGTCCGCGGCGTACACGAACTCGCCCTGGCCCTCGAACCAGTACGCCGGGGCGTACGGGCTGGCGGCGAACGGCTCGGTCGCGTCGACCACCCCGCCGGCGTAGTACGAGCTGGTCGCCACCTGGAACGTCGGCGTCGAGTCCGCGGTGATGCCGAGCGGGCCCAGCGGCACCGGGATCACGACGACGTTGCTGTCGAAGATCGACGTGTCCACGTCGCCGAAGGCGCCGTTGACGAAGTCGAGCCACACGGTGTCACCGGTCGCCAGGTCGAAGGTGGCGGTGAGCGTCACGTCCGTGTCCGGGTACTTGATGACGTCGACCTCGTACTCGGGCACGCCGTCACCCTCGACGTCCACCAGGACGAACGGCGTCGGGTCGAAGCCCAGCGTGGCCCACTCGCCCTGCATCGCGACGCCGACGGCGGCATAGCCGTCCGCCGGGTCGAGGCCCGCCGCCGCGAACTGCGGGGCGGTCGAGGAGAAGCCGACGGCGCGGATGTCGCCGGCCTGGAACGCCGACCTCGACGAGCCCTCCCACGCCGACTCCGGCAGCGCCGGGCTGGTGGCCTTCAGCTCGAACGGCGCGACGAGCGACGTCCAGCCACCGCTGTTCACGCCCTCGCCGTCCAGCTCGAGCGTCGCCTCGGTCGCGCCGCTCGCGAAGGAGACGTCCTCGCCCTCGAGGTCGGAGACCAGCTTGGGCGCGGCCTGGACCGGGACCCGCAGCTCGGAGCCGCCGGTGGAGCCGGTCGGCGTGAGCACCACGCGGCCCGTGACCATGGAGACGAAGTCACGCGGCAGCCCGAGGGCCGGGTCGGTGGCGCTCGACGTCGGGTCGAGCCCCTTGGCGAGCGTCGCCGGGTCGGCACGGAAGGTGACCTTCACGGTCGCCGTGCGGCCCGGCTTCACCGTCACGCTCGACGGCGAGACGGACACCGAGGCACCGCCGGCGGTCGACGACTGCGTGAAGGACGCGCGGTACGTCGCGGTGGACGAGCCCGTGTTCTCCACGGTGACCTTCTTGACGAGGGTCGTCGGCTCGTCGACCTTGACCACTCCGAAGCTCACGGAGACGAGCTCCGGGTCGTTCGCGGAGTAGGCGAGCACGTCTGAGCCGACGGCCTGGAGGGCGTCGACCCGGCCCGAGCCGACACGCTCGGGGCCGAACGCGGTCCCGGTCCGGTCGGTGCCCGTGAACACGTCGTGCGTGGCGGTGTTCATGACGGCGGCCTTGACCTCGGCCGGCGTCCAGTCCGGGTGCTGCTGCTTCACCAGGGCGGTGATGCCCGCGACGTGCGGGGTCGCCATCGAGGTGCCGGACATGGTGACCGGGGTGGTGCCGTGGCCCGCCCCGGCCGACGAGATGCCGGTGCCCGGCGCGGCGACGTCCGGCTTGACGATGCCGAGCGAGCCGTGCACGCCGCGCGACGAGCTCGAGTTCAGCGTGTCGCCGATGCTCGGGATGGACTCGAAGGCCGTGCTCTTGTAGGAGGGGCCCATCTTGAGCACGAGCGTGCCGGCCTCGATCGCGGGCAGCAGCGCGTCGGTCGACGGACCGGTGAGCTGGCCGCCGGGGATGCCGGCGTTGCCGGCGATGCCGGCCGGGAAGACGGCGAGCTCCGAGGAGAGGACCACGCCGACGGCGCCCGCGGCCTGCGCGTTGTTGAACCGGAGGGCGGACCCGCACGGGCGGGCGCCGTCGTTGTCGTCCCAGTACAGGTACGCGATCTTGCCGGCGACGGTCGCCGCCTGCTCGGGGGTGAACGCCGCGCAGCCGGTGAAGTCGGCGGCGACGAACGCGACCGGCGCCTCGACGTCGGCCCCGGAGTACGCGACCGAGTTCTGGAACGCGTACGTCCCGGCCAGCTCGGCGGGCGCTGTGGCCTCGACGGCGTCGAAGGTCTGCGTGTCACCCACGGAGTTCGCGACGGTCAGCGAGGTGGCGGAGTTGCCCGGCGAGCCGCCGACGTCGGTGATGTCGCCCGCGTTGCCGGACGCCACGACGGACAGCGTGCCGATGGTGGCGAGCTCGTCCATGAACACGTTCTCCGGGTCGTCGGCCGGCGAGCCGTCCGAGCCCAGCGAGAGGTTCACGATGTCCAGGTGGTCGGAGACGTCGCCGTCACCGTTCGGGTCGGCAGCCATGTCGAGCGCGTCGACCACGACGGACGTGGAACCACCGAGGTCGCCGAACACCTTGAGCGCGTAGATCCCGGCCTCCGGGGCGCTGCCCGGGCCGACCACGAAGTCGGAGATGTCGGTGAGGGTGGCGTAGTCGCCGCGGAACGTCGAGCCGTCCGCCGAGACGCCGTACCCGGCGGCCGTTCCCGCGACGTGCGTGCCGTGCCCGCCACCGATGTCGTACGAGTCGATCGGGTTCGGGTCGGGCGCCGGCACCGACGCCGGGTCCTGCGCGTCGTAGGTGTGGCCTGCGAAGTCGTAGCCGCCGAGGAACTTGGCGGAGTCGAACGTCCCCTCGGGGATCGGCGCCGTGCCGTCGTCGGCAGCGGCCGCCGCGAACGCCTCGGGTGTACCGGGGCCGCCGAAGTCGGTGTGCGTGTAGTCCAGGCCGGTGTCGATGACCCCGATGCGCACGCCCTCGCCGGTAAGGCCGGCGCTCTGCCAGGTGGCGAGCGCCTGCGTGAACACGTCGGTGCCCTTGTTCGACGGCGTCTTGGGCGTGATGCGGTACACCGTGACGACGTCCGGGCTGTCCGCGAGCGCCCGGATCTGCTCCGCCTCGCCCGTGACGGTGAAGCCGGCGACGACGTTGCTGGTGACGGACGTGCGCAGCAGGTCCTCGGTGCTGCTGGCGCTGGGCGAGCCCTCGGGCAGGACGGCGTCGGCCAGGGCCTCGACGTCCTGCTTGCCCTTGCGGACGTCCGCGGCGGACCCGCCCTGCTCGTGCAGGTCGATGGCCGACGGCGCGTCGAGCTGGACGAACGCGGTGACGGTGCCCTCGACACCCTGCAGCCCGGTCGAGACCTTCTCGGCCTTGCCGTACACCGGCTTGAGGCTCGTGGCCTCGATGCCGAGCGACCGGGCGGCGGCGAACGCGTCGTCTGCCGGATCTGACGGCGCGGCGGTCGCGCTCAGGCTCGCCGCGACCACGCAGGCCGCGGAGAGTGCTGAGACGCTCGAAAGGAGGATTGGACGCTTCATGACACTCGTTTCCCCGGGCAATGGTGGCCCGGCGTTTCGGTGCGGGATCGTCCGGAACCTATCGCAGGTGTGACGAGAGCGACAGAGGACATCTGTCGGTTATGTCACCCACCAGGTAACGTCGGCACCGCCCGAGGGCGCCCGTGCGACGCCCGCTCCCGCCTCTCCGAGGAGAAGACCTCATGCCCGTCCGTACCGCTCGCACCGCCTGGAACGGCACGCTCACCGAGGGTGCCGGCCAGGTCGAGCTCACCAGCTCCGGCGTCGCGACCTTCGACGTCTCGTTCCCCCGGCGCGCCGCCGACGAGGCCGGCGGCGTGACCAGCCCCGAGGAGCTCATCGCCGCGGCGCACTCCTCCTGCTACGCCATGCAGTTCTCCGCCTTGCTGGGCGAGGCGGGCGCCACGCCCGTCGCGCTCGACGTGACGGCCGACGTCACGCTCGGGCCGGACCCGGCCGGCGGCTTCCGCATCCCCGTCATCGCCCTGAAGGTGCGCGGCGAGGTCGAGGGGATCGACGCCGAGACCTTCGCGGTCATCGCCAAGACGGCCAAGGAGACCTGCCCGATCTCCAAGGCGCTCGGGGGGGTCGGCGAGATCACCCTCGACGTCGCGCTCGAGTCCTGATCGTCGGTGTGGCGGGTTGACGCCACGGCGGGATCCCGCCACACCCGAGCGGCATTCTGGGCGAAGAAAGTGCCCGGTCCGACGTCCGGACCGGGCACCTTCGTCTTCCACGATGGTGTGTGAATTGGTCAGGGTGTGAAGTCGAGCGCGTCCTCCGCGACCGCCAGGACCGACCAGGTGTTGCCGTCGGCGTCCCGGAGCTCGTAGGCGGGCAGCAGCAGCACCGCGCCGTCCGGCTGGTACTGCTGCGCCAGCCCGAGACGGGCCGACGTGATGGTCACCTCCGACACCGGCCAGGCGATCGCGTCGCCCGGGGTCGGGGTGGGGGGCACCGTCGGGTCAGGGGCGGGCACGACGGGGCTGGTGGCCACGTCGCCCTCTGCCGCGGCAGCCGCGGTCTCGGCGAGCGGGATCACGCCGCCCGAGGCGCCGAACCGCGGGTCACCCAGGCGCTCCACCGCCTCGGCCTCGCTCACCACCGGGTACTGGCCGAGCGAGATCGTCTCGGCGAGGAAGCCGTACACGTTCGCGATGCCGGACGCCGACACCGACGCGCTCCACGTCAGCCCGGTGCGCTGCCCGCCGACCACGTGCCACGCCGTGGCATAGCGCCAGGGCTCACCCTCGTAGGACTCGCCCGCCTCCAGCTCGAAGTTGGCGAGGTCCACGCCGATGCGGCTCATCACGTCCCGTAGCGCGGCGACCGCGTCGTCCGCCGACGGCGCCGCTCCGGGGGTGGTGAGGGTCGGGCAGTCCGGGGCCGGGAGGAGCTCGGCGTCGTCGTCCAGCGTGCCCTCCTCCGTGCCGCCCTCACCCGACGAACCCGGCTCGGCCTTGCCCGGGAAGTCCGGGCACGACCACGGGTCGCCTGACGGGTCGTAGAAGTCGGCGCTCCCCGTGCCGTCCGCATACACGTGGATCGACGGGCCGCTGCCGTCCGGCGGCCCGACCACCCAGGAGTAGCCGCCCTCGAGGCGCGGCTCGCCGGAGACACCGAACGCCTCGGCCACGCGGCGCGCCGTGTCCGCCGACCAGATGCCCGCCGGGTCGAGGCCGAACGCCTCGGCCTCGGAGCCCGACGTCGACAGGCCCGCACCCGCGTGGAACACCGTGCGGCCCCAGAAGCCGTACGGATAGCTCGCGGCGGAGTCCCCCGCGCCGCCGGCCGCCCTCGTGGTCAGCGTCTCGGGCGCCGCCCCCACCGCGGGCGCACCACCGCCCGCGTCCTCCGACCCGGCCGGGGCCTCCAGCGTGATCGGTGCCTCGGCAGTGTTGTCGCTCACGCCGGCGGGGCCGGCCCCCGCGGCGCCGGCCAGGTACCCGCCGCCCCCGACGGCGACGAGAGCGACCGCGGCGGCCGCACCGAGCCATCCGGTCCGACGCCGGGCACGCCGCGCGGCGAGCTCGTCGCCGGGCACCGGCGTGCCGGCGTCGCTCTTGCCGGCGTCGCTCTTGCCGGCAGCGCTCTTGCCGGCAGCGCCGTCGTCCGCGAGCTGTGCGTCGACCTTCGCACGCAGCACCGCCGGCACCGGGTCCGCCGCTCCCGCGGCGGGGTCGGCGGCGGCAAGCCGCTCGAACGCCTCGTCCTGGCCCGGCACGTCCTGGCCCTGCACGCCGGGGTCGCCGTTCTCGTTGGTGTCCATCGTGGTCCTCCGTGCTGAACGTGGGGGCCGGGGCCGGTCCCACACCCGTCATGTGTGCCGTGCGGGCCTGCTCTTGCGGTTCCCGGCGGTTGTCGGCGTCACGTCAGCCGGCCGACGCGGCCGCGTCCTCTGCCCACAGGTCGCGCAGGCGCGCCCGGGCGCGGGACAGCGCGGCGTCGGCCCCGCCGCGCGAGACACCCAGCACCTGCGCGAGCTCGTCGCCCGACAGGCCGTCCCAGGCGACGAGGAGCAGGATCCGCCGGTCGCGCGGCGTGAGGCGGGCCAGCACCCGCCGGACGCCGTCGTCCGCGAGCGCGAGCGTCTCGGGGTCGACGTCGTCCGGTTCCTCGGGCACGGCCGCGACCGGCAGTGCGCGCAGCTTGCGCCGGTGGTTGGCGAGCACGAAACCCGCGGTCTTGTAGAGCCAGGGCAGCTCGGCGCCTTCGGGCACGTCCTCGCGGCGCCGCCACGCGGTGGCGAGCACGTCGGCGGCGAGGTCCTCGGCGTCGGCCGCGCGGCCTCCCCCGGACGCCGGCAGGCGTCGCACGAAGTACCGGTACAGCGCAGTGGCGTGCGCGTCGAAGAGCGTGGCGAACCAGGTCTCGTCGCGCACGTAGGAGGCCTCCATGCCCTCACTGTGTCGCGGGTCACCTGGTTCTTGCACGGCATCCGAACGGGCCGCAGGTCGCCGGGGAGCGACTGAATCGTTCAATTCTGCCCATATGTCGAAGACTGGAGGGAATCGCTTGACATGAGACCTTTACATGGAAATCCTTTTCGAACCGGCGCGGCCAACGGGGGCGGCGTCATGGACGAAGGGATCGGCGATGACCCCAGGCACGACCACGCACGAAGCGGCCACCAGACCTGCGAGCCGCCGGCGCTGGCGCAGCGGCCTCGGACTGACGACCGTCGTGATGACGGCCGTCGCCTCGCTGGTGCTGACCACCGCGGTGACCTCCGCCCAGGCGGCCGGTAGCACGCTGCAGGCCGCGGCCTCGGAGCGGGGGCGGTACTTCGGCACCGCGATCGCGGGGTTCAGGCTGAGCGACTCGGCCTACACGACCATCGCGAACCGCGAGTTCAACATGATCACGGCCGAGAACGAGATGAAGATCGACGCGACCGAGCCGAACCGGAACCAGTTCAGCTACGCGGCGGGCGACCAGATCGTGAACTGGGCGCGTAGCAACGGCAAGCAGGTCCGTGGCCACACCCTGGCCTGGCACTCGCAGCAGCCGGGCTGGATGCAGAACCTGAGCGGCTCCGCCCTGCGGTCCGCGATGCTGAACCACGTCACGCAGGTCGCGACCCACTACCGCGGCCAGATCCACTCGTGGGACGTCGTGAACGAGGCGTTCCAGGACGGCTCCTCCGGCGCCCGCCGCGACTCGAACCTGCAGCGCACCGGCAACGACTGGATCGAGGCCGCGTTCCGCGCCGCCCGGGCCGCCGACCCGAACGCCAAGCTCTGCTACAACGACTACAACACGGACGACTGGACGCACGCGAAGACGCAGGCCGTGTACAACCTGGTCCGCGACTTCAAGGCCCGTGGCGTGCCGATCGACTGCGTGGGCTTCCAGTCTCACTTCAACTCGCAGAGCCCCGTGCCGAGCAACTACCAGACCACGCTGTCGAGCTTCGCGGCGCTGGGCGTCGACGTCCAGATCACCGAGCTCGACATCGAGGGCTCCGGCACCGCGCAGGCCGACAGCTACCGCAGGGTCGTCCAGGCCTGCCTCGCCGTCTCCCGCTGCACCGGCATCAGCGTCTGGGGCGTGCGCGACAGCGACTCCTGGCGTGCGAGCGGCACGCCGCTGCTCTTCGACGGGAGCGGGAACAAGAAGCTCGCCTACACCTCCGTGCTCGACACGCTGAACGGCTCGTCGGCCGGCACGTGCTCGGTGACCGTGACGCGGGCGGAGGAGTGGTCCGACCGGTTCAACGTCACGTTCGCCGTCTCGGGCAGCAACAGCTGGCGGGTGTCGATCGGCCTCCAGGGCGCGCAGAGCCTGCAGAACTCCTGGAACGCGACCATCTCGGGCACGAGCGGAACGCTGACCGCGACTCCGAACGGAGCGGGCAACAACTTCGGCATCACCGTCTTCAAGAACGGCACGACGACGACCCCCACCGCGAGCTGCTCGGTCCCGTGACCGTGGCCGCGCCCGCGTAACAGGACGGGCCGGAGGAGAACCTCTCCTCCGGCCCGTCCTGCTTCGCGAACCACCTCGGCGTCACCGCGTCAGCAGGCGCCCTGGTCCTCCCACGGGCCCCACTGCTCGGCGCCGGGGACGTCGCCCTGCGTCCACCACTTGGCCCGCCACCTGTGGCCGGCGTAGCTCACGAGGTTGTCCAGCGTGTAGACGGCCGTCGAGCTCCACGCGGCCGGGCAGGTCCCCGTCGGCGTCGGGGTGGGCGTCGGGGTCGGGGTGGGCGTCGCGCCCGAGCAGGCGCCCTGGTCCAGCCACACCGCAGCCGTGCCGGGCGTCTCGCCCTGCGTCCACCACTGCGCCTTCCACGTGCGCCCGTTGTACGACGCGAACGTGCCGCCCGTGTAGACAGCCGTCGCGCTCCACGCGGCCGCCGTGCAGCCGCCCGTCGGTGTCGGCGTGGGTGTCGGCGTCGGCGTCGGCGTCGGCGTGCCGGTGGGGGTCGGCGTCGGCGTCGTGCCGCCACCGCCACCGGTCACCGGGCCGGGCGTGCCCGTCCCGAGCTTGCCCATGAGGGCCCGCACGAGCTCGCCGGACTCGTCTCCCGACAGCTCCCACCACATGCCGCCGCCGAGGCCGCGTGAACGGATGTAGTCCGCCTTCTGCTGCACGGAGCGGGCGTTGTCGTAGCTCCACCACTGCGTACCGTCGTGGCGCCAGGCCGCGCCGACGGTCGCGTCGAAGTAGTCGGAGCCGCGTGTCTTGAGCAGGTCGTAGTCCTCGTTGCCAGCCTCCCAGGTGCCGGGGGCGGCGCCGGTAGCCGTGCCCCAGGCGGCCGACGACGTCGCGCCGGTCCAGCCGCGGCCGTACATGGCCAGGCCGAGGCCGAGCTGCGCAGGGTTCACGCCGTTGTTGACGTACGCGTTGATCGCCTTGTCGACGCTGAACCGCTTGTCGGCGGCCCGAGGGTCGGCCGGGTCGTCGTACAGGTTGCCCTGGTGACCGGTCAGCGTCGGGGCCCAGGCGCCGTGCAGGTCGTAGCCCTGGACGTTGCCGTAGTCGAGGGACTGGAAGTTCGCGGGGTCGTTCCAGCCGCCGGCGGTGATGTCCGCCGGGTTGGCCGGGAGGAACGCGGAGAGCAGGTAGTCCTTCCCGGTCGTCGCGCCGTACTGGTCGAGCTGACGGCGGAACTCCGCGAGAAGCAGCCTGAAGTTCGCGCGGTCGTTGACCGTGTCGACATAGTTGCCCTCCGCGCCGTTGAGCGAGCCGGGCCACTCCCAGTCGATGTCGATGCCGTCGAACACGCCCGCGGCCGTACCGGTGCCGCCGCGGCCGTCGATCACCGGCAGGTTGCCCTTGATGTAGAGGTCGATGCACGACTCGACGAAGTTCTGTCGCGACGCGGCCGTGGCCGCCGCACGCGAGAAGTTCTTGGACCAGGTCCAGCCGCCGATCGACAGCATGACCTTGAGGTCCGGGTGCTCTGCCTTCAGCTGCTTGAGCTGGTTGAACGAACCCGCGAGCGGCTGGTCCCACGTGTCGGCGACCCCGGACACCGAGGTGGCCGCCGTGTAGCCCATCCCGAAGTCGGCCCAGGCGTCGCCTGCGCCGTCGGACCCGTTCGGGCCTTCGCCCTGTGCCTTGTTCGCGATGAAGCACTCGAGCGTCTCGTGGTGGATGTTGCCGAACGAGTAGTTGATGTGCGTCAGGTTGTCGGCGACCCCGGAGTCCTCGATGTCCTTGACTGTGTAGCCGCGCCCGTAGACGCCCCACTGGGCGAAGTAGGCGACGTTGCGGAACCCGTTGATGGCGCTGTCGCCGCCGGCGGCCGCGGCCACGGTCTCGGTCTCGGCGGCGTTCGCCGAGGAGGCCGCCACCCCGGCGAGCACCGCGGCGCCCGCCACGGCAAGAGAGGTCAGGCCGGCCGCGAGGCCCGCCCAGGGGCGCGTGCGCCCTGTCGTGGGACCGGCGTCGCCGTCCGACGCCGGTGTGTGCGTTCCGTACATGTCGTTCCCTTTCGTCGAGGGGACTTCTTCTCCGAGACGAAAGTAAGGAGGGGTTCCTTTCTAATGAATCAGTGATCCCCACATGAACGACGCATCACGCGATCCTCATGTACGGGTTGTCCCGTAGGCGGACGCGAGCCGCATCGTTGAGGATATTCACGCCGCGCGCAACGCGAGGACCACCAGCTCCGTGCGGGAGCGCACGCCGAGCTTGCGGAAGACCCGCCCGAGGTGAACCTCGACGGTCCGCACCGACACGTACAGCTTCTCGGCCACCTCGCGGTTCGACCTGCCGTCGACGACGAGGCGGGCCACGTCCAGCTCGCGCTCGGTCAGGAGCGGCGCCCAGGACGCGCACGGCCCGAGCCCGACGCCGGCCGGGTCACCCGGGCGCGCCGCGTCGGCCGGTCGCGCCCCGGCCGGGTTGTGCGCCTGAGCCAGCGCACGCCCCGCCGTCGCGACCCAGACCCGGGCACCCGACTCGTCCAGCAGCTCCTGCGCCGCCAAGAGGTGCGCCGCGGCCACCTCCCCCGCTCCGAGCCGCGCGTACGTCCGGCCCGCGACCAGCTCGGTCAGGCCGCGCTCGAAGGTCGAGCCCACGTCGATCGACACGCGGACAGCCCGCTCGCAGGCGTCGGCCACGCCCGCCGCGTCTGCCAGCGCCAGCTCCGCCCGGGCGACGTCGAGCGTGCGGCGCAGCGCGCCCTGCCTCGTCCGCGCCGGCTGCAGGAGGTGTGCTCCGTCGTCGGGCGGTGTGCCCGCGAGGAGGTCGCCGAGCGTCCGGCGCAGACGCGCGAGCGTCAGCCAGGCCGCCTCTGGCTGCCGCGCGAGCACGTAGAGCTCGACCGGGTCCGGCGTCGGGAGCCAGAGCCGGCGCAGGTGCTCACCGCCACGCTCCGCCGCGAGTCCGAGCAGCGTCGCGGCCTGGGCGAACCTGCCCTCGTAGGCGGCGGTCAGGGCCCGGTCGCCGAGGATCGCGGCGCGGACCGGCCGCACGAGCCTCGTCGGTGCGGCCGCCTCGAGCGCCGTCGCGACGGTGCCGACGTCGCCGTCGCGGACCAGGTCGACCCGGCGGGCCAGCGCCACCCCGAGCCCGCCGAGGACGAGCCCCACCGGCAGCCGGGCGGCCGCCGCCTCGAGGACCGCCTGCGCGCCCCCCATGTCGCCCTTGCGCACGGCGAGCAGCACCTGCGCCACCCGCAGGTGCGCCTCCGCGAGCGGTGTCAGGGCGACGTCCGGGCCGTCGAACCAGCAGCCCGGTCCGCGCGCGGGGGTCAGGTCGGCCACCGCCCGGGCGAGGACGCCGCGCGCGTCGGCCGGGGCGTCGTGCGCGAGGCTCAGGGCACGGCCTGCCGCGACGAGGGCGTACCGGTCGGCGGCCAGCTCGGCGGCAGCGAGGACCTCGGGGCCGCGGCCGTCGAGCAGGGCCAGCGCGGCAGCGAGGGGGCGGGCGTCGTGCCCGGCGGCGACGGCCGGGCCGCTCCCGCCACCGGCGCGGGCGATCCGGCTGGTGCGGTCGGCCGCGCGCCGGAGCGCGACGAGGGCGTCGTGGACATGGCCGCCCCAGAGGGCGGCCCGGCCGGCCACGTGGAACGCGCGGGCGCGCACCGTTCCCGTGCCGTGGCTCGCGGCCTCGCGCGCGACCTCGTGGGCCCGGCGGGTGTCGCCCCGCTGGAGGTGCTGCAGCGCCAGCTCGACCAGGCCGTCCGCGAGCAGGGGGTCCCCGGCGATCGTGCTGAGCGCGATGTGCCACAGGGCGATCGCGTGCTCCCCGGACGCGCGGTGCGCGCGGGCGAGCCCCTGGTGGGCGGCGGTCCGGGCGGCGAGGTCGGCGGCGTCGTGCAGCACCGAACGCACCCGCGGGTCGACGAACCGGAAGCGGCCCGCCGCGAGCTCCAGGTGCCGTGCGGCCGGGCCGGAGAGCAGGGCGCCGAGGTCCGCCCCGGCGGCGGCGAGGACGACGTCCGTGCGGTCGACCACCGCGACGGACGCGACCAGCAGGATCCGGCGGCCGACGTCGTCCAGGTCGAGGGGGCCCACCGCCTCCCGGACAGCGGCCACGGCGGGGAGCGGGTCCGGCAGCATCGCGGTGCCCGCGAGCTGCTCGGGCGTCAGCGCGGCGGCCGTCTGGAGCAGGCAGTCCGGGTCCGCCGTGACGAGGCGCGCCAGCTCGGCCGCGACGTGGGGAGCGACGGGGTGCCGTTGCTCACGGACGAGCACCGCGAGCGGGCCGGTGGCGACGAGACGCTCTGACGAGCGCGCCTGCGCGCCGACGCTCTGCGGGGCAGTCATCGTCGATCCTCCCGAGATTCGTTCAAGGTGCTCGCAAGTATCCTGAGCGAACGTTTCCAACGCATCACATGTGTTGGCAAATGTCCGTTTCGCGGCGTGGCCTGCCAGGGCGCGCGGCGCTGCGTACCAGGTAGTGCCTGCGGACGGCTCGTTCCTCCTCGACGGCGGTCGCGCCCGTGCACGATATCCCGCACGACGCCCCGGACCGCAAGCCCCTCGGCGCGCTACCCGGGCGACCGCGCGGCTCAGGCTTCCAGGAGGATCGTCACCGGGCCGTCGTTGACGAGCTCGACCGCCATGTCGGCGCCGAACCGTCCGGTCGCCACCTCGAGCCCCCTGCCTCGCAGGCCGGCGACGACGGCGTCGACCAGGGGCTCGGCGACCGGACCCGGCGCGGCGGCGTTCCACGTGGGCCGCCGACCCTTGCGGGCGTCGCCGTACAGCGTGAACTGGCTGACGACGAGCACCGGTGCGCCCTCGTCGAGCGCGGACCGCTCGTCGCGCAGGATCCGGAGCTCGGCGATCTTGCGCGCGATCACGCCGGCCTGCTCGACGCCGTCGTCATGCGTGACGCCGACGAGCGCGACCAGGCCCGGCCGGCCGATGCTGCCGACGACCTCGCCGTCGACGGTGACGCTGGCCCGCGTCACGCGCTGGACGACGGCCCTCACCGGCGGTCGGCGGGTTCGCCGGCGCCGTGGGAGGCCGTGGCCGGCTCGGCGTCGGGCAGCGCGAACACGGGCCGCACCTCGCCGACGGGCCGGCCACCGCCGAGCACGGGCACCCGCGCGAGCGCGTCGAGGCCGCCCGGATACACGCCCGGCGCGCGCGACGCACCCGCCGCCCGCAGCGCCGCGGCGAGAACGCCGGGGCGGGGCCGCTGGTCGCCGTCGAGCACCTTGAACGCGAGCGCGGAACCGTCGGGCAGGCCGGCGGCGTAGACGCCGTCCGCGCCGTCCTTGGCGACGAGACCGGGGACGGACTGCATCGCGAGCGTGACGTCACGGTCGGTCCCGCCGACCATCTCGGGGTAGGCGGCGATCGCCCGGGCGGCGCGCGCCTCGTACGACGACGGATCCTGGGCCGGCGCGGACGCCACGTACGCGAACGCGCGCGCGAGGCCGCGCAGCGACGTCGAGAACAGCGGCGCGCCGCACCCGTCGACGGTGACGTGCATGGCCTCGGGCGCGTCGCCGGTGAGCTCGAGGAGCGTCGCGGCGATCGTCTGCTGCAACGGGTGGGCGGGATCGAGATACCCGTCGACGGGCCAGCCCGCGACCATGCACGTCGCGAGCATCGCCGCGTGCTTGCCCGAGCAGTTCTGCGTGATCGACGCCGGACCGGCCGCCTCGCCGGCCTCGAGGTGCCCGGCGAGCTGCCACGCGAACGCGGCCGGCGGGTACAGCGGCATGTCCGGGGTGTTGCGCAGGAGCTCGGTCGTCAGGCCGACGGAGGCGAGGATCTCGCGCACGCCCTCCAGGTGGATCACCTCGCCGTTGTGGCTGGCCGCCGCGAGGGCGAGCAGCCGGTCCGGCAGGTTCAGGCCCGCCCGCAGCATCGCGACGAGCTGCAACGGCTTCACGGACGAGCGGGGCCAGATCACCACGTCCGGGTTCCCGACGGTCAGGAGGGGTTCACCCTCCGGGTCCAGCACGACGAGGTGCCCCAGGTGCACGGACTCGACGAGGTCGCCGCGCACCACCTCGGCGAGCGGCGCCGCGCCGTCGAGCACCGTGCCCGACGCCGGACCGGACACCTCTGGCACGACCGTCACCATCCGCCCTGCGGGCCGCGCGGACCACCCCTGCCGCCCGTGCCATAGGGCAGCAGACGCGGCCGGACGTCCACCCAGTAGATGATCGCCGGCACGACGGCCAGGACGTTGAGGAACGAGTACGACGTGATGCTCGCCGGCGGGAGGCCGAGGAGACCGAAGACGGCGGCGACGCCGAGGATCAGCAGCCAGATCGTCTTGGTCAGCTTGCCCTCCGCCGTGTAGCCGCGCGCGGGACGACGCGCCGCATCGATCAGCGAGACCGCCTGCGCGGCGAACACGACGATGGCGAGCACCAGGAAGACGAACTGCTGGAGGGCACCGAAGGCGAACACGGCTCAGAGCCTACGGCACGGGCCTGACGCACGGCCGGTGCCACCGGACGCGTCGCCCGGCGACCCACCCGGCTACAGCTCCGGGAGTGCCGCCCGGGCCTCCTCGGGCGAGGCACCCGCGGCCTCCAGCCCGTCGACCAGCGGCGACCGCAGGAGCATGACGAGCGACTGCACCTGCCAGTCGCCCGCGCCCACCTGGCGCGGGTCTGCGAGGGACGCCGCCTCGGCGAGCAGCCGGCGGGCCGCGGACAGGTCGCCCCCGGCCGCGACGGCGGAGGCGAGCAGCCGCACGCCGGCCGCGTGGCGCACCACCAGGTCGGCGACCTCGCCGAGGTCGTGCGTCCCGGCAAGGACCACGGGGTGGGCGCGCCGCGAGAGCACGCGCACGGACCGCATGGCACGGTCGGCGAGGACGGCCTGGGCCTCGAGGCGTGCGAGCTCCGCCCGGTGCACGCGCCCGACCGACACCCGCGCCAGCTCGCGAGCCCCCTGCGCCGCGGTGAGCCACTCGTCCAGGACGGGCTCGGACGCGCGGCCGCGCACGAGCGACGCGGTGACCTCCTCGGGGTCGCGGACCCGCAGGCCGCGGCCGAGGGTCTCGAGCGTCTCGGCGAGCTCGGTGAGCGCCCGCTCCCCCAGGGCCCGCGGGCGGCGGCGCGTGTCGCCTGGGGTGAGCACAGCGATGAGCAGCGCGACCGCCCCGCCCACGAGGGCGTCGGTCCACCGGCCGAGCGGCCCGCCGGAGACGGCCGGCAGGCCCACCACGATGATCGCCTGGGCGCCGGCCTGCGTGACGAGCAGGGCACCGCGGTCGATGAACCGCGCAAGCATCGCGGAGAAGAACAGCACCACCGTGAGCTGCCACCAGCCGGAGCCGATGAGGGTCACCACGAGGTCGCCCATCCCGACACCCACGGCCACTCCCACCGCGAGCTCCGCGATGCGCCGCACGTCCCGGTGCGCCGTGAAGCCGAGGCAGAGCCACGCCGCGACGGGGGCGAAGAACGGCATCTCGTGCCCGAGCACCTGCCGCGCGAACGCGTAGGCCAGCCCCGCGGCGAGCGCCGCCTGCCCGATCGGCACCAGACCCGTCTTCGACCGCGTCCAGCCCTGGCGCAGCCGCGTACGCAGCACCAGCGAGCGCATCGCCCGGCGTACGACCTCGTCCGCCGGACCGGGCAGCGCGCTCATGCGGTCAGATCAGGCTGCCGGGGCCGCGCAGCCCCCGCGTGAGCGGTCCGTGCGACTCCGGCCGGTCGGCGGAGACGCCGTCGCCCGGCACGACCACCTCCTGCGCCGCCGCCACCTCGAGGGGTGACCCGCCGACGTCGGACAGGACGAGCAGCTCCGCGTCCTCCGGGACGTTGCGCTTGACCACGGCGAGGCCGATCGGCCCGAGCTCGTGGTGGCGCGCCACGGACGTGAGGACGCCCACGACCTTGCCCCACGCCTGGCCGTCCTCCGCCCGCAGCCGCACCTCCGCCCCCAGCTCGGGGAGCAGGTGGCCCGATCCGTCGAGGTGCAGCATCACCAGACGCCGCGGCGGCCGGCCGAGGTTGTGCACGCGCGCGATGGTCTCCTGGCCGCGGTAGCAGCCCTTGTGCAGGTGGACCGAGGTACGCAGCCAGTCGAGCTCGTGCGGGATGGTCCGGTCGTCGACCTCGCGGCCCAGGCGGGGCCGCCACGCCTCGATGCGCAGCGCCTCCGTCGCCCAGGTGCCGGCCAGACGCCAGCCGGCGGCCTCCCGGGCGGCGACCTCGGCGTCGAGCGTGGCACGCGGGACGAGCACGAGCCGCCAGGGCCGCTCCGCCCCGGGATGCTCCGACTCGGGCGCGCCGTAGCGGGTGCCGCCGCCGGTCACGTGCGGCCAGGCGTCGCGCCAGGTGACGGGCTCGCCCTCGGCGCCCTCGGCGTCGACGGCCTCGCCCAGCGCGGCCCACTCGCCGGTCACGTCGGCGATCTCGACGCGCAGCATGAACTTCATGCGGTCGAGCCACGCGGCCAGCGCAGGCGCGTGCGACCGCTCCGTGATCAGCCAGGTCGCCTCGCCGTCGTCGACCACGCCGGCGGCGTGCTCCACGTGGCCCTGCGGCGACAGCACGAGCAGCTCGGTGGAGGTGCGCGGCGCGAGGTCCGCGAGGTCCTGCGACGTGATGGAGTGCAGCCAGCTCAGCCGGTCCGGCCCCGCGACGCGGACCACCCCGAGGTGCGACTGGTCGACCACCGCGCCGCCGCGCACGAGGGCGCGCTGTTCGGCGACGGGGTCGCCGTAGTGCCAGGCGACGCCGGCGTCGGGGCCGGTGGCGGCCACGGCGCCATGACGGTTCAGGAGAGGGCTGACGTCCATGTTCACCTCCGGTGCAGCGTCGGCGGCTCCGGGGCCATTCCCCGGGGCCGCGGTGAGTTACAGCCGGTCCAGCTCGGCGGAGGCGTAGGAGCGCAGCGGCTCGCCGAACGCCGCGAGCTCCTCGACCCAGAGCAGGCGCCCCTCGACCAGGCCGTACAGCCGCTTCGACGCGCTGACCTCGGTCGCCGTCGACGTGCGCGCGATGAAGTCGGTCGCGAGGTCGATGCGCCCGTTGCCGACCGCACCGAGGTACAGGCTCAGGCGGCCCGACGCGTCGCTGACGAGCACCTCCAGCGCGTGCTTGGCGTCCTCGAGCCCCTCCGGGCGATCCGTCGACACGCGCCAGTAGCCGGTCTCGGTGGACCACACGGTCCCGGCATCGCCCGACGGCGTCCCGGTCGCCTTCGCCGGCGCCTCGCCCTCGGCGGGGTCGGCGACGCGCTCCGGCCACTCACCCTCGGCGGGCAGCGCGTCGGGCACGACCGAGTCGAGCACGCGCAGCGTGGACTCGAAGCGCAGGTACGGACCGCCGTCGTGGTCGAACACGAGGTGCTGGACGAAGGTCCGCTTGTCGATGCCGGGGTAGTCGATGACACCCTCCCCGCGCCAGTGACCCACGAGCCAGGCAAGCGGGTACACCTCCGGCGCCAAGCCCTCCGGGAAGGAGAACGCCATCAGCGCTGGCCAGAGAACAGCTTGTAGACGACGTACCCGGCGAACCACGTGATGGTGACCACCGCGGCGATGAGGAGGCCGATGAAGACAGCTTCGAGACCCTGATACATGCTGACGATCCTAACGTCCGGCGCTTACTCTCAGGCCATGTCCGACGCTCCGCGAACCCTCGTGATCAAGACCACTGCGGGCCTCGACCGGCCCGAGGCGACGAACCAGGCGTTCACCGTCGCGGCGGCGGCCGTCGCCTCCGGTGCGGAGGTGAGCCTGTGGCTCACGGGTGAGTCCGCGTGGTTCGCGCTCCCGGACCGCGCGGCCGACCTCGTGCTCGAGCACGCCGCCCCGCTTCCCGACCTCCTCGCGTCGGTCCTCGAGGCCGGCACCGTCACGCTGTGCACGCAGTGCGCGGCCCGCCGCGGCATCACCGAGGACGACGTGCTGCCGGGCGTCCGGGTGGCGGGGTCCGCGCTGTTCGTCGAGGAGATCCTGGCGGACGGCGCCCAGGCGCTCGTCTACTGACGCGGGTGCTCGCCGCGCCTATCCCGCGGAGGCCGGGCGCAGGCGACGCAGCAGCAGGTACATCTCGCAGCCGAGGCACAGCCCGACGGCCGCGTTGAGCGCTGCGGCGACGAACGCCACCGCGGCCGCGACCGGCACAGCGACGGCCACGCCGGCCAGGCCGAGCACGACGCCGACGCCCGTCACGACGAGCCCCACACCCTGCGCGAACCGCGGCGGGCGCCGGTCTTCCAGCTCGGCGGGCGACGCCAGCCGCGGGCGCACGAGCCTCTTGAACAGCGCGCCCTGCCACGTGCCCTCGGCACCGCGGAGCGTCCCGAGGAGGAAGCTCAGGGCCACCACGGTCAGCACCACCAGTCCGGGGACCCCCGGCCCGAGCAGGACCACCACTGCCAGCAGCACCGCGGTCACGCCGGCGCCGAAGCGCGGCCCGCGAGGATCGATGCCCGACGTCGTCATGCTCGCCTCTCGTTGTTCGTCACAGTGTGGTTCGCCACGCCGGGCTCAGGCACGCCGTGCGGGGCCGGAGCGCCGCGCTCGCCCGCCGCGAGCGCCTCGCGGGCCTGCGTCCGTGACACGGCGCCGCTGAGGCGCGCGACCTCTCGCCCGCTCGGGTCGAGCACGAGCACCGTGGGCGTCCGCAGGACGCTGAGCTCGCGCACGAGGCCCAGGTTCTCGTCGACGTCCAGCTCGCGGTGCGTCACGCCCGGGTGGGCGGAGGCGAGCTCGCCGAGCACCCGCGCGGTGGCGCGGCACGGGGCGCACACCTCGGCGGAGAACTGCACGAAGGTGGTGCGCGACCCGAGGGCCACGCCGTACTCGGCCCAGTCGAGCCCGCCCTCGGCGGCCGCGCCGCGGGCCGGCGCGCGGACCGCACCCTGCCGGGCGGACCACCACAGGCCGATCGCCGCGGTGAGCACCAGGAGTGCGCCGAGCGTCGCAAGCTGCACCGTCATGCGCATCCCCCGTCGTCGTCACCCGCGCTGTCCGGGTACGTCATACCCCGCCAACAGGCGGCGCGTCACGCCGCATTCCCAGTGTCCCACGCACTGAGATCCGACAACGAGACAACCGCCTCGTGAAGACGTCAGACGATCCCTTCGCTCGCCCGAGCCTGCAGTTCCGCTCCGGCTCAGACGATGACGAGCCGCCCCACCACGAACACGAGGATCCCCCCGATCGCCACCGGGACGGCGCTCGCCGAGAGCCCGGGGAGCCGCTGCCGCAGGGCCGGCAACCGCTCGAACAGCAGGTGCAGCGCGCCCACGACCAGCCCGGCCACGAGCCCGCACCACAGCCCGGTCACGGTGTCGACGAGCAGGGTGCCCACGATGCCGCCACCGAGGACGGCGCCGCCGACGGCCGCCGCGAGCGCGCGCCAACCCCGCAGCGGCAGCGCCGACACAGCCGCTGCGACCGCCAGGGCGAACGCGCTCGTCACGACGAGGTCGGCCGACCCCTCGGTCCGCCCGGCCGCCACCCAGCCGGCGCAGGCGAGCGCCACGACCGACCCGGCCACGGTGCCCGAGACGGATTCGACGAGCCGCACCCGTCCGTCGCGCCGCATCATCTCGGCGAGGAAGGCGAGCACCATGGACCCGGCGAGGACGAGCGGCAGGTACCGCAGGACGGGCTCACCGTTCGTCGCGTACGCCACGGCGACCGATCCGATCCCGGACAGCATCACCACGAGCATGGTCCCGCCGGGCGCGGGCAGGCGCAGCAGGCCGGCCCAGCCGAGAGCGATCAGGACGGCCAGGACGACCGCTGCGCCGGCGAGGGGCAGGATCCCGACGGAGGCCGCGGCGGCGACTCCCGCGGACAGCACGGCGGTCGCGACGGCACGGGAGGAGACTGACACGCCCCGAGTCTCCCAGATCGCCCGGTGACGTCGCAGACGGGGCCATGTCACCCGAGCGTCATGGGTGCGTCACCGGCGCGTCACGGCTTGTGACCTGCATCGTGGTGTGTGGGAAAAGGACGTGTAACATGCACGCAACAAGCAACAAGGCAGACTTCCCGCAGCCACATGGCTACGGGGCGACGTCGCTCTCGCGAGTACGTTGTCGAGGCGGGACGGTTGCAAGACGCCGGTCCGAGAGGAGGTGCGTCGAGTATGGCTGAGCTGTTGATCCTTACTCCGGCGACCGGGGGGTCCGCCGAGGTCCTTCCGGCACTGGGTCTGCTGTCCCACCGCGTCAGGGTGCTCCCGATGGAGCCGTCGGCCTTGGTCGACGCCCCGGATGCGGACGTCGTGCTGCTGGATGCCCGTCGGGACCTGGTCGCCGCACGGACCACCTGTCGCCTGCTGCACGCCACAGGCCTGACGGTGCCGCTGGTCCTCGTCCTCACCGAGGGCGGCCTGACGGTCGTCACGCACGAGTGGGGCGCCGACGACCTGCTCCTCGAGACCGCCTCCCCCGCGGAGGTCGAGGCGCGTCTGCGACTGGTCATCGAGCGGTCGGCCCGCGGGCCCGCCGAGGACAACCAGCAGGAGATCTCCGCCGGCGACCTCGCGATCGACGCCGGCGGCTACACCGCCCGTCTGCGCGGCCGCCCCATCGACCTGACGTACAAGGAGTTCGAGCTCCTCAAGTACCTCGTGCAGCACCCGGGCCGCGTCTTCACGCGCGCCCAGCTCCTGCAGGAGGTCTGGGGCTACGACTACTACGGGGGCACCCGCACCGTTGACGTCCACGTGCGGCGCCTGCGCGCCAAGCTCGGGCCCGAGCACGAGCAGCTCATCGGCACCGTCCGCAACGTCGGCTACCGCTTCGACCCGCCCAAGGAGCAGCGCCTGTCCGACGACGTGGCGCCCGCGCCGTCCGCGGGCGTGGGCCCGGTCCGGTCCGCAGGGACGACCGCTCCGGCGGCGCCCGTCACCCGGACGACGACGGCCGGCGGGTCGCACAGCTCAGCCGCGCGACCGGCGTCGGGCCCGGTGTCCGGGGCCGGCGACGCCCGCCGAGCAGCCCAGGCGGGCCGCTGACCGCGACCTGCGCGTCCGCGCGGCGAGGCCTCCGTTCACCACGCCGGGCCTCGTTCGGCGCGCCTGGGTCGCGGTCCGGGCCTGTTGGCGCATAGGTTCGTCCCGTGACGGCACTTCACAGCGACGCGACCGGGGCCGGACCGGCCCAGCGCCTCGCGCCGGCCCGGCCCCCCGTCGCGTCCACCGGGACGAGCGACTACACCTCCGCGCTGGTCGAGGGGCCGTGGCGGCACGAGTTCGTGCCCGCGAACGGGGCCCGCTTCCACGTCGCCCTGGCCGGACCCGAGGAGCGCACCGCGCCGCTCGTGCTGCTGCTGCACGGATTTCCCCAGTTCTGGTGGGCCTGGCGCGACCAGGTCGCCGCGCTCGCCGACGCCGGGTACCGCGTCGCGGCGATGGACCTGCGGGGCACGGGCGCGTCGGACAAGCCGCCGTCGGGCTACGACGCGCCGACCCGCGCCCGCGACGTGGCCGGTGTGATCCGTTCGCTCGGCCGGGAACGAGCCGTGGTCGTGGGTCACGGGCAGGGCGGCGCCCTCGCCTGGGCGATGGCTGCGCTCGCACCCTCGGTCACGGCCGGTGTCGCGGCGTTCGCCGCGCCGCACCCGGCGCGCAGGCGGGCCCCCGCGCGGGCTCTGCTCACGCCCCAGGGCCTGCGCCACCTCGCGTTCTACCAGCTGCCGACCCTGCCGGAGCGGGCCCTGATCGGCTCGGACCTCGTCGACCGCGTCCTGGCGACCGGCGCTGCGACACCTTTCGAGCCCGACGTCGTCGAGCGCTACCGGGCCGTCATGCGCATCCCGTTCGCCGCGCACACCGCGATGGAGGCGGTCCGCTGGACCGTCCGGTCCAGCCCCCGCCCCACGGGCCGTCGCTACCTCGCGGCGCTGCGCCGCCCCGTCGAGGTACCCGCCCTGCAGGTGCACGGCACGCGGGACGGCCTGATGCGGCACGAGCTCGCCGACGCCGATGCGGTGGCCCTCGCCCGCGACTTCCGCTTCGAGGTGATCGACGGCGCCGGCCACTACCTGCCGGAGGAGGCGCCCGAGCAGGTCACTCGGATCCTCCTCGACTGGCTGCCCCGGGCGGCCGCGAACGTCTGACGGGGGTCGGGCCGGGCGCCGGCCGGGCAGCGCCGGTTCAGGCCGGGCGGACCGGGTTCGACCTGACCATCGCCAGGGCACGCTCCGGGTCGGTCTCACCGATGCCGTACGCGGGGCACCACTGCGCCACGCTGCACGCCCCGCACGCCGGCCGGCGCGCGAAGCAGACCCGGCGGCCGTGCCAGATCAGGCGGTGGCTGAGCATCGTCCACTCACGCTTCTCCACCAGCTCGCCCACCTCCTGCTCGACCTTGACCGGGTCCTCCGACGTCGTCCAGCCGAACCGCCGGGCCAGCCGCCCGAAGTGCGTGTCCACCGTGATCCCCGGGATGCCGAACGCGTTGCCGAGCACCACGTTGGCCGTCTTGCGACCGACGCCAGGGAGCGTCACGAGGTCCGCGAGCTTCGGCGGCACCTCGCCGCCGAAGCGGTCGACGAGCGCCCGCCCCAGCCCGATCACTGCCTTCGACTTGGCCCGGTAGAACCCCAGCGGGCGCAGGATCTCCTCGAGCTCCTCGGGGTTCGCTGCCGCGTACGCGGCAGCGTCCGGATAGCGGGCGAAGAGCTCGGGCGTCGTGGCGTTGACCCGGACGTCGGTGGTCTGCGCGCTGAGCACCGTCGCGACCAGCAGCTCGAGCGGCGTGGTGAAGTCGAGCTCCGCGCGCGCGTCCGGGTAGGTCAGCGCCAGTTCACGGTTGATGCGCCTCGCCCGGCGCACGAGCCCGAGCCGGCTCTCCGCCGGCCGCGCGGCCTTGCTCTCGGCCTTACCGGTCCCCGTGGGCGTCACGTCGGCCAGGCTACCCACAGCCACTGACATCCGGCCCTCCAGCGCTTGCTCGTGCGGCGCACCAAGTCGGTATACAAGTACGCATCCAAGTGGCAGAGTGGGCGCATGACGACGTCGTCCCCGGAAGCCGGCCCTGCGCCACGCCGCCAGTCCGGCGCCCGGGCCGTCTACGAGATGCTGCGCGAGCGCATCATCTCGGGCGCCCTCCCCCCGGGCGAGCGCCTCACCGAACCGGTCCTGAGCGCCGGCCTGGGCGTCTCCCGCACGCCCGTCCGCGAGGCGCTGCTCCTCCTGCAGGCCGAGGGCCTCGTCACGGAGCTGCCGACGGGCGGCGTCCGCGTCGCTGCCCTCGACGTCTCGGACGCACGCCGCGTCTCGGCGGTGCGCTCCCGGCTGGAGGGCCTCCTCGCGTACGAGGCGTGCGAGCGCGCCACGCCGGACGACGTCGCCCGCCTGCACCGGCTCGTCGACCTCATGGACGCGGTGCGCGACCACGACGACGAGGTGCTGCGCATCGGTGGTCAGTTCCACGGGGAGATCGAGCGGATCGCGGGGAACGCGTGGTGCTCGGCCCTCCTGCGCCAGATCGGCGGCCACGTCGACCGGTACCGCGTCCTCGCCGCCCGCCGGCGCATCGGCACCACCGACCACGTGGACGAGCACCGCGCGATCGCGTACGCCGTCGGACAGGGCGACCCCGTGACCGCGGAGGCGACCATGCGCGCCCACATCGAGCGCAGCGCCGCCATGACGGAGCAAGCCCTGACCGCCCGCCAGACGATCCCCTCCTGAGAGAGAGCACCATGCCGTACACGCACCACCTGCGGGTCTACAAGAGCGCCGAGAACCTGGACCGCAAGGACCAGCTCGCCTGGAAGCTCGCCGAGCTCGCGACCGACCCGGTCGAGCCGACGGCAGAGGTCACCGACATGGTGATCAACCGCGTCATCGACAACGCGGGGGTCGCCGCGGCGAGCCTGACGCGCGCCCCCGCGGTCGCGGCCCGCGCCCAGGCGCTCGCGCACCCGTACGTGCCGGGCGCCACGGTCTTCGGCCTCCCCGTCGACAGCACGCACAGCCCCGAGTGGGCTGCCTGGGCGAACGGCGTCGCGGTCCGCGAGCTCGACTTCCACGACACGTTCCTCGCCGCCGAGTACAGCCACCCCGGCGACAACATCCCGCCGGTCCTCGCCGTCGCCCAGCACGCGGGCAGCACCGGCGCCGCGCTCGTGCGGGGCATCGTCACGGGCTACGAGATCCAGGTAGACCTGGTCCGCACGATCAGCCTGCACCAGCACAAGATCGACCATGTCGCCCACCTCGGCCCGAGTGCGGCGGCCGGCATCGGCACGCTCCTCGGCCTCGACACCGAGACGGTGTTCCAGGCGATCGGCCAGGCGCTGCACACGACGACGGCCACGCGCCAGTCCCGCAAGGGCCAGATCTCGACGTGGAAGGCACACGCCCCGGCGTTCGCGGGCAAGGTGGCGGTCGAGGCCGTCGACCGCGCGATGCGCGGCCAGACCTCCCCCGAGCCCATCTACGAGGGCGAGGACGGCGTGGTCGCCTGGCTGCTCGACGGGCCGGACGCGGCGTACGACGTCGTCCTCCCGGGCCCGGGCGAGCCGCGCACCGGCATCCTCGACACGTACACGAAGGAGCACAGCGCCGAGTACCAGGCGCAGGCGATCATCGACCTGGCCCGCGCGCTCGGCACCGAGCGCCCGGACCTGCGCCACCCGTCGAACGTCGCGAGCGTCGTCCTGCACACGAGCCACCACACCCACCACGTGATCGGCTCGGGCGCGAACGACCCGCAGAAGTACGACCCGACGGCGTCCCGCGAGACACTGGACCACTCGGTCCCGTACATCTTCACCGTCGCCCTGCAGGACGGCGGGTGGCACCACGCCGCCTCGTACGCACCGAAGCGCGCGCAGCGCGCGGACACCGTCGAGCTGTGGCGCAAGGTCACCACGGCCGAGGACCCGGAGTGGACCCGCCGGTACCACTCGACGGACCCGGCCGAGAAGGCGTTCGGCGGCCGCGTGGAGATCACGACGACGTCGGGCGAGGTCGTGACGCGCGAGATCGCCGTCGCGGACGCGCACCCGCTCGGCGCCCGGCCCTTCGCCCGGGCCGACTACGTCCGCAAGTTCCGCACGCTCGCCGTGGGCGTCCTGGAGGAGGCGGAGATCGAGCGCTTCCTCGGCCTCGCCGAGCGGCTGCCCGAGCTCACCCCGGCGGAGGTCCGCGCCCTGACGATCGTGGCCCGACCGGGCCTCCTGGCGTCGGCCGGGTCGCCGCGTGGCCTCTTCGACCTGGCCACCTCGGGCCGGGGACCGGGAGGCGCGTGATGCTGTTCAGCCGGGTGACGCCCGCCGCGAAGCGGCAGGCCCTGCGCGAGGCCCTCGCGAGCGGACCGATCGTGCGGATGCCGGGTGCCTTCAACCCGCTCTCCGCGCGACTCATCGAGGAGAAGGGCTTCGAGGGCGTCTACGTCTCCGGCGCCGTGCTCGCCGCCGACCTCGGCCTGCCCGACATCGGCCTGACGACCCTCACCGAGGTCGCCGGTCGCGCCGGCCAGATCGCGCGGGTCACCGACCTGCCGGCGCTGGTCGACGCGGACACGGGCTTCGGCGAGCCGATGAACATGGCGCGCACCGTCCAGACCATGGAGGACGCGGGCGTCGCGGGCATCCACGTCGAGGACCAGGTCAACCCCAAGCGGTGCGGCCACCTCGACGGCAAGGAGGTCGTGGGTCTCGGCGACGCGGTGCGGCGCGTCCGTGCCGCCGTCGACGGACGTCGCGACCCGGGCTTCCTCGTCATGGCGCGCACGGACGTGCGCGGCACCGAGCCGGGCGAGCGCGGCCTGCGGCTCGCGATCGACCGCGCCAAGGCGCTGGCCGACGCCGGGGCCGACGCCATCTTCCCCGAGGCGATGAACGACCTGTCCGAGTTCGAGGCCGTCGCGTCCGCCCTCGACGTCCCGGTGCTCGCCAACATGACCGAGTTCGGCAAGTCGGAGCTGTTCACCGCGAAGCAGCTCGAGGACGCCGGCGCGCGCATCGTCATCTATCCGGTGACGCTGCTGCGCCTCGCGATGGGGACCGCCGAGCGGGCCCTCGACACGATCGCCGCGGACGGCACGCAGGACACCCTGGTGCCACAGATGCAGACCCGCGCGCGGCTCTACGAGCTCGTCGACTACGCGGGCTACAACCACTTCGACGCGAACGTCTTCACGTACCGCCCCTGAGAACCCGCCCCCAGCATCTCCCCGGAGTCACGAAGGAGTGAAGCGCATGCCCGTCACCGAGAACGCCCCCGAGGTCCACAAGGGCCTGGCCGGCGTCGTCGCCGACTACACGTCCATCTCGCAGATCCACGAGGAGACCAACTCCCTGCTGTACCGCGGCTACCCGGTCCAGGACCTGGCCGCCCGCGCCGGCTTCGAGGAGGTCGCCTACCTGCTGTGGCACGGCGAGCTGCCGACCGCCGCGGAGCTCGCGGACCAGACCGCGACGGAACGCGCCCACCGCACGCTCCCGTCGAACGTGCGCGACGCGATCCTCGAGCTGCCCCTCACCTGCCACCCGATGGACGTGTGCCGCACCGCGGTGTCGGTCCTCGGCGCGCACGACCCGCACGCGGAGGACTCCTCCCCCCAGGCGGAGCTCACCAAGGCGCTGCGGCTGTGGGCGGTGCTGCCGTCCGTCGTGGCGCTCGACCAGCGCCGCCGCCGCGGGCAGGAGCTCGTCGAGCCGCACGACGAGCTCGGCTACGCCGCGAACTTCCTGTGGATGACGTTCGGCAAGCTGCCCGACCCCGCCGTCGTGAAGGCGTTCGAGGTCTCGATGACGCTCTACGCGGAGCACTCCTTCAACGCCTCGACGTTCACCGCGCGCGTCATCACCTCGACCCTCGCCGACCTGCACTCTGCGGTGACGGGTGCGATCGGCGCCCTCAAGGGCCCGCTGCACGGCGGCGCCAACGAGGCCGTGATGGAGTCGTTCGAGGAGATCGGCACCGCCGACCGGGCCGAGGCGTGGCTCGACGACGCCCTGGCGCTGAAGAAGAAGATCATGGGCTTCGGCCATCGCGTCTACAAGCACGGCGACTCCCGGGTCCCGACGATGCGTGGCGTCCTCGAAAACCTGGTGGAGCACTTCAACCGACCGGACCTGCTCGACCTGTACACGACGCTCGAGGCCGCGATGACCGAGCGCAAGGGCATCCTGCCGAACCTCGACTACCCGGCGGGGCCCGCGTACCACCTGATGGGCTTCGACACGAACATCTTCACGCCGCTCTTCGTGGCGTCCCGCGTCACGGGCTGGACCGCCCACGTCATGGAGCAGCGCGCCGCGAACTCCCTCATCCGCCCTCTCTGCGCCTACGTCGGGCCGGAGCGTCGCGAGGTCCCGTAAGCCCACCAACCTGACATTTCCCCCCAAGGCGCCCGCCAGCGTCGGGCGCCAGGGGCACAATGCCCGGCAGAACCGCCTCGGTAAGGCAGACTGAGAGGTGGAAATCCCCTATGGACGCAAGTCCCCGACACGTGAGGACACCGCTGGTGGACGACGACGTCGTACTCTCTGCCCCCCTCTTCGCGGACATGGACCGCGAGGAGACCCGCGCCCTCTTCGACTCCATGGTTGCCGTTGAGCTCGTACGCGGTGATGTGCTGTTCCGCGAGGGCGAGCCGGGCGACCGGCTGTATGTCATCGCGCAGGGCAAGATCAAGCTCGGCCGCCGGTCGAGCGACGGCCGCGAGAACCTGCTCTCGATCCTGGGTCCGGGCGAGATGTTCGGCGAGCTGTCGCTGTTCGACCCGGGCCCCCGCACCGCCTCGGCCTCCTCGGTGTCCGACGCGCTCGTGTACGAGCTGCGCCACGAGGCCCTGGTCAAGTGGATCGCCGAGCATCCGAACGTCGCCACGCAGCTCCTCGGCGCGCTCGCGCGACGCCTGCGCCGCACCAACGAGACGCTGGCCGACCTGGTCTTCTCGGACGTCCCCGGGCGCGTCGCCAAGGCGCTGCTCGATCTGTCGACGCGGTTCGGCGAGCCGAACGACGACGGCATCCGCGTCGCCCACGACCTCACGCAGGAGGAGCTGGCGCAACTCGTCGGCGCGTCGCGCGAGACGGTGAACAAGGCGCTGGCCGACTTCGCCACGCGTGGTTGGGTCCGTCGCGAGGGCCGCGCGGTCGTGCTGCTCGACCTGGACCGCCTGGAGCGCCGGGCGCGCTGAGCGCGCTGAGCGCAAGCCTCGCCGTGGAAACGACGAAAGGCTCCGGACGGCGTCCGGAGCCTTTCGCGTTGCTCAGTGCGCTCCGGCTCTCAGGAGAGCTTGAGCTCGACGACGATCTCCACCTCGACCGGCGAGTCCAGCGGGAGGACCGCGACGCCCACCGCGCTGCGCGCGTGCAGGCCGGCGTCGCCGAAGATCTCGCCCAGGACTGTGCTCGCGCCGTTGACGACGCCCGGCTGACCGGTGAACGACGGGTCGCTCGCGACGAAGCCGACGACCTTCACGACGCGGGCCACCGCGTCCAGGCTCCCGGTGACCGACCGCACGGCGGCGAGCGCGTTCAGCGCGCACGTGCGCGCGTAGCCGGCGGCCACACCCGGGTCGATCAGGCCGTCGCCGACGCCGACCTTGCCCGCCTCGGGCAGCGCGCCGTCGACGAACGGGAGCTGGCCGGACGTGTACACGTACTGCCCGGTGCGCACGGCGGGGACGTAGGCCGCCACCGGCGCGGAGACCTCGGGGAGCGTGATACCGAGCTCGGCGAGACGGGCCTCATGACTCATCCCTGGCCGCCCGTGGGCCGCTTCAGGTAGGCGACGAGACCGGTCCCGTCGGGTCCCGGGACGACCTGCACGAGCTCCCAGCCGTCGGCGCCCCACTGGTCGAGGATTGCCTTGGTGTTGTGGATGAGCAGCGGGATCGTCGCGTACTCCCATGTGATTGCCATGGGCCCGATGCTAGCCCGCGATCATGCACACGACCTGCACAACGCAGGCCGCCGCCGGCTTCGCGAGCGCCCAGGAGATGCCCGTAACCTAGGCCCATGGCGAACCCCCGCGAGCCACGACGGATCACTCGCACCATCCCGGCGACCCAGCTCATCGCGCTCCTGCTGGCCTTCGTCCTGACGGCCGGCGCGGGCGGCGTCATCGCCTCCGGCCTGGTGATCCCGCTCGCGGCGAGCCTGGACACGGTGACGGACAACGGCGTCGCGTTGTTCGAAGAGGTGCCGGACGAGCTGACGCCCGGCCCCCTGTCGGAGCAGTCGCGCGTGTGGGCTGCCGACGGCACGACGCTCCTGGCGACGTTCTTCTCGCAGAACCGCATCGTGGTCCCGCTGGACCAGGTGTCGCAGGCCATGAAGGACGCCGTCATCGCCATCGAGGACGAGCGGTTCTACGAGCACGGCGGCGTCGACCCCCAGGGCATCGTGCGCGCCGCGGTCAAGAACTCCAGCGGCGGGGAGACGGAGGGCGCGTCGACCCTGACCCAGCAGTACGTGAAGAACGTGCTGATCGAGGAGGCGCTGACCAGCGACAACCCGTTCGGCATCCTCGAGGCCCGCGAGGACTCCCTCGAGCGCAAGCTGCGCGAGGCCAAGCTCGCGATCGCCCTCGAGACGACCATGTCGAAGGACGAGATCCTCCAGGGTTACCTGAACATCGCGCAGTTCGGCCTCAGCGTCTACGGCGTCGAGACCGCGTCACAGCACTACTTCGGCAAGTCCGCGAAGGACCTGAGCCCGATCGAGGCTGCGACCATCGCCGGTATCACGAAGGCACCCGGCCAGTACGACCCGACCGTGAACGCGGAGAAGGCTCAGGAGCGGCGCAACTCGGTGCTGTACAAGATGTGGCAGCTCGGCTACATCGCGAGCACGGCGGAGTACGAGCAGTACGTCGCCACGCCGATCGCCGACACCCTGCACCTCCAGCCGGTCAACATCGGTTGCCAGTCCGCCGGCGGCGCCGCGTTCTTCTGCGAGTACGTGATCAAGGAGATCAGCCAGAGCCCGGAGTTCGGCGAGACCGAGAACATCCGCGAGTCGCTCCTGTACCGCGGCGGGCTCGACATCATCACCACGCTGGACCCGGCCAAGCAGACCGCCGCCGAGGCGTCGATCAGCGGTGCCGTGCCGGCGACCGACTCGAGCAACCTCGAGGCCGCCATCGCCTCGGTGGAGCCCGGTACCGGCAAGATCGTGGCGATGGCGCAGAACGTGCCGTTCGACGCGAGCGAGGCCCCGGCCCCGCGCACGACCGCCGTCAACTACGCCGCCGACCCGCTGCACGGCGGTTCGCGGGGCTTCCAGGTCGGTTCGAACTTCAAGCCGTTCGTGCTCGCCGAGTGGCTGCGCTCGGGCCACCGCCTGAACGACACCGTCAGCGCAAACAGCCGAACGTACACCCCCAGCGAGTTCAACACTCCGTGCGTCCGCCGCCTCTCCGGGCCGAGCTGGACCCCGGCAAACTCGGACGGTGCCGGTAGCGGCTCCATGCCGGTGATCGAGGCCACCTACAAGTCGGTCAACACCGCCTATATGAGCATGGGCGTCCAGCTCAACCTGTGCGACCTGCGCCAGACGGCCTTCAGCATGGGGTTCCGGCCCACCAACTCGGTCAGTGGCGGTGCGCACGCCGTCCAGGTGCCCACCGTCGAGGACATCAACATCCAGGCACCGATGATCCTCGGGACCCAGGAGTCGTCCCCGCTCTACCAGGCCGCCGCGTACGCGACGCTCGCGAGCGGCGGCACCTACTGCGAGCCGATCGCGATCCTCAAGGTCACGGACAACGCAGGCAACGAGCTGCCGGTCCCGTCGGCCAACTGCAACCCGAACGCACTGCCGGCCAACATCGCCAACACCATGACCTCGGCCATGGAGAACGTGTTCACCAAGGGCACGGCCCGTGGTCAGGGCCTCGACGGCGGGCGGCCGGCGGCGGGCAAGACCGGTACCACGAACCTCTCCTGGCACACCTGGTTCACCGGATACACGCGCCAGCTGTCGACCTCGGTGTGGGTCGGCGACGTGGAAGGCCTGGTCGAGCACTTCGACTACACGGTGAACGGCAAGTACTGGAAGGGCCCGCTCTACGGTTCGTACGTCGCCGCCCCCGCGTGGAACGACTACATGAACGCCGCCAGCCTGGGCATGCCGGTCGAGGGCTTCGGCGCCCCGGACCCGAACCTCGTCGGGACCCCTCCGGCCCCGCCCACGCCGGCGCCGACCGACCCCGGACAGGGTCAGACGGACCCGGCCACGCCGCCCGTCATCGTCCTGCCGCCGGGCGGCGGTGACGGCGGTGACGGCGGTGACGGTGGAGGCGGCGGCGGCGGCGGAGGTACCCCCTGACCGGCGTGGGACTCCTCGGCGCGCTCGGGATCGCCGGCGGCGTGGCCGCCGGCGGTCTTGCGTACGCGCACCTGGAGAGCAAGCTGTTCACAGTGCGGCACCGGACCGTGCCGGTCCTGCCGGCGGGTGAGTCGCCGGTGCGCCTGCTGCACGTGAGTGACCTGCACCTGACGCCCGCCCAGCGGACCAAGCAGCAGTGGATCCGCGGTCTCGCGGCGCTCGAGCCAGACCTGGTGGTCAACACCGGCGACAACTTCGGCCACCGTCAGGCACTCGCGCCGCTGCTCGACGTGCTCGGCCCGCTCCTGCGGACGACGCCAGGCGCGTTCGTCATGGGGTCGAACGACTACTTCGCGCCGCAGTTCAAGAACCCCGCCCGGTACCTCCTGCCCGACTCCCGCGAGGAGCAGAAGGACCCCGAGGCCCTGCCGACGCAGGCTCTCGCCAGGGCCTTCGGCGACGCAGGCTGGAAGGACCTCACGAACCGGCGAGACGTGGTGACGCTGAGGGACGGCCGCCGGGTGGGGCTGGTCGGCATGGACGACCCCCACCTGGACTTCGACGTCATGCCCGCCCCCGGGCGGGCCGACGGCGAGGACGACGCCGTGCTCCGCCTCGGCGTGGTGCACGCACCATACGTGCGCGTCCTGGACCAGCTCCGGAGCGACGGAGTCGACGCCATCATCGCGGGCCACACCCACGGCGGGCAGCTCTGCGTGCCCTTCTACGGCGCTCTCGTCACGAACTGCGACATCGACCGTGGCCGTGCGAGCGGGCTGCACGGCTGGCCGGGTCCCCGTCCGGACGAGCCGGGCGGCGAGGACTCGACGTGGCTCCACGTGTCCGCCGGCGCGGGCACGTCGCCCTACTGGCAGATCCGCTTCGCGTGCCGCCCGGAGGCGACCCTCCTGACGCTCGTGGCACGTGACCGGAGCCACTGATCATTCGGTTTCCGTTCCGGGCCGAACGTCGGCTATTCTGGGCAGGCTCCCGCGGGACGGGCTGAGGCTCCGGCCCGCTCTACCAGCGGAAGCACCAATTTCGGGGTGTGGCGCAGCTTGGTAGCGCGCTTCGTTCGGGACGAAGAGGTCGCAGGTTCAAATCCTGTCACCCCGACAGTGAAGGGCCAGGTCAGAAGCACTTTCTGACCTGGCTCTTTTTCGCGTGCACCACACGTGCACCAGCGGTCGGGTCACCGGAGCGCGCGGATCTGGACAACCAGGCGCTCACGCACCTCTTCCAGGTCGACGCGGATGAGGCGCCCGACGCGGTAGCCGGCGATCGTGCCGTCGGCGATCCGGCGGCGGATCGTCTTGACCGAGACGCCGAAGGCTTCGGCGGCCTCGCTGAGCGAGACGAGGTGGGTGCGGTGCTGGAGGGTCGTGGTGGACATGAGCGAGCTCCCTTCCCCGGGGGGATCTGTGACGACCCACACGGTCCAGAGGAGGGCACGAGTGGCCAACCAACAGACCGGGCAACCCTGTGCGGACTGATCCCCGAGCTCGCGCCAGACCTCTCCAAGAACCCTTCGACCCACGGCCGGGTTCGGTTCCCGAAACAACCCTCCAGCTGGTACTTTTCTCGGACACGAATCAGCTACGAATCAGCTACGCCGTCCACCCTCAGGCAAGCATCGTCACCCAGGAGACCTGTGTCCGACCAGTTCACGTTCATCGACCTCTTCGCCGGCGTCGGTGGCTTCCATGCCGCCCTCGCAAACCTAGGAGGCCGTTGCGTCTACGTGGCCGAGAAGGACCCCTTCGCACAAGCCGTGTACAGGGAGGCGTGGCTCTCTGGCGGCAAGGATGACCCGCATGTCACCGGCGACATCAACAAGGACGTCCCTGTGGACACCGGCCACACGATCGCCGAGCTTCTCGCGCGGGCGGAGGCCGGGAGAATCAAGCTGGAGAACGTCCCTGAGGAGTTCGACGTCTTGGCGGCCGGGTTCCCTTGCCAGACCTTCAGCAAGTCGGGCAAGCAGGAAGGCATCCTCGACACCGTCCGAGGCACGCTCTTCTACAACATCCTCGTGATCATCGCGATGCGGAAGCCAAAGGTCGTCTTCCTGGAGAACGTGAAGAACCTGGTCGGCCCGTCGCACCGGACGACGACGTTCAAGACGATCGTCGACTCCCTCACGGACCTCGGCTACGTGGTGAACCCCGACCCTACGATCTTCTCCCCGCACACGATCGCGCCCGAGCACGGCGGTGGCCCGCAGAGCCGGGAGAGGGTATACATCCTCGCCGTGCGCAAGGAGCTGGTCGCCAACGATGCGCCGTTCATCGGTCCGAAGCGCTCTAACGGATGGTCGGCAGACGAGTGGCGGATCGACAGGACGCAGCTGCCGGATCGCGGTCAGATGCCTGCTGTAGTGACAGATGCCTGGGTGGATACGATTCGTCACGAGGACCCAGCGCTCGCCGAGCGGGCAAATGAGGTCCGTTCGGCCTACATGCCGGACCTCGTCCAGTACCGGCTCACCGACGATGACAAGTGGCTCCGTGTCTACGAGCTCCTGCTGGCAAACGTGGTCAAGGGCCGCAAGAAGAACCAGCGCGGCTCGTGGTTCCCCGGGCACCCGATCTGGTTCGACGCGGACCGTGAGGAATGGCGGAAGCGCGAGCACGCCGATGCCGTCGCCCACCGTAAGGCGGAGCGGGCGCGCGACTGGAAGGACGAGTTCCTCAAGAAGTCGGCGGAGTTCATCGAGGCGTACTCGAAGCAGCTCACTGGCCGCGGCAGCGGTGACATCCTCAAGAAGATCCTGGCGTTGCCAAACAACGCGTGGCGCAAGCTCGAGTGGCAGGCGTCCGACGCAGAGTCGCTGGACGACTGCCTGATCCAGCTCCGCCCATCTGGTGTTCGTGTGAAGAAGGCGACCTACGCCCCGGCGCTCGTGGCGATCAATCAGACCCCGATCCTCGGCAGCGAGCGCCGTCGCATCACGCCCTACGAGGCTGGCAGGCTCCAGGGTTTCCCAGACATGGTCTTCCAGGCCATGATGACGACGGAACAACCAGCGACGCAGTCATACAAGCAGTTCGGCAACGCGGTTCATGTCGGAGCAGTGCGGTTCGCCCTGGTCCATTTCGTGTGCCATCACTTCGGGACGGAGGCGCTACCCGACGCGCCTGATCTCGGCAGCCTCGCGCCGCTCGTCGAGCACTGCCGCTCGACCAAGAAGAGGTGGCTTCCGGAGGCTCCCCCGGCTGACCCCGCTCCGCCAGTGGCCGAGATCCCCGGTACGGTCACGAGCCTTACCGACAACACGGCTCCAGTGCGCAGGCGCCAGCGCGCGGTACTCGCCGTCCACTGATGGAGCCGCAGCACGTCCCCGCGCACCCAGGGCCGTCATCGGCGCCGGTGAGCGCCCTGATGTCCCGGGCAAAGCGTCGGGACACCGCCCCGGAGCTCGCGCTTCGTCGCGAGCTCCATGCGCGCGGACTTCGTTACCGGGTGACCTTTCCCGTGCCAGGACAACGCCGTCGGACGATCGACGTCGCCTTCACCCGTGCCAAGCTCGCCGTGTTCATAGACGGCTGCTTCTGGCACGGGTGCCCCGAGCACGGGACCCGTCCACGCTCGAACTCAGCGTGGTGGCGGGACAAGCTCGCTGCGAACCAGGCCCGCGACGCAGACACCGACAGGACGCTGATCGAGCTCGGCTGGACCGTGATCCGCGCCTGGGAGCACGAGGCTGCGGCCGACGTGGCCGACCGGATCGAGAGCATCGTCCGGGTCCCGCCCGACAGCATCACTGCGTCAGCGACCGCGCGATCCCCTCGATCCCCGTGATCGGGTTGATGTCCCCGTTCACCTGCGACGGCAGCGTGACGCGGAAGGAGACCGACGCTGGGTCGATGTGCGTGACGTCCTGGACGTCACGGCTCCGCAGGACGTGGATCCTGTCATCGGTCATGTCGTAGAGCCGTTCGAAGGTCGCAAACCAAGGACGGGCGAAGCGGGCCTTGTCGCGGTCCTGCTCGTGGTCGTACCCGATGCCGGCGTCCCCGCCGTACTGCTGGAGTCGTGCCAGGAAGTGCGTACCTGCGCCGGCTGGAAGCCGCCCGACGATCGCGTCCACGAGAGAGGGGATGGTGCGTCCGCTGGTGGTTCCCGTCGACAGCCAGCGGATCCCGATACTCAGCACGTAGAGCGTGGTCTCTGGCTCGTCCCCGTTGGGATGGCCGACCTCGACCTGGTGGAACCCCTGGACAGTGTGGGTCGATGACGAGCCGGTCGTGGTCTTGACCTCGACACCAACAGGTCCGAGCTGGAAGTCTCGCGACGACGGCGCGTGGCCGAACCAGCCGTCGACGACCGACTCTGGCGACGAAGCGTGCCGGGTCAGCGCGTCGAGCGCCAGGAGCTCCCCGGCCAGCCCGGTAAGGACCTGGTTCCCGACCGCCTCGTGCCGCATCAGCTGCACGATCACCGGCTCGGTGGCCGTGAAGGCCGTCTGAGGATCGAGGGTCAGGCCGTTGGCGAGCAGCTCGGCGCAGATGAACGCGGCAACGCCCGGGAGGTTCACGCTACCGGGCAGGATGATCCGCGTCGCGGGGAGTGCGGCGCCAGTCGAGGTCGTCCAGGTCTGATGTTCAAGATGACCGTCCAGCACGGAGCTGGTGGCATGAAGTGGTGGGCCGACGACAAAGATCTCGATGAGGCTGCCGGCGTTCCGGGCGACGGCCAACGACTCCCCAGAGTCGGCCCAGATGAGTTCCCGAGCCTTGTCGTCGACCGAGTGCGGTTGCTGATCGAGGCGGGCACGCAGCCACTCGAACGACTGGTTGTCCGCAGCCGTCATGTGCTCGCTCCTGTCCGGGCTCTGATGTGGTCCGGGCCTCCGAGAGGGATACCGAGACCGATGCCCAGGCTCTGGCTGCCGTCCTCGCGGGCGATCACGTGGAAGAGGATCAAGCCGTCCGACCCAGGCAGTCGTCTGCCTTCCAGATCGAGTCGTGGGGCCAGCTCTGCTGGCAGGACAGCACGCTCGAAGACCTCGTCACCCATGATCTGGGCACCACGATCGTTGCGGGATCCCCAGGTCGTGTGCAGGTCACTGGTTCCGGGCACGATCGCACGCCTCATCGGGCGCACGGTCACGGAGAGGTCAGCAAGCGGACCGGAGCCGACAGGATCACCCGATCCGAAACGCAGACCCACCCAGAACCGCGGACGTCGGCGTTCGAGAGCCTCCCTGTCCACGAGGTTCCACGGCACCGGCCGGTCGTCCGTGGTCATGAGGCCAGGGACCCGGCGAGGTACCACTGCATCCCAGAGCCGCAGGTAGGCCGCGATCTCGTACGGCGACCTGGACCCGAGCTCGATCGAACCGGCGACCGATGGAGCCCGGTACAGCGGCAGGACGGGGTCACCGTCCGCGATCTGAGCGTGGTTGGTGACCGAGCGCCAGCGCGCAGCCTCATACCCTTCGGCGCCCGGCCCGTGGTCGACGTACCGGATACGGTCCAGGATCTCGGCCGCGTCCAGCAGACTGACGGGCTCCGCGAGCAGCAGGCCGCTGCTGGCAGACATGTCTGGCACGGGTGTCGTCGTTCCCGAGAAGAGGTCTGCTACGACGCGCAGGTTGTGGTCGTCACTGCCGGGAGGGTTCATATGGCTGATGAACGGCTTGGGACCCGGGAAGAGAGGCTGGGCCTGGAGGTTCGCGATCTTTCCGGTGGCGCGGAACGTCCTGCCTTGGAGGATCGTCAGGTCCGGTGTTGCACCTGAACCCATCGCCGTCAGGACGTCTCGGCGCAGCGCCTCGTCGTTCTCGTGGTACTGCGTGAACAGCTCGATCTGGTCGCGCGGCATGAGGACCCGGCAGAGGTCGATGTATGCGCCGCGGTATCCGAACCAGCGCTGCATCTGCATCTGGGTGTCGGCCAGCGGGGTGGACGCGTTCCTGGTGAAGAGCGTCGTGGTCAGCCCTTCGAGCGTGAGGCCGCGGGACATCACGTTCCCGGAGACGAAGATCGTGGAGCTGTTGGTCGGCGCCCGCCACACTCCGTCCTCGTCACGGGGCGAGAACTGTGGCCGGTCGTCAGCACGCTCGTCGCTGTTGATCACAGCAACACCGGTACCGGGAACAACCTCGTCGAGGATCGTCGCGCGGACCAGGTCCCAGTCGTCAGGCACATCGGGCACGTTGGACAGCGGCAGGATCGTCGCGACCTTTGCTGCGCCCGCCCTGTAGCGGTCGAGCCAGGCGGTCCACCTGTCGCGGTGCGCGTGCATGTCGCTCTTGATGCCTGCCGTCCCCAGCACCCGCCCGAAGGAGTCCGGCTCTTCAGGGGAGGCGCGGCCGGCGCTTCCGGTCCCGTAGGACCAGTCGAGGATCCGGTCGGCGACCTCGAAGTGGGAGTCTTTCGTCGCAGCCGGATTGACCAGCATCGACATAGGCGAGAGTACGTTCGCCTGGACCTCGGCCTTGCTCGTGAATACTCGGCCGCGTGCGGCCGTCGGCCCGAGCCGTCCCGGCGTCCTCAGCAGACGCAGTGCCGACGCCACGAGGTAACTACGAACTCCGTCCGCGACGAGGTCGTCCTGGTCCGTGTCATCGGTGGGGAGACACAACGGTACGTCCGCGAGCGCCTTGTAGTAGACCTCGCCACCCGTGTACCAGCCTCTAGGGCCCTCTGGTACCCGGTATGACGACTCCCGGACGTCCGGGTCGCCGGTGGCACCGGGGGTGCGGAGGCTGGCGACGAAGTCCGTCGGGGCGAGAGGGTTGCTGGTGTCCTGCAGGAAGTTCGCCTGCGGTGTGGCCGTGTAGGCGAGATAGGTCGCGAAGATCTCCGGATGGGCAGTCTCACCCGGCCGGTTTCGAACCTCCCACAGATCGAGGATCCGGCGCGGCACCTGCCTGAGCCGTAGATCGAGGACATCGCCGCTGTCCGTCGCAGCGTCGACGACAGACGAGTCGTCTGCCTCGTCGTCGATGACGAGAAGGTGGAAGGCACGGCCGCGACCCACGGCGGCAGGGTAGACGACGTCGTGAAGACGACGGCTGAGTCGCTCCAGGTGGGCCGTGTTCTTCATGGCGACCACCAGGAGCGGGCGGCCCTTTTTCAGTGCCTGCTCGGCGCGGCCCCGAGGAAGGGAGTACACGACGTCCAGGTCCGAGCCCTCGAGCTCGGACCCTGGGCCGCCTGGCATGCGAACGCGGCGCTTGTGCGCCTCGGGGAGGGTGTCGAGCTGGTCGAGGACACGTTCGAGCGTCTGCACCCAGAGCGTCGTCCGGGTGCCACCCAGGATGACCAGCGCATCGACTCCCCGGTCCAGCGCGAGCGCTGCGACCGCCATCATCGACGCGGTCTTTCCGGACTGGACCGCGCCCATCACCAGGCCCCGGCGTTCTCTCGACGCAGGCCAGTCCTCATTACCCGGCTCGCCGACGCCGAAGATGCCGTGGTCGACGATGAACCTGGCGTCAGCACCGATGACGTCGCGGCTCGTCGTACCGATGCCTGACGCCCCAAGCCGTTCCGCGTAGGCCGACCACCATATGGCAGCGTCCGCATCGGGTTTGAGGACGACGTGCTCGGTGCCGTGACGAGGCGCGACGAGCCTGGTCATGCGCGGTTGTAGCCGATCGGCGGGACGGCGTGCTCGACGAGCGCTCCCAGCCCGGAGTACCCGAACTGCTTCTCCAGTGCTTCGTGCGCGTCACCAGGGTTGACGCCGAGCAGGCTGAGGATCTCGCCGACGACGAACCCGATCCACTGCCACTGCTCCCTGGACTGGTTGCGGTGAGGACGGCCCCACTTCTCCGACAGCCGACGTACCTCCGGGGCGACCTCCTCGAACGTGTCGATCAGGTCGTCTCCGAGGACAGCAGCCGCTGCGGAGAGCGCGACGAGGCTCGCGACGAGACTCAGCTCCTGCCACTTGCCGGACCCGGTTCCCTTCCCACTGCGGAACGTCTTCGACCAGACGTCGTCCGGCGTCGCATGGGCATCGAGACCGTGGTCGAGCAGCAGCATCGCCTGGCGTACCCGCTCCGGATCCCGTAGCGGATCCTCAACCTTGTCCGTCTTGTCGGCCACTCGCTGAAGGAGCCCGTCGATATGTGCGGAGGTCGATCGGGTGACGCCGTCACCACCGTCGAGCAAGAGTGCCGCAGCAGCCCAGGAGAGGACCTTGGTCCGCTTGTAGCCGATGTCACCGATCTCGTAGTTCCTAAGATTCTCACCAGCCGATGCCAGGTCGTCCCAGTCTCCGACGAGGAACGGGGCGACCTCCTCGACAGCCTTCGAGTCACCCGCCGTGACAAGCAGCGCCCTCATCAGAGCCAGGCGGTGATAGAGCGCGTTGCGGATCTCCTCGGCGTTCAGCTTCTTCCCCTGCTTGTTGTAGAGGGAGAAGACTTCGTGAACCTGAGCCGGCGTCACCTGCTTGTAGACGATCACGGGGATCTTGTAGGTCGCGTGAGCTGCATCGAAGATGTAGCCGACCTGCCGCTCGACGCCCTGGAGCGCGACATACTCGTTGCGCACCTCGTAGAAGTACTTGCCGCGGAGGCCCTCGAGTGCACCCGTCAGCGGGTTTCGGTTGTTGGGCGTATCGGTGGACCGCAGGGCGAACGGGAACTGGTTCGCACGCTCAAGCTCCGACGTGAGGTTGCTCGGGTCGTGCTGCTTCCAGAGCTTGCGAAACTCCCGGTAGTTGGTCCTGAACGTGTTGAGGAGGGTTGCCTCCGGGATCCCCCACGCATGGCTCTTCTGTTTCACCACCTCGATCGCACGTGGGTGCGCCCCCGTGAACCGGAGCACCGAGGTGAGTCGCTGCTTCCCGTCGACCACCTCGTACTCGGTGCCGTGTCCGGTTTCGCGCTTCCGCTCCAGGATGATGACGGACGGCAGCGGAATCCCTCGCAGGATCGACTCGATCAACTTCTGAGCATCAGCCGTCGGCCAGACATCGGCGCGCTGATATGACGGGCTCAGGTTGAGGTCACCATCGCTCGCATACCCCACGAAGCTCACGATGGGCCACATGTCAGCTTCGGCATTGATCGGCCCGGTCGACGGCTCGGTCTCGTCGTCAGCCTCAGAGCTCCAGGAGTCCCTCCACGCGGTGGAAGCGGTCGTGAGCGTCGCGCTTCCCTCGATGTCACCAGCCATCGTGAGCCAGAACTCGTCGCGCAGTGCCAACGCCCGCTCGAGACGCTGCACCAACGCTTCGAAGAGTGTGGACCGGTCCGTACCAGCGTCGAGCCCGAGGCCCTCGGCGAGGACCGCGTCGAAGGACTCAGGGCTGGTTTCGTGGTCGAGCGAGACGCTCAGGTACAGCCAGTACTGGACCTCCCGGAGACGCTGGCGCCATGAGCCGTCGTCGAAGCGAACCTCCGCAGCGGCGAACGGGATCGGTGCGCTCCCGAAGTCCTCGGGCTCAGGCCCGGGCTCACTCAGCCGCGCCAGGTAGTCGGCGATGTTCTGCGCGACCTCGGCGGGAACCTCGAACATCTGCACTTCCTCTTTCTGGTTCTTCAGCGACGAAGCGATCTCCACCGCGAGCAGGCGCTCGACAAGGCTTGTCGACTCGGACGGTGTCGAGCCCCCGAGCCTGGCGAGCGCCGCTGCATCCACCAACCGGTTCATCCCGACGAGAGTGATGGTGTCGCCATTCGACTCGCAGTCGGCGTCCCACTCGACGCCGAGAACCTCTGCGATGGCCCTCGCGCAACGATGCTTCGAGGGCACAGTCGAGAGATCGAGACCCACGGACTTGCCGAGCGCTTCGAACGCTGATCGCTTCTCCTTGGAACCTCGACCTAGAGGCTCCGGTGTTACATCGGCGAGTGCGTACATCCGAGCGACAGCGGCGGACTTGGAGGTCGCGCTCGCGTAGTCCAACACATTCCCCCAGGATGTTCTGGCTGATCAGTCCGTGACACAGTACACATAGCAGCCTCTCGCGGTGGGCGCGACCGGCATGTTTGTCCCGCCGGGAGGGGTGAAACGACGTTCGCAGTCCTCGGTGCCGGTCAGCCCTGTTCGGCTGTCCCCACCTGGCACCATGCGGGGCCGCTCCCGAGAAGTGCGGCAAGTTGTTCCTCGGCAGTCATCGCGATCGCCGATAGCTCGTCGAGAGTGACGTCGTCGACGACGCCCTACCACGTTCTCGGCTACTTCAAAGGTGCATCCTCAGCCCGGTCCGTCGACGGCCGGGCAGATCTTCGACAACCGGTGCGGGGCGCGGAGGCTCCGACACACTGGGGTGGCGCTTGACCGGGCCCCACACCGACCAAGAGTGGCGGATCCGCTGCACAGGCGGTAGCGCGTCGACGACTGCGATGTCCAGGGGCCTTGTTCCCAGCTCGGGCAGAGCGTCGAGGACTTGTCCAACTGCGGCCCGTACCGCCATCAGCCTCGTCTGGCCCGTGCTGGGAATCAGGCGCAGGCACTGTTCAATGGCTTCCTCAGCGAGGCGCAGGCGGTCGGTCAGCAGCGTGACGTCGCTCTCGTCAAGGGCCTCCGGCCCGCCATCCAGGGCATCGAGTACCCCGTCGGCGGCCATCCAAGCGACGGAGCGTGCCGCTCTAGACACTGGTTCGACGCTCGAACGTGCAGCGAAGTTAGTGGGTAGGAAAGTCTCAACAGGCATTCGGTCGAAGGCCTCGAGGGCCTGAGTCCACACGGAGAGGTTCACGGACAAGGCGTTAGCGGGCACCCCGATTCGGCACTCGTCGGATCCGACGACGTACACCTCAAACGCCTCGACCTCGGGGAGCAGCTGGTGAGCGGACATGAGCGCCTGGAAGCAGGGGTTGATGTGCTCGAACTCCAGCCGTGCCAGCCATACCCTTGCCGTCCGGCCGTTCAATTCGGTTCGGACAGCACGGAGGCCGTTGCTCCCGAAGTACGCCTCGGCCCGCTCCCACCTCGACATGCTGAACGGGTCGTCCGCGATGGGCGTGTACACCGCCGCTCGCAGAGGGCGCCTGGAGGCACGATGGAAGGCGAGCGCCGCTTCGCAGCCACGGTCGAAGGAGAGCGAGGTCACCGAAGCGGCTACGACCCTCTCGTACTCGATGGCTTCGCCGTCGACGACGTAGTGGTTCCGAACCCCGTCCCACTCCAGGTCTTCGTGGGCTTCGCCGTTGCGCATGCTGACGAGCACCGCGTCCTCGGCGATCCGTCGCGCGAGGGTCCCACCGCCGAGCATCGCATCGCGGACCCGGCCCAGCGTGGGAGGCACAGACCACGCCCCAACGTGCAAGCAGCGCAACGCCCAGCCGAACTGACGCACAGGCCCCTCGACGAAGCGCCTGTAGATGTCGGCAGCCGCCAGCGCGCGGGCCTCTGCGTCCGAATCTGCAGCGCTCGTAATCGTGCGCAGGATCCGACGGCGCGCTTGGAGCCGACCTCGCTCGCGCTGTCGGAAGTAGCCCATGACCTGGTCCGCAAGTTCTGGTGACGCAGTTGCGAGCCCTTTTGTCAGCGAGTCCATCGATACATAGGCGACGACTGGGTCGGGTGCACCAGCGATCCAGCCGACCAGCGACGTCATCGCTAGGCAGTCGCTTGTCGGGGGTAGCCCCAGGGCCGACAGGTGGGGCGCAAGCTGGTTCAGCAGTCGCGCGGCGTCGTACTTGTATGCTTCCAGCACCCACCCGGGCTTGAGGTCGCCGATGTCGTCAACGGGTTCCTCGGCGAGTCCGTACAAGGTGCTGAGGTTGACCTCCGTGCCGGCGTGTAGCCTGCGCGGCCACTCGTCGCAGATCTTCAAGAGATCCGATGGGCGCGGAGGCTCGACGCCTGCTGCGAGCGCAGTGGCAGTCTGAGCGAGGCTGATATCCAGGGCACGCAGTACCCGATCGCCTACAACATGGTCGAACGGTGCGAAAGGTTCGAGCGCGTACAAGGCGGACAGCGCGCTGTTACGGGTGGCGACGACCGACTCGACGTGCTTGTTTAGGTTGCCGAAAGAGGCGTGGATCGGGACGGCCTCGAGCCCGGCGGCTACCTCCCGTAGCCGCTCTACCAGCCCGTCGGAATACGAACCCCATGGGCCCGCTTCGATGGGCAGCGTGTGGCGCGCGCGCAGGGGTCGCGAGTTACGCACCTCACGCAACACCATTGCGACTCTCTCGCGGGCGGCATAGGGAAGCACTACCCGAGCGTATGGGCAGGCTCCGTCACATCCCGGGATTCTTGGTGCTCAGCCCGGCTGAAGTCGCAGAGAGGAAGTTTGCCGCGCACCGCGCAGTGGACAGGAGTCGGTCGATCAGGCTGGCGGACAGATGGCTGACAAGGGCAGCCTGTGCGACGTCGTCGTCGAGCACGCGCCGCTGGCCCACCGAGAACCGAGGGAAGAGCCATGGCGCGGCGAGCAGGTCGTGGGCGGCGTATCCGTCCGCGTGGACGACGAGGTCGTCAAGGACAGCACCGGCCGCATGTCCGACCGACGGTGCGTCGTCGAGCAGACCGAGGAGCATGGCCGCGACCCGTGTCCGGAAGACGATCAGCGCCGGGTCCTGGTCCAGAGCGGCAAGCACCGGTTGGACTCGCTCGACGGTGACCCCGGTTGGTTGGCCGGACAGCGCGCAGCACAGACCACGCAGGGTGAGGAGAACGGCCTCTTCCCACGGCTCGGCGACGTGGCTGGCGTCAAGGAGCGCAATGGCTTCCGCCGTGCGCCCGGTAGTTGCGAGTGCAAGTACCTGCGCCTGGCGACCGTCGAAGAGCCGGTCGCCGATCCCCTTGTGGTCTCGAACCCGGTCGGCTGCTTCGGTCCACCGCCCTGCCTGTGCCAGTGCTCTCGTGCCGTCTGCGAGCAGGACGCTCCAGGTGAAGGTTGCGGCCTGCTGGTGGTCCTCGGGACGGATCAGAGCCGCGAGGTCCACGTGTCGGCCGTCGATCGTCGCTGTGCCCCCGTCCAGGACGGCGAGGTGAAGGTCGTCCAGGATTCCGTAGGCGCGATCAGCCTCGCCCGCCCGGGTATGGAGCCGCGCGATGTTGACGAGCGGCTGGAGGGCTGCGGTGGGGCCGCTCGCGTTGCCAGGACCAGCGGTCTGATAGACGTCGAACTGCTGCCAGCACAGGTGGTGGGCCAGGTCAGAGTGTCCCGCGTCGGAGAGCAGGAGCGCCGCCTTGTTGAGGACGGCGGCGGGTGCGGCCGGGTCGGGGTTCTCGCCCAAGGCATCGGTGGTGGCGCGCAGCTCGGCGACTCGTTCGACGGCACTGACTGCGGCGGGCCGGGGGCGCTGGACGAGGGGCAGCCATCGGCGGGCTCCGGTGAGGAGGTCGGCGGTCGCGGCTCGGTTCATGAGATCTCCTCGTCGAAGATGGCGATGGTCGCCTGCAGGACGAGGCGTGCCTGGGCATCGTGGCTGAGGCCGAGGCGGTTCCAGGCGAACAGGACGTGGTGAGCGGCGACGGCCCGGATTCCGCGGGTCAGTGCCCCGCGTGCGTCCAGCCGGGCCAGCGCCGCGCCGGCGTCCCGGTAGGCATGTGTCCACGTGGCGACCCATGCCGGTGGGACGGTCGCGTCGCTCGTGAGGTGGTGGATGTCGACCGACAGCAGGCGGCGGGTCCGGTCGACGGCAGTTTGATTGGGGGTGCCCGCGACATGAGCGCGGTGGCGGGCTACCCGGTTCCACACGTCGCCTTGCTCGTACCAGTCGAGCCGGGCCCCGCGCAGGAGGGAGGCGACGAGGAGGAGGCCAAGGTGCTCGCGCTGCTCGGCCGAGTCGGTGGTCGTCCCGGTCAGGTAGGCGAGCAGGTTGCGGCTGTCGTCGCAGAACAGGGTGTGGGCGACGGCCAGTGCGGCCGTGCCACCGAATGCGCGTCGCTCTGGCTCGTATATGGCCGAGTGCCAGGACGTCAGGACCCCTTGGGAGACGAGGTCGTCGAGAACGTCCCGCGCCGCGCCCGGCGCGGCTCCACCGACGGTTCGGACACGGACGCGCAGCCCTGGCGGCTTTCGCAGGAGCCACCACCGCCCGACAGCGTCTCCGTCCTGGAGGCGGGTCATCGTCGGGCCCAGCTCGGCTACGAGGAACTGGTCGGTCTCGATGCCGTCCGGCAGGCGGAGGTTGAGCTGGGTCCAGTTCGCTCGGGTACCGGAGCAGCGGCTCAGCTCAGGAGCAGGCAGGAGTCCCACTGTGCCTCCCAGTGGTCGACGGTGACGGTGTGCAGTGCGAGCGCGGCTCCGGCGGTGCCGTCCAGGAGCTCCGTGAGGTCCGAGGTGGCATCGAGACTCCTGGCCACGTCCGCCGCGAGGGCGGACGCCGCCTCGAGAAGTGCCGGCCCGGTCGCCTCCGTCCCGGTACGCCACGCTGAAAGCAGGAGCCCGGCTGTGCCGTGGCAGAGCCCGGTCCCGTCGAGGGCCGCCACCTGAGACGGGTCGTCCGCATCCGCGAGCAGGACGGCCTCAGCACCGCGGGCCCGGTCGGAGTCGTCGAGCGCCAGCCCGGCGAGCTGGAGCGCGCGGGCGATCCCGGCGCTCCCGTAGCACCACGACGGTCGCTGCCTCCGCTCGGGGAACGGCTCATGACCCTGGGCCTGCCCGAGGGTCAGGAGACCTGGCCACCAGGTGCCCTGCTCATCCGACCGCGCCCACAGGTCGTACCAGGAGCACACGTTGCGGATCGCATCTCGATGTCCGGGCGCCTCGACCCCACTGCGCAACGCGACCGCTAGGACGGCAAGGTGTGCGGCGGCGCCGTGGGCGAGGCCGAGGTTCGCGTGCCCGTCGGCGTACTCGGGAGTTCTCTCACCGTTCGGTGCGGTGTTGGACCACCAGCCCGGCAGGTCGTCGGGCGTCGCGTGCGGGCCCGAGAGCCGGACCAGGTAGGACAGCAGGTTTCCGGTCACGTCGTGCCCGGGGACGTGGTGCACGAGGTAGGTACCGAGCCCGGCCAGGCCGCGGATCAGGTCGAACTCTGCCAGCGGCGGGCGACGACCAGCCCCGGCGAGGCGTTCCTCGGCCGCGGCGAGGCGTGCCGTCGCGAGCCCCACCACTGCGCGGTCCACCCGTTCGATCGCCTGCCGGGGTACGACGTCGGCCGCTTGGGCACAGTGCAGCAGGTGTCCCACGGCCGGAGCGCCGAAGAAGAGCCCCGCGTTCACGCCGACGGACAGGTCTTCGGAGCAGGCACGTCGCAGCCACGCCACGGCAGAGTCCCAGGAGCCGTGGCCGGTCAGTGCGCGTTCGACGTGCAGCAGCGAGATCCCAGCCGCACCCCCGCCGAGCGACTGCCCGCGACGTCGTCCCGACCCCACTCGAACGTCAGCCGGGTCGGACAACCGGTGGGCGACGTCGTCGACCACAGACAGAGCCACGTCCTGGCTGACGCCGCTGGTGAGCGCGCTCATGCTCGGCTCCTGTCACGCGCGACGAGCGAGGCCGCGACCTGACGTGCCGCGTACAGGATCTCCGCCTCCAGGCCGGGGACCGAGCCGTGCACCCGGACGACGTGCACGTGCAGCAGGTCGGGCAGCACAGCCGAGGGACTCACGCCGCGGTCGGCGAGGACCTGGCGATACCGGGCGGCGGCGTCCGCGCGCTGTGCCCATGCGTCCACCAGGCCCGGCAGTCTCCGAGCGGTGTCAGGATCGAGCCGGCGGACGCCGACGGGACGCTCTCTGTTGTCGCCGGGCCGCTTCCGCTCGACGTTGCGCAACAGCCACTCCCAGCCCGCGTCCTCGTCGCCGACGACGGCGGCTGCGAGATCGACGAGGGACGCGGCGGTCAGCGCGCGCCGCGCGTCGGAGGGCGCGGCCGCAAGCTGGGCCATGACGGCGTGCGAGTCGGCGACGAAGAGGTCCTCGACCGCGTCCAGCGCGGCTCCGTCGCCGTAGCGCCCGGTCTCGGGCAGGTAGGTGTCGACGACGAGCCGCGACACGAGCCGACGCTCGTACAGGTCGTGCGCCCAGGCGCCCACGCATTCGAGCAGGTCCGAGTGCTCGCCCGAGGTCGCGGCGATCCGCAGCCGCAGGTGCGGCTCCGGATCGATGTACGGCAGGAACCACCACCGCGGCTGAGGCGTCAGCCCGGGAAAGAGGCGCGGCAGGTGGTCTGTCAGGACCGAGGGGATCCGGTCGGGGTCTGTGTAGAGCTTGACGCTCAGCCAGCGTCCGGACCCGGGCATATTCGGTGTGGAGGAGACTGCCAGCGACTTGCGGGAGCGCCGGGCCATGTGGTCGACCGCGGCCATCGGCAGGACGAGCTCGTGGGCGCGGCCCAGCCACCCGTCGTCGCCAGGGTCTTCCTCGAGGTATGTCGTGTCGTTCCGGGCCACGTGCTCGCGGAGCAGGGCCAGGTCGGCGTCGTCGTCCAGGTCGAGCCGCAGGCGCCGGTCGGCGTCGATCAGGCGGACCAGCGCGGGGACCATCAGGGACTCGCGCCAGCCTCCGTCCGTCGAGTCGATGTCACCCCCGGTGAGCCGCCACTGGGCCGGGGCCAGGACCGCGCGTCCTGCCCGGACGCGGGGAAGGAACGGCATAGCAGTGGCGCCGCCCCAGTCGAATGGGCCCACCGCCCCGACCGGCGCGCCGGCAAGCTCGCACACGAACCTCTGCAACGGGTGTGCGGCGTTGATGTACTCGATCGCGGTGAACGTGACTGCCTCGACGGCTCGGTCTTCAGACAGCGACCACAGGATCATCCGGTGGGCGTCGGCGGTGACCGCGAGGTCGCTCCACGCCAGCCGGCCGGCTCGCCCGCTGGTCCCAGCAGGGTCCAGGACGTACGGGAGCACCGTCAGGCCTGCGGTCACGTTACCGGCGCGACGGTTCACCGGCGGTAGGACGGCCTCTACTCGGATCGCCCCGCGTTGCGACGGCCCAACCGCAGCGAGGGCTGTGCTCATGCGCAGGCTGTCCGCGGGGTCGAGCACCGGCAGAAACCGTCCCACCGTCGTCCCGGCGGCCCGGGACACGCCGACGACCCGAAGGAGGAACTCCCCCTCGCTGGCCGCGTCCAGCGTCGGAGCCCACAGCTCGGCGCGTACCTCCAGGTCGCGCTGCACGCGGTCCAGGTCGTCGGACGCCAGCACACTCAGCAGGTCCTCGTCCAGGACGACCTCGGTAGTGCGATCCAAGGCGCAGCGCTGCGCCAGGTCGAGCAGCGCACGGTCGCGCCGGGAGACCGACGCTGGCGTGGGGAGCGGGAGCCGGGTACCGCGGTATGAGGCGGGCAGGCCCAGGCCGTGCGCTCCGACGAGGTCGTTCAACGGCACCAGGGCTCCGGGGCCGTACCGTTCGAGGAACCGCTGGTGGTAGTCACGCCAGACAGTGCTGCCCTTGGCGGCGGGGGCAAGGCGTGCGAGCAGCCCGGCGGCGGTCTCGGCTTCCCGGACGACTCGCCTGGGCAGCACGACGGCGGGGCCTCCGGCAAGGTCGGCGCACACTGGACGGTCGTGCGGCTCTACGGCTCGCATCTGGTGTGCAAGGTGCCGCCAGTCGGACGCCGACGTCGTCTCGAGCGGTACCGGGCAGAACGCGTCGGTGAGCCGCTGGATGGACGCGGCGGTCCCCGCGGAGGGTACTTCGCACGCGCCGACGGTGCGCAGAGTCGAGGTCAGGTGGTCCAGGGGTCGCGGGTCGGTCGGGCTCGGGCGAAGGCTCGTGGTCAGGAACCGCTGTCGGACGAGGTCGGCGACCATGCGCTCGGCGGCCTCGGCGCCAGCGCCGGGGAACCGGTCGCACAAGGCGTCGACCAGTGTGGCGACTGGGACCGGGTCTGCCGTCGCGTGGAGTGTCGTCTCGACCGCCGGGGTGAGCGCCACGGACACCTCGGTGACCTGCGTCCTGTCCGGGACGTCGTCTGTGGCCTGGAAGTCCAGGACGAGGCGCCCGTCGCGGACGACGGAAAGGTCGTTGCGCACCACGGTCAAGCGGCGCAGCAAATCGGTGTCTGCCTCCAGGCGGTCGACGACGGCGCTCAGCCAGGTCGTGTCCGGTCGGGGGCAGATGGTGCCGCCCGTCCCGACGTCGGCCTTCGGCCCGGCGGACCACGTCAGCGGGCTGACGGCGGCGAACAGTCCGAACGGGGTGGCTCGCCTGGTGGCTCGGCGCAGGTAGCGCCCGAGGGCACGGGCAATCTTGGTGGCACTGGTCGTATCGTCGTCGGACAGGACGCGGGCCACCTCGGCGGCGAGGTCTGGGCTGGCGAGCTCGACCGCCGAGGCGAACGGCTCGCGCCAGGTCCGTCGCACCCAGGCGAGGGCGTCCTGCGGGGTGGAGTCCGGTCTCGGACCGGGCTCGGAGTCGACGAAGGCGGCGACGCGGATCAGCCCCGCGTCGATGGCCGTGTATCGCATGGCGCTCCTTTCCGGATCGGGGTGGGGGGGGGGGGGGCGGGGCCCCCCCCCCCGGGGGGGGGGGGGGGGGGGGCGGGGGGGGGGGGGGGGGGCGGGGCGGCGGGGCGGCCGCGGCGC
>NZ_JAKGSG010000037.1 GCF_021568775.1 Antribacter soli | reverse complement strand
CCCCCCGGGGCGGGCCGGTTTCCCCCCGGCGGCCCCTTCCGGGCGGGGGGGGGGGGGGCCGGGCGGGCCCCCCCCGCACCTGGAGTGGAGGGCTGGTCAGCCGTTGTCCGTGCAGCTCGGCGTGCAGGCGCTCGCGCACGTCGCGTTGCAGCCGTCGTCGGTGAGGCGGTACAGGTCGGCGACGGTCGGACCGGACTCGACGATCTTGATGTCGAGGTCGAAGGCCGGGGCTGCCACCGGTGTGATGGGCGCGCCGCGGAGCGGCGAGAACGAGCCGCGGGAGGTGGGGCGGAAGGGCAGGACCATGCTGGTGCTCCTTTTCTCGGGGGTCAGACGCCCTGGGGCGTCTGCGTGGGCCACGTCAGGACCACACGGTTGCGGGGCCGGTCCAGGACGCGGACGTGCTCGCCGGACGGCAGCACGTCGTCCGGGGTTCCGGCCGGGTAGAGGCTGATCTGGGCGTCCAGGCTCGTGGTGTCCCACGCCTCGATCAGGTCGACGAATCGGGCGACGAGCTCGGATGCGTTCTCGCCGTGCCCGGTCGCGCCGAACTGCGGCCCGTCCTCGGTGCGGCGCAGGGTCAGGTACGCGAAGGAGCGGCCGACCTGGTCGAGGATCGCGGGGATGCCGACGGCCCAGGAGTGCGCCACCAGGCCACGATCCTTGGCGTCCGTGGTCGCGTTGAGCATGCCGAAGGCGTCCTCGTTGACCGCCAGCCACAGGCCCAGCCCGTCGAACCGGGACACCTCGCGCGGTGTTGCCCACGCGACCGTCGCCTCGGTGTGCAGGGCGGAGGCCAGCGCCGCCTGGTCGGCGCTCACGTCGCCGTCGACCCGCAGCGTGACCCCGACCTCGTCCAGGACGAGGCTGCGCTCGTCGGGCGTCGACCGGCCGCGCACGGGTACGAAGTGCCCGAGCTCGTAGCCGGCCGAGACCAGCCTGTCGCCGTCGCGCACCAGGACGACGACGCGGGGCGTGCCGCGCAGCCGCAGCGGCACCACGATCCGTCCGTCCGGCGCGAGCTGGTCCACCCACGTCGGCGGAAGGTCCTGCACGGACGTGGTCGCCATGATGACGTCGTAGGGCGCGTGCTCGGGCACGCCGCCGTCGGCGTCAGCCAGGACCACGTTGACGCCGTTGTAGCCAGCCTGGGCCAGGTAGCGGGTGGTGCGCTCGGTGACCCGCTCGTCGATGTCGACGGTCGTGACCTGCCCGTCCGGCCCAGCCATATCGGCCAGCAGGGCGGCGTTGTACCCGCCCGAACCCACCTCCAGGACCCGCGACCCGGAGGTGACCTGCGCCTGCTCCAGCATCATCGCCTGCACCTCGACCGCGGAGATCATGCTCACCGCCGCGCCCGACTCGTCGAGGGTCCGGTGCAGGATCGTGTGCAGCGCGTACGCCGCCTCCAACGGCTCCTCAGGACCGAACACGTGCCGGGGAACCGCCCGCAACGCGGCGGCGACCGCTGGGGTGAGGACGAGCCCGGCGGACTCGAGCTCGGCAACCATCTGCTCTCGCAGACTGGCGGCCCAGTCCAGGTCGTTCGTCGTCTGGCTCATGCCACTCCTTTCGCACCCGTGCCGGGTGCTGTGGGAACCGGCCCGCCGGACGGCGGACCTCGGTAGTGCATCCCGCCGACACCCGTTCGGCGAGCGGTGCCTCACGGCTCGGTGGTCGGCGCCGGCTTGTCGACGGGCTGCCCGATGACGACGCACGTGGCACCGTCGGGTGCTAGAACTTCGGCGATGCCTCGGCGGGCCTCGGCGAGCTGAGCCGTCGCCGGCACCAGCACAAGACGCGCGCCATGGTGTCGCGCGGACTCGGCGACCTGGTGCAGGGTCAGTGCGTCATGGTCGTCGGTGACGATCTGGGCCAACGCGATGCCCTCGGCCCGGGCGTACTCCTCGATCACCTGACACTGCTGGTAGAGGTCGGTGGGGCTCCCACCTGCGGCGTAGCCGATGGCCACGGGCGCCATCCCGCTCACGGCGCCGCCTCCCTGTTCGTCGGGGTCATTCGTGTCCCTCCGGTCGTGGCCATGCCCGTTCACCAGGGCCGGGTGATGTCGAGCGTGTAGCGCCGGTCGTTCGCGTCGAACCGGTACTTCGGCCGTCCGTCCGGGGTGAGGTCGTAGACGTACCCCGCGGCGACCAGAGCGCGCTCGAGATCGAGCATCGTGTGCCCGGCGGCGGCCACCAGGTCGGCGCGGCGAGCCCACACCGTGTCTGCGTCACCGGTCCAGACCTCGCACGAGGAGAGCTCCGGTCCGGTCCCGTCGAGCCGGACCCGGACCGAGACCGGGTGCAGCCGGGGGTGCCATTCCTCGACCGGTGCCCGCACCTGCTCCACGAGGGCAGCGGGCGGCGCGACGGCGGTCATGACCGTGCTCCCGCCAGTGCGACGTCGGACTCGGTGATGGACCCGGCGAGCAGCCCGCGCAGGACCATGGCAGCGCCGTGCTGGGCGAGCGGGCCGGTGACGTAGGTGGCAGCTTCCTGGACGACCAGGGGCGCGTGCCCCATCGACCAGGACTGCTCCGCCCAGGCCATCGCCTCGCGGTCGTTGATGCCGTCACCCACGAACACCGTGTTTGGCGAGTCGATCCCCGCCTGCTTGCGGACACGCTCCAGCGCTTCCGCCTTGGAGGTTCCCGGTGGCGTGACGTCCAGCCATGACGAGCCGGCCGGGTTGACCGAGACACCGAGGCGCCGGATGGGCTCCAGGAGCAGGGTCGCGGCGTTCGGGGCGGACAGGATGATCCTCGGGACGGGTTCGAGGGTCAGCTCGTCGTCGCCCATCACCAGCTGGCGCCCGTTCAGCTCGTCCACGTCGAACGCCGTGCTCGTGTTGTATCCCCAGCCGATCTGCTCGACCCCGACCCGCACGTCCGGGCACAGCCGGCGCGCTAGGTGCAGCACCGGCTCGACGTCGAGCGTGGTAGCGGACTCCACGCGATACCCAGACGGCCAGGTCCGGTCCAGGCGGGACAGCACCGCCCCGTTGGACGACACCACCCACGAGCCCTCCAGGCCCAGAAGAGCCGCGACCGGCAGCACGCCCACGAGCGAACGTCCGGTGGCCAGCACAACGGTGTGCCCCGCGCCGACGACGTCGGCCACCGCCTGCCGGGTCACCGCCGGGACGGCGTTGGTGCCGTCCGGTGCCACGGTGCCATCGATGTCGAGCCCGATCAGCAGCCGGAGGCCCGGCCGCCGGATCATGCGAGGGCTCCTTCCGGGCGTCGCAGCGTGGCGCGTACGTGGACCTCCAGGCCCGAGACCTGCCCGGTCCAGTCGGTGAACCCCGGGGTCAGGATGTGGTGGTCCAGCGGGGAGTTGCACCCGAGCGCCTTGGCAATCTCCTCGCCCTCGGTCAGGTGCCTCGGCACGAGGCTGATCCGGTCGGGGGTGAGCGTGATCGACCCGATCCGCTCCAGCCCGATCTTGGAGACCGCCTCGACGACGACGCCGAAGGTCCGTGCCAGCGACGACTCGGAGCCCTGCTTGGTGAATCTCATTGGTTCCTCCTCCTCTCGCGGCGGCTCGCGGGTGCGGGCCAGTCACGTTGTGATCTGCCGGCTCTACCTGCGGGGAGCGTGGTCAGTTACCACGAGCTGTCGCTCGCCGACCATGAGCAGCAGGCGTGCACCGGTGGCGTCGATCAGTCGGCGCCGGGCGGCGGCGATGTCCTTCGTGCCCAGGTGGTTCGCTGCCGGAACGACTACGCCGTACGAACGGTGCGCGCGGAGCGCCTGGAGAAGGCCGGCGAAGGCCGCCTCTGGTGTCGCAGAAATCTCACGGAACAGTCCTCCGAGCACGAGTTCGTGATCGGCGCAGTAGTGGTTCATCGCCGTGGTGAGGGCGTGCTGCTTCGCCGCGGGCAGGTTCGGCAGCCGCAGGTAGCCGTAGACGACCGGCCCGCTGACTTCGTGCTGTTCGGTGAGGGATTCCATGGGTCGTTACCGTCCTAACGATCGGTGAATCCGGCTCTCCAAGCGTCGGGCAGCCCAGGCGTCGAGGGAATGAGCCGCCGTCCCACTTCTGTCCTACTTCCGTCCCTGGCCGGGGCCCGGGTTGCTTCAATAGGCGTACCGAGGGGGGAGGTCGCTATGGCGACGGTGCATCAATGGACGGGTCTGGAGGCCCGCGCGCTGCGCCATGCTCTCCGGCTGAGCGTCCGGCGCTTCGCCGAGGACCTGGGCGTCGCGGTCAACACCGTGTCCAAGTGGGAAGGGTTCCTGACGGAGACCAAGCCCAACGGCGACAGCCAGGCAATCCTGGACACGGCCCTGGCCCGCGCCGATGGCTCGGTCCACCTGCGGTTCGAGGAGTACCTGTCCCAAGTCGGCGGCCCCCCTGCCACCGGTGTGCAGCGCGTCGTGGTCCCGCGCCCTCGTGCATGGGAGTACGAGGAATGGGCTGACGACCTTGACCGTGTAGTCGTCGCGCTCTCGAGCCAGAAGTTCACCTTCGCCGAAGACCTGCTGCACCGGTGGACCGCCAAGTACACGCCGTCCGATCTCGATGACCGCGGTCTCTACCTGCTGGCTCGGTCCACAGCCTTGGTTGGCGATCTGCGACGCGATCGAGGACAGGTTCTCGGGCCGCTGTCAGCGCAGCGGTCCTACGCCGGCTCCCGTTCGATCTTCGACCAGCTGGTCATCCCTCGCCGCGTAGCCCAGATCGATCTTTCACTCGCCGTCGTCGCCGAGATGGGCGGTGAACTGGACAGCGCTGCACGCCGCTACGAGGGCCTCGCCTCCGATGATCGGCTGACTGACCGCGATCGGGCGCGGGCCCGGCTCTGGGTCGGGACGGCGCTGAGCAAGCACGGGGAGCATCAGTACGCGGCGAGAGCCATGGAACAGGCCATCGAGGACTTCGACCGACTCGCAGAACCCGACGACTGGGCGGTGGCGCATCAGAAGCTCGCTCTGGCGTCCCGCGGCGCAGGCAATCTCGACACGGCCCTGCGCCTGATCGACGTCGCCCGCAGTGCCGGCGTCGCCGACTCCCCGATGCAACGAGTACGTCTTGAAACCGCCTACGGACACATTCTGGTCTCCGACGCTGGAACCCGAGAGGATGGCATGCGGACCCTCGATCGCGCCAAGAGCGTCGCCGCCGAGTATGGGCTGGCCCACCAGCTGCGCAGCATCGAGGCCATCCGCACCACCGGCCAGGGCCTTCCCGCCCGCGCACAGTGACCAGGGAGAGACGCAAGCGTGAACGAGAACGAGCAGAACCTCAGCGACGATCAGCTGCACGCTGCCGAGCTGATCTGGGACTACCACCAGATGCACCACACGGTGCGGCCCACGGACGTGGCGATCGGCCTGGGGAGCCACGACCTCGGCGTCGCTGCATACGCTGCCGAGCTGTACCGAGCGGACCTGTTCCCGGTCCTGGTCTTCAGCGGCGGCAACAGCCCCACCACCGCGGCGCGCTTCCCGCGCGGTGAAGCAGTCCACTACCGCGAACACGCTCTGGAGCTCGGCGTCCCGGACAGCGCCGTCCTGCTGGAACCGAACGCTGGCAACACCGGCGAGAACATCGCGTTCTCGCGGGACGTGCTTGCCGCTGCCGGCATCGTTCCGTCCTCGGTCCTGCTCGTCTCGAAGCCCTACATGGAACGCCGGTCCTTCGCAACCGCCCGCAAGGTGTGGCCCGAGGTCGACGTCATCTGCACCTCAGAACCGCTCGACCTCGCTGAATACCTCAAGAGCATCGGCGACGAGAAGTTAGTCGTCGACATGCTCGTGGGTGACCTCCAGCGGGTGATCGACTACCCAGCGCTCGGATTCGCCGTCGAGCAGGACATCCCGGAGGACGTGCATGTCGCCTACGAGTACCTCATCCGACAGGGATTCACGAGCAGACTCATCGCTCGGTAGGACTTCCTCGGGCGTCGGGCTGTGCGCGATCCACCAGCCCAACCTGTTCCCGCGCCTGAGCACGCTCGCCAAGATCTACGCGGCGGACTGCTGGATCGTCCTCGACGACGTGCAGTTCGCGCGCCGCGACTACCAGCACCGTGCGCGGCTCGCCCCGCTGGGGCGCCCGCAGCAGCATCAGTGGCTGACCTTGCCTACCCATCTGCCGCACGGGCGGTCTACGACAATCCGGGAGGCCCGCCTGGTCGAGCCCGCGCGGGCACGACGACGGCTCCACCGGACACTCGCTCACGCCTACGGATCGAGCCGGTACTGGCTCGACCTGGAGATCCGACTCGACGCGGTTGCCGTGGCCATGGACGACACCGATCGGACGGCTGCGGTCACGGAAGCCTCGACCCGCCTGCTCCTCGACCTGCTCGGGTGGACGGGCTCGATACTCAGAAGTAGCCAATTCACCGTCCGAGCTGATCGATCCCTTCGGCTCGCAGACCTGGTGTCGGCGGTTCAGGCAGACGGATACCTGTGCGGACCGGGCGGCATGAAGTATCTCCGCCTGGAGGAGTTCGCCGAACAGCGCACGCCCGTCATCCCCTTCACGACGCCAACAACCGAAGGAATCTGGCAGGACGCCCGCAGGCTCAGCGCGCTGTACGCCCTGATGACCTTCGGCCCCGACGCAGTACGCCGAGAGGTGACGCGTATCGCGGACGCCCATGCCCTCCCGGCGTCCGCCAGACCGGACGCGCTGGCAGCCATCAGTGTTCGCGACGAAGGTGTGCCCGCGTGACGGACACGGGGTAAAGCGTTCGGTTCGGGTGGTGACGGCGGGGCGCTACCCGCACCAGGCGTGCCCCTTCCGCAGCCCCCTCCACCGCCCACGATCACCTCACATCCACAACCACAACCACAATTCCCGCACTCACAACAACCACCACATCACACAACTGCACCACACCACCACTCATACAACAACAACCACCATCCCCACAGCCACCACCACATCACTCACCCAAACCCAATTCACCAACACACCTCTTTCATCGTGGCCACCCGAGTCGTCGTCGTGTCCGTGGGGGACGTGACGATGAGCATCCACAAGCTGTCGCCGGGGTCGGGGTACGAGTACCTGACCCGGCAGGTCGCTGCTGCCGATGCAACGGACCTGGACATGCCGCTGGTGGACTACTACGCGGCCAAGGGCGAGGCACCCGGCCGGTGGACCGGCTCCGGGCTTGCGGACCTCGACGGGATCGAGCCCGGGGACGTCGTCATGGCGGAGCAGATGGCGAACCTGTTCGGGAAGGGCTTGCACCCGGCCTCGACCGACGAGAACCCGCTGCGTCTGGGCGCGTCGTTCAGAACGTTCGGCAACGAGCGGGCCAAAGAGTTCGCGCTCCAGGTCGTCCGCCGAATGGAGGACGCGAACCGGGCGGCGGGCCGGCCGGCGAAGGCGCCGATGGACCGAGCGACGGTGGCGCGTATCCGGACCGAGGTCGCCGCGGAGTTCTTCACCGCTGACCACGGCCGCCCTCCGGCGGATGCACGGGAGCTGGCCAGTGCGGTGGCCCGGTACTCACGGTTCCGGTCGGCGGTGGCGGGGTACGACCTGACGTTCTCCCCGGTCAAGTCCGTCTCCGCCCTGTGGGCGGTCGCGCCGATGGGCGTGGCCCGCCGGATCGAGGCCGCCCACGACAAGGCGGTCGCCAAGGCGCTGAAGTTCCTGCAGGAGCACGCGATCTACAGCCGCGAGGGCGCTAACGGTATCCGGCAGGTCGACACGTGCGGGCTGATCGCCACGGCATTCACTCACCGCGACTCCCGGACGGGCGACCCGGACCTGCACACCCACGTCGCGGTCGCGAACAAGGTCCGCACCAAGGACGGGAAGTGGTTGTCGATCTACGGGAGCGTGCTCTACGAGCACGTGGTCGCGGCCTCCGAGGTGTACAACTCCGCTCTGGAGCAGTACCTGCGGGAGGACCTGGGGCTGGAGTTCGCCGAACGGCCCACAGGTCCGGGCAAGCGGCCCGTGCGGGAGGTCGTCGGGGTGGACCGGGACCTGTGCGAGGCGTGGTCGTCGCGGCGCGCGGACATCCTGGCCCGCCTGGCCGACCTGACCGCGGAGTTCCATGCGACGCACGGGCGACCGTCGTCGAAGACGGAGGCGATCGGGTTGGCGCAGCAGGCGAATCTGGAGACCCGCGAGGCCAAGCACGAGCCGCGGTCGTTGGCCGAGCAGCGCGCCACCTGGCGCGCCCAGGCCGACGCGATCCTCGGCCCGGGCGGGGTGGACGACATTGTCGCCGCCGCCATCGGCCGCACGACGGGCTTCAGGTCGGGTGGGGTGACGGCGGGCTGGGTGCAGGAGACGGCTGCGCGGGTGGTGGCGGAGGTGGAGGTGCGGGCGGCGACCTGGCAGGACTGGCACCTGACCGCCGAAGTGCTACGCCAGGTCCGCGCCAACACCGACGTCCACGTGCCCGCCGACGACCTCGAGGTAGTGACGGCCGCGGTGCTCGAGGCAGCGCGGTCGCGGTGCGTGAACCTGACCCCCGACCTCGACGACGTCGCAGAACCTCAGGCGTTGCGGCGGTCGGACGGGACGAGCGTGTACCGGCACACGGGTGCCGACCGGTACACGACCACCCGCATCCTGGACGCGGAGCAGCGCATCCTCGCCGCGGCCGAGCAGCGTGATGGCGCGGCGATGGAGGCCGCCGACGTGGACCTCGTGCTCCTGGAGGCGCACGCGAACGGGCACCGGCTCAACGACGCCCAGCGCCGCCTGGTCACCGCGCTGGCGACCTCCGGCGCCCGGGTTCAGGTGGCGTTGGCGCCGGCCGGGACAGGGAAGACGACCGCGATGCGGACCCTTGCCGCCGCGTGGGCGCAGTCCGGCGGACGGGACCGGACCGGCGGGAACGTCGTCGGCCTGGCGCCATCGGCCACCGCCGCGGCCGAGCTGCGCGCGGCGACCGGTATCTCCTGCGACACCCTGGCCAAGCTCATTCACGAGCTCGACCACCCCAGCCCAACGGGCGGACCACCGCCGTGGGCCACCGCCATCGGACCGGGCACCCTAGTCCTGGTCGACGAGGCCGGGATGGCCGACACCCTGACCCTGGACCGCGTCATCGGTTACGCGCTGGAGCGTGGCGCGTCGGTACGGCTGATCGGCGACGACCAGCAGCTCGCCGCGATCGGCGCCGGAGGCATCCTGCGCGACCTCACCCGCCACCACGACGCCGTCAGGCTCGAGGCCCCGGTCCGGTTCACCGACCCCGCCGAAGCCCGAGCCACCCTCCGCCTGCGAGAAGGTGACCCGGCCGCGCTCGGGTTCTACCTCGACGCCGGGCGCATCCACGCCGTCGATCCCGCCACCGCTGCCGACACCGTTTACGAGGCGTGGGCCACCGACCGTGCGGCCGGGCTCGACTCGCTGATGCTCGCCCCGACCCGGGTCCTGGTCACCGACCTCAACCAGCACGCCCAGGCCGACCGCCTCGCCCGCCTCGACACACCGCCGGGAGACGGTGCGTCGTTGGGAGACGGGTGCACCGTCTACGTGGGAGACACGGTCCTGACCCGCCGCAACGACCGCCGCCTACGCCTCACGGGGACGGACTGGGTCAAGAACGGCGACCGATGGACCGTCACCGACATCGGCCGTGACGGCGGGCTGACCGTCCGGCACCAGGCCAGCGGGCTGGCTGTCCGTCTCCCGAAGGAGTACACGGCCGAGCACGTGCAGCTCGGGTACGCCGCCACCGTCCACGCCGCCCAAGGCGCCAGCTGCGACACCCTCCACACCATCCTGACCGGGACCGAGTCGAGGCAGATCGCCTACACCGCCCTCTCACGCGGCCGGGACACGAACCACGCCTACATCATGACCACTATCCCGGATGCCGGCCTGAGCGGGGAGCCGCACATGGCCGCCCTGTTCGACCTCGACGCCACCCGCACGGCGACCGAGACCCTCGAACAGGTCCTGGCCCGCGACGGGTCCGCCGTCTCGGCCACCACGACGGCGTTCGAGAACGCCGCCCCGGAGAGGAGGTTGCATCAGGCCGCGGTCCGGTACGAGGACGCCGTCCACGCCGCCGCCGAAGACGCCATCGGGGTTGAGAGGGTCGCCGAGATCGAGCGGCACGCCGCACACGTACTTCCCGGTCTGACCGAGGAACCGGCCTGGCCCGCGCTGCACGCCCGCCTCGTGCTCGCCGAAGCCGACGGCCACGACGCCGCCGAGTTGCTGACGGCCGCGGTCGAGCAGCGGGAGCTGGCCAGCGCCGAGGACCCCGCCGCGGTCCTGGCCTGGCGGGTGGACCGCCTCGCCCCGACCGAGAGGGGAGTACTGCCCTGGCTACCGGCCGTCCCCCAACAGCTGGCCACCGACCAGACCTGGGGTGCCTACCTGGCTGCGCGCGCCGCAGCCGTCACCGACCGGGCCACCACCGTTTTCAACGACGCCCGCACCCGAACCAGCCAGGAGCGACCCGAGTGGGCCGAGGATGTCGTGCTGCCCGACGACCTCGCGACCGCCCTGGCGATCTGGCGAGCCGCGACCGGCGTCCCCGACAACGACAATCGACCCACCGGCCCCGACCAGACCGCCCCCGCACTGCGCAACTACCAGCGGCACCTGGACCGTGCCGTCGCCGCCTGGCAGCCCACACCCGCCGGGCGCCCCTGGGTACGCCTCGCCGCGGCAGCCGCAGGACGCCACGACGAGCACACCGCCACCCTGGCCGACCACCTCGCCGGCCTTCACGCCAGCGGTGTCAGCCCTGTGACCGCCGTCGAGCACGCCCTGCGACGCGGGCCGCTACCCGACGACCACCCCACCGCCGCTCTCGACGCCCGGCTCACCCGACTCGAACAGGACGCCAGCCGCCGAGCCGAGCAGCGGCGCCGCGACGCCAACCAGCACCGACTCGCGCTAGACGACCACCACAGCCGCCCCCACGACCGGTCGTACGGACCGAGGCTGTGACGGCTTTTCTGCGAGGTAGCGGGGCGATCTACGTGCCGTACCGAGTCAACGCGAGGCGTCGAGCACGCGCTCCCTCAGGGCGGCCTCAGCCTCGTTCCACAGGCGGATCGCCTCTTCGTCGATCCCATCCATCGCGGCAGGCATCAGGTCGTCGTTGACGAAGATCCAGGCATCCCCGGCGCCGCTTGGGAGTTCCGGGCGCACCGGAGTCTCATCGTCCTCCGTCAGCATCCGCTTGTACCCGGTGGTCAGGAGAACTTTGAGTGCCGTGTTGTACGACACCTGGCTCATCGAGATCGCGCCGTAGCCAGTGAGTCCGGGCTTGATCTCCACCGGCGTCGGCAGCGGGTCCGAGACATCCTCGACGTCACTCCACCACAACCACGCCAAGCCGAACTCCGGCGCCGAGAAGATCCGGTGGTAGTCGCTCACAACCTGGACATGGACCATCGCCACCCGCCTCACCACTGCGTTCACAGACTGCTTCCTGGTCGGCAGGATGTCGGACGACGTCGAGTCGGGCAAGACCCAGCCCCGCACTTCACGTGAGCCACGCACGATGACGTCAGCTGGCATCCGTACGGCGAGCGGCTCGTCACGCGGTCGATCGCCGCACATGCCGGCCGCTGCTGCGGTGCGGTGCGGAGTGACTACGGTGGGCACGTGCCTGACATCGACGACGAAGCCGTTCAAACACAAGCCATAGATGCGTCCGGCGGAACGGCCACCGCGACTCGAGTCTTCGGCGACGGCATGTTCGTCGAGGTGGGCGAGCCGAGCGCCGTCGCGACTTCGGACGACGTCGTCGTGATCGGAGGTAGCCACGGCTGGGCGCAGAACAACGTCCGTACGGCGTTGAAGCGGTCGGCCGGTACCGTCGGCTGGTATCCGATCGGCGTCTACGACGCCGGGACGCTCACGTGCCGGCGGGTGTTCACCTCCAGATGGACGGTGAACTCCATCGCGATCCACCCCTCCGGTGACCTCGTGGCCATCGGAACAGGGTCCTACGACGGCGGCTACTCGTTCGAAGGGGAACTCCTCGTCCACAACCTCGTTACCGGGATGACGGTGTCCGTCCTGGACCACAACCGCTGCGTCGAGGCCCTGCGATGGGTAGATGACACGAGCCTGGAGCTGTTGCTCGCACCGCCCACGGACGAAGACGTCGACAACCACGAAGACCTGGTCTACTTCCTGCCCGTCGTGAAGACGGACTGGAAGAAGGTCGGACCGCGCAGTGTCCAGATCCCCACGAACAGCACGACCAGCCGTCCGGTCCGCGACACCAGGACTGCTCGTCGTGAGGTAGCGGACCTGGCCGGGGCCCACGGGCAGGAGTGGCGTCCGCGCCGGCAGGCGTGGTCGGTCACGCCCTGCCCGGACGGCGGCTTCGTCGTCGGGCTGTCCTCGGCGATCGAACGGTGGAACGCACACGACGGGGCGCTGCGCTGGCGGACCGCCTTCGAAGGAACCTGCACGCAGGTGATGCCCGGACAGGGCTCGCTCCAGGTCGCGGTGTGGGCCGACGGCAACGCGTACCAGGATCGAGCGACGACCCTGACAGCGGTCTCTGTCGACACCGGAGTAGGTACGACGCTCGTTCAACCAGGCCACGGCGCCGCGATCACCGCGAGAAGCGACGGGAACCTGCTGATCCGCGACACCCGCCACACGAGACGTGAACCAGAGCCGGCTGTCGTCCTGAACCCGGCCGGTACCGAGGTGGGGCGCGTCGACCTCGGCGGCTACGACCTGTTCAACCACCACCTCGACATCCGGAAGGCCCAAGACTTCCTTGTGCTCGTCGGTGAGCCGACACGTCCGTGGGATGACAAGCATGTCGCGGCTGTGACGGAATCCAGCACCGGGGACTGGACCGTCAACCGGCTCTTCCCGCTTGCCTGGACACCCGGTGCTCACCTGTTCGGCGGCCCCGGGGCCTTCGTCGACGACCCAGGCGGACTGGGACTGATCCACTCCGGCGTGGTCCACGACGGGCGCGGCCTGCTGCCGGGAAACGCCTTTGTCGCCCGCCGCTCCTACCCGGACGGAGAGTTGCTGTGGCATGTCCCCCTCGACAACCAGATCACCGGGCTGGACGAACACGACGGCCGCACCATCGCGGTCACCAACCTCGGCGAGCTGCTGACCATCGACACCCTGACCGGTCAGCCACTTGCCCGCCGCAACGGACTCTCGACTCGCGATGGCCACCCTGTCGTCCCGCTGACCCTGGTGATCACGAGCGAGGAGACGATGCTCGTCGGAACCTTCGACGGGCGGGTCGCCGAGTACGCGATACCCCTGCGGTGAACAGCGAACCCTGACGCGGGGAGCCGAGCTCCCGCGGCCGGTTGGCCAGCCGCACACCACGGCATTCCAGCCCCAACGCCCGTCGGCAACTCAACCCACGTGAACGGCTCCGGTCACGTCACAGGAGCAGGGTGAATGCCTCGATGTGGCGGGGCCGCACGGCATGGAAGTGGCGGTGATCGATCGTGGCGACATCGCTGACGCCGAGCCGTTCAGCGATCGCGACCACGGAGGCGTCGGTCGTGCCGAGGGGGAAGTCGCCGTAGCGGCGCACGAGCTGGCTCATGCGTTCCAGGTCGGTCTTCTCCAGCGGGACGAGGGTGAACGTGCCTCGGGCCACGGAGTCGAGGAAGTCGGCCTCGACGTCGGGCCAGTCCTCCAGCATCCAGCACACCTCGGTCAACACCGTCGTGGGCAGGTACCGGGTGCCGGTGAAGGACGTCAGGAACGCCGCGCACTCGGCATGACGGTTGTCAGAGGCGTCCAGGGCGCCGACGATCGGACCGGTGTCGAAGACCGCGGCCCTCATGCGCGCCGGGTACGCCTGCGCGCGAGCCGTTCGCGGATGTAGTGGTCGGTGTTCTCCGCGCCGTTGGTCCGGCCTGAGCTGATCCGCCCGACCAGGGAAAGCAGGTCCGCCGGAACCCCGCTCTCGGGCTCGGCCTTCTGGTCGAGCTCACGGGCGACGGGGGCGAGCTCGCGGTCCTGGCTGATGATGAGGCGCAGGTGCCGGGCCTGGGCAGGGCTGAGCCTGTCCACCAGGTGGTGGAGCGACTGGGTGTCGATCGCCTCGCTCATGCCATCAGTGTTCCACGGCGGTCCATGTGGTGTCTCGTGTCCCGGATTGCCTGTGGACAACCCGGATCAGCCTGCATGGCCACGTCGGATGGCGCTGGTGGCGACCCGGTCGATCGCCTCGCTCGCGCGGCGGCGGACGGTCCGTGCGGAGCAGCCACGCGGTGCCGCGACGGCGTCTGCGACGGCAGGTGTGGTCAAGCCGCCGCGCCCGCGCCCCGCTGGTGCTGAGAGCTGGTCAGCGACGATCCCGAGGTCGGTCAGTAGTCGGCGCTCGTCGTCGTCGAGAATTCCGTCATCCTGGGCGTCGTCGAGGACTTCGCGGAGCTCTGCCGCAGCAGCAAGGGCCTCGTTCCGCGTCTGGCGCGTCGCCGCCTCGGGGATCACCTCGGTCGGGACGGTGGCGGCCCAGACTCGGTCGCGGCGACGGGCGGGCTCACCGATGCTGAGCTCTGCCATCGTTGCGCGGCGTGCCGTGGCAAGGATCGTCGCGGCAACCTTCCGGGGGCGGCGCCAGTCGAACTGACGCACCGCGATCCACAACTCGCCGGCAAAAAGCGCATCCACGCCCGCCGACACGTCGGCCAGCGCCGCAGCGCGACGAGTAGCGCCAGGCAGAAGCAACCAGCACACCACCATCAGCGCGACCGGGTCGCGCAGCCCGATCCGGACCAGAGTGCCCAGGCACAGGTCCTGGTCCTCGGGCACGGCCCGGTCCATCCATGCCCGCAGCCCAGCCAGCCCGTCCACGGTCGGCAGTTCGCGTTCCTGCGACCGCCAGACCGGCCAGCGCTCCGCGGCCGCGCGCATCGTCGGTGTGTCGTCGTTCTCGATCCCCAAGCACCCTGCGAGGCCCATGGCACCTGCTCCGTTCCGCCCCCGCCACGGGATCGGCGGGACGAGACACAGGTGTGAAGTCGTTGTCGAGAAGCCACCGAACAGAACGGCCAAAACCTGGACGGAACGGAATCGGGAAAATGACGGTGAACCAAACGTCACCGCCGGTCACCCGCCAATTCCGCCGGATCGGTCGTATATCCGATCGGCGATGGTACAAAACTGGGCGAAAGACGCTCGCCTGCGCACGCCAGATCCGAAGAGATATCGTCGAGAAATGGAGTCGTTGCTCGCCCGCGCACGCCGGAACCGGGGCATGTCCCAGACCCTGGTCGCCGAGCGCGCAGGGACGTCCCAACCGACGCTGTCGGCCTACGAGCGCGGCACCAAGTCGCCCACCCTCGCCGTCGTCGAACGCATCCTGGCCGCCACCGGCCACCGGCTCGACATCGTGCCCGCCATCGCCTGGACCCAGCACCACCACCGACTCGTCGGCGGGTCGTTCTGGGTACCCGACCGGCTCTGGCGCCTGGACCCCGGGCATGCCTTCCGCGATATCCCCGCCGACCGTGTCCCCGGCCTACGCGGCAACCACCGCATCGGGCTCTACAACTCCGAAGCGCGGCGCAACGTCTATGCCGCGCTCCTCAACCACTGCGACCGGCACACCATCGCCCGTTACGTCGACGGCGTGCTCCTGCTGACCCATTTCGACGATCTCGACCTCGACGACGACGTCGGCCAGGCGTGGGAGCCCGTCGTAGCCCGGACCTTCATCCACGAGACCAGTTGGCGCTCGCCCCGCCGACCGCGCTGACGCCAGCCCCCTCGTGGCGCCGAGCCGCCGGTCACGCGTCGGCGAGAGCGTCCAGAGCGTTGGCGATCGCTACGTCCCGGGTCGCCGCCGCGTGCTGGTAGCGCAACGCGGCAGCCATCGAGACATGGCCGCCGCGGGCCATCAGCTCAGCAGTCGTCGCTCCGGTCCGTGCCGCGAGCGTCAGAGCCGTGTGCCGCAGAGAATGAACAGTCACGTTGGGCTGGCCGATCTTCTGCCCGGCCGCCTTCAGCGCGCGCCACAACGGTGAGTAGCCCATCGGCTTGCTCTGGTCCTTGGGGCTGGGGAAGACCAGGCCATCGGGACCGGGTGCAGCATGGCCGCCCTTGATGTGCGCCGCGAGGGCTCGCACGGCGGCGGCCGGCAGGTTGACGTCGCGAACGCCAGCTTCGGTCTTGGGGCCGGTAACCTCGTACTCCCCGCCGCCGATGTGCTGCACCTGGTGGTGGACGCGCACCACGCCCTTCCCGTTCTCCGGATCGAGCGTCAGGTCCGCGTTGCGCAGATCCCGCAGCTCACCGAGGCGCAGCGTTCCCCATCCAGCAAGCAGGACGAACGCGCGCAGCCGGGCCGGCATCGCGTCCGCCAGCGCCGTGAGCTCCGCCGGCTCGAGAGCGGGCGGCTCCTTCGCCCTCTTGGCGCTCGTGCCGCCCTTGACCCGGCAGGGTGAGGCCGGGATCAGGTCGTGCTGTACCGCAGTGTTGAAGATCGTCGCTGCCAACGCGTACACGTGCGCCGCCCGGGTACGCCCGGTCTTTGGCTTGCCGATGGCATCGACGATCACCTTGCGCTCACCCTCGGACAGCTCACGCTTCTCCCGTGCGGCCCGCCGCTCCGCGGCAGCAACCGCCCGAGCAACCTGCGCGACGTGCTTCTCACGCGCAGCAGCAGCCAGGTCTGCACGCAGGCGGATCTCCCACGCCCCGACCTCGGCCGCCGTGACGTCGACCAGCCCACGGCTGCCGAACTCCGGCAGAAGGTGGCTGTCCAGGATTCCCCGGTAGTGCTTACGCGTCCGAGTGGCGAGCTCGCGTCCCGCGAGCCACGACTCGGCGTACTCACCGAACGTGATCGGTGCGGCGTTCGGCTTGGGCGGCTCGGCGGACCAGACGCCGAGCTCGATCTTCCGACGCTGCTCTCCGAGCCACCCCTCGGCGTCGATCTTTGCCGAGAACGTCTGCGGCGCGACGAGGTAACGGGTCCGCCCCGAAGCGTCGAGGGCGCCGGACGGGTCAGGGAACTTCGCCTGCCAACGTCCCGACGGCAGCTTGCGCAGCTTCCCCCAGGACCGACGTTCTAGGGCCATCCGAGTTCCTCTCTCGCGTGCACCATACGTGCACCACAAGAGTACGCCAGAGGGTGACGGTGTCCATTTCTGTCACCCCGCACTTGTCTCCATACCCGCAGGTCAAAGCACTATTTCGCAGGTCAGCACACTCACGGGCACCCCCAAAGGAACCAGGTTCAAATCCTGTCACCCCGACTTCGCGAAAGGCCCTCTGACCAGCGGAAACGCTTGGTCGGAGGGCCTTTCGGCTTACTGCAGCACGGTCCGGAAGGGCTCCTGTCGGACTGGGCCGTGTCCGGTGAGTCGCGGAGCCGGAGGACGGTGGCGGCGAGGATGCCTTCGGATCGACAACAGGCGGTGGCGGGAGTCCCGCCGGCGGACCTGCGCGACCCACCGGCAAATCCGGCGACGTCGGCGGCCACCACCGCCAGGATGGCCGGTATGGACGAGGTTGAAGTCGTCGTCGCCCACAGCCAGCGCGCGACGCTGCGCGTCGGCGACGTGTTCCTGAAGGTCGACAGCGACCCGGCGCACGCCGACGTCGAGGTGCGGGCCATGGCCATGGCGCCGATGCCGACCCCGGCGATCCTGTGGCGCGAGCCGCCCGTGCTCGCGATCGCCGCCGTGC
>NZ_JAKGSG010000036.1 GCF_021568775.1 Antribacter soli | reverse complement strand
GATCACCCACGTGTTCGTCGACGGCGAGGAGGTCACCGGCGTCATCGACTGGTCCGAGGCCGCCCCCGGCGACGCCATGTTCGACCTGGCCACCGTGACGCTCGGGCACGAGGAACGCCTGGACGACACTTACTCCGCCGCGACCTCGAGCAGGCGGAGCTTGATCTGACCGCTGAACGGGTCGAGGATCACGTTGCTCAGCCGCCCGCTGTAGTAGCTGTTGCTGACGCTGAACCAGAGCGGCGCCGTCGGGAAGTCCGACGTCGAGGACGGCGATGTTGTCGCGCGGTGAGCGGTCGACCCGATGGTCCGCTGCGCTCGCGCCCATCGGGGCCGCCTGCTGCCCATGAGGCGGCGTTGAAGGGTCTGGCGAACCTGGACGTCGCTCTCCGGGGTGAGCGAAGAGTTCGCCCAGATGCGAATGGCTGGCCCACGCAAGTACGCGGAGCGCGCTCGCGCACGCCAGGCGACCCAACGCTGGTGGGCGCTTGCCACCGCATCAGTGCTCGTCGGACAAGTTCCGCGTTGCGACCACAACGACCCCGTCACGGTCACGCCGTCTCCCCGCCAGCGGGGGAGGGGCACACCGGCCCGATTCCCCCACGGCACTCCGCCAGACGGTGAACCACGAGGTCAGGGCCACAACGCACAGGTCAACGTCTGAGCTGCGGTGCGTTTCCGCTGATCCTCTGATCAGCGGAAACGCGGTTCGACCTGCGATTCACCTCGGGTCCCGTGGAGCTGCGGTGGACAGGAAGGGCCGGCCGAGGCCGCCCGTTCCCCCACGGGATCCGAGGCGTTCTCGCACCTACGTCGAAGGGTGCGTTCGGGCCGCGGGCCTCAACTGCCTGTGGCCATGAGGAACTGGTCGGGCCGCAGGGCGCGGGAAACGATCCTGATGTCGCCGATCCAGCCGTAGAAACCCTGCTCGTACTGCTCGGCGTACTGGGTGCCGCCGACGGCGAACGGCTTGCCGAGCGTGGAGATGCCCCGCGACTCCTCGGCGGCGTTGCGCACGATTTCCGAGCCGTCGACGTACATCACCGTGTGCCGGCCGTCGTTCACGATCGCGACGTGCATCCATCGGCCGACCGGGAGCGCGTGGCTCCAGGAGGTGGGGTCCGCGTCGACCGGTACGGGGTAGACGACGAACTGCAGGAACCGCTCGCCCGACAGGTTCAGGCTGCACGTCGGCTCGTCGGCGTCTCCGCTGTGCTTGCCTGCGTCGCCGGAGCGGCCCTCCCAGCTGAGGACGCCCATCCAGGCGTGGTCGCCCAGATAAGGGTCGGGCAGCTTGAGGAACGTCTCGATCGTGTAGCCGGACTCGAAGGTCGCGCTGTTGATCGGCGCGTCGGGGCCGGTCCGCAGCACCGCGCCCTGGTCGGGTTGCTTGCGGCCGTCGAAACGGAGGCTCGCATGGGCCGGCTGGGCGTCGTGGTGCTCGGCCGACCAGGTCAGCGCGTGCCGGCCGCTGCCGTGCAGGAGCTCGGAGGTGAGGTCGTTGCCGTTGCCGGTGAGGTCGCGGGCGACCGTGCCCGGAGCCACCGGGGCGCCGTCGGCTCCCGCCGTGGCGAGCCCGGCCTCGTCGAACCGCCAGTACGCGACCGTGCCCTGCGGCATGACGGCCGACGGCGGACGCGGCGCCGGCAGCACCGGCGGTGCGAACGCGGCGAAGCGCTCGTCGAAGTCGATCTCGACCGTGAACCGGTCGACGTCGCCGCTGAGCTCGACGTGCTCCGACTCCAGCGGCGTGGGGTCGTCCTTCGCCAGCAGCCAGGGCGAGAAGGTCTCGACGTCGATCACGCCACGGGCCAGGTCGAACCCGTAGTACCGCACCATGCCCGCGCCGCCGTAGTAGCGGTCCTGGTAGTTCGTGATGTGCAGGTGCACGGGGTTGCCGTCGTCGTTGGTCATCGTCGTGCGGCCGGACGGCCAGTAGTGCCCCCCGAGCGCGAGGAAGATCTGGTCGTTGCCACGGATCAGGCGGTCCCAGAGGCGTTGTCCGTTGTCGGACAGCTGGGCCTGACCGTCGTCCTCGGCCCAGACGAGGTCGTGGGTGGTCAGGACCGCCGGCAGCGTGGCGTGCCGGTCCAGCACACCCTGGGCCCAGGCGAGCCCGGCGTCGGAGGCGCGCCAGTCCAGGGCCAGGATCAGCCACTCCCGCCCGCCGCCGCGGACCACGTGGTAGCTGTTGTAGCCGTCGGGGGAGGAGCCGCCGTAGGTCTCCATCCCGGAGAACCGCTGCGGCCCGAAGGTGCGCAGGTAGGGTGTGTCGCCCCGCTGGTCGTCGCCCCTGACGTCGTGGTTGCCGGCCAGCACGCTGAACGGCAGTCCGCCTGCGTCGTCGAACACGTCGCTCGCCGTGCGCATCTCGGTTTCCGTACCGTGCTCGGTCACGTCGCCGAGCTGGGTCATGAAGACGACGTTGTCCGTCGCCTGCTCGCCCACGAGGTAGCGCAGCGTCGCACGCACCGGTTCGGCGTCGGAGCCGCCCTCGTCCAGGAGGTACTGGGTGTCAGGCAGGACGGCGATCGTGAACCGCGGGTCGGTCGCGTCAGGCGGACCGCCGTTCGGCGCCGCGGGCGTCGGCAAGGCGGATGCCGACGTCGTTCCGACAGTGGCGGAGGCTGCTGAGAGGATCGGGACGGCCGCTGCTGCCCGGAAGAGGGACCGGCGCGAGAACGTGTTTTCCACGGCCACATCCTGGCCAGGTTTGCTGGCCCCGGGGTGACGCGGAGCCGAACGGAGCCTGACCATCAGGCCGCCTCGCTCAGCCGATCATCCTGGTGGACGGTCTCACCAGGCCCGGGTTTCTCCCCGCGGTCCAGGCGACGCCACGACGTGGGGTCGCCCGGGGAACGGGACGCCATGCGGGCGGTGCGGGGCGCCAGGATCTGATAGCCGGCCACTCCCTTGCGGACGGAGCGGCCGAGGTTCTTCCACTGCTGGAACCCGGCGACGTAGGTCGGCTCCGGCGCGGACACGACACCGCCTCGTACGCGGCAGCGTGCTGCACCCAGATCAGGAGCGTGTTGTTGAAGGATCTGGACCTGATCTTCGCAGCAGATGCAATCGCCCGCAGCAGTCCTCGCCGGTGACAAGCTGCCCAACGGCGGTCGCCAGCTTCTCGTGCAACGCGTCGAGCTTCGCGTTGCGGTCAGCGATCTTCTCCTCGAGCGTGCGTTCGTCCTTGCGCATGGTGACCTCCCTCGATCTGGGAGGTAGGTGCGCGAGGGCCGCCGAGGCGCACTCCGGTGGCGCGGTTACGTCCGGCCGTGGACCGCTTCGAGAAGTCCTGGCAGAGTGCGAGGCTCGACGACCGCACCCACTGGGCGACCCGGTTACAGGGCCTGCTTTACGTCGGCAGGCCCGCCCCAGCCGATGCCGTCGCCGGGCGCGGCGATCTAGCCGTCCAGGGCCAGGTTCATGCCGTAGAGCAGTTTCCGCACGGCTCCATGCCTTCCGTCAGCCGGTCTCCAGCGTAGAGACCGGCGCGGCGTGCGAACTGGAGTACCCCACTGCCCCCTGAGCACGACGCCAGCGCGCCGGACGGTTCGCAGGGAACCTTGACACAGCCGCCCAACCACCGGAGGATAGCGCCGGTGGAAGCGGTTCCACTTCTTTCCAGTTTGCGTTCACCGTAGCGAACTCACAATGGCGCGTTCGCAGAACCTTGGGAGATTCCCCACATGGCACCACCGACCCGTCGGCGCCGGCTCATGGTCGCGCTGACCACCTGCGCTCTCGGCGCAGCCCTGTTCAACGGCAGTCCGGCCTCGGCGAGCAACGACGTCTTGGCACCTGGGACCGAGCTCTTCAACGACTCCCAGAGCACCACGAAGGAGGCGGCCCACGCTCTGAGCGGGCAGGCCAAGCAGGACGCGCTCCTGCTCAGCAAGATCCCCAGTTCCACCTGGTTCACGGACGGCAGTCCTGCTGACGTGGAGGAGCGCGTCCGGCAGCTCGTCAAGCGCACCGGCGACAAGGTGCCCGTGCTGGTCGCGTACAACATCCCGTTCCGCGACTGCGCCCTCTACTCGGCTGGCGGCGCCCTCGGCGTCGACGAGTACAAGGCATGGATTGACGGTTTCGCCGCCGGCATCGGGGACAGGAAGGCCGTCGTCGTCCTCGAGCCGGACGGGCTCGGCGTCATCCCCTGGTACACGACGCTGGAGGGCCGGCTCGAGCAGTGCCAGCCACCGGAGTACGACCCGGCCACGACGGGCCGGGACGCCGCGGCGGAGCGCTTCGAGATGCTCAACTACGCGGTCGACCGCCTGGCCCAGCAGCCGAACACCGTCACGTACCTCGACGGTACGAACCCGGCATGGCTCGCGGTGGGCGAGATCTCCGACCGCCTCGTCAAGGCCGGCGTCGAGCGGGCGGACGGGTTCTTCCTGAACGTGTCGAACTACCTGCTCACCGAGAACAACGTCAGCTACGGCACCTGGATCTCCCAGTGCATCGCCTACGGGACGCAGGTCGTGCCCGGTGACTTCACCAACTGCGGCAACCAGTACTGGAACGGCGGTCCGGCGAACGACTGGACCGGCGTGGCGCTGTCCCACCAGGGCATCTGGAGCCCGACCGCAACCGACCCGGCGCTGAACACCGCAGGCATCGAGTCGCGCTTCGACCTCATCCTCGGCGACGTCCAGCCCACCACGCACTTCGTCATCGACACCAGCCGCAACGGCCAGGGCCCCTGGGCCGCGCCGGCCGGGGTCTACCCCGACGCCGAGACGTGGTGCAACCCGCCGGACCGTGGCCTGGGCCTCCGGCCGACGACCGACACCGGCAACGAGCTCGTCGACGCCCTCCTGTGGATCAAGATCCCGGGCGAGTCCGACGGGCAGTGCTTCCGCGGCCTGGACGGACCCGAGGACCCCGAGCGCGGCATGGTCGACCCGGCCGCCGGTCAGTGGTTCACCGAGCAGGCACGGGAACTGATCGAGCTGGCCAAGCCGGCGCCCGACGGTCCGGAGAGGCAGGGCCCGAAGCATTGAGCTGATCTCTGGACGGGCCGCGCGGCCGGCCATCGGCCCGTCCAGAGACCGGCGTCCCGATGGCCGACCGACCATCGACGTCCCGGAAGGAGGTAGCCGCCCGCCTCGATGAGCGCCGAAGTCCTGGCTCGATGCCCGGGAGTCACGCGCACCACCAGTACCAAAGGAGGTATTCATGCGATCAATGACGACGCACCACCGCTCCGCACCGCGCCGCTTGTTCCTGGCCCTGGCCCTCGTGCTCGGCCTCTCAGCGGCGCCGGCGCTGGTGCCCCCTGCCGAGGCAGCCATCGGCGGCAGCTTCGTCGACAACTTCGACTGGAACAACACCGGGCGCTGGCACAAGGCCGACGGATGGACCAACGGGGGCATGTTCAACGCCGGCTGGCGCGCCGACCACGTCTGGCACAGCGGCGGGGTCATGGGCCTGAACCTGGACAACGCCTCCTGCCCGAGCGGCTGCTCGGGCAGGCCGTACGCTTCCGGCGAGTACCGCACCAACGACCTGTACTCCTACGGGCGCTTCGAGGTCCGCATGAAGGCAGCGTCCGGGTCCGGGATCGTGACGTCGTTCTTCACCTACACCGGACCGAGCGACGGCCAGCCGTGGGACGAGATCGACGTCGAGATTCTCGGCAAGAACACCTGGCAGATGCAGACCAACTACTTCACCAACGGAGTCGGGGGGCACGAGACCATCATCAATCTCGGCTTCGACGCCGCGGCCGGGTACCACAACTACGCCATCGAGTGGTGGCGTGGTGGAACGATCAACTGGTTCGTCGACGGCCGCCTCGTCCATCAGGAGAACGGCTCGCGCGGCCCGCTGCCGACGCGTCCGCAGCGCATCATGATGAACCTGTGGCCGGGGACGGGCGTCGATGACTGGCTCGGACCGTTCAACTACTCCGGCCGACGGACCGCCACCTACGACTGGGTCCGGTACACGCAGTACTGACCTCGCGCCCAGTACCCGGTGATAGCGACCAGCCCGCCTGGAGCTGTCCGTGAAGCACCCCGGTGAGAGGCGTCTCGCGCGTCGACTCCTCTCACCGGGGTGCCGAGCCCCGCACGACCAGGCGCGTAGGCAAGATGATCGGGGTCGGGGACTCACCGCCGATGACGCGCACCAGCATCGTCGCCATCTCCTGACCGAGACCACGGATCGGTTGGCTGATCGTCGTGAGTGCCGGCTCGGTGTGACGCGCAATCTCCAGGTCGTCGAAGCCGACCACGGCGACGTCCTGCGGGACGCGGCGCCCACCAGCCTTGAGGGCCCGCATCGCGCCGGCGGCCATGTTGTCCGAGGCGGCGAAGACGCCGTCGATGTCGGGGTGCGCTGCGAGGAGCCGCCCCATCGCCTGAGCGCCGCCCTCGAAGCTGAAGTCGGCGTGCTCGACCCGGTCCGAAGGCAGTCGCTCCACCGCCAGGGCATCAGCGAAGCCCTGATAGCGGGCGACCGATGCCTCCAGGTCCATCGGACCACTGATCATGGCGAGGCGCCGACGCCCGGAGCTCAGCAGGTGCTCCGCGGCGAGGCGGGCACCACCTCGGTTGTCGACATCGACATACCAGCGGGCTTCTCCGTCCAGCGGTCGGCCGCCGATGACCACCGGCAGCTCGGTGGCCGCCGCGACCCGGTTCAGAGGGTCGTCCCGCCGCAGCGCCATGAGCATCACACCGTCAGAGCGACGCGACCGCAGCAACCGCTCGATCCGGGCCTGTCCGCGCGCCGAGGACGCGAGCATGAGCGTCAGGTCCAGCTCCGACCTCTCTAGCGCCTCGGCCACACCGACGAGCACCTGCGAGAAGAACGGGTCCCCGAACAGCGCCGGGTCGTCGTTGGAGACCGCAAGGACCACCGACCCCACCGTGCTGGTCGCCAAGGCACGCGCCGTCGCATTCGGGACGTAGCCGAGCTCGCTCGCGGCTCGCGCGACCGCCTCACGCTTCGCCGGACTCACGTTGCGCGCGTTGTTCATCGCACGGGACGCCACAGAACGCGAGACCCCCGCCCGCTGGGCGACCTCCTCGAGCGTGGGCGCCTTGAGCAGGTGGCCCGGACCCTCTTCAGGCGATCTCTCGCGATGACGGTCCACAGGACCAGCCGTCATGGGGTCTGGCATGCAGTCAAGCGTAGGGCGTTTCCGCCGAACCGCGGCGCCGGTCGATGACTGCCATGGAAGGTTCACTCGAAAGGATCACGCGGTGACCGTTCCTCGTCTCGCCGACGAGCGGGACAACCGCGTTACACCACTATCAGGGAACGCAACTCCCGCCGGAGCGACACCGCAAGAAGCTGCAATCAAGGGACGAACGGCACTACTTCCGTGCACGCCCCCGGGCACAGTGCTGTCATGAACAAGACAGAGGAGACCATGATGAAGACAGCCGCTCGCCTCGCCCACCAGCGTCGCGGTGAGCCTGGCCTCGATCGCGGTGCTCGGCGCCTCGGCCACGTTCCTTCCCTCTGCCGCTGCCAGCCCGGACAGCGAGTACGGAAGCACGTGGTCAGCTGCGCCCAGAGCCATGGCTTCGACGGCACCCACAACCCCGGCATGCATCAGGGCCGGTCCGGCTGGGACCCCACCCATACCTTCTGACCTCATCCCGGGTGCTACCGCTGCTCGACCGAGCACCTGCACGACCCGATCCGCCACGCGCCGTCGCGGATCAGCCTGCAGCCGGTCTGGCGCGGGCTGCCAGGAAGGCGCTCGCGACCTGCAGCGAGTCCAGCTTGCTCGTGGGCTCGACGATCCGTGCCAGGACAGGGTCTCGGGAACGCCGGGGTCTCAGGCGGGCCGCAGGCCGGCCAGCAGGATCTGGAGGTACGGGCCGCGGTCGGTCGCCGCGCCCAGCCGCACCGCGTGCTCCATCCCGCAGACAAGGTGCTCGACCTGTTCGGCGGAGATGTCCGGGCGAGGTCGGGTCCAGCGTGTGGTCGCGCCGGGGCACGGACATGACCACGACGTTCCCTGAGGTCACCGCGGCCGCCGTCGAGCAACTTGAGCCCGGCACCGTGCTGGACGGCGCCCGAACTTCAGTTGCTCATCGTGCGGGTTCACCCTAGACAGCTCGGCCAACAGCGGGAGCACGACAGCATGGGGGGCGGCTACGGGTCCGGTTACGGCTGGTCGCGTCGTTCCCCGCGCCCCTGACTCGGCGTTGTTCCAGCCGTCTCCGAAGAGAAGCCCTCGCGCAGCTGCAACGGTGCCATGCCGTGCCAGCGGCGGACAGCCCGGCGCAGGGCGCGTTCGTCGGAGAAGCCCGCCTGGCGGGCCACCTCGCGGAGGGTGAGGTGAGGGCGGTGCAGGAGCTGTTCGACGCGCTCACGGCGGACGCCCTCGACGATCGCCTCGTAGGAGGTGCCGCAGTCGGCCAGGCGGCGGCGCAGCGTCCGCTCGCTCGACGCGTGTCTGCGGGCCTGCTCCGAGAAGGAGGGGACGACCGGGAGGCTCTGCGCGACGGAGATCTCCAGGATCTCCAGCAGGTCCTGCTGACGACGGCGGGAGGCCATCTGCCCTTCGAGGAGCTCGAGGGTCGAGGCGTAGGTGACCGGATCGCGGCCCGGCATCGGCCGGCTGATCCATGCCTGCGGAACCACCAGCCGGTTGTGGGAGGCGCCGAAGTGCAGGGGGCAGCGGAACAGGTCGCGGAAGGGCTGGACGTCGCGCGGGGCGGCGAAGGCGAAGTGGACCTCCTGGGGTGCGAGGCCGGCGTCGGCGGCGAGGCGGCCCAGGGTGACGACGCTCGAGAACGCCTCCTCGACGAGGAAGACGGCGACGTCCGGGTCGATCATCGGGTCCGGGAGGTCGGCTCGGACCACGTAGTCGGAGCCCTCCCGGCCCGCCGACCAGACCGTCATTGCCCCGGACACGTTCTGGAAGCGTACCCCCGCCTCGATGGCGACCTGGAGGGTGTCGCTGGCGAGCATGGCGAAGCCCACCAGCCCCCAGGCGGTGAGGTGCTGCGCGGCTCCGACCCGCAGGCCCAGGTTCTCGTCCCCGGTAAGTTGGACAGCGCGCCGGATGACGGCACTGCCCTGGCGGTAGGAGACGCGCAGGGCCGCCGATCCCATCAGGGTCTCGGTGAGACCGACCTGGGCCAGTTCCGGCTGTAGGTCGACTCCGTACTCCTCGGCGATCTGGACCAGGTAGCGCAGAATGTTCGGGGAAATCGTCGCCGACGTGCTGCGGCTGGTGCCGTTCTCCGGACGGGTTGCCTCGGTCATGGCTTCTCTCCAGGGCCGTACTGGCGACCACTTTAAGCATCTCCGGTTTCGGCCGCGCTAGCGGGTACGGATCCAGACCGTCTTCTCCCTGGTCCACTGCGCGAAGGCGTCGGTGGACCGCTCCGCCCCGCCGAATCCGGACTGTTTCCAGCCACCGAAGGGGGCGGTGATGTCGCCCTCGCTGTAGGAGTTGACGGAGACCACTCCGGCCTGGATGCCGCGGGCGAGGCGGAAGGCGGTGTCGAGGTCGTGGGTCCACAGTGAGGCGGCAAGGCCGTAAGGGGTGGCGTTCGCCGTCCGGATCGCCTCCTGCTCGGAGGCGAAGGTCTGGACGGTGACCACGGGGCCGAACAGTTCCTCGGTGAGGACCCGGCTGCCGTCGGGAGCGCCGACGACGACGGTGGGCGGGTAGTAGGCCCCGTGCGGGTGTAGGCCCGCCGGCAGCCCGGCGGTGTGGGCCACGGCTCCGGCCGCGACCGCCTCGTCCACGGCGCGGGCGACCCGGTCTCGCGCCGCAGTGCTGATCAGCGGTCCCGTGCGGGTGTCCGGCTTGGCCGGGTCGCCGATGACCAGGGCACCGGCGGCGGCCGTGAACCGTGCGATGACCTGGGCGGCGATGTCCTCGTGGACCAGGATCCGGGAGCCGGCCGTGCAGTTCTGGCCCATCGTCAGGAACGCGGCCGCGATCATGTCGTCGATGAGGTCGACGCCGAACTCGAGCGCGTCCGGCATCAGCACCTGGGGGCTCTTGCCGCCCATCTCCAGGGAGACCCGCTTGAAGTTGGTCTCCGCGGCGTCGGCCAGGATCCGCCGTCCGGTCGCCGTCGAGCCGGTGAACGAGAGCGCGCCGATCCCGGGGTGGCGGGCGAGCGCCCGGCCGGCTTCCGCGCCGTAGCCGGGCAGCACGGCGAGGGCGCCGTCCGGCAGTCCCGCCTCGGTCGCCAGCCGGGCCACGTGGAGGGCCGAGCGCGGGGTCGCCTCGGCAGGCTTGAGCAGCAGGCTGTTGCCCGCGGCGAGGGCGGGCCCGATCTTCCAGGCGGCCATGGCGAGCGGGTAGTTCCAGGGGAGGACGGCGGCGACCGCTCCGACGGGTTCCCGGCTCATGAGGCCCAGGTGGTCGTGGCTGGTGGGGGCGGTGCGGCCGAAGACCTTGTCGGCCGCCTCCGCGAACCAGCGGATCGACTCGATCGCGCCCGGCACATCGCCGGTACGGCACTCCGTGATGGGTTTGCCCGCGTCCTCGCAGTCCAGGCGGGCCAGGATCTCGGCGTCGCGCTCCATCAGATCGGCGAGGCGCAACAGGACCGCGGCCCGCTCCCGGGGCGGCCGAGCCGCCCACACCCCGCTGTCGAAGACGCGGTGCGCCTGGTCCACGGCCGTGTCCACGTCGCCCACGGTGGCGGCGGGCAGGGTGTCGAGGGTCTCCCCGGTGGCCGGGTTGATGACGGTGAGCAGGCGGGCGTTCGGGCGGGTGTTCGTGTCGGTGTTCATGGTCATGCCTCCTTCACCAGTTCCCAGCGGCCGTCGACCTGCCGGGCCAGTCCTCTGCGCCGCAGGTCCTTCAGGTACCGGGCCAGGCCGCGTTCGCCGCGCTTGCGGAAGAGCGGGAGAAGGCTGGGGAGAAGGTTCGGCACCAGCATGGAGAAGCGGACCAGGAGCGATTCGCCGACGCGTGGATACGCCTCGAGCCGCGGCCGGTCGAGCAGGCTCACCACCGCGGCGACGACGTCGGACGGCTGCTGCGGCGGGTCCTGGAACTGCAGGGAGTTGCCGCCGTCGACGGCCTCCCGACGCAGCATCGGGGTGTCGGTGGCCGACGGCAGCACCGAGCCGACGCGAATGCCCTTGGTGCCCAGGTCGAGGGCGATGGACAGCATCGCGCCGCGCAGCCCGAACTTCGACGCCGCGTAGATTGGAGTCTCCCCCTGGGGGAAGATGCCGGCGAGGGACACCGTGGTGACGATGCGGGGATCGGCGGAGGCCCTCAGCAGGGGAACGGCCAGCCGGGTGGCCACCAGCGGGGAGATCATGTTGAGGTCGATCTCCCGCTCGATGGTCTCCACCGGGCGCACGTCGAACCGCTCGGTGCTGGTCATACCGACGTTGTTGACCAGCACATCGAGGCGGCCGAAGGCGGCGGCGACCTGTTCGAAGAGGTCCGCGACCCCGACCCGGTCCAGCAGGTCGCAGCCGAGGCCCAGGTGACCGGCGCCGGGCAGGCTGTCCGCGACCTGATGCGCGCGGTCGCCGTCGATGTCGACGACGACGCACACCGCGCCGCCGCTCGCGAACCGCCGGCACAGCGCGCTGCCGATGCCGCCCGCGCCGCCGGTCACCAGCATCACCTTGCCGGTGTAGTCGTAGCCGCTCATGCCACCGTCTCCTCGCTACGGACGGCCCGCATGGCCGGCGGGCGGCCCTCGGTGGGCCAGCCCATGGCGGCGGCGACCTTGGTGACGTACTTGGCGTACGCGGCGCTGTCGACGTAGCCGGTGTGGCGCGGGGAGTCCACGAACCGCAGACCGCCGGTCAGGTCCGGGCGGTCGCTGCGAATCATGCGGGCGAACCGCGCGGCGTTCGGCAAGCTCCGACGGGTGTCCTGGACGAAGCCGGCGATCAGCTGCGCCTGGGCGTCGAAGAGTTGGTAGGCGCCGGAGTTGGTCTCGATGAAGCCGACGCCGAACAGCCCCTCGTGCTCGCGGGAGAACGACGACAGATACAGGTCGGGGTGCTGCTCGTCGCCGAAGTGGGCCTGCGCGACGGGCACTTTGTGGACGTAGCCGGTCGCCAGCAGGATCAGGTCGAAGTCGTTGCTGCTGCCGTCGGTGAAGTGGATGGTGCGGCCCTCGGCGCGAAGGACGCCCGGCCGCGCGGTGATGTCGCCGTGCTGCAGGTGGTGCAGGAGCATCGAGTTGACCGTGGGGTGGGTCTCGAAAAGCTTGTGGTCCGGCTTCTGCAGGCCGAGGCGGGTCGGATCGCCGTTGACGATCCGCAGGAGCGCGCCGAACAGCCTCTGCTCCAGCCACTTCGGCATCCGGGGACCGACGCCTTCGAGGGTGTCCACGGGCCTGCCGAACAGGTGCTTGGGGATGAACCAGTAACCGCGGCGCATGCTGATCTCCGCGTGGTCGGCGGCACGGGCCGCGTCGCAGGCGATGTCGCAGCCGGAGTTGCCCGCGCCGACCACCAGGACCCGCTTGCCGCGCAGTTCGTCGCTGCTGCGGTAGCCGACCGTGTGCCGGATCTCGCCGCTGAAGTCACCCGGGATCTCGGGGATGTTGGGGTGCCACTGCGAGCCGGTGCAGACCACCACCTGCGCGTGCCGGCTGGTCCGCCCGTCGGCACGGGTGACCGTCCAGGTGCCGTCCGCGTTCTTCGCCAGGTCGCGCACCGCGGTGCCGAACTCGATGCGTTCCGACAGCCCGTACGCATCGGCGAACGACGTCAGATACGACAGGATCTGCCGCTGCGGCGGGTAGTCGGCGAAGTGGTCGGGCATCGGCCAGCCGCCGAAGCCCGAGAGGGTCTTGCTGGAGACGAAGTGCGCCGACTCGTACATCGGGCTGCCCGGGTTGTCGATGTCCCACAGGCCGCCCGGACCGGTGTGCCGCTCGATGTGCGTGTAGGGAAGCCGCCGCTCACCGAGCGCCCGTGCCACTGCCAGCCCAGCGGGACCGGCCCCGATCACACACGTGTCGAATTCGGACTCCTTCACGAGTCCACCTCCTCTCGTCGCCACTTTCGGCGTGGGAGGAACTTAGGCAGCACGCAAGCAGCGGCGGACTGACCCGTGCGGCCACAAAGGGGGCTGCAGCGGCCAGCCCACTGACCGCCCGGGCGCGCCACAGACCGCCCCTCCCACCCGGCCGACGCCGAACCCACCGCGTGAGACACCCCCGGCCCCTCCGTTTTTCCGACTGCCGGGCTGTTGGCTCCCGGCCCCCGGCCGTCCGTTTCCGGCCGCGCGCCCTCGGTCCCTGACCCTGGGCCTTTCGCTCCTGGCTCCTGGGCTGTCGACTTCCCGCCACCCGAGCCATCGGCTCCCGGCCACCCGAACCGTCGGCTCCTCGGCACCAGCCGCCGTGGGCTCCTGACCCCGAAGTCATCGGCCACCGGCCCCGGGCCGTCCGCTGCTGGCCGCCAGGGTCCCCCGTGTGGCCGTCGGTGTCCTTCGGCGGGTCGGTCCGGAGTTCTACGGTTGCTCCAATTCGCGCACGCCGGCCCGTCCACGGTCCGTGACAGGAAGAGGGTCACCCATGACCGCATCCGTCGGAGCGACGGCTCCGCCCCGGTCCGCGAACGGCGGCTCGCTCGCGGGAGCCCGTCGGGTCACGGCCACCGTGTTCGCCGCCCAGGGCGTGGCGGTGGCCGCCGTTTCCACCACTGTGCCCGCCGTGGCGAACCATCTGCGGCTGTCGTCCCTGGAGATGACCGCCCTCACGATCGCCCTGACGCTGGCCGCGGGCGCTGGCAGCTTCGCGGGTCTGGCCGCCGTACGCCGCTCGGGTCCCGTCGCCGTCATGCGCGCGGCGGTGCTGACCGCGGCCGCGACCCTGCTGTCCGTGGCGTGGGCACCCGGCCGGGCCGCCGCCTCGGCGGCCTACGTCCTCTTCGGGCTGGCGCTGGGCGCCATCGACGTGTCCGTCAATACCCGCGCGGCCACCGTCGAACGGCACTACGGGCGCAGCATCCTCTCCTCCTTCTACGCCGCATGGAGCGCCGCGGGCGTGGCAGCCGCGCTGCTGACGGCGGGCGTCTCCCAGCTGGGCTGGCCTGTCCAGTACGTCCTGACCGCGCACGCCGTACTCGTGGCCCTCCTGGCGCTGACCGTCCGGTCCCACGCCCTCGCGCCCGTGCCCTCCTCATCCAGCGGCCGACCGGCGCCGGACGACGAGATCCCGGGGCGGCGGGTGTGGGCGCGGCTCGTCCCCTTCGGTGTCGTTCTGCTCGTCGCCTACGTCGTCGACTCCACGGTCTCGGCCTGGTCGACGGCCTACCTTCACCAGACGCTCGGTGCGTCCCTGGCCGCCGCGCCGCTCGCGTACGCGGCCTACCAGGCGGGCACGGTGACCGGCAGGGCGGGCGCCGACCTCATGGTGCGCCGGGTCGGGCCGGTGGCGGTGGTCCGCGCCGCCGCCCTGCTCACGGCCGCCGCCCTGGCCTCCCTGGCAGCGGCCCGGAGCTGGCCGTACGCGGTCGTCGCGGCATGCTGCGCGGGCCTCGGAGTCGCCGCCCTCACCCCGCTGTGCGTCGCCGCCGCCAGCCGGCTGCGACCCGGCGCCCCCGAGACGGTGCTGGCCCGGCTCAACGTCTTCAACTACGTCGGCGTGCTCGTCGGAGCCGGCGCGAGCGGGGGCCTGGGGGCTACGGGCCACTTCCGCATCGCCTACGGGATACCCGCCGCCCTCGCACTGGCCCTGGTGACCACCGCATGCTTCTTCCGCCCGACGGCACCCGGGCCGCCGTGGACAAGCCGCCGCCCGGGCTCGGCCCACGTCCTCCCCGTGGCCGTGGACAGAGGTCGTAGGCCCTGACCGCGATTTCCGGCCAGCAGCACGTGTCGTGGGGCGGCCACGCTGAGCGGGAAGTTCTGCAGCGGCTGCGTCACTGGGAGCTCGTCGCCCGGGACCAGGGTGCGCATGAAGGCCGAGCCAGCGTCGGAAGCAGGTAGAAGTCGAGGTGGCGGAGGGTCGGCCCGGTCACCCCATCACCATAAACCTCATGGATGGGGGTGATCATCAATCTGCTCTTCCCTGATGGTGGTGCGGCTCGCACAGTGGTGCACGCCAGCCACACCGAACTAAGGAGCCCCTGATGGCCGACCTGATGCCAAGCGGGAAGGTGACGGCCAAGATCTTCCCGCACCCGCTGAACGCCTGGTACGCCGTCGCATGGGACCACGAGGTGACCGGCAAGGCCCTGATGTCGCGCACCGTCGCCGGCCGGCCCATGGCGCTCTACCGGACCAGGGACGGCCGGCCGGTCGCCCTCGCCGACGCGTGCTGGCACCGGCTCGCACCGCTGTCGATGGGCAAGCTCGTCGGCGACGACGAGGTGCAGTGCCCCTACCACGGGCTGCGCTACAACTCCGCCGGTCGCTGCACGGCGATGCCCGCCCAGGAGACGGTCAACCCGAGCGCGATGGTGCCGTCGTACCCGACGGTCGAGCGCTACCGCTACGTCTGGGTCTGGCCGGGTGACAGCACCGTGGCCGACCCGGACCTGATCCCGGACATGCACCAGATGGACCACCCGGAGTGGGCGGGCGACGGGCTGACCATCCACGCACCCTGCAACTACCAGCTGATCCTCGACAACCTGATGGACCTCACGCACGAGGAGTTCGTGCACGGCAGCAGCATCGGCCAGGAGGAGCTCAGCGAGTCGGAGTTCCGGACCCGGCTCGAGCACGACGGCAGCGTGACCGTCGAGCGCTGGATGCTCGACGTCGAGCCGCCGCCGTTCTGGCGCAAGAACATCCGCGACCGGTTCCCGGACTTCGAAGGTCGGGTCGACCGCTGGCAGATCATCCACTACTACGCGCCCTCGACGATCTGCATCGACGTCGGCGTAGCCCCCGCCGGCACCGGCGCGCCCGAGGGCGACCGCAGCCACGGCGTCAACGGCTACGTGATGAACACGATCACCCCAGAGACCGACCGGACGTCACACTACTTCTGGGCCTTCATGCGCAACTACCGGCTCGACAGCCAGCTGATCACCACGCAGCTGCGTGAGAGCGTGCGGAACGTGTTCGCCGAGGACGAGGCGATGCTGGCCGCACAGCAGGCGGCGATCGACGCCAACCCCGACCACGAGTTCTACAGCCTCAACATCGACGCCGGCGGCATGTGGGTGCGGCGGATCCTCGACCGGATGCTCGAGGCCGAGGACCGCGCCCCCGTCCGGTCGGCAGCCAGGTCGGCAGTCGGGTCGGCACCATGACCACCAGCGCCCAGCCCGACTGGAGCACCGGCCGGGTCCTCGCCACCGCCCCGGTGGCAGCGGACGTCCAGCGGATCACCATCCAGCGCCCCGCACGCGGCCGGGCAGCGCCGGGCAGCCACCTCGACGTCCGGGTGCCGGTCGGTGACACGACCGACGTCCGGTCCTACTCCATCGTCGAGTCCGACGACGACGGCTCCCAGCTGACCATCAGCGTGCTCCGGGTGCCGCAGTCCCGCGGCGGCTCGGCCTTCATGCACACCCTCGTCCCGGGCGACGAGCTCCCAGTGACGCAGCCGCTGCAGAACTTCCCGCTCAGCGTGGCCGCCCCACGACACGTGCTGCTGGCCGGAGGCATCGGCATCACCGCGGTGGCGGCGATGGCGCAGGCGCTGCGTCGCGCGGGCGCCGACTACACGCTGGTCTACGCCGGCCGCAGCCGGGAGCGGATGGCGTACCTCGACGAGCTGGCCGGCCTCCACGGAGACCGGCTGGTCGTCCACATCGATGCCGAGCAGACGCCCCTGGACGTGGCCGAGCTGGTGGGCTCGATCGGCCGGCATCCGCTGAGCGGGGCCACCGAGCTCTACATGTGCGGGCCGATCCGGCTGATGGACGCCGTACGCCGGGCCTGGGAGAGTGCGGCCCTGCCGCTGGTCAACCTGCGCTACGAGACCTTCGGCAGCAGTGGCTGGTTCCAGCCCGAGGAGTTCGTGGTCACCATCCCCCAACGAGCGGTGGAGGCGACCGTCCGCAGCGACGAGACCATGCTCGAGGCACTGACCCGCGCCGGCATCGACCTGATGTACGACTGCCGCAAGGGCGAGTGCGGACTGTGCCTTCTCGACGTCGACGCGGTCGACGGCGCCCTCGACCACCGCGACGTCTTTCTCAGCACCACCCAGAAAGCCGATGGACGGACGATCTCCACCTGCGTCTCGCGGGTCGTGGCCAGGGAGGGCTCGCCTAACGGGCCGCGGGTGTCACTGACGCTTCCATGACAAGCGCGACGAGAAGGGGTGAGTGCCGGAAACCTCACACCGAGAAGTACTTCGCTTCAGAGTATTGAGCCTCTGACCAGCGACTTCGGGATTCGTGAGCCCTCGGGAGCACGAATTGCGCACGCTTTGCTTGACAGCGGTTCGGGAGCGAGGCGGTCGGTACGGCCACCACCGGCTGCCGACGAGTCGTTCACACCTGACCTGCATGAGCACGACGCACCGGCCCCGCACGCGTCATGTCACGCTGCCCGCTACGGGCTACATCACGCCGAGCCAGGCTGCCGAGGTGCTCGGCGTCTCCGTCCACACACTCGAGAAGTGGCGCCGACCCGGCTACGAGGGAATCGGCCCTCGCTATCGGCTCCACGGTCGCCACGTGCGGTATGACCCTCGAGACCTTCTCGAGTGGAGCGAGTCGAGGGTGGTGGCCTGATGGCGCGCCCCAAGCTCGCTCCCGGTTCCTTCGGCGACATCAGCGTGAAGAAGGCCAGCAGCGGCCGTCAGTGGCAGGCCCGCGTGCGCTATCGCGACGCGCTTGGTGAGTACGGCACCACGTCGGCTGTTGCGCCGACAAAGACTGCTGCCGAGGACAAGGTCAAGGAGAAGCTAGACAAGCTCCTTGGGACGACGGTCGTGGCCGCAATCACGACCGTGAGCGACTTGTGCTCGGCCTGGTACAACCAGGTCGAGGCGGAGTCGGAGGCGTTTTGGTCGCGGCCGGACGCCGCCGAGCGGCTGGGCGAGACGCCGCCGCGCCCGCAGTCGCTGGTCCACACGAAGCGGGCTGTCGGCTACGTGTGCGCCCCCGACGGTGGGATCGGTCACCTGCGTCTGGACGAGGTCACGACGCTGCTGCTGGAGCAGTGGCTCGACGGGCACAAGCGCATCGCGCGCAGCCGGGCAGAGGAGATCCGGATCGCGCTGCGCGGTGCGTTCCGGTCTGCCGTCCGTCTTGGGATCCTGCCCACGGATCCGATGGCGGGCGTGTCGCCGGTCCGGCGGCACGACCCCCGGCCGGTCGCGCTGGAGGCCGAGGAACTGCGCACGATCCGCCGCATCCTGCGCGACGAGCGGTCGCTGAAGATCACGCGCACGACGGCGACGAACCTCGACGTACTGCTCGTCCTCCTGCTCGGCGCCGCGCTGAGGGTCGGGGAGGCGGCGGCGCTGCGGTGGGGCGACCTGGTCCTGGACAGCGACTCGCCGTCGGTGAGCGTCACCGGGACACAGGTGGAGGTCACAGGCAAAGGCACCTATCGGCAGGACGTGCCGAAGACCGACTTCAGCAACCGGACGATCCTCCTGCCGCCAGCGGTCGTGGAGGCGCTGCGAAGCATCCAGCCTGAACGGCCGAAGTCGTCCGACTGGGTTTTCCCGACGAGGAACGGCACCTGCTGGAACACCGGCAACGCGGGCAAGATCCTCAAGGCGACCGTCGCGACGTCGAACGGGGCGCTCAAACCACACCGGGTCACGTTCCACAAGCTGCGCTCGACGGCAGCGACGGCGATCGCCGAGGCGCACTCCGACCACGTCGCCTCCCAGGTGCTGGGGCACAAGCCGAAGGGCGTCACGCAGTCGCACTACGTCGCCCGCCGCGAGGTCGCGCCCGACGTGCGCGAGGTGCTGCAGACCCTGGTCGAGTCCTCCGACCCCGCGCCGAAGAAGGAGCCGCGCCACCTCGTGGCCCCAGCCCGCCGTACGTCTCGCCGCCACCTTCGCGTCGTGTAGGACCCGGACGACCGATCACCAACATCCAAGACACCACCAGGAGCAGCCTTCGTGAGTCTGACCACTGCAGTTGGACAGCCCGCCGCCGTACCTTCTCGCCCTGCTCGTCTGGATCCGGACACGCTGCCGTCGCTAGTGACGGCCGTCCTGCTGACCACGACGCTCGGCGCCGTCTCATTCGTTCTGTCCTACTCCGGCCTGGTGGAGGTGGCCGACTGGGCGTCAGTCCCGGACTTCCTGGCATGGACCGTCCCGGTCACCATCGACGCCTCGATCCTGGTCTACACCCTCGCCGTGTTCATCTTCCGCGCCAGGGGCGAGTCCACCGCGACCGCGTGGTGGTCCCTGATCGGCTTCACCACGGTCTCGGTCGCGGCGAACGCCGCACACGCGTGGGACGCGAGCCTGCACGACTGGCACGGATACGCAGGCGCCGGGATCGCTGGTCTCGCCCCCGTCTCCGTGCTCCTCACCACGCACACCCTCGCGGAGCTGATCGTGGCTAGACCTGCTCATCGGCACGCCCCCGACACCGCACAAGGTGCATGTCCAACCGCCGCGGTGTCTCGTCCCGGCAGCGTGATCGCGGGCGTCCCGTCCCAGGCGCCCGACGTAGGACAAGCTGGGACGTCCCACGAGCCGGCCGGAAGCCATGCCAGCCCCGGTCGGTCCCGCGCACGAGGTCGCAGCCGGCCGGGACGTCCCAACGGGACGTCCCACGGGCAGACATCGCGGTCCACCGACGACCTGCGTGCCATGCGAGACAGCGGTATGACCATCCAGCAGATCATGAACACCACCCGGCTGAGCCGGTCCACGGTGTACCGGCGCCTGGAGCGCGACCCGCGCGTCCCTGAGACCCCTTCGGAGGGAATCCCAGCGGTCTCGCTCCAGACGTCCCCTGAGGCGTCGGACGAGACACGGGACAACCAGGCAGCCCAGGGGGAACTGTCACCATCGACAGAGGTGACCCACCTGAGCCCGTCGGCTGTGTAGCGCCGGGACGCCGCGCGCATTCCGGGCGCGTGGTCGGAGATGTCGTCGCTCCCTGAAAGGGGCGACCCTTGCGGTCGCGTTCAGCACCACGTCGAACCGGCCGCCACCTTGCTCCGTGCGTTACAGCCCGTACGTCCTTGGCGTGGGCTCTGGCAGCGGGACGTCCAGCCACGCCACTTCTGGTCACTGATGGTCGTGTCGATCTGCAGCCGCGCGAGGTGTCCGCGAAGGTGCGACGGTACCCGCACCGGCCACCGAGCCTCCGGATGCCCAGGTCGAAGGCGATCTTGAAGCGTCGCCACACGCCTCGACGCCAGCGATGCCGGCTGGTCGGTCGTGAACAGGAAGGCTTCTGGCGACAGCAACGTGACCGTGACGCTGTCCACGGCTTCCCTGCTCGTGAGGACGAGGCTGAGAAGGAACGATCTCTTGTCCTTGCGCTCTGGTTCGACCTTCGCCTCCCAGGTCGGCCTGCGTTCGTCATGTCGGCGCTGATGCTCGATCTCCGTCTGCCGCTGGGCCGCCTCGGCCTGCACGCGCGCCGAGCGCGTGGCCAGGAAGCTGTAACGCGCCGACACGATGGAGACCAGCAGTGCGAGCGCCCCGAGCCCGTCGGGGACCCAGTCCGACAGGTTTGCCATCACTGACGTCATGCCACGACCCACAGCGGCGGCAGATCCGTCCGCAAGATCGCCGCGGTCAACCGCTCGCGTTTCCTGGTGCGTTCCGTCGTGGGTTTCGACTCGTTCAAGAGGCGGTTCAGCACGTCTTTGAGGCAGGCCACCTGCGCATTGTGCCAAGTACGCAGCGGCGACGGGGCGGCTCGGGGGTGAAACGCGGCCGAGGATCGTGCTCAGCGCGACACGACAAGGCCCAAAGCCGTTGGCGGCGCGGTGGGTGATGCCCTTGCGGACGTCGTGAGCCGTCGCCGCGGGGTCCGCGTCGAGGTAGTACGCGAAGTACAGATCGAGCGAGTCGGGACTTCCCGCGTGCGTCAGGGTCGTGATGCGGTCGTCCACGCGGCGGAGCACCTGCATCCCGTGGGTGGTGGACCACACCGCGACTGGTCTGCCACCGAGGCGGACAAGCCAGGTCGAGCCGCCGTAGACGCTTACGCCCGGCTCGAGACGGGCGAGCACGCTGATTGGCTCGGCTGCGCCCAGTGGGTTGGCGATCAGCGGCCCGAGGGTTGCTGTTCAATCAGGTGGCGCTATGTCCAGAATCGCCGCCAGACCTCGCGCTTCTGGTCAGCAAGCGCATCGATGACGCCTTGTTGAGTCTCTGTGCCTTTCGCGGCTCCGAGCGCGCGACCAACGTCTTGCCACGAGGCACCCGCAGCGAGCGCGGCGTGAATCGCCTTACCGATTGCCTTGTCAATGGCTGTCGACGCCCGACAACACTCACGCACAGCTTCCAGGGGCGCCGGCTGCCAACGGCCATGCTGTCGGAGCCGTAGTCGCTCTCTATACCCGGCGATGCGCAGGCGGGGTGCTCGTGTCAACACGGTGGGAACCTCCTTCACCGGGATTCCCTCACTCTAGGTTCGAACTCCGACGCCAACTGCCCGAGGCGGAGCTACGCAGAGCCGGTGGGTCGGCATCGCGGAGGAGCAAGCCGGACACGGTACCGAGATCTCCGACGTCGGCCACTGGCTCCCTGACGAACGGCCAGGCGGGGAAGGTTCACAGCCCCAGGCGGGGTTCATCGACGGACCGACGCGCTTCATGCCGGGCGGGCGGGGTCTGGCGTGGGAACCGTGCGTGTTCGTCGTCGGGTTGTGCTCGGTTCTGAGGCAGGCGGCCCGGAGCCTGGTCGGCCGCCGGCGGGTTCCAGGTGGCTGATGTGGCGGTCAGACCGTGCTCGCGGGCACGGGTGACGATGTCCGTCAGCGCCGTGGCGAGCCGATGGGGGAGTGGTTCGCCGTCGGGCGCGACGACCAGGATGTGCCCGGTGGAGCCAGCGGGCTGGAGCCGCATGTGGCCGAGGACATGTTCGGGATGGTCGACGAAGTACTCGTTGGCCAACCCCTTGCCCTTGTCGAGGGCAAGGGGTGTGGCGTAGAGGAACGCGTCGGAGTTGACCGGTTCGTGGTCGCCGCGGCGACGGAACAGCAGGATGTCGCACACGCTGTCGGCGCCCGGGACGCGTGGACGCAACGTGCCAGACGGCAGGCGGACGGCGCCGGTCGCCGAACGCGAGCATGATCTTGCGCGCGCTCTCGTCCAGGCTGTCCAGGACCTGGTGGGTGACCAGCGCGACCACGATCCCGCCCTCCCGGGCTCGGGCCAACGATCCCTGCACGACGCGCCCCTGCCGGATCACCAGGTCGCTGATCGCGTCTGGGTTGCGCAGCCGCAGGTCGCTGTACGGCAGGTTCGCCAGCACGACGTCGTACCGCTCGTTCAGACCCTGAACCGTCCGTGCACGGGTGCGGTGCGGCCAACCGGGCGGGGGGATCGGGGCGGCGAGCTCGGCCGGGTCCGGGCGGTTGAGTGCCGGCCGGTGGGGCAGGCAAAGGAACGCCCGCGGGTCGGTGCCGCGTGCCAGCACCTGGCCGTTCTCTACGCCGAGCTAGCTAGCTGAAGTGGCTTATGAGGAAAGAGGTGGCTGCGCGAGGCCGTGGTCGAATGCGTCGAGCTCTAGGCAGCGCGCCGAACGGGCTTAGTCGGGATCGGACGGACAGGACCGAGGCAAGGCCTCGTGGGCTGGACAGTCGTTTGACGGTCGGCAGGACCTGGGTCAGGACGTGGAGCGCGTGCTCGGGCCCGGGCGGCACGACGCCCCTGACCGGGACAGTGGTGCAGCTGCCCGGCGGAGGACACCTGGCCGTCACCCAGCACCACGACCGCGTCGAGGAGATCTGATGTCGCTGGGCTGGGCCAGCGGTCTACTCGTCACGGCTGCCGCCCGAGCGTGGTGCCCGTGTCGTCCTCCGTGCTACGGGTCGTGACCTGCTCCTTCCCGATGGCGCTCGCCCAGGTCGAGCGCCTCCGAGGCCTCCTCGTCCGCGAGTCGCACATGCACGCCGTCAACTGACCTCGTCCGGTGTATTCGTGTCGTTGGTCTGGGAAGATGCTCAGGACGAGCCCTCAGGCCGTGGGAGCGTGAAGTGAGGTCGGCCGGACATCTCGCGGGTTCTACAGGCCCGTCGGACAGATCAGATCTGGAGAGTAGGCATGGCGATCGCCTTGTACAACACGCTGAGCAGGCGTGTGGAGCCGCTTGAACCGATGTCGCCCGGTGCGGTGCGGATGTTCGTGTGTGGCCCCACGGTGTACGACCTCGCGCATGTCGGGCACGCCAAGACCTATACCCAGTTCGACTTCCTGGCCCGGTACCTGCGGCTTCGTGGGTTCGAGGTGACGTACGCCCAGAACATCACCGACATCGACGACAAGATCATCCGCCGCGCCGCCGATGTGGGCCGTGAGCCGCGTGAGCTCGCCGCGGAGTTCGAGGACGCCTACCGGCAGGACATGGCCGCGCTCGGCAACACTGAGGTGGACGTCTACGCGCGGGCTCACGATTACATCGACGCGATCGTGGCCCAGGTCCAGGCGCTGGTGGAGCGTGGGCATGCCTACCAGCTGGACGACGGGTGGTACTTCGACCTGTCCACGTTCCCCGGCTACGGGAAGCTGTCGGGGCGCACGGAGGTGGCCGAGGGTGACTCGGTGGCGCGGATCGACGAGAACGACGCCAAGCGCAACGCTGGTGACTTCGCGCTGTGGAAGGCTCGCAAGCCCGGCGACCCGTTCTGGGACACGCCGCTGGGGCCGGGTCGGCCGGGCTGGCACATCGAGGACACCGCGATCACCGAGGCCCTCTTCGGGCCTCAGTACGACCTGCACGGCGGGGCGGTCGACCTAATCTTCCCGCACCACGAGGCCGAGATCGCCCAGATGGAGGCGGCCTCGGGCAAGGAACCGTTGGTGCGGCACTGGGTGCACACCGGTCTGCTGCGGGTCGACGGCGCGAAGATGTCCAAGAGCTCGGGCAACTTCCTCACGCTGCATGACGCGCTGGCGATGAGCGACTACCGGACCCTGCGGTATGCGTTCTTGTCCCAGCACTACCGGTCCTCGATGGAGCTGTCGACGACCGTGCTCGAGCAGGCGCGTGGTGCACGGCGCCGGGTGGAGAACTTCGCCCGCCTGATCGACCGGTCCGCACCAGAGACTCCGGCGGCCGTGGAGGCTGCGGAGGCGACGTGGGCTGCCATGATCGATCGTCTCGACGACGACCTCGACACGCCCGCCGCGCTGGCCGCGCTGTTCGGGTACATCCGTGAGCAGAACCGTAGCGATCAGACGGCCGGACCCTCCGCCTGGGGCCTGCTGCAGCGCGTGAACGAGCTGTTCGACATGTTCGACCTCGACGTCCGCTCGGTCGACGACGCCGAGATCGAGGCCCAGCTCGCCCGTCGGGCCGAGCTGCGCACGGCGCGCGACTTCGCTGGTGCGGACCAGATCCGCGACGCCCTTGCCGGCCGGGGAATCGTGATCGAGGACACCCCGAACGGGACGCGCTGGTGGCTCGCGGAGGACGCGGTCTCGAGCACCGGCGCCGCACCGGCATCATCCGTCGGCCACTGAACGCGAGAGCGGGAGCCGTGCTCAGGAGGTTCCCCTGAGCACCGCTCCCGCCGTTGTGATTGTCAGACGAGCTGACGCTCGCGGACCGGAGCGTCGAGGACCGAGCGGACGGCGATGCGCGCTCGGGACCCGACGACGTCGGTGAAGGGGTACGGGTCGTAGCCGAGTCCGAGGCCGGCGACGGCAATCTCGATCTCGCCGTCGACCGGTCCCCGCTCCTCGATGACCCAGGTGAGTTCGGCGTCGCCCTCGGGGGTGACGAGGCCGGCCCACTGGCGGGCCTGCTCGCAGGCCAGGCCGGCGGGGAGCTTGATGCTCGCGTTGAGGTCGGTGATGGACCGCAGCTCGCAGCGGGCGTGCGGGTGGCGGGGTGCGCCGACGGTGACGACCAGCTGGTTGGTCGTGGGTCCGACGGCCTCGATCCGGGCGGACATGGTCATGGGCGCCGGCATCGCGGCGTAGCACGCGGTCGAGTTGCACAGCAGCAGGGCCATGTCCTGCGCGGTGAGGGTGGTCAGGCCGTGGCGGTCACCACCCCACTCGGCCCGCCACGGGTCGCCGATGAGGAACGTGTCGTGGTCGTCGTCGTAGCCGACGACGGCCACGACGTGGCCCTCGCGGTCGACCTTGTGCACCAGGTCGTTGTCGGGCATCGGGTAGGCGACCCCGGGGTGGAGCCGGACGACCACCGAGTACCCGGCGGCGAGGTGCTCCTTGAGGTTGGCGATGAACCGCGGCTGGAACGGGTCGTAGCTGCCGATCGGCAGGAGACCCGCGCCGTCCAGCGCGCCGGTGCTGATGTCACGGACGTTGAGCATTGTGCATCCTCTCCTTCGTCGTGTTGCCGAACCTTGCTAGGCGTCGTCCTGACCGCCGTTCTCCCACCCTTCGATGACGGCGAGCACGTCCGACCGGGTCGGTGTGCGGCCCTGCATCTCAGGCAGCGGGAGCGTGGACGAGGCGATGATCCGGGCGGATCCGCCTCGCCAGATCAGGTGCGGGTCGATGCCCCGCCCGCGGATGTACTGCGCGGCGTCCTCGGCCAGAGCTGGGTCGACGGCCTTGCCGTGTGTTGCCAGAACGGCCGCGAGTACCGGGCCGCCGGAGTTCGCGCGGGCATCAGCGGGCGCTGGCAGCTCGGCGTCACCCAACACCCGGGCCTGGGCCGCGGCGGGGCGCTCCATGGTGCCGGTGTCGACGATGAAGCTCACGATGCGCTGGTGCGTGCCGGAGTACAGGCGCCCGTAGATCGCCACCTCGGCGTAGCGCTTGTCCTGCTGGATCTCGCCCGCCCAGTAGTACGACGTCGGGCCGCTGCGCAGCATCCGCTCGTGGCCGGTGCGTCCGAAGTGACGCAGGTCCAGGTCGATCTCGTCGACGCCCTCGCCTGCCTGGTACTCGACGCGCAGGAAGTCGCGGTCGGCGCCTACGACGTACCTGGACTCGACGCTGACCGGTACCTCCTGGTCGACCAGGGAGACCGACACGAGATAGCCGTCGCCGGGCGGGTCGCCGCCACAGATGAGGATCCGGTCCACGGCGATGACGGGAGCGGAGTATGCGTTGAACCCGACCGGGACCTCCCACACGGCCGAGAGGTCGTTCAGGCTGCGCCGACTCAGCCAGGCACCGCCGTGCACGTAGACGGACCCGTCATGAATCGTGGGCGAGGACCAGATCCCGAGCGGGTCGACCGCCGTCGAGCAGACGAGCCCGCCGTCGACCGAACGCAGCAGGTGCAGAGCACCCTCAAGGGTGCCGAGCGCGACGACGCCGTCCGCGACACATGGTGCGGAGCGCACCGCGACGCCCCGGCCGGGCAGCTCGGTCTTCCACACGACGGTTCCCGACTCGGCGTCGACCGCAACGGCGTGGCCGTCGCTCGTCCCAGCGACTATCAGGCCGTTCTCCACGGCCAGCGCGGGGCCGGCGGTGTCGGAGGCGACGACGTAGTCCCGGCCGACCGACGTGGTCCACACGATCTGGCCCGATGCGCGTTCGAAGCACACCACGACCAGCGAGGCCTCCTCGCCGCGCCGTAAGCCGGCCAGGGAGTAGAGCCGCTCGCCGGCGACGGCCGGCTTGCCGAAGAAGATCGAGCCGGGCAACACGGCGAGCTCGGTGACGCCGTCGGGCCCGAACTCCAGGATGTGGTTCCCGATAAAGATGATGTACCGGCTGCCCACGGCCACCGCGGTCGACCGGACGCGTGATCCGAGGTCGGCCTCCCAGCGGACGTGCCCGTCGTGGGGGTCCAGGGCCGAGTACGTGGTGAACGAGTTCGGGACGCAGAGCTCGTCCGTGTCGGGGTTGTAGATGCTCTGCGCGTACGAGCCCATCGGCAGTGCGCGCCGCCAGAGCTCCGCATGGCCGTCGGACATCAGCCTCGCGTCGAACGTCTTGGCCTGGTCGTCATAACCGACGACAAGGACCCCGTGCGGTGTCACCAGCGGCACCCGACCGACCCCGTGCAGCGGCGTGGCCGCCAGGACGTTTGCACGGACCTGACAATCCTCGCGGGGCGCGGTTCGTCGCCATAGCTTGTCAACGGACATCATGCTTTCGCCTCCTTCTCGCAGATCTCTTGCGATCTAGGAGACAGCCGCGGCCCGGGACACCGTCACCGCACTTGAGGTACCACTTGACGGACACTTCGAGTGTCCGCCGCGAGTCCGTCGCAGGCTCGCCGGTGGCCGGTCAGCTCAGCCATGGCTCCTTGCGCGAGGAGTCGAGCAGGTGAGCGATCCGGAGGCGGATCGACGCGTGGATGTTCAGGTCCTCGAGCTCGTCAACGGGCTGCCAGACGACCTCCGACGACTCGGTCGAGGTCCGGGCCTGGCCGGCGGTGACGGATCCGGTCAGGCAGATCGAGAACTGGGAACGGACCTCGCCGTCGGAGTAGGCGATGATGTGGTTTGGGTCCGTGTAGATGCCAACCAACCCAGTCATCTCCACGTCATAGCCGGTCTCCTCCCGGGTCTCCCGGACTGCGGCCTGACGGACGGACTCCCCGGGCTCCATGGCACCGCCCGGGATGGACCAGAGGTCGTTGTCCGTGCGGTGGATCAGCAGGATCCGGCCCGTCCCGTCGCGGACGATGACGCTGACAGCAGGGACGATCGAGTTCGGCGTCGGTGCGGCCGGGTCGTTGAGATAGTCGATGCGTGCCATGTTCTCAACCTTTCAAGGGGATGGTCAGCGGTTCAGCGAGCGCCCAGACCCGCTCGAAGCTGTCGCGGTACATCTCGAACATGTCGCGTTCTGGGTCATGGCGCAGGTGCAGCAAGGGCGCCAGGTAGCCGGCCGCGCCGAACACGTGCGGGGTGACGAGCATGTCGTCGTCGTAGACGAAGATCGAGTTGTACAGCGTGGTGCGGTGCAGGCGGAACTCGACCGTTGGCTCCTCGCGCAGTGGCTGGTAGTAGGCCAGAGCAGCCCGTATACGCTCGGGGACGGCGCTGTCGACGCCTTCCTCCTTGCCGCGCAGAGCAGCCTCTGGGCTGTCGGGATCGCCGAGGAGGATGCGGACGCGGGCGCCGTCCTGGGCTTTGCGCCGCATGATGTCGACAGAGGACGGGTTCTGCTCGGGGATGAACAGGATCGCGTGCCCGAGCAGGGCGATCTCCGAGGCGGCCCCTTTGAGCAGGCGCAGCCAGAGGTCCGGTGGTGAGGTGGCGCGGTGCGGGTACAGGGCCACGATCTCGGAGTGGACGGGGGTTGCGTCGCTGTCGCGGGGCCAGAGCGCGTCGACCGTCACACCGAGCGTCTCAGCGACCCGGGTCGCGGTCCCGGGGTGAGGCTTGCGGCCCTGGTGCAGCCAGCGGTCCACGGTCTTGGGATCGACATCGACGCGCTGTGCAAGGTCGGCCGGGCTCAGTCGTCGAGCCGTGAGCAGGCTGACCAGGTGATGGTTGGCGCGCTCTGTCGGGTTCGGCACCGATGGGACGTTACCGGACATTCGGGGCGTCCTCCAGGGTTACGGCTGGCCTTTCCCCAGGGGGAAGGACGCGTCCCAGACGCGCTCGAAGCTGGCCGCGTACATGTCGAACATGTCGTGGGCGGGGTCGCGGCGTAGGTGCAGGATCGGGGCCAGGTAGCCGTAGGCGCCGTAGACGTGCTGGTTCACGAGCATCTCGTCGTCGAACCGGAAGATCGAGTTGTAGAGCGTCGTGCGATGCTGGTGGAACTCGACTCTCGGTACGTCGATCAGTGGTCGGTAGTACGCCATCGCCATCCGGATCCGCGCTGGCAGTGCTTCGCCGAGCCTCTCCTCGGCGCCTCGTAGTGCAGCTTCGGGGCTGTCGGGGTCTCCGAGCGCGAGCCGTACACGCACCCCTGAGCAAGCCTTCTGGCGCAGGAACGCGACGGCGCCCGGGTTCTCCTCGGGCAAGAACTGGCTCGCATACGCTAGAAGCCCGATCTGGGTAGTCGCCGACCGAATCAGGCTCAACCAGAGAGGCTTCGGGACTGCGGCACGGTGCGGATACAGCGCGACGACCTCGGAGTGCACGGAGGCGGCGCTCTGATCGGCGTGCGGCCAGAGAACCTCAGGCGCTACGCCGAGCGCGTCGGCAACGTCGCGCGCCGTGCGGCGGTGCGGGACACGGCCGTCATGGAGCCATCGCCGGACGGTCTTGTCGTCGACGCCGACCCGCGCAGCCAGTTCCGCGACCCCCATCCGACGATGCTCCATTGTCTGCCGCAGCGCAGTGTTCACAGTCGGCCCCTCTCTGCCGACGAGACGGTACCTGACGACGAAGTCCCACGTCAGGAGGCTGGCCGCCCTCAGCGCACCCACGTCGGGCGGCCGGCTGCGGCCGCGACTGCCGCGACCACAGCGGCTGTGTCCGACAGGTCAGGCAGGACGCGGGTGGCGCCAGCCGCAGCGAGCGTGTCGACATCATCGGCGCCGGTTGCTACTGCGACGACCCGTGCTCCGCCAAGGATCCCAGCCCGTACATCGTTGACGGTGTCGCCGATCAGCACGGTGTTCTCGCCGTCGAACTGGCCCCCGTGCTGGGCTGCGGCTCGCCGTTGCGCGACGGCGACGAGCCCGGGTCGGTCTTGGGCGTCGAACCCGAAACCTCCGCAGTCCCAGTCCAGGGCGTCTGCGAGGCCGAACACCTCGAGCTTCACGAAGCCGTTCGTTCGGGTGTTGCCCGTCAGGACCGACTGCACTACGTCGGCGGCCTCTGTCAGGGCGTCGATCGCCGCTCTGGCTCCGAGCAGCGCATGGCCCTTCTCTGCGAGCCGCCCACGACGGGTCTCCAGAGACTCCACCAGCGCTTCTCTGATCGAGTCAGCGCTGAACGAGCCAGGGTCGACGCCATGATCACGGAGCAGATCCGCCATGATCTCAGGGTCGGTCCTACCGTCTGTGCGAGCCCTGCTGCGTGCCGTTTGACCTGTCAGGAGCTCGAAAGCACCGGCGTAGCTCTCCTTGCTCACTCCGCCGTTCTCGACAAGTGTGTGATCCACGTCCCAGAGCACGAGCACGGTCATGGAGACGAACCTATCGGCCCGCGCGCAGGTCAAGCAGATTCGCCCCCGACCCGCCGTCGGCCCTCAGGAACGCTCCGCGATGTGGAGCCGCGCACGGATCCGGTCAACGAGCGCACGCGCCAACGGCTCGGCCTCGCGCATCGACCGCTCGACGACATGGCCCGGCTCGTATCGCGTGAAGACGTCGGCGAGCCGCGAGTCGACGGTAGTGGGCTCGCCCCGGTGACTTGTCGTGAGATCGCAGTAGGTGACGAGGTCCGACAGCTCTGCGAGATCGCCGTCGGGCATCGGGAACTCGTGCTCCAGCGCCTGCCCGAGGCCTTGGTTACGCGCTTCGATTCGCGCGAACGTGTGGTGGGCGACGAGGCGGCACAGGTCGTCGTCGTACCCGAGCCCGCGTAGGTAACGGGCACCGTCAACCTGGTGTGCTCCTGTGTCGACGGCCACGTCGGCATAGCCCACATCGTGCAAGTACGCCGCAGCGACCACCAGCGATGCGCGCCGAACCGTGAGCCGCTCGGTCACGAGCTGCGCGCGCCGACCGACGGCGAGCGTGTGCGAGAGCCGGTCCGATCCCGCGGGCAGGGCGTCGTCAAGCATCGCGACGGCTTCCTGGCTGCTCGGCAGGCGATTCAAGAAGGCCATCACACCACGGTACCGGCGCGGATCGTGGTGAGGATGGCGCCCACCGAGACGGGCGGCTCACGCGTGTCAGGAGCTGATGCCCAGGTACTTGATCACTGGGTCCAGGCCGTGCGACCGGATGCCCGCCCGCAGGTGGTCCGGGCGGCCGTCCCATGCCTCTCGGGTCATGGACCAGCGACGCATGATGACAGGCGAGCCGTCCCGTGCGACGCGCCGCTCGTCAGCGAGCCGGTAGCCGAGCTTCGCCGAGACCGCGTTGGACGCCGGGTTGTCCGTGTAGGCCTCGCAGACCATCTCCTGAGCGGCCAGGCCCTCGAAGCCGAGATGAAGAACCAAGAGTCGTGCCAGGGAACCGATCCCGTGACCGTGGAGCCCGGCAGCGACCCACGAGCCGGTGGTCACCGAGCCCAGGACCAGGAAGCCCTTCGCGGACATCGACTGGACGCCGACGATCCGCCCGTTCTTGTAGATGCCCAGGTTCAGTCGCCAGTCGTCAGCGTCCACGCGAGAGCGCAGGTCCCAGTGGTACTCAAGGACGTTCCGGCGCACCGTGTCCGGCGCACCGTGTCCGGCCCGCCCCGCGTCCACGGCCAGGTGAACGCCGAACCCGCGCCATGGACACCGCCTGCGGCGACGTCGGCAAGCGCGACCAGGTCGGTATCGTCGGGGGACCTTCAGCTCCAGATCACCGCACCGCACGGAGAGCCCGAACGTCGGCACGATCGCGGTCAGGAGGGCACGTGGCGTGGCGTCCATGACCGTATCGTTCCTGGTCGTCGGCTGGGCCACCACAGGTTTTCTCACTGCTCGCCGAGATGGTGAACCGCTGGACCTGGTCAGGGAAATCGGTGGCGGGCGGCGCCGCCGGCGCGAGAGCCTGCCAGCGACACCCATGTTCCGTGTTCGCGAGGAGGTCCACCGTTGAGCACGTACGACCTGCGTCCAGCCGTCGCTGGGGACGCCGAGCAGATCGCCGTCGTGCACCACGCGGGATAGCAGCACGCCTACAGCGACCTGCTCCCGCCGGACTTCTGGCTCACCGACACCGTCGAGTACCGTGCCGGGCGCTGGGCGAACCGGCTGGCCAGAGGCGACCCGGTCGGCTGGTCGATCGTGGCCACGGTCGACGGCGTCGTTGTCGGCTTCGCCCAGGTCGGCCCCGCCCGGACAAAGCACGGCCTGGTCCCGGTCCACGAGACCGAGCTCATGTCGCTCTACCTGCACCCGGACCACCACGGGTCAGGCGTGGCGTCGGCGCTGCTGGACACCTGCCTGCCAGGCGCGTGCCCGGCTGACCTATGGACGGCTCACCCGAACCCACGGGCGCAGGCGTTCTACTCGAAGCATGGCTTCGCGCGCGACGGCGCTGTCTTCATCGACGATCACGGGATCACCGAGGTCCGCATGATCCGCTCCTGACTGGGTGGGCCGCGCCGCTGGGGGGTGCGGACCCGGAAGTTCGTCGGTGCCTCGGGATCCGACGCCTGGGCCGAGTGGTCGTCGATGGTGCCTAGTCCGCACACCATGGACGACCATCAGGTTGCTCAATAGCTGCGCGCGACGATGGCGATCAGATCGTCGGCGGAGTCCTCGACGCCGGGCACCTGGCCGGACGGGGTCTGCAGGCAGCGGACCGTGACGGCCTGCTCGTTGAGCGTGCGCTCGCCTCCCTCGCCGAGGGCCTTCCACGGGATGCGGACGAAGCCGGTCATGGCGCCCTCGAGTGCCTCGTCGACGCTGGTGGCCTCGATCGTGCGGTCGGCGAGGCGCTGCCGGGCAGCTGCGAGCATGTCCTCGTGCATCGACTCCAGAAGCGACGGGATCGTCGCTACGACCTCGCCCAGGGGGAGGGGTGACTTCTCGCTCGTGTCGCGGCGCACGACCGTGACCTGCCCGGCGTCGAGGTCGCGCGGGCCGACCTCGATCCGCAGCGGGACGCCCTTGAGCTCCCACTCGGTGGCTCGGCGGCCGAAGCCCTGCTCGGTGCGGGCGTCGATCCGTGCCCGCACTCCGGCAGCGTTGAGCGAAGCCACGAGGTCCCTGGCGGTCGACAGCGTGCGCTCGTCGTCCTTGACCGCGATGACGACCGCCTGTACGGCGGCGACCCGCGGCGGGACGCGAAGGCCGGCGTCGTCCCCGTGAGCCATGATCAGACCGCCCACCATGCGCGTGGAGGAACCCCACGACGTTGTCCAGCAGTGCTGCACCTGGCCCGCGCTGTCGGTGTAGGTGATGTTGAACGCCTTGGCGAAGTTCTGGCCCAGCTCGTGGCTGGTCGCCATCTGCAGCGCCTTGCCGTCGCCCATCATCGCCTCGCACGTCATCGTGTTGATCGCTCCGGCGAAACGCTCCCGCTTCGTCTTCGCTCCCACGAGCACCGGGATGGCCAGGACGTTCTCCAGGAAGTCGCGGTACACGTCCAGGTGGATCCGCAGCGTGTACTCGGTCGCGTCCTGACGTGTCGCGTGGGCGGTATGGCCCTCCTGCCAGAGGAACTCCGTCGTACGCAGGAACACCCGCGGGCGCATCTCCCAGCGCACCACGTTCGCCCACTGGTTCAGCAACATGGGCAGGTCCCGATGGGACTGCACCCACTTCGCCATCAGCTCGCCGAACAGCGTCTCGCTCGTCGGGCGGACCACGACCGGCTCGGTGAGCTCCTTGCCACCCGCGTGGGTCACGACGGCCAGCTCCGGGCTGAACCCCTCGACGTGCTCGGCCTCGCGCTGCAGGTAGGACTGCGGGATGAACAGGGGCAGGTACACGTTCTCGGCACCCGCAGCCTTGATCCGGGCGTCGACCTCGGCCTGCATCCGCTCCCACAGACCGTAGGCGTACGGCCGGATCACCATCGTCCCTCGCACCGGCCCGTTGTCGGCCAACTCGGCCTTCTCCAGGACGTCCTGGTACCAGCGCGGGAAGTCGGCTTCCTGGGTCGCGAGCACGCTCGGCCGCTTCGGTGTCGTCATGCCCGCGATGCTACAGACGGCCTGACCTGCACGATCGGCCGAACGCTACCGGGCCCGGAGCTTCCGGGACCTGCCTGGACCAGGACCGCGTCATGATCCGGGCGGTCCTGGAGGATCACAGCCGTGGAGTCGCGTGACGGTCGCCGCGCGGGAAGGATACCGAGTTCGTGGAGAGCATCGACGTGGACCGGCCGATCCCGGCACGCTGGGACGCTCTGGACTACGTCGTCGTCGACGTCGAGGGCAACGGGGCGTACCCGCCCGAGCTCGTCGAGGTCGCGGTCGTGCCGGTCCGGCGCGGGAGCATCGGCGGCCCTCGCGCCTGGCTGGTCCGGCCGCCGTCGCCGATCACCTGGCAGGCTCGCCGCGTGCATGGCATCACCAACCAGGACGTCGCCTCGGCGCCCAGGATCGATCATGTGGCCGGCGAGGTCCTGGCGGCGTTGGGCGTTGACGGTTCACAAGCCGCGGTCGTCGGGCACAACGTCCGCGTCGACCTGGACGTCCTGACCAGGTCGCTGCCCGGCTGGACCCCCGTCGAGGTGTTCGACACGCTCAGGCTCTCCCGGCACCTGTGGAACCTGCCGAGCCACAGCCTGGGCGCCCTGGTCCGCACCCGGCACCTGGACCACGACCTGCCCGCAGGCCTGCGCCCGCACCGGGCCGCCTACGATGCGCTCGTGACGGCGCGGCTGTTCGTCGACCTCATGACGAGCGCCGCGGTCGACGGGCTCGGGCTCAGTGCCCTGCGAGCGCACGGCGCGGTGAGCACGCTGCCCGCTCACCGTGAGGTTCTGAGCGACTCTGCCTTGTTCGACCTGCCGTGACCAGGCTGCCGGGCCGAGGACGGGCTCGGTCCCGTCAGCAACGGTCACGGACGTTTAACCGGTGGACGCCGGCCGGGGGCGCGATGGCACGATGCCAGGCGTTCCCCGCACGACGCGCGAAGCCTCACTTGGAAGACGCGCGACCGAACGGACCGACCGAGGGAGCTGCCATGACCACACCGCCGCAACCGACGTCCCCGAGCCCGTTCGCCGGGGTCGCGGACTCCTACCACCGGTTCCGGCCCGGCATCCCCGCCGACGTCGCCGACGTCCTGACCGGCGCATCGCCGCGCCGCCGTCCGCGCCGGCTGCTCGATCTGGCCACCGGCACCGGCCAGGTCGTCCGGGCGATGGCCGCCCGGTTCGACGACGTGCTCGCCGTCGAACCGGACCCCGCCATGGCGCACCTGGCGCGCACGACACTCGCCGCCGAGGTTCCCGACCTGGCCGTCACCGTGGTCGAGTCGCCCGCCGAGACGTTCGAAGCTCCCGCAGGCTGGGCCGCGGACCTGGTCACCATCAGCCGCGCGTTCCACTGGTTCGACCGCCCCACCGTGCTGCGTCGTCTCGAGCCGGTCGTGCGGCCCGGTGGCGTGATCGCGATCTTCTCCGAGCCGAGCTTCTGGGAGTACCAGAGCGACTGGACCGCGACCGTCCGCGGCACGGTCCAGGAGTTCCTGGGCCCTCGCCGCCGTGCAGGGCGGGGTACTTCGAGCGCACCGAGGCGCACACCGACGTCCTGCGCGCATCGGCGTTCAGCGCGGTGACCGAGACGAGGGTCCGGTTCACGCGCGACTGGACGATCGACCAGGTGCTCGGCTACCTGGCCTCGACCAGCTTCGCGGCGCCCCACCTGTTCGCCGAGCGAGCCCAGGAGTTCCAGGACCGCCTGCGCGACCGGCTCGGGGACGGACCGTTCGAAGAGTCCTCGTCGTTCGAGGTGATCCTCGCCGCCCGGCCTTGAACCGATAGCCCCGTATCAACCTCCCAGAGAGCAAGGAGCCCTCGATGACCCGCCTCGCCCAGTCCGTCCAGACCGTCACCACGCTGCTGCGCGGAGCGGACCTGGCCGGTTATCAGGCGGTCAGCGACCTGCTCACCGAGACGACCGCCCGCCGCACCCTGGACCTGTCGGACCTCTCGCCGACCGAGCAGGCCGAGCTGATCGGCGCCCGCACCCAGCAGCTGCAACCGTCCGCGGCCGCGCTCGCCGAGCGCGTCGCCAGGGCCGCCGCCGAGAACCGGCCGTTCATCGCGAAGTTCGGCATCGACCCGACCGGATCCGAGGTCCACCTCGGCCACGCCGTGCCCATGATGCTGCTCTCGCGCGTCCAGCGGATGGGCCACCAGGTCGTGTTCATCGTCGGGGACGTCACGGCGAAGATCGGCGACCCCTCCGGACGGTCCGACGAGCGTCCTGCCCTGAGCGACGAGGACATCGCCCGAAACCTGGCCACCTACAAGGACCAGGTCACCCCGTTCTTCGACTTCAGCCGCGGGGCCCGGTTCCGGCACAACGGAGACTGGCTGCGCGAGATCACCCTGCCGCGGATGATCGAGATCCTCGCCAAGATCCCCGTCTCCATGCCGTTGCAGCGTGAGGACTTCCGCAAGCGTCTCGAGGCCGGCCAGGGCCTGTCGATGGCCGAGCTGATCTACTCGGTGGTCATGGCGCTGGACTCCGTGGAGATCGGTTGCGACCTGGAGATCGGCGGCATCGACCAGTTCCTCAACATGCAGATGGGCCGCAAGGTCATGGAGATCAGCGGCCAGGCCCCCGAGATCGTCGTGGCGACCTCGCTGATCGAGGGCACCGACGGGACCGGCGCGAAGATGTCCAAGTCCCAGGGCAACTACGTGCCGGTCGCGGCCCCGGCCGGTGAAGTCTTCGGCAAACTCATGTCCGTGCCGGACCGGCTCGTCGAGCCCTACTTCCGCGCCCTGTCGGAGTGGACCGACCCGGAGCTCGCCGTCGTCACCGAACGGCTCGCCGCCGGGACCCTGCACCCCATGGACCTCAAGAAGATCCTCGCGGGCGAGGTCACCGCCGCGATCCACGAGCTCGACGCCGCCATGAAGGCCCGCCAGGAGTTCACCGCCCAGTTCTCCAAACGGTCCTTCAGTGACGTCTCCGACCTGCCGGTCGTGGCCGACCTCGGAGTCCCCGTCACGGAGGTCGTCAAGGCGCTCGGCTTCGCGACGTCGAACGGTGACGTGCGGCGGGTCGCCGAGCAGCACGGCCTGCGGATCGTCGTCGAGTCCGAAGCCGGCCAGGAGCAGACCACGCTCACGCCGGACGACGCCCGCCAGACCCTGACAGCTGTGCTCGCGGGGATCGGCACCACGACCGGCGAGGTCTTCCTCAAGGTCGGCCGGAGGGTCGCGCGCATCGAGCACCGACGCTGAACCGTCAGACCACCCCACGGCAGGTGACACCCTCAGCACGATGCGGGCGGCCGGACCCGGAGCAGGCGAATAAGCCCTGGTGAGCGGCGTCGCCGGTGCTGCACGCTCAGGGCGAGAACACGATCAAGGGGGCTGATCTGTGCTGGGTCCAAGGGTGATGCGTAGGCGTCCGAGAGCGAGCGAGACGTGGCGGCGGTTCGCCGTCCGGTCGCTGTTCGCGTTGACGCCGCTGACCGTCGTGACAGCGGTGATCGACGCGTTCCTCGCGGTCGTCGTCGGACGCCTGACGGCAGACCCGATCGGGGAACACCTGGTTGCCCTCGCCTGGCTCACCGCGGCGTCTCTCGTGGTGACGTGGGCGAGCGTGCTCACCTGGCGCGCGGTGGCGGCGGCGGGGGAGCGGCGCCTTCGCGGCGAGCTGCTGCACGCGACCCTGCACCAGCAGGTCTCTCCGGCGTCTCCGTACCAGTCGTACCTGCCGGCGCAGCAGCTCCACTCGTCGCCTGAGAGTGCGACCGGGACGCCGCCGACGCTCTCCGACCGGCGGTCGGAGGGGCACCAATGATGCGGAGGCCCTGGCCGTGACGGGCCGCACGAGCTACCTGCAGGTCGTTGAGGACGGCGATGGTGCCCTCGCCTGGTTCGCTCTGCGACTTCGGCCGGCGCCGGCGCTCTCGAGCGGCGCCACGCTCGCGGGTGCCGTCGCACACCCGGGTGACGCTGCCTCGTCGGTTGAGGCGGAGGCAGTCTGGCTCAGTGGGCTCCTCACGTCGGGTGGGGAGATGCGACTCGAGGTTCGCTGGGTCGCCGACGGGCGTGGCGCGCTGGCCTGCTTCCTGATCGGGAGGTGCGAGGCGCCGACGACGGAAGAGGTCGTCCGGCTCGCGAACGATCTGCGGACGCGTGCGAGTGTCGTGCCGGACCACGTCGTCGTGGAGCCCGTCGAGGTCCAGGACATCGACGCTGTGCTCGAGCCCTTCGAGGTGCTTCCATGCGGGGGCATCGTCGCCCTGCGGAGGCCCGTCCGGATCGACCGCACCTCGGCAGGCCGACTGTTCGCGATCGCCCGGGTCGACCCCTGGACGGCCAAGGGCGTCGGGCGGGGTGCCTGGGCCCACGTCCTGCAAACGCTCGAGCGATCGGCCACGCCCGTCGCGCTGTCCGTCCTGCTCGTCCCGGGGGTACTGGACGGTCCGCAGCGAGCGGCTCTGGAGCAGGTCGCCGGGATCTACGCAGAGCGGGCGCTGCCCACCACCGGGTCTGGCATCTTCGGTTCGGGGCGCAGTCCCGACGATGTAGCCCACCGCGCTGCGGCGGATGCAGGTGAGTGGCTGCACCGGCTGGCGCACCGGACTGCGCGCCTGCAGGTGATGGTGACGTCGGCCGCGCCGATCGCCCAGGGTCTGCTCGCCCAGGTGGCAGAGGCGATCAGGCCGGGTGCCGGAGGGCTGGACAACCTTGCTGTTGAATGGCCCGACCCGCCTATGGCCGACAACGCGGTCGTGCGCCATGCGGAGCTCGACGACGCGTGGTGGATCTCCGAGCCGCTGCCAGCAGGAGTGCCGGCGGTGATCGCTCGCCTGAGGGACTTGCTGGACCCCGCCGAGGTGGTCGTGCCCTTCAGGATCCCGCCCGCTCCAGGTACGTCCATCACCGTCGTCCACCTGGAACATGCGGACTCCGTACAGATCGGCAACCACAACGTGCAAGGGGGAACGGGCAACGTCACCGGCTCCGGCCACACGATCCACCAGGAACAGCGAGAAGGAGATCGACGATGAGCGGCGGAGAGTTCAAGTTCGACAAGGTCACGAACCTCCAGATCGGCGACAACAACATCCAGGGCGGCCAGGGCAACGTCACGGGGACCGACCACACGTTCACCCAGAATTTCGATGCCGCCGCGGCCCCCGAGCCGCAAGCAATCATCGACAAACTGGAAGCACTGCTCGCCGCGGTGTCCGACGCCGACCGTCCCCTTGTGGAGGCCTCCGTGGAGCGACTGAACCAGGTCGCGCCGGATGACAAGCAAGGCTGGCGGGTTGCGTTCGAGGAGACCCTGGGCACGCTGTCGCAGGTGACCGGGACGTACTCCGGCGTGGTCGAGGCCGTCGACATGACACGACAGATGCTCGAGAGCCTAGGCTGACAAGCGCGTCTCGAATCGGTCAGCGTCAGGTGACCCCAATCCAGCACGACGGCTGCGATCCCGGCCCTCCGCAGCCGTCGTAGGCATGTCCGTCACACGTTTGCACCCGAGGCTCAGAGCGCCGGGGCTGGCCTACTCTCGGGGCTGCTGTGGCAGTTCGGTTGCGGGCTCGCGCAACTCGCTGGCACCCCTCCGCCAAGACGTACGAGAAGACCCGCTCGGCGAGGTCCGTTGACGCGCCCAGCGGGTCCCCAGATCCCGAGTGCACGCGAGGTGCAGGCTTCGGCACCGTTCGGATCCGGAGTCCAAACCGCGAGAGGGCGACTTTGGTCGAGTTCGGCGTTTGAGACGAGTCCGGCCCGGTAGTTTCACGTGCGTGGACGACACCAAATACTTCCCGTGGCGCGAAGGGCTCAGCTGGCTCGCGGCCGCCCCGGTCGATCAGTTACTGGTGCTGGGCAAGGTCACGGAGGAAGACGTCGCTGCGCTTGCTGCAGTCAACGCCGATGTGCGGACCGCCGCCGAGTACGACGCCTTCGGCGGCGTACCGCGGGGTGTCTATGCGAGCGCCCGCCGTGGACGCTGGCGCGTCCTGGCGATGGCCGACGGCGGTCCTGAGGAGCAGGCGTCCAGCTTCGAGACCCGGTACAGGGACGTGCCATGGGTCGAGCTCGCCCTGCGGGTCCGCAGCGACGAATGGGGGGACGCCGTCCCGTTCGGTGGTGGCACCGACCTGACGCCAGGATCGATGGTGCGGGTCAGGAGCACCTCCGAACTCGGCACGGTCCGCAAGATCACGCGAATGGCTGCTGGCTATCAGGTGACGGTCGAGGTGGCCGGCCTCCTTCGGGAGTATCCCGAGACCGCGCTGGAGCGGCTCGCGGGCGACCCTCGGTCACCCGCATTCTGGACGAGCCAGCCGCCGGCACGCTCGACGGATCTCGCCCTGACACTGACGCATGCGACGCTCCGTAACCCGCTCACCGACGTCCTGTACTCGTTCGCGGCGAGCAAGACGGTGTTCCGCCCGTACCAGTTCCTCCCTGCGATCAAGGTGCTCTCCTCGGGTACGGGCCGCCTTCTCGTCGCGGACGAGGTCGGTCTTGGCAAGACGATCGAGGCGGGCCTGGTCTGGAACGAACTCGACCAGCGCCATGACGGCGGACCGGCAGGTGGGGCGGGTCGCCTGCGCCGAGCCCTGGTCGTAGCTCCGTCGGCCCTGACGCACAAGTGGCGCGACGAGATGAACCGGCGATTCGACCGCAAGATCGAGATCATCAAGCCGGACCGGCTCCAGGAGCTTGCCGACGACATCCGCACGGGAGGTGACCCAGAAGTCCAGGCGGTCATCAGCCTGGAGTCGTTGCGGTCGGCCACGACGGTCCTCGAGGCGCTTAACGAGGTCAACCCTCGGTTCGACCTGATCATCGTCGACGAGGCCCACCAGATGCGGAACACCGGGCGCCGGTCCAACCGCCTCGGACACCTCCTGTCCGACTGGTCGGACTACCTGCTATTCCTCTCGGCCACGCCCATCAACCTGCGCGAGGACGACCTGTTCAACCTGCTGGAGATCCTCGACGAGGGCAGCTTCTACGACAAGGACGTGTTCCGGGCGCAGCTCGAACCGAATGCCCTGCTGAACGAGACGCTGCACACGGTCGCGACGGCAGGGATCGGTCGGACCGCCCGCACCACGCTCAAGCGGGTGGAGACGGTGCCGTTCGGCCGCTCGCTCGCGATGCGGCCCGACTTCGACAGACTTCTGAAGGTCCTCGACGTCGACCGCCCTCTCGAACCTGAGGAGTGGTCGGAGGCGCGACGGTTCATCGCCGAGCTCTCTCCGCTGAGCGGGGTCCTCACCCGCACCCGCAAGATCGATGTCCCGGGCACGAAGGCAGTGCGCGAGGCGTACTCGGTCGAGGTGGAATGGACGTCGGAAGAGAAGGCTGTCTACGACGCTGTCGAGACCTACTTCCGCGACCGAGCGAGGTACGAGGGCATCCCCGTGGGCTTCGCGATGCAGATGCCTCTGCGCCAGGCAGCGAGCTGCCTCCCTGCGCTCCTGCGGCGCGCGCAGACGGAGGCCGAGCGAGGCGTGACGGTGAGCCCGGTGGACGATCCGGACGAATTGTTCGACGAGGGGTCCCAGGACGTTGAGCGGCCCGCGGCGCCGGCGTGGGCGGAGATGCTGGCGTCGTCGGCTGCGTTCCGGCGCGGAATCCGCGTGGATTCCAAGTACGAGGCCTTCGTAGAGGACCTGCGCCGCTTGCGCGACATCGGCGTGCGGCAGGTCATGGTGTTCTCGACCTTCCCCGGGACGCTGGAGTACCTGCTCTCACGCGTGCGCCCGGAGTTCACGGCCGCGGTCATGCACGGCAAGACGCCGATCGAGCGTCGCGTCGAGGTGATGGAGCAGTTCCGCGCCGGCGAGTTCGACCTGCTCCTACTCAGTGAGGTCGGGTCCGAAGGTCTCGATTTCGAGACGTGCAACGCCGTGGTCAACTACGACCTGCCGTGGAACCCGATGCGTGTGGAACAGCGCATCGGGCGTGTGGACCGGTTCGGTCAGCAGAGCGAGAAGATCTTCGTCCGCAACATGCACGTCCCTGGGACCATCGAGTCCGATATCCTCGAGCGTCTCTACCAGCGCATCGGCGTTTTCGAGCGATCGATCGGCGATCTAGAACCGATCCTGCGGTCGCACTTCAAGCAGTACCGGACCGAGCTTCTGACCCAGCGCCTCAGCCCGGAAGAGGCTCGGCGGCGGCAGAACGAGATCGCCGTCGCTATCGAGAACAACCGGCGCGAGATCGAGCGCATCGAGGAGTCCCGCGCGACGCTCGCCACGGCGGACCACCTGCGGATCGAGGGAATGGGCGAGGAGGGCCCTGATCGTGGGCGGTTCGTCGGACGGACCGAGATCGAACGGCTCGTGCGACGCCTTCTCGTCCCGACCGGTAGCCGACTGACCGGTCCGGACGAGAACGGGATCCTACTGCTGCGCGGCACACCAGAGCTTGCCGAAAAGTGCGGGCACATCCGGGGCGAACGCGGACGCGGCACCACGTTCCCGCTCAGCCGCCTGGAGGGGGCGTTCCGCACCGACCGCGACGTCCGGGTGACGTTCGACGCCGACACCGCGAGCAAGCACGACGTCGACCTGCTCTCGGTCCGACACCCACTCGTGAGCCTCGCCCTCCTCGAGCTGGAGCGCTCCGAGACCGACCTACGGCGGTTCGGCGCAGTCGCCGTGCCGGGGATCGCACCCGACCAGTACCTCCTGGCCCGCGTCGACCTCGCCCAGACCAGCGGTCTGCGCCCGCGCCTGGAGCTGTGGTCCACCGCGATCGACGCGACTTCGCATGCTGCCGTGCCCGGGGCCGAGGACGCTCTGCTCGCCGCCGTGGCCACCGGCACCCTGCGCGACGCGCACGTGCCCGACGACTTTGATGCCCGGGGCCCGCTCCCAGTGCTGGCACGGCAGATCTGGGATCGGCGAACGGCTACGGAGGCGACACGTGCCCAGGACAACGCAGCCCTGATCGACGGCCGAGTCGAAGCCCGCGAGCGGTACTTCAGGATCAAGATCGACAGGGCCACAGCGAGCGCGCGGGAATATGCGACGAAGGATCCCAGCTACGCGAAGGGCCAGCTGACCCGAGCCGGCAACCTCCGTGAGTCGCTCGAGCGAGAGAAGTCCCGGATCAGCCAGAGTCGCGAACTGGCCGTGTCGCTCACGCCGGTCGCGGTTCTCGTTGTGACCGGCACAATCAGCTGACCGCGTAGCGGCCTGGCATCAGTAGTCCTCCTGGTGCCAGGCCAGCTTGCGCACGGTACCGAGCGACGCCGCCTGCTGCCGGGCGTTCTCGACGAGGATCCGCTGGTAGGTGTCGCCCTTGAGTACGGGCCACCGGTCGACCCCCAACTCGGTGGTTCGGCCGGTGCCGTCGCCGACGAGCACCGAGCCGTCTTGCGCCAGGCGCAGGACGAACCGCTGGTGCCCGAAGCGGACGCTGACGCCGTCGAACTCGCCGTCCGCATCGGCGAACTTGATCGGCACCTCGTCCTTCTCGTGCGCCTCCACGGACCTGACGGTCAGGACGCCCTCACCTGACGTCGGCAGCTCGCCCCGGTCACGCCAGTAGTAGCGCGCACTATCCCCGCCGAGACTGCCCATGGGGTCGTAGAAGGGCGTGTATGCGTCGTAGATCCGGTGCTCCTGCCGCCCCCGCGGGGTGTCCCACTCCAGGTAGAAGTGGAACCCGGGACGGTGCAGTGACAGCCGCTCGTACGAGGTGGTCTCCGCGAGCCCGACGGCGATCGCCTCATCGGCAGCGACTTCCGGGATCTCGTGCAGCTCAGCCTCGGTGAACCTGTCGCGCAGGTACTCCGCGATTGCCGGCGTCCGGCTCATGCCTCCCGCGAGCAGCACGTAGTCGACCGTGTCGAGAATTGCGGATTCCGGTATGGACCGGACGGCAGACATCGACGACTCACCCCTCTCTGCGAGGCGAGCCGCGCGCAGGGTCGCGACCACGAACCGGTGCGCCCGGTCGAGCTGTGGACGAACGATGTCGTCGAGCGACTCGCGCGACAGCATCACGTCCGGCAGCGTGGCCTCGGCATAGCCGACCGGGACGCGAGCGTCCATCGCGGTTGTCAGGCTCACCTTCGCCTCACGCGACGCGCGGCGGACCCAGGCGCGGGCCACCTCAGGGCGCGGCTGCTCGTCGAGGTAGACGCCTTGTTCCGCCAGCCGGAGCTCATAGTCACGAAGGATCGACTGGTCGACGGCGTCGCCGGCCTCGTCGATGCCGTGCGCAGCGAGCACGTTGATCGTCGGGTCCTGGTACGGCTCGGCGTGAACATCCAGCACCGCGATGTCGAGCGTGCCGCCGCCCATGTCGTAGACGAGGACCCTGCCGCGGATCTCCTCGCGACGGTCCCGCGCGCGCTTCATGAGCCATGCGACACCCGCGGCGATCGGCTCGTCGACCAGCGTCGACGAGGCGGCCTCTTTCACGCACCCCCCCCACCCCCGCGGCCTGCGCTTCTACCCCGGCCCCCCCCCCCCCGACGGAGATGCCTGCTTCCTCGGCGAGGCCCATGAGGCGTCGCCTCTGGGCGCCGGTCCACATGGCTGGGCAGCCGAGCCGGACGCTGCCGTCGGCCAGGTCGAGAAATGCCTTCTGTTCTGCGCGCGACCGCAGCTCACGAAGCAAGTGGTAGATCGCGTCGTCGGCCTTCAGCGTGACATCGGTCCCTGGGACCTTGACCTCGGCCCAGTTCTTCGTGATGGCCCGCTTCACTGAGCGCAGCAGCGCATGCTCGGCGACCGCCACTGCCTCCTCGCCGACCAGAAGACTGCGGTCGCCCTGCGCGACGACGGAGGGCATCCACGACTGGGTGTCCCCGATCGCGACGATCTGGGTCCTCAGGGCGGTGCCCTCGGCAACCAAGCAAGTGCTGGTACCGAAGTCGATCCCAATCGCGGTCTGTGCCACGGGCGCTCCTATACGTGCAACGTCTCTACGGTCGCGCGGGCAAGAACGACCCGTTCGCCCCCATGCGTCCAGGTATACCCGGGCTGTCTGACACTGACTTCGGTGCCCGGTTCGACACCGCGCTCGATACTGTCGTGCAGAGTCGGGTCGTAGGTCACCACGGCCCCGATTTCACCCACGGTCTCGAGTCCGCTGCGCCGCACGAGCGCGGTGATCCGGTCACGCGCCCGCTTTGGATCACCCGCGCCGACTTCCTCGACTGCAAGCGCAGCGATCCGCGCCACCGAGCGCATCGCATCGATCTGCAGCTGCCGCTCGTTCGCACCGTGCGACGCCCGGTCAGCCTCGCGCATGGCATCGATCTGCCGGTGCGCTCGCTCCAGGTTCGACTGCAAGGCCGCGGCCTCCTTCAGCGCCGACTCCAGACGGCGGGCGGCCGTATCCCGCTCCTGGCTCAGCGCGGTAATCCGAGACTCGGCCGCGGCGCGGTCTGCGGCACCAGTGAAGACGGCTCGCCAGGCGGCGAATACCTTGTCCGCGCTCGCGATCCGTGCGAAGGCCTGGCCGACACGTTCAGGATCGACCATGGCTGCGACCTCGGGTGGCGACGCCAGCAGAGTCAGGAGCCGTCTCCGCGTCTGGGCGTCGTCAACAGCTACCCGCACCTTGGGCGCGACGTGAGCGGCGATCGTCGGTTCCGCGAGTGCCCGAAGCAGCGCGCCGTCCGTCACCGCCACGACGTCGTCGGCCCCGACCTCGCTCCACCACCGTGCTAGGCCGGCCTCGGCGGGCTTGAGCAGCCACAGCCGGCCGAGCAACGCCTGACGGGCGGGCGACTCCGCCAGCGGCATGAGAGCCGCCTGCTTGCCAAGCTCGCGCAAACCCTTTTCAGATACGTCGATCCGGTCCGAGGTTTGGAGAGCCTGGACGATCGCGGCAAGGACCTGCTCGCCATGCGTGCGGACGGTCGTGGACGTAAACGCACCGAGCAACTCGATGAGTGCTTCGGCCGAAACGCGAGAGAGCAGGGGCGCGGACCTTGAGACGAAGAGTGACAGCGCGCGCTCGTGGCGGCGGCCAGCGGCCGATCGGAGCTCGGCTGCCACCTGTCGAACCAGGTACTCCAGCGCGTCCCGGGAACGGCCAGTGACTCCCTTTGGCGCCTCGCTGGTCGACGCGACGAGGAGAAGCATCGCTGCCAGGTCGTTACTGCTCACGGCCGACGCAGCAGTCGCAACGACCTTGGCACTGACGCCACTCATCTGGTCGATGGTCGCCAGCGGCTTGCCCGCCAGCTCTTTTACGACCGCGGCTGGCACGTTGTCGGTGAGGGCACCTGCCAAGAAGCGCATGACGGGGTCCCTGTCCGCTGCCAGGCTCACGGCGAGCGGTCGACGTGCTTCGAGATCGGCAATCGCCGCGATCTCGGTCAGCCGACGAATCGGTGAGATCGGGCGTTCCGCGGCCTTGTCCACGTTCGTCGGGGTCGCACCGGGCTGCGGCTCTCGACCGGGAGTGGCTGCTTCGGCAGCGTTCTCGGGCGTGGGCTCCCGATCAGTGTCAGGTCCGTCGTCGCGAACTGGCTCTGCAACCCCGTCAGTAGCCGAACGCGCCTTCGACGGCTCTGTCTCTGCCTCCGATGGAGCCGTCGGGAGTGCCGCATCGGGTTGGCCACCAGTATCAACCTCGAACTCGACGTTGCTTGACGGGGCATCGGCCGCCGGCAGACCTTCTGGCGACGAGATCCCCGCGGGTTGCTCAGCGGCTTTCTCGAGAACCTCCGTCTTCAGGCGTACCCGCTTGCTGGTCACCGCGAGCCCGGCCCCATTCAGTTCGTCGCGTCGATTGACGAGGAGGTCCCTGAGCTCGTCCTCAGGCACACCCATGAGCCTCTTCGTCAGTTCATGAACCGTGCCCTCGCCCCCAGCCATGTCGAGAACCGCTCCGACGACCGCTGCCACCGGGTCGCCAGCGTATGCTTCGGCCGGCGTCGTTCCGTTTATCCATTGCAGGTATCTCAGGCCACCAGTGGCGACGACGACGACGCGATTCTTTCCCGGGGTGACTACATCCTCGACCCCGTCCGACCAACGCACGGTGGCCTCCTTTGCGGAGGGGTCCGACGCAAGGACCTGACCTTCTCGAAGGACGGCCCTCGTCTTGGGATCGGTGAGCAACGCAGACTGGTGGACTGGCACGCTGAGATTCTAAGGATCGCTTTGGCCATCAGCGTAGGCGAGGGCAGCCAGCGGGGTGCGTTCGCGCCACCGGTCAGGTGGTCGTCGCTGCGCTCCGCGAGCGGCTGTAGAGCGCGACATGATCGACCCCAGCATTGGTGCCGCCGTAGCGCCACGACCCCTCCGGCTGGACCCGCGACTGTCGTCCCCAGCAGAGCTGCTACAACTGCGGCGGACGCCTTCGGCACGACGTCCTTCGTGCCCACTGCTACGTCCGAAAACGGCGAAATGTCCACGCTGGCTCGTGCACCGTGCAGGGTGTATGCCGCGCACCTCCTTGCCGAGGGGGTGCGCCGCCGTGACGATGTCCATCCGCAAGGTCTCGGCCGGGCACGGGTACGCCTACGTGCTCAAGTCCGTCGCGAACGCGGACGGCGACCGCACGGCTCCGGATCAGGTGACGTGGTACTACCTCGAGGCGGGCACGCCGCCCGGGTTCTGGCTGGGCAAGGGCGTCGCGCACCTCGGCGACGGGACGCTCGCCCCAGGGCAGACGGTCACCTCCGAGCAACTCAAGCGTCTCATCGGTACTGGCCGCGACCCGGTCACCGGCTGCAGCCTGGGCCGTGACTTCCAGCGGTACAAGTCCGTCGCGGAGCGGGCCGAGGATCGTGCTGCGAAGCTCGAGGCCAACCTCACAGCCGAGGAGCGCCGCACCGCCACGGCCAGGATCGAAGCCGAGGAGACCAAAGTCGGGGACCGCCACGCCGTCGCCGGCTTCGACCTGACCTTCAGCGTCCCAAAGTCCGTCAGCGTCCTGTGGGCTGTCGCTGATGCCAACACCCAGGCGCTCATCGTCGAGGCTCACCACTCCGCGGTCGCAGAGACGCTCGCGCTCCTCGAGAAGCACGTCGCCGCCACCCGCACGGGTCACGGCGGGATCGAGCAGAAGGACGTCGTCGGCATCGCCGCCGCGGCGTACGACCACTGGGACTCGCGCGCTAACGACCCGCAGCTGCACACCCACGTCGTCGTCTCGAACAAGGTCAAGACCGTCGACGATGGCGTCTGGCGCGCGCTGGACGCCAAGCCCCTCTTCGACGCGACCGTCGCGCTCTCTGCCCACTATGACGCCACGCTGCGCGACCGCCTCACCGGCACGTTCGGCTTGGCCTGGGAGCAGCGCTCCCGCCCTGCGGACAAGATGCCCCAGTGGGAGCTTGCCGAGGTCCCGGACACCCTCATCAGCGAGTTCTCCTCGCGCACCCACCAGATCGACGCCTGCGCCGAGGAACTCGTCGAGGACCACGTCGCCCGCCATGGCCGCACGCCATCCAGCCGCACCCGGTCGAGGCTGCGCGCGCGGGCAACGCTCGCCACGCGCCCGGAGAAGCAGATCCATTCCCTGCACGACCTCACCGAGACCTGGCGGACCCGCGCCGCCCGCCTCCTGGGCACCGACCCCACAGGGTGGGCGCGGAAGGTGACCACGACGTCGCTGGCCCGGACCTTCACCGCGGCCAAGGTGCCCGACGGCGTCATGGCGCACCTTGCGCACGACGTCGTCACCGCGGTCTCGACCTCCAAGGCGACGTACACGCACTGGAACCTGTGGGCCGAGGCGAACCGGCAGTCCATGGGCCTGCGACTCGCCTCGGCCGAGGACCGCGAGGGCCTGATCGCCGCGGTCGTGGCGATGGCCGAGGACGCGTCCGTGCGGCTGACGCCCGGCGAGCGCGCGTCCGTGCCCGCGGCGATGCGCCGCCAGGACGGAACCAGCTGGCTGCGCCCGCACCGCGGCGAGCGATACACCGCCCCGGCGACCCTGGAGGCAGAGGACCGGCTCCTGGCCCGCGCCGCGAACACCGCGGCCTCCACGGTGGACCTGCGCATGGTGGACGCGGTGATGTCTCGGCCGTTCGACGGGCGCACGCTCACGACCGAGCAGCGGTCCGCCGTCAGGGGGATCGCCGCGTCCGGGCGGCAGGTTGACCTGCTCGTCGGCCCGGCAGGCGCCGGCAAGACGACCACGATGCAGGCCCTGCGCGCCGTGTGGGAACGAGCGCACGGGCCGGGCTCGGTCGTCGGGCTGGCACCGTCGGCCGCGGCCGCGCAGGTCCTCAGCGACGAGCTGGGCATCCGGACGGAGAACACGGCCATGTGGCTCCACGAGGCGGGGGAGGGGCGCGCCTGGTTCTCGCGCGGGCAGCTGGTCATCCTCGACGAGGCCACCCTTGCCGGGACCCAGACCCTCGACCGCGTCAACAGCCTCGCTGCGGAGGCCGGGGCGAAGGTGCTCCTGGTCGGCGACCCGGCCCAGCTGCAGTCCGTCGAGGCAGGGGGAGCGTTCGCCCTTCTGGTCGAGACCAGGCGCGACGCGGCACGTGCAGGCGAGTCTGACTCCGTCGTACCCGAGCTGACCGAGGTGCACCGGTTCCGCAACGACTGGGAGAAGACCGCCTCCCTGCGCCTGCGCGACGGCAACGCGGACGTCATCGACGTCTACGACCACCACGACCGCATCCGCGGCGGCACCACCGAGGACATGATCGACGCCGCCTACGCTGCCTGGCAGACCGACTCGAGTGGCGGCCACGTCGCGCTCCTGGTCGCCGACACACGCGACACCGTCCGCGAGCTCAACGAGCGAGCTCGTGCCGACCGGCTCGTCAGCGGCGCCACCGACCGCGGTCAGGCGGTCAGGCTGCGCGATGGGTTGGAAGCGAGCGTGGGCGACGTCGTCGTCACTCGCCGCAACGACCGTCGTCTGGCCACCCCGCACGACCTGGTCCGCGGCGCGTTCGTCCGCAACGGCGACCGCTGGCAGGTCACCGACGTCCTACCGGAAGGGTCCGTCGAGGTCCGGCGCCTACGCGCCGACGGCACGCCGCGCCACGGTGGGAACACCGTCGTGCTGCCCGCCTGGTATGTCGCCGAGCACCTCGACCTCGGCTACGCCGTCACCGCCCACGGAGCGCAGGGCATGACCGTCGACACCACCCACGTCCTGGTCACCTCGACCATGACCCGAGAGAACGTGTACGTCGCGCTCACCCGCGGACGGTCGTCGAATGTCGCGTACGTGGCGACGGACCGGCCCGACGGCGACCACACGCCGCCGTCCGAGGAAGTCACGCCGCAGCAGGTGCTCTACGGAGTGCTGGCGCATGTCGGGGCTGAGCCGTCTGCGCGGCAGGCCGAAAGGGCCGAGCACGAGCGGTGGGACTCGATTGCGCAGTGGGCCGCCGAGTACGAGCACATCGCCCAGGTCGCCCAACGACCCCGGTGGGGGCGCCTGGTTGCAGCGGCGCTCACGGTGGGCGGGTTGCGGCCCGCCGACGTCGCCGACGCCCTCGACCCCGACGCCACAGGCGCGGACGCGTTCGACGCCCTGTGCGCCGAGCTACGCCGGGCCGAGGCGTACGGGTACGACGTCGAGCGTGTGCTCCCCGCGCTGGCCGCACGCCGGACCCTGCTCGACGCCGACAGCCCGTGTGCGGTGCTGCACACCCGGCTTGAACGGCCGACCGCCCGGCCGGTCGCCACGCCGGTGCTCGTCGCCGGCCTGATCCCCGAGGCGCTTCGGCCTCTGCCCGATGACGTCCGTACGGCCCTGGACGAGCGCGCTGACCTCATCGAGGAGACGGCCCGCGACCTGGCCGAGGCCGCAATGCGCGACCGCGAGCCCTGGGTGGGCCGGGCGCTGGGAGGGGAGGCGACGTCGGATGCTGACTTGGACACGCTGGCGACCGTCGCGGCGTACCGGGACCGCTACGCGATCAAAGGTACGGACCCGCTCGGTCCGGAGCCGACGACGCTCACCCAGCGTGCCGACCTTGTGCGAGCGCGGGCCGCGATCAGCCGACAGTCGACGCGACGGACAAGCGATGGAGCGGTCTCCAGCCGCCACATCGTTCTGCACCCGTGACGGACGCGTGCGCGTGTGGTCGGATATGCGCCAACTGTCCGATGGTCGGGGAGGCGCCTTGTCTGAGTCCACGCTCACCTGGATCGAGATCGTCGGTGGCGTCGCGTCCCTCCTGGGGATCGTGGCCGTGCTGGTCCAACTGCGGCAGGTCGTCATCAGCCTCCGGTCGACGGCCCGCGGCGCGACGTCTGCGATCGGGACGCAGCTCAAGGACGTGTTCATCGCCTACCCACACCTGCGCCCGTACTTCTTCGACGATGCCGATCCCACGGGCGACCCCGACCAGGGCCGGATCCAGACGATCGCCGAGTTGTACTGCATCTACCTTCAGGAGATCGCGGCACAACGGGCTCACGTACGCGGAGCGAGCGGCGACGCCTGGTTCGCGCTCATGATGGCGATCTACCAGGGGAGTCCCGCCGTGCGAGCGCAGCTTGAGCGGCACTCCGCCTGGTACTCCGTTGAGCTTCGCTCAACGATCGCGGTCATCAAGGGGGTCCTCGCCAGGGAAAGCCCGGTGGGACCTACTGGTGACTGACCGCTACGACTGCGGGATCACTTGCTGGTACTGCAGCTCGTACAAGTGCGCGCCCTTGACCAGCACGCTCACCTCGACCGGGCGGTCATTGTCGGACAGGACGGTGCGCAGCTGGCGGAGAACGGGGACGCCGTCGGGCAGGGCGAGGAGCGCAACCTCCTCTGTTGTGGGCTGGCGGGCCGAGACCCGGTCGGTGAAGGACCGCTCGGGTGAGCCCAGCGACGCGAGGACGGCCGGCGCGCCGCCAGGCACCTTGCCGGGGCTGGCGAGCGGGGTCCCGGCGACGAGGTCGGCCGGGTAGTACGACGCCGACACCTCGACCGGATTGCCGTGGTGCAGCATGAGGCGCCGGCGTCGGACTGCCTCGCCGCCGTCCGCCAGCCCCAGCGCAACGACGACATCCGCGGGCGGGACTACGGTCGCGATGTCGAGCAGGTCGTACCGGAACCCGTCGCCAGGCGGGACATACGCGGCGACGTCGACGACGAACGGGTGCGCTGCGCGCACGTACACGCCCTTGCCGACGCGACTGTCGAGGAATCCCTCGTCCTTGAGGGCGCGCAGTGCCCGCTGGATGGTGGCGTTGGCCGCGTCGAACCGGGACACGAGCTGTGCCGTGGACGGGATCTGCGCGCCCGGGGCGAGGTCGCCGGAGAGGATCTGCTCGCGCAGCTCGGCGGCGATCTGCTCGTGGCGTGGGCGGTGGTCCGCGCTGCGGGAGGTGCCGTTCACGGCGTGATCTCGTAGCGAAGTCGCCGGCCGTCGGCCGGGGAGGTCATGACGGTGGCTTCGACGGGGAGGTCGTCGTCGGACAGGATGACCCGCCGCAGCTCGATCACGCACGCTCGCTCCGCGAGGCCGAACGTCTCAACTTCCGCCTCGGTGGCGAGGCGGGCGGTGACGTCCTCGATCACCTTCCGGACCGGGTACCCCAGCTCAGCCAGGTGCCCGACGGCGCCACCGCGCACCTTTCGCTCCTCGGCGAGCCTCGTGCCGCGGGCAATCGAGACCGGGTAGTGGGAGTCGACGAGCTCGACCGGATGGTCGTCCAGGAGCATCACCCGTGAGCGCCTGATCACGAGGTCGCCCGGATCCAGGCCAAGGGCGGCGGCGGCCTCGTTGTCCGCGGTGTGCTCCGTGACGGAGAGGAGCCGCTGCGTGCCTATGCCGCCCGCGGCGGAGGCCTCGGCGGCCCAAGCGTCGGCCGCGTTCCCGACGACGTAGGGCAGGGAGACGCTCGTCCACTTGCTCACAAGCCAACACTACTTCCATTGTCACCTTTCGGGATAGGCGATAAGGTTGTGGCGGTTGCCGAAGCGGCTCGGGAGGTCGACATGACAGAGGTCGCGAACGCCGCGCGGGTGCGCCGCCCGCTCATCGTGGAGCGTCGCCGCGTCGTCGGGCTGACGCAGGAGGCGCTGGCCGCCGTGCTCGGTGTGCAGCGCTGCACCGTCGCCCGCTGGGAGACCGGCGCGACCGAGCCGATGCTCTGGGTTCGTCCACGGCTCGCCGCGTCCCTCGGTCTGACGCTCGAGGAGCTCCATGCGATCCTCGAAGAACCGGGGAGGTGAGTGCGATGACGCCTGACGCCGTCAAGTACCAGATGACGCTGGAGAACGAGGAACGGCTCCGCATGCGCACGTGGCGGCCGGGAGACCACGACGTCGACTACGACGAAATCACTGCGCGGCCCGCGCGCTGGTCGGATGTCGCCGTCACGCCGACGAGCCGGCTCATCGTCTGGATGCTTCGCCTTCCGAATCAGAGGTGCGGAGAGGCGATCGCCGCTCTGCTTGTGCCTGCCTACCTCGCGGTTGCGTATGGGCTATGGCAGTGGGCGCCTCCTTCGGGCGAGGTGGCGCTGCTTGCGGTGCTCGGGATCGCTGTGGCGCTCTGGAACGCAGCGAAGTTCACGGTCGCTGGAATTGTCGGTGCCGCGCTCCTCATCAGCGGTCCCACCGCTCCCTCTCGGCCATCCGGGGCTGCCAGTGCGGAGGAGTCACATTGGCGGCCCAGTAGGGTCACGCGGTGACGAGACGGACTGTCCACGTCGGCTGAATCTTGACCATCTGGCGCCCCGTCGATCCCAGATCAGTCTTCAGGCGACGTCGACACGGACCCGTTTAAGGCACCAGCGGCCTTGAGAGCCGGTGACGACCGTCTTGCCGGACGACGCCGGTAGTGGTGCGACGCCAGCGAGGGCGGCGAAGGCGGTCTCGGACCGCACGCGCCCCCGGTTGGACCACACGGTCAGGGCCGTCGCTGCCACGTCGGGTCCGACACCCGGGACGGTGAGCAAGCCGGGCACGAGCTCGCGCACGCTGATGTCAGCGGCGACAGATACGCTCGTTCAGGCGTCCCCGCAGGTCGGCGGACATCTCCCAGACCAGGACATGAGGAGTACCCAAGCGTGGCGTTGAAGAAGTCTGACCTGTACGGCTCCCTGTGGGCGGGAGCGGACCAGCTCCGCGGCGGCATGGACGCTGGCCAGTACAAGGACTACGTGCTGACGCTCCTGTTCGTGAAGTACGTGTCGGACAAGGCGAAAGCCGACCCGCGGGCCATTATTGACGTGCCCGACGGCGGCTCGTTCGACGACCTCGTTGCCGCGAAGGGCAAGCCCGATGTCGGCGAGCGCGTGAACCTCGTTCTCGCTTCCCTGGCCAAGGAGAACGGCCTGGAGCGGGTGATCGATGTCGCCGACTTCGATGACCCGGACAAGCTCGGCAAGGGCAGAGAGCTGGTCGAGCGGGTTAGCAACCTCATCGGGATCTTCCAGGGCCTGGACTTCACTGGCTCACGCGCCGAGGGTGATGACCTCCTCGGTGACGCCTACGAGTACCTCATGCGGCACTTCGCCACCGAGTCCGGCAAGAGCAAGGGCCAGTTCTATACGCCGGCCGAAGTCTCCCGGGTGCTGGCACAGTTGCTCGGCATCAAGGCGACGACACCGAAGTCGTCGACCGTCTACGACCCGACCTGTGGTTCTGGCTCCCTGCTGCTCAAGGTGGTCGACGCCGCACCGCACGGTCTGACGATCTACGGCCAGGAGAAGGACAACGCGACGCGGGCCCTCGCGCTCATGAACACGATCCTGCACGGCGTGGGTACTGCAACCATCGAGCAGGGCGACACGCTCACGAGCCCGGTGTTCGTCGAGGGCGGCGAGCTGTCCACGTTCGATTTCGTCGTCGCCAACCCGCCGTTCAGCGTGAAGTCATGGACGAACGGGCTGCTGAACGAGTACAGCAGGTTCGACGGCTACGGCCGCCCGCCGGAGAAGAACGGCGACTACGCCTTCCTGCTGCACATCTTCAAGTCGCTCAAGAGCACCGGCAAGGCCGCCGTGATCTTGCCGCACGGCGTCCTTTTCCGCGGCAACGCGGAGGGTCGGATCCGCAAGGAGCTCGTGCGCCGGGGCCACATCAAGGCGATCATCGGGCTGCCGGCAAACCTGTTCTACGGAACGGGCATCCCCGCCTGCATCATCGTGCTCGACAAGGAGAACGCCCACGCCCGCACCGGCGTCTTCATGATCGACGCGTCCAAGGGCTTCGCGAAGGACGGCCCCAAGAACCGGCTACGGCACCGCGACATGCACCGCATCGTCGACGTGTTCACACGGCAGGTCGAGGTCGAGCGCTACTCGCGCATGGTCCCTCGGGCAGAGATCGCAGACGCAGAGAACGACTACAACCTGAACATCCCCCGGTATATCGACAGCTCGGAGCCCGAGGACATCCAGGACCTTGGCGCCCACCTGCACGGTGGGATTCCGAACCGGGACCTGGACGCCCTCCACCAGTACTGGGACGCGTTCCCGTCGCTGCGCGGCAAACTGTTCAGACCGTTGCGCCCCGACTACAGCGAACTGATCGTCGAATTGTCCACGATCCAGCCGACCATCACAGCATCGGCTGAGCACCAGACCTTCGTCACCAGCGCCATCGGCACGGTGACGCACTGGTGGAACACGCACACCGACCTGCTGGCCGGCATCACCGAGACGACCCGCCCTGCTGCGGTCGTGACCGAACTCGGAGAGTCGCTGCTCGACGCCTTCCGCACGAAGCCGCTGATCGACGAGTACGGCGTCTACCAGCAGCTCATGACCTACTGGGACGACGTCATGCACGACGATGTCACGCTGATCGTCGGACTCGGGTGGGAGGAAGCCGCCAAGCCGCGCCGGGCCGTCGATGACAAGGCGCGAAAGCTCACCGAGACGCCTGATCTCGTCATCGGCACGGCGCGCAACGCCGTCAAGTACAAGATGGACCTCATCCCGCCCGCGCTGATCGTGGCCCGATACTTCCTCGGAGACAAGGTCGCTCTCGACGAGCTGATCGCCTCGGGAGAGGCGGTCACGCAGGAGATCGCTGAGCTCGTCGAGGAGCATGCGGGCGAGGACGGCCTGCTCGCCGACGCCATGGAGGACGAGAAGATCACCAAGGCCCTCGCTACGGCACGACTCAAGGCAGCGCGGTACGAGGACCCGAAGGGTGACGAGGTGGTTCTTCTTACCAGGCTTGTCGGCCTCTACGCTCGCGAGGCGGACCTGAAGAAGCAGACGAAGGAAGCCGCTGCTGCCCTCGACAAGAAGACGCTCGACCAGTACGGGAAGCTCTCTGTCAAGGAAATCCAGAGCCTCGTCATCGACGACAAGTGGGGGGCCCGGTTTGTGCGTGGCGCCCAGGCCGAACTCGACGTTCTGATTCGGCAACTCGTCGAGCGGCTCGATGGGCTCGGCAGCCGATACGCCGATACCCTCGGCGATCTTGACGCCACGATGGCACTCCTGAACGCGGAGGTCATGATGCACCTCTCCACGATGGGTTTCGAAGCGTGAGCGCGAACGTGCATGGCCCGTGGCCGAACGTTCTGCTCGACAGCGTTGCAATGCGAGGAAGTGGTCATACACCCAGCAGGAAGCACCCTGATTACTGGGATGGTGACGTGAAGTGGGTTTCCCTGAAAGACACAGCACGGCTTGATAACGGTCTAATAAATACAACCGGGGTAACCATCACCGAATCCGGGCTCGCGCACTCTGCAGCTGTTGTTCACCCTCGTGGTTCAGTGATTCTTCTGCGCGACGCTGGGATCGGAAAGAGCGCAGTTCTTGCATCAGATATGGCCGTGTCGCAACATTTTATGGCGTGGCGATGCGGTCCCAAACTTCACAATTGGTTCCTCTATTACGTGCTCCAATTCAGAAAGCCGGAATTTGAGCGAATCGCGAATGGCAGCACGATCAAGACGATCGGGCTCGACTACTTTCGGCAACTTCAGATCGCTCTCCCAGACCTCCCGGAACAGCGATCGATTGCAGGTGTATTGTCCGCGGTCGACGCCGCCATCGCCATGACTGAGCGCCTGATAGCCAAGAAGCGGGCGATCAAGCACGGCGTGATGCAGGAACTCCTGTCTGGTCGCACGAGACTCCCGGGCTTTTCGGAATGTTGGACGCCGGCCAGGTTTGGCGCAATTGCCGCACCTGCGCGCGAGAGGGTCCGCCCGCAGACGGTCACGGGGCGTGTTGTCGAGTTGGAGCACCTCGCGGCAGGCACTGGCGCACTTCTCGGCGACGGCGACGTTCGCAACGCTGTCTCCTTGAAGACCCGATTCCGCGATGGCGACGTCCTGTTCGGCAAGTTGCGTGCATACCTGCGCAAGTATTGGCTCGCCGACCGCGACGGATACAGCTCCACCGAGATCTGGGCGCTGCGACCGCGTGATGGTGTGGCGTCAGGAAAATTCGTACGGTACGTCGTCGAGCAGGATGGGTTCATCGAGGCGGCAAGCACCGCATACGGCACCCACATGCCGAGGTCGGACTGGGGCATTGTGTCCAAGTTCAGGGTGTTGTTGCCTCCGCCAAGCGAGCAGATCGCAATTGGTGAGGTGCTGGGGGACGCGGACGCCGAGATCGAAGCACTTGAGCGACGGCTGGACGTGACTCGGGCACTCAAGGTGGGGATGATGCAGGAGTTGTTGACGGGGCGTGCCCGTCTGAGCGTCGGGGAGGACGCCGAGTGACCGAGGTGGGGCAACCAGAGCGCGAGACGCAGGATCGTGTCGTTGCGTTGCTGACCGAGCGGCTCGGGTACGAGCCGCTAGGCAGCTGGCAGTACCGAGCAGGGAACGCGAACGTCGAGGAGGCGAAGCTTGCCTCCTACCTGACGAAGACCCGGCGGTACACGGACGACGTCGTCCGAGCTGCGGTCAAGCAGGCGAAGCATGCCGCGGTCGTCGGCGGTACGCGACGCCTGTTCGACGCGAACCGTGACGTGTACCTCCTGCTGCGGTACGGGGTGAAGGTCAAGGACAGCACGGGCGAGAAGGTCACGACCGTCTGGCTGATCGACTGGGACCATCCGGAGGAGAATCACTTCGCGGTGGCGGAGGAGGTCGCAGTCGACGGTCCGCACTCGAAGCGCCCCGACGTCGTGCTGTACGTCAACGGCCTGGCGTTGGGCGTGATCGAGCTGAAGCGCTCGAACGTCGCCGTGAGCGAGGGCATCCGGCAGCACCTGGGCAACCAGCAGCAGGACTTCATCCGGCCGTTCTTTGCCACCGCGCAGCTGCTGTTCGCGGGCAACGACGTCGAGGGCTTGCGCTACGGAGTGATCGAGACGCTGGAGAGGTACTGGCTGACCTGGAAGGAACCCGAGGAGAGCCCGGTCGGCTCTGACGCGACCGGACGCCTCGACCAGGCGCTGGTGCAGATGTGCTCCAAGGCGCGGTTCCTGGAGCTGCTGCACGACTTCGTCGTGTTCGACTCGGGGGTCAAGAAGACCGCACGGCACAACCAGTACTTCGGGGTCAAGGCCGCGCAGAAGCGCGTGCGGTCCCGTGAGGGCGGGATCATCTGGCACACGCAGGGCTCGGGCAAGTCTCTGACGATGGTGTGGCTCGCCAAGTGGATCCGCGAGAACGTGGACGGCTCGCGCGTCCTGATCATCACTGACCGGACCGAGCTTGACGAGCAGATCGCGAAGGTCTTCGCGGGTGTCGAGGAGCAGATCTATCGGACGACGACGGGTGCGGACCTACTGGCCCAGCTCGACAAGCACGATCCATGGCTCATCTGCTCGCTGGTGCACAAGTTCCGGCGGGGGCACTCCGAGGACGAGAGCCCTGAGGCGGAGGCCGAGCGTGACAAAGCGACGGCGGACTTCGTCCGACAGGTGACATCGTCGGTGCCGGACGGGTTTCAGGCGAAGGGCAACCTGTTCGTCTTCGTCGACGAGGCGCACCGCACGCAGTCGGGCAAGATGCACATCGCAATGAAGAAGCTGCTCCCGGGGGCGATGTTCATCGGGTTCACCGGCACCCCGCTGCTCAAGGCGGACAAGGCGACGAGCATCGAGACGTTCGGCTCGTTCATCCACACGTACAAGTTCGACGAGGCCGTCGCTGACGGGGTCGTGCTCGACCTGCGCTACCAGGCGCGGGACATCGACCAGGACCTGACGAGTCCCTCGCGGGTCGACAAGTGGTTCGAGGCGAAGACCCGCGGTCTGACCGACCTGTCGAAGGCGGCGCTGAAGAAGCGCTGGGGAACGATGCAGAAGGTCGTTTCGTCCGAGCCGCGTGCCCGCCAGATTGTGCAGGACATCCTCCTTGACATGGAGACTGAGCCGCGGCTCGTCTCGCGTCGAGGCAACGCGATCCTCGTGGGTCAGAGCATCTATCAGGCGTGCAAGTTCTACGAGATGTTCGTCGATGCCGGCTTCGCCGGGCAGTGCGCCATCATCACGAGCTACGAGCCGAGCGCTAGCGAGGTCTCCAAGGAGAACTCCGGCGAAGGCCGGACCGAGAAGCGGCGACAGTACGACATCTACCGGCGGATGCTGGCCGATTACTTCGGCGAGCCGGAGGACGTGGCGTCCACGCCGGAGCGGATCGAACGGTTCGAGATAGAGGTCAAGCAGAAGTTCATCGACGAGCCCGGGCAGATGCGCCTGCTCATCGTGGTGGACAAGCTGCTGACTGGTTTCGACGCGCCGAGCGCGACCTACCTGTACATCGACAAGCCGATGCGTGACCACGGGCTGTTCCAGGCGATCTGCCGTGTGAACCGGCTCGACGAGGAAGACAAGACGTACGGGTACGTCGTCGACTACCGCGACCTGTTCAAGTCGCTGGAGAACGCCATCGGCGACTACACCTCCGGCGCGCTCGACGGGTACGAGCGCAAGGACATCGAGGGCCTGCTCAAGGACCGCCTGAAGCAGGCTCGCGAGGACCTCGACGAGGCGCTCGAGAAGGCCCGCGCACTCGTCGAGCCGGTCGCGCCCCCAAAGGGGACCCTGGAGCACCAGCACTACTTCTGCGCGATCGAAGCCGGAAACGCCGCCCAGCTCAAGGCCAACGAGCCTAAGCGCGTCGAGCTGTACAAGACGGTCTCGACCCTCGTTCGTGCCTACGGCGCGATCGCCAACGATCTTGCGGCAGTCGGGTACCCGGTCGCGGAGGCTGAGGCGATCAAGAAGGAGGTCTCGCACTTCGTCGCCGTGCGTGACGAGGTCCGGCTCGGAGCCGGCGAGAAGCTCGACCTCAAGCAGTTCGAAGCCGGCATGCGGATGCTCCTTGATACCTACATCTCCGCTAGCCCGTCCGAGGAGGTCGCCACCCTCGAAAAGGGCCTCGTCCAGATGGTCGTCGAGCGTGGCAAGGACGCTATTAGTGGCCTGCCTGCGGGCCTACGGAACAACCCCAAGGCGGCATCGGAGACGATCGTCAACAACGTGCGTCGCACGATCGTGGACGAGCACGCGATGAACCCCAAGTACTACGACGCGATGTCGACGCTGCTTGACGCGCTCATCGAGCAGCGCCGCCAGAATGCGATCGAGTACGAGGAGTACCTGCGACGTCTCATCGACCTCACCGAGCAAGTGGGACGCAAGGACTTCGAAGGCGATTACCCGTCGTGGGCGACGACACCGGCGCGGCGTGCTCTCGTCGACCTCACCTGGCCGTCCGGGTTCGACGTGGCGGTTGTCCACTCGGCCATCCAGCACGGCAAGGAGCACGGCTGGACGAATCATGTGCGAAAGCGCAAGGCGCTGCGGAACGCGCTCCGGCCAGTGGTGCCAGCCGAGTGGCTGGATGGCGACATAGACAACCTGCTCGATCACATCGAGAAGCACCATGAGTACCAGTAGCGAATATCTCACCGTCGCCGGCATCGACGTCGACGTGATCTACAAGGACATCAAGAACCTGCATATCTCCGTCTACCCGCCGATGGGCCGCGTGCGCGTAGCGGCTCCACAGCGGCTTGACGAGGACACGATCCGCCTGGCCGTGATCCAGCGCCTGCCCTGGATCAAACGACAGCGCCAGGAACTTCAGGTGGCGGCTCGTCAGACCGAACGTCGGATGGTTAGTGGCGAGTCCCACTATGTGTGGGGCGCCCGCTACCGGCTCGACGCTTCACAAGGCGGTCGGCCTTCCGTGCGGCCGAAGGGCAAGACCCTCTGGCTCACGACACCGGAGGGAAGCAGCGAGGACGCACGCCAGGCCGTCCTTGACCGGTGGTACCGGCGCCAGCTCAAGGACGCACTTCCCCCCCTGCTTGCCAAGTGGCAGCCGGTTATCGGTGTCGAGGCAACCCAAGTAGTCGTCCGGCGCATGAAGACCAAGTGGGGCACCTGCCAGCAGAACAGCGGGGCGATCTGGATCAACCCCGAACTCGCGAAGAAGCACCCCCGCTGCCTGGAGTACATCGTCGTCCACGAGCTTGTTCATCTCCATGAACGCACCCACAACGAACGGTTCGTCAACCTCATGGACCAGCTCCTTCCCGACTGGCGGTCACGGCGCGATGAGCTCAACGTGGCCCCGCTCGCTGCAGAATCGTGGCAGTAGTCGTCAGGATGCGTGGCTTTGCCGTCCTCCGAGTGGTGACTACGAACCTCGCCCGATACGTCACGCGTCACTCGTACCGCCATCGCGAGCAAATGTAGGGCGAACCACCAGACGACCAGGTTTGTACCAGAACAAGCACAACGGGTTCCACGAGGTGTTGACCGCTGCAAGGCGCGATCAGCGACAGTCCGCCATCGCGCTGCCGGTGGTCCAACATTCATGTACTTCCCGTGTTGATTCTGCGTGGGTGTCGCTGCACCGAGGGCCGTCCCGGCGCTGCGCGGTCGGCCCGGGACTCGTTAGTTTCTGGGTGGGTGACGCAAGGGGGCGGGGGTGGTCTCGACTGCGGCTTTGTCCGCGTGCAGCTGTCTGGCAACGCGGCGGGGCGCGTCAGGGTCGCAGTGTGGCGATCATTGGTGCAACCGACCGCAGCCGGATGAGCGCTTCGCCGCGTTCGATCGCACGCAGCGCTTGCGGCGACATAAGGAGTCCCTGCGCCGGGTCCGGTCTGGGTGGTGCTGGCCCCGTCGGCGCCAACAGACCGGGAGTGGGTGGTCTCGTCGCGGTTGCCGAGCAGGGCGGAGACATCTTGTAGGTCCCGGGCGACGGCGGAACCACCGAGGTTGATCCTGACGATTGCGGTGTCCCGGACGGCGCCGGCCTCCTCGACACCCCAGGCACATTGCGGGCTTGGGCCTAGGACTGGAGTACCGGCATGACGGTGATGTTGGGTCCGCCGCCGTCGGACATGAGGGCGCGGCGACGTGAAAGAGCTCGGCAACCGGGTCACCGCGGGCGGCGTCGTCGCCCGGGCACTGTGGGCGCAGGTCACCCGTGATGTTGACGTACTTCAGCTCGACGTACGTGGGGAGGCAATCTACGACCCGGTGACCAAGGCGCTGGCGGATGACGGCAATCTCAAGGAGTCCCACCCAGGCTGCCTGGGACCGCGCACAAACGGGAGTCCGGGAGACCCACGGAGCGGATGCGAAGACCCGTTCGCTCAGATCCCTCGGCGACCAGTGCCGCTCCTGGGGCAGGGTGAACTTCGACTACAGGCAGGCACGCCAGGCGCTTCGGCGCAAGACTTACAAGTACTGCTCGTTCGAGCTGGGTCGCAAGGGTGCGCGAGCGGGGCTTCTCCTGGGAGGTGTCCGTTGACCGACAAGTTCAATTGGTTCGTGATTCCCAAGGACCCGCAAGCGATAACAGAGTTACTCCCTGGAGCGACTGACTACGACCTCCTGAACGAGTACACGCTTCAGCGTCTTATCTACAGGCGGCGCGAGTACGGGATCAACTTGGACTGGGCAGAACTAGATCCTGGCTCACCATCACCATCGTTCTATGTTGCGCGGGGGTTCGCGGGCGCAGGGCCGATCAACTACAACGAGCCGGTCGCGATAGGCATCCGCGACGGCGGCTACCTTCGCTACGGATCGCAGGAGTACGGCATCAACCTTCGCTGGTCAGGAAGCCCAGTGTACGAATGGCGGCTAGTGTCGGAAGACATCAATCTCCTCGGAACCCCTGTGCGGTTGGGCCAGCCTGTAGGGTTGCGCAACGACGTAGTGCCTGACGAATTGTTCTACGACCCGCGCAGGTACGGCATCAATCTCAAATGGCTTCAAGACAAGGGGAAATTTAACAGCCGTCCCTGGTATGCGCCAATCACCACGGCCATCGGCGGGGTTATCTCGGAACTGCGGAACTTGGCAAGCGAGGGCCTTTGGAGACTGATCCATTCGCCGGACTTCCTGCTCACAATAATCGGCATCCGGTTCCCGAAACAGGTGCGCGTCCACTTCATGATACTTCGCGATACGTCAGGAAAGCCTGTCTTTCTCGACCAGAACAGTCCAGCATTCGGCGACGACAAAGATCAACTCGATAAGGCAATCGCGGCCATGCGGAGATGCCTAAACGAGGTCAACGTCGAGGCGATCATCGAAGAGGACAAGAATCTCTACAGGATCCTGCCATTTCCGGCCCCTGCTTACGCGTTGGACGTCAAGTGTAAAGGCGGGGCGTGGGGAGAAGACTTGAAACTCACGGGCCGTTATTTCCGCGGCAACCGAGGTGTGAGCGGAATCTCAGTGTTTGTCGTGCGCGAGGTTGAAGGCAAATCTGGCTGCTCCCTCGGCCCGCTAGCCGATTACGTCACCGTTGGTGCCGACAAAGGTTTTGAGAACTCGACGTCGGGCCCGCCGTATGCGGATGAGCAACGTCCAACAACGCCAGTCCACGAGATAGGGCATGCTTGCATGCTTCAGCACAGGCGAGTTACAAGTTCAGATCAGGAAGAGAGGGACAGGGAACGCAAGAATCTCATGAAGGCTAGGACACCCCGAGGTGTGACTTTGAGCCGGGTTCAGGCTGCGATCCTTCGAACCTCTCGCCACATGCGATACCGGTTCGGGACCGGCGGAACGATCGTGGATTGAGGTCGAGCATTCTTCCGACCCCGGGGCCGAGGCACTGCGCTGGCGTCTAGCCATAGCCGCACCCAGGTCAGGCCGTCATGTCGATCCCGGGTCGCCCGTCGAACCGCGGCCCCCCGCGTGGCGGGACTCCGACGTGCTGACGGCAGAGTGCGGGATCGACGCCTCGGTCGGCTCGGTCGGTGACGCCTGCGTACCCTCTCTCGCCAGATCGTGGTGTCTTCGGAGATCGGTGCTATCTCGAGGGTTAGCGTGTGCCTGGGCGTAGCGCGTCCGCAAAAGGATCACGCCGCGCTCCAGGCGTGCCCATTGCGGGACCGGGCCATTGGAGACCCTTGGACCCGTGGACGGTGCCGAGTGCGACGCCGTCGGCGAATAGGTCTTCCTCGCCGGCAGAGTCCTCGAAGCTCCCGACCGCGTAGTTCGCCAGCCCGGCGGGCAAGAACTCACCCTCACCGGCACGACGGTTACCGCCCAGCGCTACTACACCCACGGCGGCACGACCGTCGCGACCCCCGGCGTGTCCGGGGCGACCATCATCCGTCATGACCGCGTCAGCAGTCGCGCGGCCCTCTGACCCCGCCAGAAACCCCGGTTTACGGTGAGACGTCCGGCAGCGAAGCCGGACCGGCCGGACTGTCGGGGGTGACGGGACGTGGCGAACGGGGTTCCGGTCGCACCATTGACTGGCATCAGGGCCGTGCGCGCGGACGACCTGCTCCTCAACGGGACCGTCGTGCCCAAGTGGCCGGCCGCCGAGTGGCAGCCGCTACGAGGGGCGCGTCGTGCAAAACGCCCATATGCTCTCGGGCACCGTGCACCGCTGGCCCTCCCCGCTGGAGCCGATCTTGAGCCCACGTCGCCTGACCGTCGTGATTACCGGCGTGGTCGCCACCGCCGTCTTCGTGGTCCTTGCGGTGCTGAAGTGGAAGCAGGGCGAGCAGGTCGCCGGGACCGTCAGCGCGGTGTGCGGGGTGCTCGCGGTGGGAGCCGCTGTCGTGCCGCTGTTCTCGCGGCCGGGAGCTGGTGAGGGCGCAACGGGTCGGTGGCGAGTGTCGCGGACCGGTCGGGCACAGGGCGGGCGCGGATCGACGGCTACTACCGGAGTGAACGCGCCCGCCGACGCGCTGCCCGGCTCGCTGAAACTGTGGCGGACGGGGAGCGCCACTGTCGAGGATGACGGGGAGGCGCACACAGGGGTACGGGTGGTCAGCGGCGCGGGCGCGGGGGAGGCGGCCACGACGGAGGGTGCGAGGGGGGACACCGTCGGCCCCGGGGCCATGGAAGTACACCGCAGCGGGCAGGTGCAAGCAGGCGATAACAGCACGAACATCACGGGAGCCGTTGGCTCCGTCGTCATCACCAAGCCCGCCGACGTGCCCCGCCCGCATCACACGAAGTACCTCGTGCGAGTCCGCCAGCTCCGCCCCGAGGCACTGAAAGAGCGGGACGCCGAGCTCGCCGAGCTGAGCGAGATCTGCACCCGGCCGGACGGCGCCGCGTATGTCTGGTGGCAGGCCGGGCCGTGGGCTGGCAAGACCGCGCTGATGGCGCACTTCGTCGACAACCCGCCCGACAACGTGCGGATTGTCTCGTTCTTCATCATCGCGCGCGACGCCTCGGAGGCGGACTGCGAGGCGTTCCTCGAGCTCGTCATCCCGCAGCTCGCGGAGATCGCCGAGGTGCCCGTGCCCGCCAACATCGCAGGCAATCGCAAGCGGGACTTCTTCTGGGAGCTGGTGGTGCAAGCCGACGAGGCGTGCACGGCCCGCGGCGAACGGCTCGTCCTGCTCGTGGACGGGCTCGACGAGGACCAGGGTGTCACCGGCTCCGGGACGATGCGGAGCATCGCTTCGATCCTGCCCAAGCCCGCGGGCGGGTCGTTCCGGGTGATCGTGGCGGGGCGGCAGAACCCGCCCATCCCGGCTGATGTCCAGGCGGACCACCCGTTGCGCGACCCTGCCGCCGTCCGGCTCCTGGACCCTTCGCCTCACGGACTCGCGATCAAGGCGCAGGCGGAGCTTCAGCTCCGGGCGCACCTGGAGGACCGCGGGCTGCAGCACGAGGTCCTCGCGTTCGTGACGGTGGCACGCGGCGGCCTGACAGTCGCCGACTTGGCCGAGCTGACGGGTGAGACGGTGCCGCACGTGCGGGGGGTGCTCCACTCGCACTCCGGGCGGGCGTATCAGCTCCGCGACCAGGTCTGGTCTGCCGCCGAGGAGGTCATGCTCGCGCACGACAAGCTGCGGGATGCGGCCGAGGAGGGCATCTCACGGCGGGAGTCGACCGAGAAGCTTGCTGCGCTTGTGCGGTGGGCAGGGGAGTACCGTGACCGCGGCTGGCCGGCGGACACGCCGGAGTACCTGTTGGCAGGCTTCTACAGAGTCCTGCTGAAGGCCGGAGACGTCGTCGGACTCGTGGGCCACGTCGCCGACCTCGCGCGGTTGGAGCTGCTGCGCTCCGCGACCGGAGGAGACGCAGCAGGACTTGGACAGGTGAACGCGACGATCGAGCACGTCGCGAAGGATCCCGCCGATCTGGAGCAGACCGTCCTCCTGGCGCTCGTTCGGGATCACCTGTCCGACCGGAACGGGAACCTTCCCGAGGAGGTGCCTGAGGTGTGGGTCCGGCTCGGGGACCCGCGGCGCGCGGAGGCCCTGGCGGAGTCATCCGTCGACCCGGGCAAGCAGGCCGATGCTCTTGGACGGCTCGTCCAGCCGCTGATCGAGTGCGGGTACACCGACCGCGTGGGGCGTGTGGTCGAGAAGGCATGCGCGGCTGCGATCCTGGCAGGCCGTGGATGGCTTGTGGACCGGAGACTTGAACTGGCGGAGAGGCTGTACGCCACGGGCTTCCGCGAGCAGGCGACAGACCTGTTACGGCGGGTCTGCAACGAGGACGCCAGCCGTCGTCTTGAACCGGACGGCGTCGCTCGTGACCTGCTGGAGCTCGTGGCTCCAGAGAGCGCCGGCGAACTCCCGACGGTTGCCGATCAGCTGGGCCTCTTGCCGGACGCCCTGCACCGCGTAGTGGCAGTCGAGTCGCTTGTCGCTGCCCGGGCACGAAGGCGCGATCTTCGCTCGTCGGCGGATGTCGTGTCCGCCGCAATTGCCGAGGCGACTTCGATTCCTGAACCACAAGACCGGCTCCGGGCACTTCGTGGTCTGGCGGGCGCCGCGGTCGCAGCTGGAGACCTGACTACTGCTCTGGTATTGCTCGATCGGGTCACTGACATTGCGAGAGGCCTGCCTGACGTCGGGCACCGCATGGAACAGCTGGACAACGCCGCGACTCTGGCCTGTGACCTCAACGCCCTGCAGAAGGCCCGGTTGATTGCCCTGGAGGCGCGCGACCTCGCTGACACCACCACGGAGCCAGACACGGGGTCACAGCGAGAGGCGTCATTCGCCTGGCTCGCCCGCCGGCTAGCACGCACCGGTGACGTCGATGAAGCTCTGGCGACCGCAGACCGCATCACAGACCTCGACCAACGGCATGATGCCCTGGCACGCATCTCGGCGACCCTGGCCACGATGGGCCAGGTGGAGCCGGCACATGACCTCCTCCGCGGGCTGCCCCGCGAAACTGACGTGTCGGATGCTCTCATAGCCGTGGCCCAGCATCACGGGGCCGCTGGCCGGTTCCGAGCTGCGGAGGCGGCGCTTGCCGCTATCACTTACCCCGGCCACCGGGCCGCGACGCTGGGATCCATCGCGCTTCACGCCGTCAAGCAGGGCGACGCAGAGCGCGCCCACATCGCCGCCATCGCTGCCGAGGAAATTGCACGAACTGTTGTGTCCGCACCGGACGCATCGCAAGTACTGAGTGCCCTCGGGCTGACACGCTACGAACTGGGTGACTCCGAGGGCTCGCGCTCCGCACTGAGCGCAGCGCTCCACGAGGCACACCGGGAAACTCTCCGCTACACGCCGACGGGATGGACGCCGCTGTGCCGTGTCGCGGCGACGCTGGCTCGTGCAAATGAGGTTGACCGAGCGCGGGACGTCGTGGAAGAGGTGGTCGCCACCTTCGCGGAAGGTCTGCCATCCGGCCGAATTGACCCGCACTCGCTACTCGACGTGATGCGGTACATCGCCCCCATCAACCCAGCGGCGCGAGCCCAGGTGATCGAGCTCCTGACGATTGTCCTGCCCAAGGCGCCATATGTTGATGCATGGTGGCTCGCCCTACTCGCGGATGCTGCACGCCAGTACCTCAATCCGGCCACTGCAGTCACCATCCTCGACGTCGCCGTGGCGCGCCTGGATCGACTGAGCACCGACTCGAAACGGGCGGAGGCCGCACTCCTGATCGCAGACACTTCGATCGAACTCGGTCTCGCAAAGCAGGCTCGCGAATACCTTGCAGCGGTCCTGACGATCGCGAAAGGGTCCCTCTCTAGCGAGCGCCGATCCCTACTCTTCCGGGCACTAGACTACGCGGGAGGCCCTAGCGCCGTTATTTCCGTCGAGGAAGTCATGAGCCACGCCCACGCGTCGGACCATGAAGATCTCAGCGGCGCGCTAGCGCACGCCCTGGGCAGGCTGGGGCAGTTCGACGAGATTCGGCGGTATCGCGACAGTCTCACGGGCGACACCCGCCGCCGATTCACTGAGCGGTCCGTTCACGGCCTCGTCGCCGGAGGCTTCACCGCCGAGGCCCTCGCCGAGTACCGCGACGCCGAGGACGCACAAACCCGCGAAGGGCTGGTTCCCGCGGCGGTGCGGGCGCACACGGCCCGGGACGAGATCACACACGCTGTCCGGCTCGTCACCACGACGCCGATGACACCAGAACTGCGAGGCGCCATCCTGTACCTGTGCGAGCTTTGCACAGGCGACGACGCCCGCGCCGTCCTGACCCTCGCTGTCGCGTACGGCCCAGTCGTGGACGTGGTCGACGACCTCGCCGAGAAGCTCCCAGAGGTCCTCGTGGCCAACGGGGACAGCGTTGAGACGATCTACTCCGTCGACCCTGTGCTGTCGCCGTGACACCACACCGACCGGACCTGAAGGAACCGGTCACGAGACTCTGGCAGCCCGGAAGGTCAACGAGCTGGGCCCCGCTCCGTTGCGACCGTGTGCGGGTCCTCTGACCCCGCCAGAAACCCGGTTTTGCGGACGTAGCGAGCCGCCGTTCCGGTCGGCCGGTATCACGGCTGCTGTGACTACCTCATTGATACCCGCTCCCGCCCGCGCCGACCAGGCACTCCCGCCCGGCCTGACTGCCGAAGACATCGATCGCATCGTCGCGGCGGTCGCCGCGGAGCACGCCTCCAGCACCCTGGCCGTCTATGCCTCGGCATGGCGCATCTTCGCCAGGTGGTGCGCGGGCCGCGGCATGCAGGCGCTGCCCGCCGATTCAGCGACGGTGTGTGCCTACCTCACCGACCGGGCCCACCAGGGCAAGTCCTACGCGACTCTCGACCTGGCTTGCGCCGCCATCCGGTACGAGCACCTCCGCACCGCCCTGCCCAACCCGATCGCCGACGCGACCGTCGGGCGGGTCCGCCGGGGCCTGCGTCGCATCATCGGTGTGGCGCCGCGCCGTCAATCCCGCCCGCTGCTGGGCGAGGACATCTGTTGCATTGTTGAGGTCATCGACGCCGGCACCACGACCGGGGTCCGCGACCGCGCCCTGATCCTGCTCGGCTTCGCCTCCGCGCTGCGCCGCCCAGAGCTTGCCGCCCTCACCTTGGCCGACCTGGCGTTCGAACCGGGCGGGATTCTGGTGACGGTGCGCCGGTCCAAGACCGACCCCGACGGACGGGGACAGGTCATCGCGGCGGCGGCCGGCGCCGGCCGGGCCACCGACCCCGTCGAGGCGGTGCGCGCCTGGCTGCAAGTCCGTGGCACGCGGCCGGGGGCGCTGTTCACGCGTGTGGCCGCGGACGGCACGGCCGGACCCGAGGCGCTGTCCGGACGGACGATCTGCCGGGTAGTCCACGATCGTGCGAGGGACGCCGGCGTCCCGGCCGACCGTGTGTCGACCCACTCGCTGCGCGCCGGCCACGCGACCACGGCCGCGATGGCGGGCGTGCCGCTGGACCGGATCGCGGCCCAGACCAGGCACCGTGACCTCGCCACTCTCGTGCACCACCACATCCGGCCGATCGAAGAGATGACGAACACATCAAGTCGTGCGCTCGGACTCTGAAAGTACTGGGCTCGCGCTTGCCCCGACCTACCGCAGCGGCGCAGTCCTGCGAGCGATCTCCCCTCTGGCTCAATCGGTTGGGCGCCGAGCCCGAGCACGGCAGTGCTTCCCGAGTGGGCCGCCACCGTGCCCCCAGGGGGGCTGATTTCACCCGTCGGCGCGGTCTGAGGGCTTTTTCTGGAGTGTTAAATTTCGCCTGCTCTGGGGCGTTCCTGGGCGTTGGAGGAATGTCTGATGGGCTGGTCGTCGCGCGCCGGCGCCCGCGTGGTTGCGGGTGTCGTTGCTCTGATCGTGGTGTCGGGTGGTTCGGCGTGGGCGTCGCCGACGTCGCCGGCACCTGCGGAGGCAGGTGTCACGCTGGCCGAGCCGGTGGACACGTCGGGGATGGATCGCACGCAGGACGGGTACCTGTTCGCGTCTGACGGTGGCAGGGCTGCTGCTCTGGCGGTGGCGACGGGCGAGCCGGTCGAGGACTTGTCCTCCCGGGGGGAGTCGGGGGAGACCTTGTGGCTCCCGGACGGCACGATCGCGCTGGGACAGTCGAGCGGCCCGCGCTGGCTGCAGACCGGCGGTGACGGTACGGCGCTGGAGGACTGGGCGCCGGTGGACACCACGCTGGTGTTCGACGACGGCCTGGTCCGCCCGGTGGCGGTACCGGGTGACGTGGTGATCTCTGCCGGAGGTGCGGGTGATGCGACGTCGCCGCAGTCGTTGGTCGAGCTCACGGCACAGGATGGGACTCGGCAGTCGCTCGGCTGGGAGGGTGACCTTCCCACGCCGGTGCTGGACGGTCCGCGTGCGACGTGGCAGGACGCCGCCGGCGTGGGCGTCGATGTGGTGGTCGAGGTCAACACCTCGGGCGCAGAGGTCTTCTTCGTGATCGCGCAGGCTCCGGCGTCCGAGGTCGAGCTGCCTGTTCAGGTCGCCTCTGAGGGCGGGGTCCGGTTCGACGGCGCGGGCGGGCTGGAGCTGCTGGGCAGCGACGGGGCCACTGCGGCGAGCGTCGTGCCGGAGCCGATGATGTGGGACGCGGTGGCAGACGGCGACCGCTTGCACCCGGTTGCCCAGGACTGGGTGGCCGGAACGCGCGAGCGCACGCCGCTGCCGCCGGCGGGCTGGGGCGGGGTCAGCGACGCGGCGCTCGAGCGGGTCGAGGCCGCTTCGGTGTATCGCTCGGCGGTCGCTGACGAGCCGTTCGAGGCTCCGAGCCTGTCTGAGCCTGAGTCGTTCGCCGCGCCGTCGCTGCTCACCTCGACGGCCTCGGAGTCCGAGGCCGCTCCCGAGGCGGCGGGCACCGATGAGGTGGACCCGCGGGTCGCGGCTGCGGCGAGCTCGCCGGAGCCGGAGTCGGACCGGCAGTTCCCGGTTGGGGTAGAGCTGCAACCCGTGACGGCCGGCGCCGGCGTGGGCGAAACAGCGGCGATGGCGGAGTCGTCGATGTCCGTCGAGGAGCCGACCTCCGAGACGGTGGCGGCCGCTGTGGTCGCGGATCATCCGCAGGCGGTGCGGATGGTGCTGCGTCCGGACATGGGTTTCCTGAGCGATCCGGACACGGTGTACCCGGTGATCGTGGACCCGGAGCTGAGCCGAGCCGGGTTCGATACCTGGGTCCAGTCGGACTCGACGGTGGACAAGTCGAACGATGCGGAGCTGCGCCTGGGGACGTTCAACGGAAGCACCGTGGCGCGGTCGTTCCTCCAGTTCCAGACCGCGGAATTCGCTGGCCGCGTCATCCTTGATGCGCACATCGGCCTGTGGGCGAACTGGTCCTACTCGTGCGAGGCACGTGGCTGGGAGTTCTGGCACACCGGAGGCGTCGGTACGGGGACACGCTGGAACGCTCAGCCGGGCTGGCTGTCGTATCAGAGCACCTCGTACGACACGAGGGGGCACGACGGCGCGTGCGGTGCGGGTTGGGTGGGCATCTCAGCTCGTTCCCAGATCCAGTGGGCGTCCGACCACGCCGACCCGCAGATAACCTTCGGCCTCAAGGCGTCCAACGAAGGGGACATGTACGGCTGGAAGAAGTTCAACAGCGGCAACGCTGGGTCCGGTCAGCCGTACCTGTGGCTGAACGTCGAAGACAAGGCGCCGGGCCTGCCGTGGGGCATCAAGGTGACAAGCCCGAACGAGATCCCGTGCGTGGTGACCCAGCCGTATCCGAAGCTGCGGTCGACGCCGACGATCTACTGGCGGGTGGACGACCCGGACGATGAGTCGGTTGCGGCGAACCTGGACATCGTCAACCTCGACACGGGGGGGTTCGCGTGGGATGCCTGGGACGGGGACGGGACCCAGGCGAGCCGTCCCGAGAGCTCCAACAACGAGTTCAATGTTCCGGTTCCGGTGGGCAAGCTGACGCCAAACGGGAGGTATGAGTTCCGCACCGGTGGCCAGGATGCCGACAGCGGGGCTTTTGGTCCGATGACGGGCTGTCGTTTCGTGTTTGACCCGGTGGCGCCCGAACCGCCGACGGTGACCTCGTCGAACTATCCGGCGACGGAGGCTGGCGGTGTCGGGGTCGTGGGCAAGTTCACGTTCACGCCCGCAACGTCGGACACGGACGTCGCGCGCTATGCGTGGGGCTTTGACGACCCCGCGATGGGCAGTGGCTACCACACCGCGGCCGACATGTCGCTGGACATCTGGTGGGCCCCGCAGACCGCCGGACCGCACTACCTGTACGTGCAGGCGATCGACGACGCAGGCAATGCGTCCTTGCCTACGACGTACAAGTTCGACGTGGCCGAGGCGGTCGAGGACGGCGCGTGGACCTTCGACGACCAGGCCGCGCCCTACCACGACACCTCGGGCAGGGGAGCGTTGCCGTTGGTGCCGTCGGGTGGTGCGCCCGCGCGTGAGCAAGGTGCGTTGACGGAGTTCGGGGCGCGCACCGGTGACCTGGCGTTCTCCTCGGACGGTGACGACTGGGCGGCCACTTCAGGTCCGGTCATCGATACGCGAGAGAGCTTTGTGGTCTCAGCGCGGGTCCGGCTCGATCCGGCCGCGGTGGGCACGGGCAGGTTCGCCACTGCCGTGGGGCAGGACGGGCTGAACGTGTCCGGGTTCGAGCTGGGGTACCGGGACCGGGACTGCCCGGCCGGCGCTGACGGGCCGGGTTGCTGGTCGTTCACGATGTTCGACGCAGACGTGGTTGGTACGTCGGTACAGGCGAACGCCGAGGACAAGGTCAACCCTGGAACGTGGGTGCAGCTGGTGGCGGTGCACGACGCCGGGGCGGATGAGATCTCGTTGCGGGTGTGTGATGTGGGTATCGCCGAGGCACCCGGGACAGCGATCCCCGGGGCGGCGGCAACCACCCACTACACCTCGTCGTGGTACTCGCCCGGTGGTCTGACGGTCGGGCGGCACAAGCAGGCGGACGGGAACTGGCACGGCCTGGTCGATGACGTGCGCGTCTTCACCGGTGAGGTCGTCGGACCGGCGAAGATCCGAAGGCTGTGCCAGGGCGCTGAGGCGACGGACTTCGCGGCCGATCCTGCTACGGGCTTCGCCCCGCTGGATCCCACCGTCAAGGACTCGGTGGAGCAGGCGCCGACCGCCCCGTTCGGCCCGGTGGAGTCGTTGTGGACGACGTCGGACACTCCCGCGGTGGTCAACGAGGCGACCTCGCGCCAGATCACTGTGGGGACGCGGGTGAAGGTGGCCGCGCCTGGACTTGTGACGGGCATCCGGTTCTACAAGGGCTCGCAGAACACGGGAACGCACACCGGGTACCTGTGGACTGCGGGAGGGACGCTGCTCGCGTCGGGCACGTTCACCGGTGAGACGGCTTCGGGGTGGCAGACGCTCACGTTCGCCGACCCTGTGGCGGTCAGTTCCGGCGCCGAGCTGATCGTGGGTTACCACGCACCGGTTGGCCGGTACTCCACGAACTACAACGGCATGGCCACGTCTCGGACGCGTGGGGCGTTGACGACTCCCGCGCCCGGTGGGGTCTATGTCTGGGACCAGGCCGGGTTCCCGACCGAGAGCACAACGGACGGCTTCTGGGTGGACGTTCTCTTCACCCCGGCACAGTCATGAGCGGCATCCTCGGCGGGGCCCGCGCTCCCCGCGACCCTCGAAGCGACAGCAAGATGGGCCCCGCCGCGCCGCGTGCAGGCCAGAACGGAATGCTCGTGACGCGCAGCTGGAACAAGACCTCAGCCCGTAGCCGTTGGTCGCTGTCCGCCCGTGCGCGGCGGGCGTGGGCGGGCACGGTTGCTGGGCTCGTGGTGGTCGTGCTCGGCACGGACCCAGCCGCGGCCGCGCCGGTCACGGTGCAGATCCTGGCCGCCCAGGAGTCGCTGCTGGACGCGCTCGAGGATCGCGGAGCGAACCTTGCCGAGGCGATCGCTGAGCTGATCATGCCGGAGCAGGTTGACGCGACAGCCGTTGTCGCGACGGCCGAGCCGGTCCCGCAGGTCACGGTCCCGCCGGTCCCGACGGCGACGTTTCCCACCGAGGGTGTGGTGATCGTCGACGTCGGCGAGTCCGGCGGGACGTCGACCGTGGGCGGCCTGGAGCTGGAGGTCGCGCCCGTGCCCGGGGAGCCCGCGCCGTCGACCCTGCAGATCGAGGTGGCCGACCAGGTCTCGGCGCAGGCGTCGGGCGTAGGTGTCCTTCTGGACCTGACCGACCTGAGCGCGCAGCCGGAGGCTTCCAGCTCGCAGCAGGTCGCCAGCGCCGACGGGGCGGCGATGACGGCGGAGCCCGAGCCCAGCGTCGAGTCGTCGTCGATCACCCTCAGCGTCCCCTACTCCCAGTACGCGCAGGCGTTCGGCGGCGGATTCGGCTCACGCCTGGCACTGGTGAGCGTGCCCGAGTGCGCGGCAACGACCCCCGACGCTCCGGAGTGTGCGCTGGTCCCGCTGGAGACGTCCGTCAACGACCCGGCGGCGCAGAAGGTGACGGCCACCGTCGAGCTGCCCGCCGGCGGCGCGTCCGTCGAGGGGGCGACGTTCACGTCGTCGACCAGCGAGCTGTCTGCCACCGAAGAGCCCTCGATCATGCAGGCCACCACCAGCGAGTCGGGCTCGGGTACGGACATCGGGTTGGCACCGGTGAATTCCGGGTCGGCCGGCGACTGGGGTGCATCACCCTTGTCACCGTCCGCGTCGTGGAACGCAGGCGGCGCGACCGGCGACTTCTCCTGGTCCTACCCGATCCAGGTCCCGGCCCCGCCGGCGGGCCCGGCACCGTCGCTGGCGCTGTCGTACTCCTCGGCGGGGCTGGACGCCCGGTCTCCGGGGTCCAATCCGCAGGCGTCCTGGGTCGGGGACGGGTGGGACCTGACCACCGGGTTCGTCGAACGGTCCTACGTCCCGTGCTCGCAGGACACCGACGCGGTCGCCGGACAGGTGCCGAACAACGCCGCCAAGAAGACCGGTGACCTGTGCTGGGGCCTGGACAACGCGAACCTGGTGTTCGACGGTCACGCCCTGCAGCTGTTCAAGGACGACGCCGACGTGTGGCGGGTCAAGGACGAGGACGGCACCAAGGTCCAGCACCTGAACGGTGCGAGCAACGGTGACGGGGGAGGCGCGGTCGACGGCGTCGGTGAACACTGGGTCGTCACCACGACGGACGGGACGGTGTACACGTTCGGCGCGTCGACCGAGTCGACGTGGACGGTGCCGGTGTACGGCAACCACCCGGGTGAGCCGGGCCATGTCGCGGCGTTCACCGGCTCGGACCAGGTCCAGGCGTGGCGGTGGCTGCTGGAGTCCGTGCGGGACACCTCGGGCAACGTGATGCGGTACCACTACCAGGCCGAGAAGAACTACTACGCCTCGGGTGGTGGTGAGGACGGCGTCAAGGAGTACACGCGCGGCGGGTACCCGACGAGCATCGAGTACGGCCTGCGCGAGGGTGTCACCACCGCCCCGTACAGGGTCGAGTTCGCTACGGCTCAGCGGTGCATGCCCACCGGCGGCCACCCGTGCGGCCTGGTGGACCTGAAGAACCCGCAGGCCGCGGCGTGGTTCGACACGCCCCTGGACCTGGTGTGCGACTCGTCCACGTCCTGCCCGCGGGTGCAGACCCCGGCGTTCTTCACCACCCAGCGCCTGACCACGATCGCCACGACGGTGCACACCGGCGGGGACTACAAGCCCGTCGACATCTGGTCCCTGGCGCAGGAGTTCCGCGACCCGGGCGACACCCTCGGCTACACGCTGTGGCTGTCCTCGATCACCCGCAAGGCCGCTAACGGCACGGTCGATACCGGGGACGACTTCGCCCTGGATCCGGTGTGGTTCACCGGTGATCCCCTCCAGAACCGGGTCGCTTCGGGCACCCTCGGGCGCCCGGCCCTGAACCGGTACCGGGTCGAGGGCATCCACACCGAGACCGGCGCGACGATCTCGATCAGCTACGAGCTGCCCGACGCGCACAAGTGCACCGCCGAGCCGACGTCACCCGAGGGCAACCGCAAGCTGTGCTTCCCCGTGGAGTGGCAGGAGCCGGACGGCAAGGAGGTCGTGGGGTACTTCCACAAGTACGTCGTCACCCAGGTCACCCAGACCCCGAACGCCATCTCCGAGGCAGTCGGGATCCAGACCAACTACGTCTACGACGCCAACGGGCCGTACTGGGGCAAGACCGACAGCCCCCTGACCAGGATCACCGACCGCACCTGGTCTGAGCTGCGCGGCTTCCCGACGGTGACGACCTTCACCGGGGCAGCCCATGAGGTCGGCCAGGAGAAGACCGAAACCAAGTACTACCTCGGGATCGACGCCAGGACGCTCGACGCCGACCTCGACGGCACCGGTGGGCAGCCGGCCGTGTCCCCGACCGATAAGCCTCGGCTTGCCGGTCAGCCCTTCCAGACCACGACCTACGACGGCGCCAACCCGGTCTCGACGACGGTCACCGTTCCTCAGGTCGCCGAGACCGGACGCAAGAGCGACCCCTACCTGACCGACGACGTCGACCCGACGGTCGTCGCCACCCGCATCACCGGCACCGAGACGACCGGTGCGGTGTACGGCAGGGACGGGGCCGCGGACGCGGTCACCCGCACGGTGACGACTATGGACGAGTACGGGCAGGTGACCCAGGTCGCCGACTCCGGTGACCTCGCCACCGGTGATGACGACCTGTGCACGACGGTCACCTACGACCGGCGCGACGCGCTGGCCACCCGTCACGTGATGGGTGCGGCGAACCGCACCACGACCGTGTCGACGCCGTGCGGTGCCGGCCCGGCGCTTCCCGGGGACCTGGTCACCGTGCAGGGAGCAGAGTTCGACAACTCCGGGCGCCCGACCAAGTCGCTGTCTCTTCACCCGGACACACCCCTGGGACCGGACGGTCAGCCGAACCTGCTCACCGTGTCCACGGTCATCTACGACGACCTCGGCCGCCCCATCGAGAACACCGACGTCCTGAACAGGATCACCAGGACGACGTTCGACCCGCAGGGTGCGGGCGTGCCGGCCTCGGTCACCACGACCTCACCCGACCCGGACGGGACAGGCCCGGTCGAGAAGTCCGTGACCACGACGCAGCTCGACCCGCTGCGCGGTGTCCCGGTGAAGGTGACCGACCCGAACGGCAAGATCACCACCGCGAGCTATGACAAGGTTGGCCGCCTGACCGAGGTGTGGCTGCCCGAACGGCAGGGCAAGAGCCCAAGCCTCATGCACGAGTACTCCCTGTCCGCCACGGGCATCAACGCGGTGGTCACCAAGACCCTCGGCGCGGACGGGTCCACCTACCACTCCTCGGCGTCGATCTACGACGGCCTCGGGCGCGTGGTCCAGTCGCAGGCCGAGTCCGCCGACGCCAAGCACCGGGTCTACGACGGCAACAAGAACCTGCTCGAGACCGGCCTGCTCGCCACCGACACCACGTTCGACACCGCGGGCCGTCCGATCGCCACGACCAGCCCCTGGTACGCCCACGGGACACCGTCGGCGCACCTGTTCCAGCCGACCGAGCAGGCACCGGCCACGACCCAGGTCACCTACGACGGTGCCGGACGGGCGACCGTGGAGCGGTTCTTCGTCGGCAACCCGGAGGACCCCACCGCCGCCCGGACAGAGAAGTGGCGTACCACCACCGAGTACGACGGCCTCACCACGACCGTGGTCCCGCCCGACGGCGGCACGCCGACCGCCAGCACCATCGACGCGCGGGGGCGGACCACGACCCTGACCCAGTACCTGCGTGACCCCGTCGCGAATGCCGGCGCCCGCACCGCGGCAGATGTGCGGCAGCTGGCAACGCAGGTCACCTCCTACCGGCACGACGTGGCCGGTCGCCTGACCGGCATGACGGACGCGGCCGGGTCGGTCTGGTCCTACTCCTACGACTGGGCCGGACGGCAGACGCGCGCCGTCGACCCCGATGCCGGGACGACGACGACCAGCTACGACCTGGCAGGACAGGTCACCACCGCCACCAACGGTGCGGGGCAAACCCTGGCCTACACCTACGACCAGCTCGGGCGGCGCACGACCGTCCGCGACGGGTCCGTGACCGGGCCCGTGCGGGCCAGGTGGGTCTACGACCAGCTCACCGACGCCGCCGGCGTCCCCCTGACCGGCACGTCGGCGGTCACGGTCAAGGGGCAGACCACCGCCTCCCTGCGGTTCCTCACCCCCACGACCACGCCCGAGGACACCACGACGGCGTATGTCACCTCCACCACCGGGTACGACGCCGCCTACCGGCCCACCGGGACCACGACCCGGCTCGGTACCGACGCGCGCCTGGGCGCCCTGTCCGGGGACACCTACACCACCGGTTACGAGTACACCCCCGGTGGAACGCTCACCAGGACGATCCTCCCCGCGATCACCAGTTCGACCGGGGTCCAGGTCCTGGGCAAGGAGACCGTCACCACCACCTACGACACCGCCTCACAGCCGTCGTGGCTGTCCGGCGGGTTCGGCTGGGGCACCTACGTCGCCGACTCCAGGACCGACGCCTACGGGCGCACCGCCGCACTGGACCTCGGCACCACCTACGGCGCCGTCGTCAGCTACCAGTACGAGCACGGCACCGCACGCCTGACCAACATCGCGCTCGACCGCGAGCGGATCAACTACACCGACCTGAACGTCACCTACGCCTATGACCAGGCCGGCAACGTCACCTCGATCAAGGACCAGCCCGGCAACCCGGCCCTGGCGGGGCCGACGCACGAGGACAACCAGTGCTTTACCTACGACGCCCTGCGCCGCCTGACCCAGGCACACACCGCAGTGTCCGGCGCTTGCCCGACCGGCAGCCCGACGCCCGCGAGCGTGGGTGGCGCGGCGCCCTACTGGGCCGAGTACGGCTACGACGCGGCCGGGAACCGGACCGGCCAGAAGGTCCACGCCACCGACGGCACCACCAACACGACCCTGACCCAGTACCAGCTCGGAGACGGGCTCAATACTGCGGACAACGCGGGACCGCACGCCGTGGTCGGAACCACGACCAAGGCGTTCCCCACCGCCGACACCACCGGCACCCCGACCAGCACGACCACGGCCGCATACACCTACGACGACACCGGGCGAACCCTCACCCGCCCCGGCGCCGCGCAGGCAGACCAGACCCTGACCTGGGACCCCGAGTCCGAGCTCACAAGCCTGACCGCGAACGACGGCGCACGCGAGTTCGTCTACACCGCCGACGGAAACCGCATCGCCCGCTTCAACGGCAACACCGTCTCAGTCACCCTGCACGACGGCACCGAACTCACCCTCGAGAAGACCAGCGGCACCCTGACCGCCCAGCGGTGCTACACCTTCAAAGGCCAGACCGTCGCCGTCCGCACCAAGGCCGGCCTGGGCGGCGTCACCTCCCTGGTCAACGACCACCACGGCACCACCATCGCGTCGGTGGCCAACACCATCTGGACCACCACCAGCGTCCAGCGCACCTACACCGACCCCTTCGGCCAGCTCCGCGGCGGCACCCGCCCACCCGGCGCCAACGACGGCTTCCTCGGCAAACAGCACGACAGCACCGGCCTCACCCTCATCGGCGCCCGCTTCTACGACGAGACCCTCGGCCGATTCGCCACCGTCGACCCCGTGATGGACCTCGCTGACCCGCAACAGTGGAACGCCTACGCCTACTCCAACAACAATCCGCTGACCTGGAGCGACCCGACGGGTCTCTACGCGGGGGCGATGATCGAGGACGGCGGTGTTGCCTGGGGGTCTACCAAGGCCGCCGGAGCGGGGACAGCGGCGCGGGCTGATTCGCCTTCCAAGGCAGTTGCGACGGCGACAAAGGAGACCAACACACCAGCAAATCCCCTCTTTCTAGACGGAGGGCCAGTAGACGACCGGATAAACGAAACCATCAAGCTCACGGCCGAGATCGGTGCAGCGATCGCAGCATCGTGCATCAGCGGATGGGCCTCTGCCGGTCACTGTGCACTCGACGGCGCAGGCTTCGTCCCCGGTTACGGTGAGGCGGCCGACCTTGCCAACTGCGCCTGGTACGCCTCTGCAGGCGAGGCCGCGAATGCAGGTCTCTCATGCATCGGCGCCGTACCGGGAGTGATTGGCTGGACGGCAACCGGCGTCAAGCTCGCTGGGAACGCTGGAGTGCTCGATGAGGCACTCGCTGCGGTTGCACGCGCATGCAAGACCGGGACCTGCGGGATTCCGGGTGGGACGTGCTTTGTCGCGGGCACACTGATCCTCACAGAGGACGGCCGGAAGCCAATCGAGGAGATCGAAGTTGGCGACAAGGTCTGGGCCAAAGACTTCGAAACCGGCGAGGACGTCCTACGCACGGTCGACAAGACCTACATCCGGCATGTGGAGACGCTCTTTGAGCTGACGATCGACGGCGAAGTCCTCACCACGACGGCCGAGCACCCGTTCTGGGTCGAGGGACGGGGCTGGGTCGACGCCGTAGACCTCACCGTCGGTGACCTGCTCGTCACGCCCGAGAGCAGGGCCGTCGTTGAGGCGATTGCCGTCGAGCCGCAGGGCGAGCCGGTCACGGTCTACAACTTCCGCGTCGAGGGCCTGCACAACTACTATGCTCTGGCGGGCGGCACCCCGGTTCTGGTCCACAACGCTGACTACAGCGGGGTGACGCACTTCGCGGATGGCGACATCTTTGCGCACAGCCTGCGGACGGGCGGCGGGGAACTGGAATTGATGGCGCAGGTTCGCGTGGCGGGAAGCACGCTTTACCTTGATGACCTGTCGGTTTTCGCCGCAGGCGGGAATGCGCTGGAACGCGTCCCGATGGGCCCAGTTGCCGTGGGAGCGCTCAGGAACGACATCCTCGACATGGCCCGAGAGCAGGGATTCTCTCGCGTCGAGATCTCCTACGTGCGGTTCTTCGAGAACGGGACCGTTCGGCGCCCTGGACGAGTCGGATTCGACGTGGAGTGAGCATGAAGACACGAGAAGAACTCGATGAACTAGCGCAGGGTCTGCGGGAGCGTGTTGCCGCAGGAGAGGGGCTTGATCCGGCAACAGAAGCGCTACGGCTGCGAGGTTCAGGGCTCTCGGTGGTCGAGACCGGAGTCATCCTCGCCAAGGGCCTTGCTATGCGCTTGGCCGATGCGCAGGAACTGTTGGTCCGGCTCGCTGCTTCCGGCGAGGACCGGTTCCGCTGAGCCAACTCGAACGCCCTCGCGACTGCCTGCAGTCGCGAGGCGTACAGCCCGGCCGTGAGCAGATCCAGGTCGGCGAACAGCGGGAACCCGCCCGTCGAAGCCTCGTGACGCACCAGGTGCATCCCCAAGAACCGCGGCGGAACGGGCAGCGAGGACCGGTCCGTGTGCACGCCCAGCGCCCGTACCGTGAAGCCCGCACCCGGCTCACCCCGCCGCCGCGAAGGGCTGATCGTGGTTCGTCCGTCCGCATCCCCGTCGGGGTGTGGGTAGACCCGACCCAGCCCGGAGATGATCCCCGCGAACTGCGACGCAGTGACCTGGGGCAGGACGACGAGCCCACGGTCCCTCACCCGAGCGGCAACATGACGCATCTACCAACGGCCCCCCGACCTGTGGCGCTGCTAACTGCAAGAACAGCCCGACCAGCGTAGGCGAGTCGGCGCCGAAGCGAAATGAGCTCCATGCGGGTTTCACCCGGTTCGCCGGGTGGCGGCCAGCCTAACTCGTCTCGACGTCTAGTCTGAGGCGCGCGGAGCCAGTGTGATGACCGGCGTTGCCGCAGGTCAGGCGGCAATTCGTGCAACGACGCCTAGCAACGCCGCAGGTCAGGGCCTATTTCGTGCAGCGGGCACTCCCAGGCCCTCGCGGAGGCCTCGACCGCTGCACGTCTACTGCACGCTTTGGTACGGTGAGGTACGTCCAGCGACGTCTGGATACGGGAGTCCCGGGAATCCGCCCAGGCCTCTGACCAGCCAGAATGCCGAAGACCTGGTCCGACGCGAGCCGTCCGAGAACCTAGACGGAGAAGTACTTAGCCTCCGGGTGGTGGAACACAAAGGCATCGGTCGACTGCTCCGGGTGCAGCTGCAGCTCCTCGGACAGGGTCACGCCGACGCGCTCCGGCCGGAGCAGCGCGACGACCTTGTGCCGGTCCTCCATCTCGGGACACGCGGGGTAGCCGAGCGAGAACCGCGCGCCCCGGTAGTCGAGCTTGAACATGCCCTCGATGTCCGCGGGGTCCTCGTCGCCGAACCCGAGCTCGCCGCGGACCCGCGTGTGCCACATCTCCGCCAGCGCCTCGGTGAGCTGGACGGACAGGCCGTGCAGCTCCATGTACTCGCGGTACTTGTTCTCCTCGAACAGCCGCGCGGTGTGCGCCGCGACGGTGTCGCCCACCGTCACGAGCTGCACCGGGAGCACGTCGAACCGTCCGGTCTCCTCGACCCAGGAGCGGGGCTTGACGAAGTCCGCGAGACACAGGTGCCGGTCGCGGCGCTGCCGCGGGAAGTGGAAGCGGAGCCGCTCGGTGCCGTAGGGCCCGCCGGAGCCGCCGTCGGGCCCCTCGTGGTGCGCGACGACGACGTCGTCGCCCTCCGACCACACCGGGAAGTACCCGTACACGACCGACGGGTCGAGGATGTGCTCGGTGCGGATCCGGTCGAGCCACTCCTTGAGCCGCGGGCGGCCCTCGGTCTCGACGAGCTCCTCGTACGAGGCTCCGTCGTCCCCGCGCCCCGGCTTCAGCCCCCACTGACCCATGAACGTCGCCCGCTCGTCGAGGAACGCCGCGTAGTCCGCGAGCTGGAGGCCCTTGACGATGCGGGTGCCCCAGAACGGCGGGGTGGGGACGGGGTTGTCGGCCGCGACGTCGGACCGAGCAGGCAGGTCCTCCTCGGCGGTCTGGGTGACCGTGACGACCGCGTGCCGCCGCTTCTTCAGCGGGGGCAGCCCCACCGAATCGGGCGAGGCCCCGCGAGCGACCTTGACCAGCGGCTCCATGAGCCGCAGGCCCTCGAACGCGTCGCGCGCGTAGCGGACCGTCCCGGGGAACATCGACGCGAGGTCGTCCTCCACGTACGTGCGGGTCAGCGCGGCGCCGCCAAGGAGCACGGGCCAGCGCCCCGCGAGACCGCGCGACGTGAGCTCCTCGAGGTTCTCCTTCATCACCACCGTGGACTTCACGAGCAGCCCGGACATGCCGATCACGTCGGCCCGGTGCTCCTCGGCGGCCCCGATCATGGCGCCGATCGTCTGCTTGATGCCGATGTTCACCACGGTGTAGCCGTTGTTGGTGAGGATGATGTCGACGAGGTTCTTGCCGATGTCGTGGACGTCGCCGCGGACCGTCGCCAGCACGATCGTGCCCTTGGACCCCGTCTCGCCCTCGACCCGCTCCATGTGCGGCTCCAGCAGCGCGACCGCACCCTTCATGACCTCGGCGGACTGCAGCACGAACGGGAGCTGCATCTGGCCGGACCCGAACAGCTCGCCCACGACCTTCATGCCCTCGAGCAGGTGGTCGTTGACGATCTTCAGGGCCGGGATCCCGGAGGCCAGCGCCTCGTCGATGTCGCCCTCGAGGCCCTTGCGGGCGCCGTCGACGATGCGCCGGGCGAGGCGCTCGCCCACGGGCAGCTCGGCCAGCTCGGCGGCCCGCGCGTCGCGGATCGCCGCGGAGTCGACGCCCTCGAACAACTCGAGCAGGCGGGACAGCGGGTCGTAGGTGACGTTGCCCTCGGCGTCCCGCTCCCGGCGGTCCAGGACCAGGTCGAGCGCGACCTGCCGCTGCTCGTCCGGGATGGACGAAAGGGGCAGGATCTTCGCCGCGTGCACGATCGCCGAGTCCAGCCCGGCCTCCACCGCCTCGTGCAGGAACACCGAGTTGAGCACGGTCCGCGCCGCGGGGTTGAGGCCGAACGACACGTTCGAGACCCCGAGGGTCGTGTGGACGCCGGGGTAGCGCCGGTTGATCTCGCGGATCGCCTCGAGCGTCTCGATCGCGTCGCGCCGCGTCTCCTCCTGGCCGGTGGCGATGGGGAACGTCAGGGCGTCGACGATGATGTCGTCGACCCGCATGCCCCAGTCACGCGTGAGGGTGTCGATGAGCCGGGACGCGATCGCCACCTTCGAGGCCGCGGTGCGCGCCTGGCCCTCCTCGTCGATGGTGAGGGCCACCACGGCGGCGCCGTGCTCCACGACCAGCGGCATGATGCGGGCGAACCGCGACATCGGGCCGTCGCCGTCCTCGAAGTTCACGGAGTTGACGACAGCGCGCCCGCCGACGAGCTCGAGGCCCGCCTGGATGACCGCCGGCTCGGTCGAGTCGATGACCAGCGGCAGGGTCGAGGCCGACGCGAGCCGCGACACGACCTCACGCACGTCCGCGACGCCGTCGCGCCCCACGTAGTCGACGCAGACGTCGAGCAGGTGGGCGCCGTCGCGCGTCTGGGCGCGGGCGATCTCGACGACCTCGTCCCAGTTCCCCGCGAGCATCGCATCGCGGAACGCGCGGGAGCCGTTGGCGTTGGTGCGCTCGCCGATCGCGAGGAACGACGCGTCCTGGTGCAGGTCCGTGTGGGAGTAGAGCGACGCGACGCCGTTCTCGCGGACCGGGTGCCGCTCGGTGACGGACCGGCCGCGCACCGCCTCCACGACGAGACGCAGGTGCTCGGGCGTGGTGCCGCAGCAACCGCCCACGAGCCCCAGCCCGAACTCGCCGGCGAACTGCGCGTGCGCCGCCGCCAGCTCGTCGGGGGTCAGCGGGTACGACGCCCCGTTCGGCCCCAGCACGGGCAGGCCGGCGTTCGGCATGCACGTCACCGGCACCTCGGCGTGGTGCGCGAGGTGGCGCAGGTGCTCGCTCATCAGGTCCGGCCCCGTGGCGCAGTTCAGCCCGATCGCGTCGATCCCGAGCGCCTGCAGGGTCGTCAGCGCCGCGCCGATCTCGGAGCCCATGAGCATGGTGCCCGTGGTCTCGACGGTCACCGACACGATGACCGGCACCTTTCGCCCGACCTCGGCCATCGCCTCGCGCGACCCGGTCACTGCGGCCTTCGCCTGCAGCAGGTCCTGGCTGGTCTCGACGAGGACGGCGTCGACGCCGCCGTCGAGCAGCCCGACCACCTGCTCGCGGAACGTGTCCTTGAGGTTCGCGTAGGGGACGTGCCCCAGCGACGGCAGCTTGGTCCCGGGGCCCATCGAGCCCAGCACCCAGCGCGGGTGGTCGGGCGTGCTGAACGCGTCGGCGCGCTCGCGCGCGATCGCGGCGCCGGCGCGCGCCAGCTCGCGGATCCGGTGCTCGATCCCGTAGTCGGACAGGTTGGACCAGTTCGCGCCGAAGGTGTTCGTCTCGATCGCGTCCACGCCCACCGCGAGGTACGCGTCGTGCACTCCCGCGATGACGTCCGGGCGTGTCACGTTGAGGATCTCGTTGCAGCCCTCGTGCCCCTCGAAGTCCTCCAGCGAGGGGTCGGCAGCCTGGATCATCGTGCCCATCGCGCCGTCCGCGACGACCACCCGGTGGCGCATCGCGTCGAGCAGCGCGGCCGCGCGGGCGTCCGCGGCGGTCGCCGCGGAGGTGCCGGAGGGGATGGGGGCGTCGATCAGGGTCACGTTGGAAGCCTAATCGCGCTCACCAACACCCGCCGCGACGCCCACCAGGCGGTCTTTCACGGGGAAATTCCCCGTGCCCGACGGCGGTCGCTCGCCTAGCGTTGTCGGCATGTCCCACGTAGCGCCGCAGACCCTGGCCCCCATCGCGCAACGGGCGCAGGCGCCCGCGACCCTGCCCGTCCCGGAAGCCGGGGGTCTCACGTGGCGGCCCGCCACGTCGGCCGACGCCCCGGCGATGCTCGACCTCCAGAACACGATGTTCGAGGCCGACCGCGCACCGTACCGGTACACCCTCGCGGAGGTGCAGGACTGGTTCGGCGCCCCCTGGCGCGACCCGGCGACGGACAGCCTGCTGGGGCTCGACGCCGACGGCGTCCCGCGCGCGTTCGCGACCGTCGACTCGTTCCCTGGCGACACCCGCACCGTGCGCAGCTTCCTCGACGGCGGCGTGCACCCCGCGCGGCGCGGCGAAGGTATCGGACGGGAGGTCCTCGCCTGGTCGCTGGCCCGGGCCCGGCAGAAGCTCGCGGCGTCGGGCAAGGACCTGCCCGCCCGCATCCTCGTGTACGCAGAGGACGACGCCCCGCAGGCCGCCCACCGCCTCTACGAGCGGGCCGGGTTCCGCCCGGTGCGGTACTTCTCCGAGCTCCGGCGCGACCTGGCCGCGCCGATCCCCGAGCTCGAGCTCGACGGGTCGCTCCGGCTCGTGCCGTGGTCGGCCGAGCTCGACGACGCGGCGCGCCTCGCCCACAACGACTCCTTCCGGGATCACTGGGGCAGCGAGCCGCGCACCCCCGAGGCGTGGGTCCACGGCCGCAGCGAGTTCGCCCCGGAATGGTCGTTCCTCGTGGTCGACGAGGCCCCCGACGTCGCGGGGCTGCTCGCCGACCCGGAGACGGACCCGGAGACCGCGGCGGCCCTGCGCGCGGGGGCGCCCCTCGTCGTCGGGCACCAGCTGGCGGGCCGGTACTCGGAGGACTGGCCCGTGCACGGGTACACCTTCGGCTACACCGAGCTGCTCGGCGCGCGCCGCGCGTACCGCGGGCGCCGGATCGCCGTCGCGCTCCTCGCCCGGGCGATGCGCGCGTTCGCCGCCGACGGCATGCAGTACGCGAACCTCGACGTGGACACCGAGAACCCGTCCGGCGCCCACGGGCTGTACGCGTCCCTGGGCTACGAGAAGGTGCACGGCAACCGCGCATACGCGATCGAGCTCTGACCCGGCTGCGAGTCACCCGGGCCGCCGCAGCAGCGTCGCCATCGCGGCCCGGGCCGGCTCGGACGCGAACAGCCGGACGGACAGGTCCACGAGGTCGCCGGCCCGCTCGTCGAAGTGCCGCAGGACGTCGGCGTTGAGCACGCCCTTGGTCGCGGCGAGTCCCTGCGGGTCGCCCAGGGCCAGGTCGGCGAGCACCGCCGCGACGGCGTCGTCGAGCGCGTCCGGCGCGACGGCGGCGGTGACCAGGCCGCAGGCCGCTGCTTCGGCCGCGGTGAAGGGAGCCCCGGTCAGGAAGCGATGGGACGCGGCGCGCGGCGTCATCCGGGGGAGCACCGTCAGCGAGATCACGGCGGGCGCCAGCGCGAGGCGGGCCTCGGTGAACGCGTAGGTCACGGTGTCGGCGCTCAGGGCGACGTCACACGCGGCGACCAGCCCGATCCCGCCCGCCCGCACCGGCCCGTGCACGCGCGCCACCACGGGCTTGGGCAGCGCGAGGATCGTGCGCAGCAACCCGGCCAGCCGGTGCGTCGAGGCGGCGACGCCGTCGGCCAGCGCCTCGGCGAGATCCATGCCCGAGCAGAACGCCGGGCCGGCGCCCTGCAGCAGGACGGCGCGGACGTCGTCGGCCGCGGCGCGGTCGAACGCGGCCTGGAGCTCGTCGAGCAGCGCCGTCGAGAGCGCGTTGCGGTGCGGCGCGTCGAGCGTGACCCGGGCGTACGGCACGCCCGGGGCGCCGGGCGGCTCGGCGACGGCGACGTCGTACGCGACGTGGTCGGGCATCGGGATGCTCCTCTGCGTGGACTGCGCGCGGGTGGCTCGTGGGTGACTCGTCGGTCCGGACGCGTGGGTCCTGGCGGACCAGGTTAACGGTTGTTAACCTTTGTGACATGCCTAACATGCATACCGCACACGAGTCTCCGGAGCACACCAAGCTCCGCAGCACCGTTCGTGACTTCGCCCAGGCCGAGATCGCGCCCCACCTGCAGCAGTGGGACCGCGACCGGCACTTTCCGGTCGACGTGGTCCGGAAGATGGGCGACCTGGGGCTCTTCGGCCTCACCGCACCGAGGGAGCTCGGCGGCTCGGGCGGCGGCCTGACCGAGCTGTGCCTCGCCGTCGAGGAGCTCGGCCGCGTCGACCAGTCGCTCGGGATCACGCTCGGCGCCGCCGTCGGCCTCGGGATCAACCCGCTGCTCGCCAACGGCACGCCCGAGCAGCAGGCCAGGTGGCTCCCGGACCTCGTGGCCGGCCGCAGCCTCGGCGCCTTCGGCCTGACGGAGCCAGGTGCGGGCAGCGACGCGAACGCCATGGCCACCACCGCGCAGCTGCGCGACGGCGAGTGGGTCATCGACGGCGCCAAGCAGTTCATCACCAACTCGGGCACCCCGATCACGAGCGTCTGCACCGTCGCGGCGCGGACCGGGACCAACCCCGACGGCAGCCCTGAGCTCAGCGCGATCGTCGTCCCGGCCGACAGCCCCGGCTACATCGTCGAGCCGCCGCACGACAAGATGAGCTGGCGCATCAGCGACACCCACCCGATCATCCTCCGGGACGTCCACGTGCCCGAGGGCAACCTGCTGGGGGAACGGGGCAACGGCTTCAAGCTGCTCGTCTCCTCGCTCAACAGCGGTCGCGTCGCCGTGGCGGCGCTCGCCGTCGGATGCCTCCAGACCATGCTCGACCTCGCCGTCGAGCACGCCGGGGTGCGCCCGACGTTCGGCGGACCGATCGGCCGCAAGCAGGGCGTGGCCTTCCAGATCGCCGACCTCGCCGTGATGCTCGACGCCGCACGCCTGCTCACCTACCGCGCGGCGGCGCTCAAGGACACCGGCGCGCCGGTGGTCGAGTTCCGGCAGGCTGCCTCGATCGCCAAGCTGTACGCCACCGAGTCCGCGGTCACGGCCACGCGCATCGCGGCGCAGGTGTTCGGCGGGTACGGCGTCATGGAGGACGGCCCGGTCGCCCGGTTCTACCGCGACGCCAAGGTCCTGGAGATCGGCGAGGGCACGTCCGAGCTGCAGCGCATGCTCATCGCGCGCGGGCTGGGGCTCCCGGTCGAATGACCCTGTCAGGAGAGGAGCGCGGCGCGCGCCATGCGGGTCAGCAGGGCCTGCATGGCGTCGCGCCCGATCCGCGCGCTGTGCGGCGTCGAGTTGAGCAGGCCGAACGCGGCCTGGACGGCCGCCCGGGCCTCGGCCGGCCCGAGGTCGGGGCGCAGCGGCCGCAGCGCGTCCGTCCAGACCCCGATGTACGCGAGCTGGCGCTCGCGGACCTGGGTGCGCACGTCCGGGCCGAGCGTGCGCCACTCGCGTTCCTGGATCACGATGAGCGACGGGCGGCTCACGGCGAACTCGGCGTGCCAGCCGATGAGGGCGTCGAGCGGTGCGGCGCCGTCGTCGTCGGGCAGGGCGGCACGCTCCCTCGCCCCGGCGAGGAGCTGCTCGGAGGCATGCAGCAGGCACTGGCCGAGGATGTCCTCCTTGCCCGCGAAGTGCTTGTAGAGCGCGGGGCCGGAGACGCCGACGGCGGCGCCGATGTCGTGGACGGACACGCCGTGGAAGCCGCGCTCGGCGAACAGGTCGGCCGCCGTGTCGAGGATCTGGCGGCGGCGAGGGGTCACGCAGGGAGTGTATGGGGGGTTAACGATGGCTAACCAGTCGGACCTGCGTGAGCTCACGGCGCAGCTGCGCGAGCGCCTCGCCCGCGTGCGCGAGGGTGGGCCGGAGCACGCCAGGGACCGGCACACCGGGCGCGGCAAGCTGCTCGCGCGCGACCGCGTCGACCGGCTGCTGGACCCGGGCAGCGCGTTCCTGGAGATCGGGGCGCTCGCCGCCTACGACCTGTACGGCGGCGAGTGGGCCGTGCCGAGCGCCGGGGTCGTGGCCGGGGTGGGGCGGGTCGCGGGCCGCGAGTGCCTGGTCGTGGCCAACGACGCCACGGTGAAGGGCGGCACCTACTACCCGATGACCGTCAAGAAGCACCTGCGGGCCCAGCAGGTCGCGGCCGAGAACCACCTGCCGTGCGTCTACCTCGTCGACTCGGGCGGCGCCTTCCTGCCGCTGCAGGACGAGGTGTTCCCGGACCGCGAGCACTTCGGGCGGATCTTCTACAACCAGGCGCGGATGTCGGCGGCAGGTATCCCGCAGGTCGCCGCCGTGCTGGGCAGCTGCACCGCCGGCGGGGCGTACGTGCCGGCGATGAGCGACGAGTGCGTCATCGTGCGCGACCAGGGCACGATCTTCCTCGGCGGGCCGCCGCTCGTGCAGGCCGCGACGGGCGAGGTGGTCACGGCCGAGGAGCTCGGCGGCGGCCTGGTGCACGCGACGACGTCGGGCGTCGTCGACCACCTGGCCGACGACGACGCCCACGCCCTGCGGATCGTGCGCGACATCGTCGCGACGACCCGGGCGCCCACGCCGTCGATCGAGCGTGACGTGCCCGAGGAGCCGGAGCTCGACCCCGACGGGCTGTACGACGTCCCCTCCGACCCGCGCACCCCCTACGACGTGCGGGAGGTGATCCGGCGGATCGTCGACGGGTCCCGGCTGACCGAGTTCAAGGCCCGCTACGGCGAGACGCTCGTGTGCGGCTTCGCGCACATCGACGGGTACCCGGTCGGGATCGTCGCGAACAACGGGATCCTGTTCTCCGAGTCGGCGCTCAAGGGCGCGCACTTCGTCCAGCTCTGCGACCGGCGCCGCGTCCCGCTGGTGTTCCTGCAGAACATCGCGGGCTTCATGGTCGGCAAGGAGTACGAGAACCGCGGCATCGCGAAGGACGGCGCGAAGCTGGTCACCGCCGTGTCGTGCGCCACGGTCCCGCGTTTCACCGTGGTGCTCGGCGGGTCGTTCGGCGCGGGCAACTACGGCATGTGCGGCCGCGCGTACGACCCGCGGTTCCTGTGGATGTGGCCGGGCGCCCGGATCTCCGTCATGGGCGGCGAGCAGGCGGCGTCGGTCCTGGCGTCGGTCCGGCGTGACCTCGCGGACGACGACGCCGAGGCGTTCAAGGCGTCCGTCCGCGAGCAGTACGAGACGCAGGGCAGCCCCTACTACGCGACCGCCCGCCTCTGGGACGACGGGATCATCGACCCCGCCGACACCCGGCGCGTCCTCGCCCTCGGGCTCGCCGCGGCCGCGAACGCCCCGATCGCCGAGCCCTCCTACGGCGTCTTCCGGATGTGAGCCGCATGCACACGCTCCTGGTCGCCAACCGCGGCGAGATCGCCCTGCGGGTCCTGCGCACGGCTCGCCGGCTCGGGCTGCGGACCGTCGCCGTGTACTCCGACGCCGACCGCGACGCGCCCCACGTGCGCGCCGCCGACGTCGCCGTGCGCGTCGGCCCGGGCCCCGCCGCCGAGTCCTACCTGTCGATCCCCGCGCTGCTGGCCGCCGCCGAGCGGACGGGCGCCGACGCCGTCCACCCCGGCTACGGCTTCCTCGCCGAGAACGCCGGCTTCGCGCAGGCGGTCCTCGACACGGGCCTCGTCTGGGTGGGCCCGCCGCCCGACGCGATGGCCGCCATGGGCCGCAAGGACACCGCCCGCGAGATCGCACTCGCGGCGGGCGTCCCGGTGCTGCAGCAGCTCCCCGTCCTCCCGTCCGACGCCGGCCGGTCCGCCACCATCGGGGACCTCACCTTTCCGCTCCTCGTCAAGGCGGCGGCCGGCGGCGGCGGCAAGGGCATGCGCGTGGTCCGGGACCCGGCCGGGCTGGACGCTGCCGTCGCCGCCGCCCGCCGCGAGGCCGGTGCCGCGTTCGGCGACGACACGGTGCTGCTCGAGCGGTACGTCGAGCACGGGCGGCACGTGGAGGTGCAGGTGCTCGCCGACGCGCACGGTCACGTGGTGCACCTGCACGAGCGCGACTGCTCCGCGCAGCGCCGGCACCAGAAGGTGCTCGAGGAGGCGCCCGCCCCGTGGCTGACGCCCGGCCTGCGCGAGCGGCTGCACGCCTGGGCCGTGGAGCTCGCGGCGAAGGTCGGCTACGTGGGGGCCGGGACGGTGGAGTTCCTTGTGCCAGGGGATCCGGGGCAGACCGCCGGGGGAGAGGCGTGGTTCCTCGAGATGAACACCCGCCTCCAGGTCGAGCACCCCGTCACCGAGGCGGTCGTGATCGTGGCCGGGCGGCGGCTCGACCTCGTCGCCGAGCAGCTGCGGATCGCCGCCGGGGAGCCTCTCGGGTTCACGCAGGCGGAGGTGAACGTCGTCGGACATGCGATGGAGGCCCGGATCAATGCGGAGGACGCCTACGCGGGGTTCCTGCCGCAGGCCGGGATCGCGACCCGCGTGCGCTGGCCCGCGGGGGTTCGCGTCGACGCCGGTATCGAGGACGGGACCGTGGTGCCCGCTGCGTACGACTCTCTGGTCGGCAAGGTGATCGCCCGTGGCGAGGACCGCGAGGCTGCCCGTCAGGCGCTCGTCGGGGCCCTCGACAACACGGCGATCCTGGGCCTGACCACCAACACCGGGTTCCTCCGGGCCCTGGCGGACTCGGCCGCGTTCCGCGACGGCGAGGTGGACACGGCGTGGCTGGATGGCCACGAGGTCGACCCGCCCGACCCGTGGTCGGCGCTCGTCGCCGCGGCCTGGGCGATCACGTCCCTCGGCGGCGACGGCTGGCGGGCGGGCGGGCCGCCCGGGCCCGCCTGGGTGGAGCTCGGCGAGCATGTCCTCGTGGTCGCCCGGGCGCCTTCCGGGGAGGGCGAGGTGCGCGAGGCGTCGGGCGCCGGCCGGGACGCTGCCGAGCGGGCGGGCGTCGTGCGGGCGGGCGTCGTGCGGGCGGGCGTCGTGCGCGACGCGGGCGACGGGCTCCTCGAGGTCGACGGCGTCGTCGGCCGGTTCGTGGTCGAGGTGCGGCCGCGGGCGGTGGAGGTCGCGCACCGCGGGCACACGTTCCGGTTCGCGCGCCCGGACGGGTCCAGCGTGCGCGAGGCGGAGGCGGGCGACGGCGTCGTGCTGGCGGTGATGCCCGGGACCCTGACGCGCGTGGACGTGCGGCCGGGCGAGCGGGTGAAGCGCGGGCAGGCCCTCGGCGTTCTGGAGGCGATGAAGATGGAGCTCGCGCTCACGGCGCCGGCCGACGGCGTCGTGACCGTCGGTGCCGCCGCGGGCGAGCGGGTCGCGGCCCGGCAGGTCCTGTTCGAGGTGCACGATCCCGGGGCGTCCGGGAAGGTGCCCGGTGCGTAGCCCGCAGGTGGTGCCCGACCCCGCGCTGCCGTCGCGGGTCACCGTCTACGAGGTGGGCCCACGGGACGGGCTGCAGAACGAGCCGACGACGGTCCCCGCCGCGGTGAAGGTCGAGCTGGTCCGGCGGCTGCTCGACGCCGGGCTGCCCGTCGTGGAGGCGACGAGCCTGGTGCACCCGCGCTGGGTGCCGCAGCTCGCCGACGCGGAGGAGGTCCTCGACGCGCTCGCCTCGTCGCTGGGGGACCGGGCGCGCGACCTGCCCGTGCTGGTGCCGAACCAGCGCGGGCTGGAGCGGGCGCTCGAGCTGGGCCTGCGGCACGTGGCGGTGTTCGCCAGCGCCACCGAGTCGTTCGCGCGGCGCAACCTGAACCGCCGGCTCGACGAGCAGTACGCGATGTTCGAGCCCGTGATGACCCGGGCGCGCGACGCCGGGATGCGGGTGCGGGCGTACGTGAGCATGTGCTTCGGCGACCCCTGGGAGGGCGACGTGCCGGTCGCGCAGGTTGTCGGGGCTGCCCGTCGCCTCGTGGACCTCGGCGCGTCCCAGGTCTCGCTGGGCGACACGATCGGCGTCGGGACGCCCGGGCACGTCGTCGCGCTGCTCGACGCGCTCAACGAGGCCGGGCTGCCCGACGACGTCCTCGCGCTGCACGCCCACGACACCTACGGGCAGGCGCTCGCGAACGTGCTCGCGGCGCTGCGGCACGGGGTGACGACGTTCGACGCGTCCGCGGGCGGGCTGGGCGGCTGCCCGTATGCAGAGTCGGCGACCGGCAACCTCGCCACGGAGGACCTCGTGTGGATGCTGGACGGGCTCGGGATCGAGACGGGGGTGCGCCTGGACCGGCTCGTCGCAACCAGCACGTGGCTGGCTGGGGTGCTCGGCCGGCCGGCGCCGAGCCGCGTCGTCCGAGCTCTGGCCGATGGGTGAGGATGGGGACATGACCCTGAAGATCGGTTACAAGGCGTCCGCGGAGCAGTTCGGCCCGCGAGACCTGGTCGAGCTCGCGGTCCTGGCCGAGGAGACCGGCCTGGACAGCGCCGTGGTGTCGGACCATTTCCTGCCGTGGCGGCACGAGGGCGGGCATGCGCCGTCGGCCCTGGCGTGGCTCGCGGCCGCCGGCGAGCGAACGAGCCGGATCAGGCTCGGCACGAGCGTGCTCACGCCGACGTTCCGCTACAACCCCGCGGTGATCGCGCAGACGTTCGCGACGCTGGCGCTGCTCACGAACGACCGCGTGATGCTCGGCGTCGGCACCGGCGAGGCCCTCAACGAGATCGCTGTGAGCGGCCGCGAGTGGCCCGAGTTCAAGGAGCGGTTCGCGCGCCTGCGCGAGGCGGTCGACCTGATGCGCCGACTCTGGACCGAGGAGTCCGTGTCGGTCGAGGGCGACCACTACACGCTGGTCGACGCGACGATCTACGACCGGCCCGAGCGTCCCGTGCCGGTCTATGTCGCCGCGGGCGGGCCGCTCGTCGCCAAGTACGCCGGCCGCGTGGGCGACGGCTTCATCTGCACGTCGGGCAAGGGCATGGAGCTCTACACGGACGCTCTGGTCCCGGCCGTCAAGGAGGGCGCCGAGAAGGCAGGCCGCTCGTTCGACGACCTCGACCGCATGCTCGAGCTCAAGATCTCCTACGACCGCGACGAGGACACCGCCCTGGAGAACACCCGGTTCTGGGCGCCGCTGTCGCTCACCCCCGAGCAGAAGCACTCCGTGTCGTCCGCCGAGGAGATGGAGCGCCTCGCCGACGAGCTGCCGATCGAGCAGGTGGCGAAGCGCTGGGTCGTGGCGTCCGACCCGCACGAGGCCGTCGCCCAGATCAAGCCCTACCTGGACGCGGGCTTCAACCACCTGGTGGTGCACGGACCGGGCCACGACCAGCGCCGCTTCCTCGAGCAGTTCGGCGAGGACGTGCTGCCGCTCCTCCGCGGGCTGTGACTGCCCTCGCCCTGCCCTCGCGCGTGACCCACGTCCTGCTCGACCTGGACGGAACCCTCACCGACTCCGCGCCGGGCATCGTGGCGTCGCTGCGGCACGCGTTCGCCACGCTGGGGATGCCGGTGCCGGGGGACGACGTCCTGCGCACGTTCGTCGGGCCGCCCCTCGGGCTGAGCCTGGAACGGCACGGGCTGCGACCCGAGCACGCGGCGCTCGCGATCACCGCGTACCGGCGGGAGTTCGAGCGGGTCGGGATGCTCGACAACTCCCTGTATCCGGGCATCCCCGGGCTGCTCGAGGCGCTGGCCGACGCCGGATTGGTCACCGTCATCGCGACGGCCAAGCCCCAGCCGTACGCCGTGCGGGTCGTGGAGCACTTCGGGCTGCACCGGACGCTCCACGGGGGGCTCGGCGGTGTCTTCGGCGCCGAGACCGAGGGGGCGGGCATCACGGCTGGCAAGGAGGTCGTGATCGCCCGGGCGCTCTCGGCGCTGGGGCAGCCCGGCGCCGGCGTCGTCATGGTGGGCGACCGCGAGCACGACGTCGAGGGGGCCGCCGTGCACGGCGTGCCGACCGTGGGCGCCGGCTGGGGCTACGGCTCGCCAGGCGAGCTGGAGGGTGCGGGCGCGGTGGCGCTCGCGGAGACCCCGGAGGCGCTCGCCAAGCTGCTGGTCGGCTGAGTGGCTCGGGCCGGCCCGGTGTCGGCTCAGGGGCCCGCGAGGGCCCTCTCGAAGGCACCGAGCAGCTGCTTTCCGAACAGGACGAACCGGACGTCGTCGGGTCCCTCCTTGCCCGGGGGAGCGGTCCACGACAGGACTGCCCGGACCGCGGTGCGCGCGACGTCGTCGGGCAGCCAGCCGTAGGCGCCCGCGCTGATCGCCGGGAAGGCGACCGAGCCGGCGCCGAGCTTCGCGGCGAGGTCGAGCGAGCGCGTGAAGCACGACGCGAGGAGGGCCGGGTCGTCCTCGCCGCGGTGGCGGTTCGGGCCGACCGTGTGGATCACCCAGCGTGCGGGCAGGTCGAAGGCCGGCGTGACGACCGCGTCGCCGACGGCCAGGCCGTCCCGGTGCGTCGTGTTCCGCAGGCGTCGGCAGGCCTCCAGCAGGCGCGGGCCGGCCGCTGCGTGGATGGCGCCGTCCACCCCGCCGCCGCCCAGGAGCAGCGAGTTCGCGGCGTTGACGATCGCGTCGACCTCGACGCGCGTGATGTCCCCGAGCTCGGCCGTGACCATCATGGCCGGCGCTCCATCCACGTGTTGTCCTCGACGAGCGGCGCGAAGCCGAACTTCGCGTACAGGCCGTGAGCGTCGGCGGTCGCCAGCACGGTGCGGCGCAGGCCCAGGGGCTCGAGGTCCGCGGTCACGCCACCCACGAGGAGCTTGCCGATGCCCTGACCCCGATGGGCGGGGTCGACGATGACGTCGCACAGCCAGGCGAACGTGGCGCCGTCGGTCACCACGCGTGCGTACGCAACCTGCTCGCCCGTCGCGCTGTGGTAGACGCCGTAGTTGCGTGAGCCCACGATCGCCGCGTCCTGGACCTCGCGCGGCCGTCCCGGCGCCCAGTAGGAGTGCTCGGAGATCAGCTGGTGGGCGCGGGCCGCGTCGACCCGGGCGGGGTCGGCGGAGAACTCGTACGTGGCGTCGGGGAAGGGCTGGGCCATGCTGTGATCGAACCACAGCCGGCGTCGATGGCGAGGCCATGGCCTGGGTGCGTGTCGCCAGGGCCGGCGGCCCTGGGGCAGGAGGCCACGTGGAGTTCGACCGGTACACCGCGGTGCTGCTCGTGCTGCGCGACGACGCCCCCGTGCGCGACGACGCCGCGGCCGACGCCCTTGCACATCTTGAACGTCGGACCCGAGGAGGCCCTCGAGCTGGCGTCCGCCGACCTGGCGGTGGTCGCGAGACGCCGTTGCGAACCATTGCCGACGGGCTAGCGTCGACGCATGGACATCATCCTCATCCCTGGTGCCTGGCTGGATGCGTCCGCGTGGGATGACATCGTCCCGACCCTCGAGGCCGCCGGCCACACCACGCACCCGGTGACGCTGCCGGGCAAGGAGCTGGCTGACGCGGACCGGTCCGGGATCGGGCTCGCGGACCACGTCGACGCCGTCGTCGCCCTCGTGGACGCGCTCGAGGGCAAGGTCGTCCTGGTCGGCCACTCGGCGGGCGGCGCGATCGCGTACGCGGTGACGGACCGGCGCCCGGATCGCATCGCCCGCGTCGTCTACGTCGACGCCGGGCCGCTCGGCGAGGGCGGCGTCGTCAACGACGAGGTGCCGGTGGTGAACGGCGACGTGCCGCTGCCGGACTGGTCGCAGTTCGACGAGCCGGACCTCGTGGACCTCACCGACGAGCTGCGGGCACAGTTCCGTGCACGCTCCATCCCCGAGCCGAGGGGCGTGTTCTTCGACCCGCAGCACCTGACCGACGACCGCCGCCGGGACGTGCCGTCCACGATCATCGCGTCGGAGTACTACTCCGAGAAGTACGACTCCCCGTCCGCGATGTACCAGGACTTCCTCGACCAGGGCGCGCCGTGGGTGGCCGAGCTCGCGACCCTGCGGGACTACGAATTCGTTGACCTGCCCACCGGCCACTGGCCGATGTTCACGCGGCCGGCTGACCTGGCCCAGGCGATCCTCAAGGCGGTGGACCGGACCTGAGCCCCGGGCGGCCGGGCGCGCGGAACGCGCCCGGCTCGTGCCGGCGCCTCAGCCGATCGCCGCCACCGGGGCCGGCAGCGGGGTCCCGGAGCCGTCGCGGCGCGCGTCCGGTGCGGGCAGCTCGACGGGCTGGCCGCCGGCGCCCACGGCGCGCGGCGGGGCAGCGCCCACCCACGCGAGGACCAGGCTGTCCTCGCCCCGGAGGAACCGCTGCGCCCGGACGCCGCCGGTCGCGCGGCCCTTGCCGGGGTAGAGCTCGAACGGCGAGACCTTCACGGTGCCCTGGTCAACTCCCGGCAGGGCGTCGCTCGACCCCGCGACGGTCACGACGGCCGACGCGTCCTTCGTCGCGGCGGGCACGGCGCCGAAGAACACGACGCGGTGCCCTTCTGCCAGCTTGATGCCCGCCATGCCGCCGGCGGCGCGGCCCTGGGGCCGCACGGACGATGCGGGGAAGCGCAGCAGCGACGAGTCGGACGACACGAACACGAGCTCGTCGTCGTCCGCCACTGCGGCGGCCCCGACGACGACGTCGCCCGCCCTGAGGCCGATGACGTCCCACTCGTCGGCGGTGGTCGGCACGTCGCCGGCCGACACCCGCTTGACGACGCCGCCCGCGGTGCCGAGCGCCAGCGTCGGCGCGCCGGCCGCGAGCGACATCACCGAGATCACCTTCTCGCCGGGCGACAGCTCGACGAGCTCGGAGACCGGCAGCCCGCCGGACAGCGACGGGGCGCCGTCGACCGGCGGCAGGGCCGGCAGCTCCAGGACGGGCACGCGCAGCGCCCTCCCGGCGGACGTCACGAGGGCGATCTCGCCGCGCGTCGTCGTCGGGCAGGAGCCCAGCAGCGCGTCGTGCGCCGCACGGTTGCCCTCGCGCGCGGGGGGCGCGTCGTCGGACAGCCGGGCGAGGAGGCCGGTGGCCGAGAGCAGCACGCGCGTCGGCGCGTCGGCGATCTCGAGCGAGATGGGCGGGCGCACAGCGCCCTTGCCGGCCGGCGCCGGCGCGGCCGAGCCCACCGAGCCGCCCGCCGAGTCGAGCAGCACCGTGCGCCGCGGGGTCCCGTACGTGCGGGCGACATCGGTCATCTCGGCGGAGACCACGCGGCGCAGGCTCGCGTCCGTGCCGAGGATCTCCTCCAGCTCGGCGATCTCCCGCTGGAGCTGCTCCTGCTCCTTCTCCAGCTCGATGCGGGAGAACCGGGTCAGGCGGCGCAGCTGCAGGTCGAGGATGTAGGTCGCCTGCGGGTCCGACAGGTCGAAGACGCCGATGAGGCGCTCCTTCGCCGCGGCGGCGTCGTCGGACGCGCGGATCACCTGGATGACCTCGTCGATGTCGACGATCGCGAGGAGCAGGCCCTCGACGAGGTGCAGCCGCTCGCGGCGCTTGGCCAGTCGGAACTCGGACCGGCGGCGCACCACCTTGATGCGGTGCTCGACCCAGACGCGCAGCAGCTCCACGAGCCCGAGCGTGCGGGGCTGCCCGTCGACCAGCGTGACGTTGTTGATGCCGAACGACTCCTCGAGCGGCGTGACGCGGTAGAGCTGCTCGAGCACCGCGTCCGGGTCGAAGCCGGTCTTGACCTCGATCACGACGCGCAGCCCGTGCTGGCGGTCCGTGAGGTCCTGGACGTTCGTGACGCCCTGGATCTTCTTGTTCTTGACGCCCTCGGCGATCTTCTCGAGGACCTTCTCCGGGCCCACCAGGTACGGCAGCTCCGTCACGACGATGCCCTTGCGGCGGGGCGTGATGTTCTCGACGCGGGCGGTCGCGCGGGTGCGGAACGTCCCGCGCCCGGTGCGGTAGGCGTCCCGCACGCCCTCGAGGCCCACGATCTTGCCGCCGGTGGGCAGGTCCGGCCCGGGCACGAACCGCAGCACGTCCTCCAGGCCGGCGTCGGGGTGCTTCACGAGGTGCTGCGCCGCGGCGACGACCTCGACGAGGTTGTGCGGCGGCATGTTGGTCGCCATGCCCACCGCGATGCCCGAGGCGCCGTTCACCAGCAGGTTCGGGATCGCGGCCGGCAGCACCTCCGGCTGCAGCAGCTTGTTGTCGTAGTTCGGCACGTAGTCGACGACGTCCTCGTCGAGGCTCGCCGTCATCGCGACCGACGGCGCCGCCAGGCGTGCCTCGGTGTAGCGGGGGGCGGCCGGCCCGTCGTCGAGCGAGCCGAAGTTGCCGTGCCCGTCCACCAGCGGCAGGCGCAGCGAGAAGTCCTGCGCGAGGCGCACCAGCGCGTCGTAGATCGCCGCGTCGCCATGGGGGTGCAGCTTGCCCATGACCTCGCCGACGACGCGCGACGACTTCACGTGCGCGCGGTCGGGGCGCAGCCCCATGTCCGCCATCATGTACAGGATTCGCCGCTGCACGGGCTTGAGGCCGTCCCGCGCGTCAGGCAGCGCGCGCGAGTAGATGACGGAGTAGGCGTACTCGAGGAACGAGGACTCCATCTCCGCCGAGACGTCGATGTCCACGACCTTCTCGTGGATCTCGCTCGGTTCGAGCGGCTCGGCCTGCGGCTTGCGCGACATCGTGTCGGGGGCTCCTGAGGTGGGACGGGACCGGTCGAGCCACACAGTACCGCCAGCAACCGACGCTCCCCGCGATCGCCACAGGGCGGGCAGGCGGGCCACGGCCGCCCGTCAGGACACCGGCTCGTCCTGGCCGGCCGGGACGCGCTCGACCTTGAAGCCGGTGAAGCCGTACAGGAGGCTGAGCACCGGGCTGGCGATGCAGAACACGCAGAACGGCAGGTACAGGAGCGTGGACACGCCCAGCGCCGCGCTCATGAACGCGCCGCAGGAGTTCCACGGCACGAGCGGTGAGGTCACGGTGCCGCAGTCACTGACCAGCCGGGAGAGGTTCGACGGCGCGAGCCCGCGTCGGGCGAACTCGGCCCGGAAGACCCGGCCGGGCAGGACGAGGGCGAGGTACTGGTCGCCGGCGACGATGTTGAGCCCGAAAGCGGTCGCGAAGACCGCCAGGAAGAGACGCCCGGTGGTGCGGGCGGACCGGACGAGCGGGTCGATCAGCGGCGCCGTCAGGCCGAGCTCCTCGAGGAGCGTGCCGAACGTGACGGCACCGATGATGAGCCAGAGCGTGAGCAGCATGCCGGCCATGCCACCGCGGGACAGCAGCTGGTCGACGTCCGCGTTCCCCGAGTCGATGGAGAAGCCGGTGGCGATCGCCCGCCAGATCGCCTCCACCTGGGTGCGGACCGGTCCGCGGTCGCCGGCGAAGTCGCGCACGATATCGGGCTGGAGCACGAGGGCGAGCAGCCCGGCGAACAGCGCCGAGCCCGCGATCGAGAGGGACGCCGGCGCTCGGCGCACCGACAGGAAGACGAGCAGCACGAGGGGCAGCAGCGTGAGCGGCCCGATGTTGAAGATCTGGTCGAGCGCCCTGAGGTCGACGTCGGCGTCCGCCGTCGCGCTCCGGTCGCCGACGTGGACCAGGCCCAGCACCAGGAAGACGGCCAGCGCGATCCCGAACGCCGGGAGGGAGGTCCACGCCTGCCGCTTGATGTGCTCGTAGAGGTCGATCTTCACGAGCTGTGCGCTCAGGACGGTCGTCTCGGACAACGGGGACAGCTTGTCGCCGAGGTACGCGCCGGAGATGACGGCGCCGGCCGTGATCGCCGGCGAGACGCCGAGGACGACGGCGATCCCCGTCAGGCCGACGCCGATCGTCCCCGCGGTGGTCCATGAGCTCCCGATGGACATCGCGACGACCCCGCAGATGATCGCCGTCGCCGCGTAGTACCACGTCGGGGAGAGGACCTGGATGCCGTAGCTGACCAGCGTGGGGATGGTGCCGGCCATGCTCCACGTGGCGATGAGCGCCCCGACGGCGAGCAGGATGAACACCGCCGAGCTGATCGACGCCAGGGAGCGCTGCCCGGCCTCCTGCACCGCGGACCAGCGGTGCCCGTTCTTCATCCCGATCAGTGCGGCGACCATGCAACAGAGCACGAGGGCGGCCTGGACGGGGCCGTCGAGAGCGTCGAGGCCGAAGAGCGCGATCGCCCCGGCGATGAGGACGGCGAGCACGACCACGGGGACGACGGCGTCGATCACGGAGGGTGTCCGTTCCGTGCGGGCTCGTGGCTCGTCCCCCTCCATCCGCCCACAGTGCCACGTCACCCTGTCCTCGTCGCGTCCGGAACCTGCCGCCGTCGCCGCGGACCTCGCTAGCCTGAGCCTGTGGACGAGGCGGAGCGGGTGGTGGTCGGCCACGTCGGTGTGCCGTACCCCGAGGAGTGGGAGGCCGACGTCGTGCTGCGCGACGGGTCCACCACGCACCTGCGCCCGATCCGCCCCGACGACGCCGACGCGCTCCAGCGGTTCCAGATGGCGCAGTCGGAGCGGTCCACGTACTTCCGCTTCTTCGCGGCGCTCGAGCGGCTTCCCGAGCGGATGCTGCACCAGTTCGTCACCGTCGACCACGTCCGGCGCGCGGCGATCGTCGCCGTTCGCCCCGCCCGCCGGGCCGACGGGACCGACGGCCCCGAGGACGTCCTGGGCGTCGCCCGGTACGACGTCGTGGAGGACGGCACCGCGGAGGTCGCGTTCAACGTCGCGGACGCGATGCAGGGCCGCGGCCTGGGCTCGGTCCTCCTCGAGCACATCGCCGCGGCCGCGCGCGAGCGGGGCGTCCGCCGGTTCGTGGCGGAGGTGCTGCCGCAGAACCGCGCGATGCTGGCAGTGTTCCGCGAGGCGGGCTACGTGGTGGAGCAGCACGTGGACGACGGCGTCGTCACCGTGTCCGTCGACCTCGACCCGACGGAGCGCTCCCGTGAGGTCATGGCGGACCGGGAGCACCGCGCGGAGGCGCGGTCGATGCAGGGCCTGCTGGGCGCCCGGCGGGTCCTCCTCGTCGGGCCGGGCCCAGAGGGCGCGGGCACCATGGACGGGCTCCTCGCGGAACGCGTGCTCTCCGCGGCGGAGCAGGACCCGGGTGACACGCAGCTCGTCGTGCTCGACGCCGGCCGCGCGCCCGGTGCCGACCACGTCACCGTCGCGAGCGGCTGGGACGACGTCGGCGAGGTGGACCTCGCCCTGCTCGCCGTCCCTCCTGACCGGGCGATCGACGCGGTGCGCGACGTCGCCGCACGGGGTGCGCGGGGCGTCGTCGTGCTGTCGGCGGGTTACGCGGAGGAGGGGCCAGACGGCCTGGCGCGGCAGCGCGACCTGTTGCGCGCCGCGCACGGGTCGGGGATGCGCGTGGTGGGTCCGGCGAGCTTCGGACTGCTGACGAACACGCCGGGCGCACGCCTGCGCGCGAGCCTGGCCGAGCACGCCCCGGCGCCGGGCACCATCGGCCTGTTCTGCCAGTCGGCTCCGGCGGCCGTGACGATCGCCGCGACGCTGCAGCGCCGCGGCCTGGGCGCGTCGTCCCTGGTCTCGGCAGGGCACCGGGCGGACGTCTCGGGCAACGACCTCATGCAGTTCTGGCACGACGACCCGCAGACCGAGGTGGTGTGCCTCTACCTCGAGTCCCTCGGCAACCCGCGCAAGTTCTCGCGCGTCGCCCGGCGGCTGGCCGCCGCGAAGCCGGTGGTCGTGGTCGTCGCGGGCCGGTCGGGGCACGTGGTCCCGCCGGGTCACGCGGTGCGGGCCACCCGGGCGCCGCGGCGCATGGTGGACGAGGTGCTGCGGCAGTCCGGCGTGATCCGCGCGGAGAACACGCACCAGCTCATGGACGTCGCGCAGGTGCTGGCGCACCAGCCGCTGCCGGCCGGCTCGCGGGTCGGGATCCTGGCCAGCTCGGAGTCGCTCGTCACCCTGGTCGCCGAGGCGTGCGGTGCCGCGGGCCTGGAGGTCCGGGCCGTGTCGGCGTACCTCGCGCCCGACGCGACCGACGAGCAGGTGGCCCGCGCCGTCGACGCCCTGTACGCGCCGGACGCGTGCGACGCGGTCGTGGTGGTCGACGTGCCGGTGGTGCACGCGCGCGGGGGAGCGGTCGCCCGGGCGGTCGCCGCGGCGGCGGCCGTCGCCGGCCGCACGACGGTGGCGAGCGTGCTGGGCCTGCACGGCATGCCGGACGAGCTCGCCGCCGCCACCCCGGAGGGACGCGAGGTCCGCATCCCCGCGTTCTCCACGCCTGAGGACGCGGTGTCGGCGCTCGGGGCGGTCGCGCGCTACGCGCGTTGGCGTACCCAGGACCACGGCACCCCGGTCCGCCCGCCGCTCGGCCCCGCAGGCGCGGACCAGCTGCCCGACGGCGTCTGGCGCGCCCGGGCGCACACGCTCGTCGAGGCGGCACTCGCCCGGGCCGGAGGCGACCGTGGCCCGGGCGGGCATGAGGGCGTGCTGCTCGACGCGGCCGCGACGGCCGAGCTGCTCGCCTGCTACGGGATCGCCCTGGTGGAGTCGCGGCCGGTGCGGGGAGCGGACGAGGCGGTCGCCGTCGCCGAGGAGCTGGGCTGGCCGGTGGCGCTCAAGATCGCGTCACCGGTGCTGCGGCACCGGACCGACCTGGGTGGCGTGCGCCTCGACATCGCCGCTCCGGAGGAGCTCCGCGACGACGTGGCGCGGATGCAGGAGGCGGCAGCGGCCCTGCTGCCGGGGATGGACCCCGTGCTGGAGGTGCAGCGCATGGTGCCCTCAGGCGTCGCCTGCGTGGTGCGGTCCGTCGAGGACGAGCTGTTCGGGCCGGTGGTGTCGTTCGGGCTGGCGGGTGACGCGTCGGACCTGCTCGACGACGTGACGCACGGCGTGCCCCCGCTGACGGACGTCGACGTCGCGGGAATGGTTCGTGGGGTGCGCGCCGCGCCGCGCCTGTTCGGCTACCAGGGCGCACCGGTCGCGGACGTGGCGGCGCTGGAGGACGTGCTGGCGCGCGTGTCCGTCATGGCGGACGACCTGCCGGAGCTCGCGAGCCTGGAGCTGTACCCGGTGGTCGCCGCCGAGCGCGGCGCGTCCGTGCTGCACGCCGTCGTGCGGCTGCGCCCGGCCGAGCGCCGCGCGGACCCGCTGCGCCGCGCCCTGCCGGGCTGAGGCCGACGGTCTTCACGCCACTGACGCCTTCTCCATCTGGGCACGCACATCCTCGGCGTCGGGCATGTCGAGCTCGGTGTAGATGACGTAGGCGCGTTCGTAGTGAGTCCGGGCCAGGTCGAGTTCGCCCATGGCGTGCCGTGCGTGGCCGATTCCGGCATGGGCGCGGGCTTGCTGGTGCCGGGGGCCAGACTCGGTGGCGATGGCGAGTGCGTCGGTGTGCAGGGTCAGGGCGGCGGCCGCGTCGCCAGTGAGCAGGGCGGCCTCGCCGAGGCCGTTGGTCGACCAGGCCTGGCCGTTGCGGTCACCGATCCGGCGGAATTGGACGAGCGCCTGCTGGAAGCACTTGGTCGCCGGCCCTGGTTCCTTGAGGTGGAGGTGCAGGGTGCCGAGCGTGTCCAGGGTGTGGGCCCTGCCGCGGTGGCTGCCCAGGTCCTCGAGGATCTCCAACGCCTGGCGCAGGTGTTCGGCGGCCAATGGGTATCGCTTCCGTCGCAGCTCGGCGTTGGCGAGGTTGTTCAACGTGACGGCCTGGCTGTCCCGGAACCCGAGCTCCTGGTAGATCGCGAGGGCCTGATGGTGGATCTCGACGGATCTGGCATGGTCGCCCAGCCGTGCCTCGACCAGTCCAAGGCTGTTCAGCGCGTACGCCTCGCCCACCGGGTCGCCGGCCTGCCGCGACAAGGCGATCGCCTGGCGGAAGCCGTCGAGCGCGTCCTTGTGGTCGCCACGCTGATAGTTGATGAAGCCGAGGTTGGTCAGCGTGAGGGCCTCGCCCACCGGGTCGCCGGCCTGTCGGAACAGAGCCAACGCCCGCCGGTCGTGCTCGGCGGCCGTCTCGTGCTGGCCCACCCGCGTGTAGCCCACGCCGAGCTGGCGAAGTGCGTGGGCCTGACCGACCTGGTCGCCCGCGCGCTCGGACGCGCGCAGGGCGTGGCCGTTGATCGTCAGCATGTCGGTGAGGTGGATGTCGCTCACGTAGCGGTGCAGGGTCCGAGCGAGCCGGACCACGTAGCCGGACCTGCCAGCGTCGGCGGCGTGCTCCGCGATCGCCAGGACGCACAACCGTTCGGCCTCCAGCCAGCCGCGAGCTGTGTCCGACCCGCTCAGGTCGGGGATCGCGACGCCTGCGGTGGCGGCATCTGATCGATAGAACGGCTCGGCCGGGTGCTGGGCGCTCATCGCGGAGACCGCCGCCGCCTGGTAGTAGTCGAGGAGCCGTTCCTCCGCTGTTTCGCGGTCTTCGTCGGTGTCCTGGGTGGCCGTCAGGTGGGTGGCGTAGGCGCGCAGCAGGTCGTGCATGCCGTAGCGGCCGGGGCCGGTGCGGTGGAGCAGGTGGGCGTTGACGAGCAGCTCCAGGACGCGGCGGGCGGTGTTGGGTTCCGTGCCGGTCAGGGCTGCGGCCGCGTAGGGGTCCAGGTCGGGGCCGGGGTGCAGGCCGAGCCGCCGGAACGTGCGGGCGGCGTGTTCGGGCAGGTGCTGGATCGACCAGGAGAGCACGGCGTGCACGGCCGCGTAGGGGTCGCCGCCGGGGTCGAGCAGCTCGAGCCGCGCCTGCCGGTCGGCCAGCTCGGCCACGACGTCGGCCAGGGGGCTGTCCGGTCGTGAGGTCGCGAGCACGGCCGCGACCCGCAGTGCCAGGGGGAGCCGGGCGCACTGGTCGGCGAGCGTCGCGGCGGCCTGTGGCTCCGCCGTGACCCGTTCGCCGATCAGCCGGTGCAGCAGGCCGACCGCTTCGGCGGGGGGTAGCAGGTCGAGGTCGACCTGGTAGGCGCCGTGCACGGCGACGAGCCCGGCGAGGCTGTCCCGGCTCGTGACCACGACCAGCGATGTGCCGCTGCCGGGGAGCAGGGGCCGTACCTGGGCCACGCTGCCGGCGTTGTCCAGCACGATCAGCATCCGGCGCCCGGCCAGCTCGCTGCGGTACCGGGCGGCTCGCTCGTCGCTGTCCAGGGGGATGTCCCGCTCTGCCACGCCCAGCGCGGTCAGGAACCGGGCGAGCGCATCGGTGGGCCGCAGCGGCTGGTCCGGGTCGTAGCCGCGCAGGTTCACGTACAGCTGCCCGTCGGGAAACCGGTCGGCTACCTGGTGGGCCCAGTGCACCGCGAGCGCGGTCTTGCCCACCCCGGCAGTACCGCTGATCGCGGTGACCACGACCTCCCGTCGTGCGCGGTCGGCCGAAGCGTCGGACAGCAGGTCGTCGAGGCGCCGCAGGTCGTCGGAGCGGCCGGTGAAACCGGCCGCGTCGAGGGGGAGCTGCGCCGGCCGATACGGCCGTTCAGCCGTGACCGGGTCGTCCACCGCGTCGCCGTCTGCTCCAGCCGGCGCGCCGACGGTCGGCGACGCCGTGGCCGGCGCGGCAAGCTCCTGGTGGTGCCGCAGGATCCCCTGGTGCAGCTCGCGCAGCGCCGGACCGGGATCGCTGCCGAGCTCATCGGCCAGCCGCTCCCGGACCAGGCGGTAGTGCGCCAGCGCGTCGGCCTGCCGGTCGCAGCGGTACAGCGCGAGCATCAGCTGCCCGGCCAGACGTTCGTCGAGCGGGCTCTCAAGCGCGGCCTCGGCGACCGAGGGCAGCAGACGGGCGTGCTCCCCGCGGCGCAACAGCACGTCGTTGTGGTCGAGGACGGCCGCCTGCCGTTCTGCCTCGAGCGTGACAGCGACCGACCGTAGCCATTCGCTGTCCAGGTCGGCGAACGGTCGGCCTCGCCACAGGCTCAGCGCGTCCTGCCACAGGGCCGCGGCGTCGGCGTCGTCCGCTCGCCTGGCCCGCGCCACGAGCGCACGGAAGCGGTGCAGGTCCACCGCGGACTCGTCGGCATCGAGAACATAACCGCCCGACCGGTGGTCCAGCGCCGGCCCGCCCTCGTCGTCGAGCACGGACCGTAGCCGCGACAGGTAGCTGTGCAGGGTCTGCCGGGCGCTGCGTGGCGGCGTCGCGCCCCACACCTTGTCGATCAGCAGCTCGAGCGAGACCGGTACGCCCAGCTCGACCAGCAGCGCCGCCAGCACGGTCCGTTGACGCGCCGAACCGAGCCGGACCTGCCCCCGCTCGCTCTCGGCCGACACGTGACCGAGCAGCTGAAACCGCATGAACCCCATCCACGCCCCCCGGGTCAGATGCCCAGGTTAAGGGAGACGGCCAGAGGCGGGGTGATGCACGAGCACGGCTCCAGCACGACCGGGCGGGTGTCCCGCTGGTCGTGCTGGAGCCGCTGTGTCGTCAGTGCAGGAACACGCCGCCGCAGGCGGCCTCCTCCACCCACTTGTGGGAGCTGATGGTGTTCGATGCCGGGACCCGGTCGGTGAAGTGGACCCCGCCTGTCAGGTAGTCGTCGTCAAGGCTGCTGACGTAGTACTCGGACCTCTTGATGCACGCATAGGCACCGGTGTAGAAGTTCCCGTTGTACACCTTGACGGCCAGCCCGGACGTGCCCTTGTGCAAGATCGAGCTCGCCCTGTTCGTGTCAGTGCCCTGGAAGCCGCCGGCAGCGTCTCCCCAGTGCGAGTCGTTACCTGCGCTACTTCCCAGCCTGCCGAGGCAGTCGGCGTAGTCGTAGGCGTAGAAGGAGCCCGAGCTCGCGCTCTGCCATGCGGAGTCGCAGAGCTGGGAAGCCGCCTGAGCGCTCGTGACAGGGAACAACGTCCCCGCGACCAGGAGGCCGAGCGTCGCGAGCAGAACTGACATCTTGCGCATGATTGCTCCTTACCTAGTTGGGTTGTGCCGGTTCTGTGGTCCAGGTGTCATCCGCGCCCTGCGTGGATGTCCCTGGCGTTCTCGAGGGCCGCATGCTGCAGCCGCTGGTAGTTGATGACGTCGTCGCGGTACTGCCCGAGCCGGCCGCGGTACTCGCTCTCCAGGTCGCGCGTCGTACGGACGAGCGAGGTCTCCTGGGTGGCGCAGATGGCCTCGGCGACCGCCAGCTCCTTCTCGACGTCGTGGGCCTTCTCGTCGCTCAGCCCGTCGGTCAGGAAGGGCAGCTCCTCGCGGATCGCAGGCGGGTCGGGGTAGTCGTGGCCGCGCTCCCGCATGCACTCCGACCACGCCCTGAGCGCCACCTCGAAGCGCTCGTCCGCCATGAGCTCGGGCGCGTAGAGACCGACGAGGTTGGTGGCGACCTTCTCCGCCTGGAACCAGGCAGCGAAGTCCCCGTAGAGCTCGCCCTTCGCCCGCGCCAGGCAGCTGTCGCCCGGGGTCTGGACGTAGCCGCCCATGGGCAGTTCCGCCGTCAACATGCCCGCGGACGGATCGCCGTCCAGGGCCTTGGAGTAGCGCACGCGCTCCGCGTCCGGCAGCGCATTGGCATAGGCATGGTTGGGATCGTTCTGCTGGACCGCGGCGACCCGGTCCTGCAACTGCATGCCATAGCCATGCTCACGCGCCCAGCCGACGTCATCCAGCACATAGCCAGAGCCCTGACGTTCTTCGACGCCGGCGACCGCCACCGGCCAGTACCGGAACCCCTCGGCCTCCATGCACTCCTGGACCAAGAGCTCTCGGGCCTGCTCCACCAGCATCTGCTCCGCGTCGGTCAACGCCCGTTCCTCGGCGCCATCGGCATGTGCGCGGTCAGCTCCGGACATCCCCGAAGCTGCTGTGGTGCAACCCACCACAGCCACCGCGACGACTGCCGCCAGACAGGTGGAGAAGAACGCTCGCTTCATGCCGGGGTGACCTCCTCGACGGCCGGGTATCGACGCTCGCCGCCCGGGGGGGGCGGGGTGAACGCGGCGCCATCAGCGCCAGCACCCAACGTAGGGAGTGGGCCTTGCAGGAAACTTGTAGGCGCCTTGCAGCCCGTCAGAGGTCAAGACGAAGCAGGCCAGACGAAGACCGTGCGCTCCGCCAGGCTCCCGGCGTCACGCGACCGGGCTCACGTGCCCTTCTCCAGGAGTGTGGGCGTCCGGCGCAGCACGAGCGCGAGCGTGCCGGTGGCGGCGAGCAGGCCGGCCGCCAGGGCGACGACACCCGGCCAGCCGGCCGCCTTCCAGGCGTGCCCCGCGAGGCTTCCGAAGACCGAGGACCCCAGGTAGTACGTGAACAGGTAGAGCGACGCCGCCTGCCCGGTGGCCACGCCTCCGGCGTGCGCGCGAGCCGGGACCCACCCGCTGGCGACGCCGTGGACGGCGAAGAATCCCATGGTCAGCAGGGCCAGCCCGACGAGGACGACCGGGAGGGCGGAGGGCAGTGTGACCAGGGCGCCGGTGACGGCGAGGGCGCAGCCCAGGGGCAGCACGGCGCGGCGCCCGTGGGTGTCCGCGAGCCGTCCGAACAGCACGGAGCTGAGCGTGCCCAGCGGGTAGACGAGATACACGAGGCCGGCCGCTGCGAGCCCGAGGTCGAAGGGAGCGCCCGCGAGCCGGAAGCCGAGGGCGTTGAACACCGCGACGAGGGCTCCGGCCGCGCACCCGCCGATGCCGTACAGCGTCAGCAGCCCGCGGTCCGAGACGGCGCGCAGGCTCTGCGCGAACAGGGCTCTGGTGCCGGTCTGGGCCGGCACGAAGCGCCGCGAGCGCGGCAGCAGGACCCGCACGGCGACGGCGCAGCCGACGCCGATCGCGGCGGTCGCCGCGAGCGCCCACCTCCACCCGGCGGCCTCCGCCACGACGCCCGTGACCAGGCGTCCGGCCATCCCGCCGAGCGCCGTCCCGCCGATGTACAGGCCCGCCGCCCGCGCATGGCTGGACGGGTGCAGCTCCTCACGCAGGTAGGCGGTCGCGACCGCGGGAAGCCCGGCGAGCGTGATGCCGACGAGCAGGCGCAGCGCCAGGAGCGTCGTCCAGGACGGTGCCAGCGCGCAGGCGGCCGCGACCACGCTGGAGGCCGCCAGCGAGAGGTGGATCAGCGTGGTGCGGCCCTTGACGTCGGAGACCGGTCCGGCGACGAGCAGGGCGACCCCGAGCCCCAGCGTCGTCAGCGAGAGGGTCAGGGTGCTGCCGGCCGTAGAGACGTCGAACTGGTCGGCGAGCTCGGGCAGGATCGCCTGGGTGCTGTACAGCAGGGCGAACGTCGCGAGCCCGGCGGCGAACAGCGCGGCCACGACACGCCGGTACCCCGCGGTTCCCGGGAGGTACCCCGTCGGGGCCGTGGCCTGCAGCAGTGGTGGCACCCCTCCACTCTGGGAGCTGCCGCGCGATGCGTCCAATGCGCCGTGGTGCCAATCTCGATGCGTGCTACGTATGGTGGAGACGTGCTGCTCCGCGATCTCTCCTGGATGGTCGCGCTCGCCGACCATCGGCACGTCACCGACACGGCGGCGATCCTCGGCACGACCCAGCCCACGCTGTCGCGCGCCCTGGCGCGTGTCGAGGCAGAGCTCGGAGCCCGGGTCTTCGAGCGAGCCTCGGACGGCGTGCACCTCACTCCGACCGGGGAGCTCGTCGTGGCCGCTGCCCGCGACCTCACCGCGCGCCACGACCGGCTCCTTGCCGACCTCGCGGGCGTCCTCGACCCGGACACCGGCGTCGTGCGCCTCGCGTTCCTCGACTCCATCGCGACCTCCCTGGTCCCGCGCGTGCTGCGCTCCTTCCACGGGCACGCCCCACGGGTCCGGGTCCTGCTGCGTCAGGAGCCGGCGCACGAGATCGTCCGGGACCTCACCCGGGGCGTCGTCGACCTCGCGATCACCTCGGTGCGGCCGCCGGGGGAGCACGGCTGGCATCCGCTGCAGGAGGAGCGGCTGGTGCTCGCCGTGCCGCCGGGGCACCGGCTGAGGGGCCGGGAGTCGGTCTCGCTCGGGGAGCTGGCCGGCGAGGAGCTCGTCACCACGCCGGTCGGCTTCGGCTTCCGCTCGCTGGTCGACTCGCTGCTGCGGGAGGCTCAGGTGACGCCGACCATCTCGTTCGAGAGCCAGGACCTGGCGACCATCGAAGGCCTCGTTGCGGCCGGCCTGGGCGTCGCCGTCGTGCCCGAGCCGTTCGCGGGTCAGTCCGGCACCGTGGGCGTCCCCATCGCCGTGCCCGGCGCGCGTCGCACGATCGGCCTCACCTGGCGGACCGATCACCCGCTGTCGGCCCCTGCCGAACGGTTCCGCACCTTCGTGGCGCCGGCGGCCCGCTGATCGCACACCCGCGTGAGTAGCCCCGCGCCCGCGGCAGGTGGGACAATGCCCGGGTGCCTCACGCCGTCTCCGCATCCCGTCACGACCTGACCGCCCAGCTGCACCGGGCCGGGTACTACCCGGACCTGGTCGCAGACGTGATCGACATCGCCCTCGCCGACGAGGAGGTCGTGGCACACCTGGTCCAGCCGGAGACCACGTTCGACTCGGAGGTGCGCCGGCACCTCACGGTCCTGGTGCTGACGCCGACGCGTCTCGTGACCGCCCATGTGGACGACGCGCCCGCGGACGGCGACAACCAGCACACGGGCCAGGCCGCCGCGACGACGGAGTCCGTCGCGCTGCGGGAGATCCGCTCGGTCGCCGTGACGCACATCGTGTCGGAGCCGGAGCGCCACCCGTCGGGTGAGGGCGCCCGCGAGGTGACGCTCGCGATCGGCTGGGGCGCCGTGTCGCGGATCGACCTGGAGCCGGCGTCCTGCCCGGACCCGACGTGCGACGCGGACCACGGCCTCACCGGCCAGCTCACGCCCGACGACGTGGTGGTGCGCGTGTCCAGCGCCGCCGAGGGCGCCGACGCCGTCCGTGCGGCCGTCGCGTTCGCCCGGGCGTTGTCGCGGGCCACCGCTGCATGACGGCCGGCACCGCCCCCGAGACCCCCAGCACGGGCACGCTGCTCCGCGGCGACCTCGTCGCCCCCCGTTACGACACCGGCAGCCTGGCCGGCGTCCTGCCCGCCGCCGCGGGCGCGCTGGGCCACGACCTCACGACGAGCACGGGCATCGACGCGCGGCACGCGCGCGACGCGTTCGGACTCCCGCAGGTGGACCGGGTCGTGGTCGTCCTGGTCGACGGCCTCGGCCTGCGCAACCTCGCCGAGCGCGGCGGTCATGCCCCCTTCCTGCGCGGCCTGCTCGCCGGGGGCAGCGAGCTCACCACGACCTTCCCGAGCACGACGGCGGCCGCGCTGTCGGTGCTCGGCACGGGCACCTCGCCGGGCCGCACGGGCCTGGTGGGGTACACGCAGCGCAACCCCGCGACGGGCGGCCTCGCCTGGATGGTGCAGTGGAACGGCGCGGGCGACCCGGACGACGTCCAGCGCGAGCCCACCGTCAGCGAGTCGCTCGCGGCCGCGGGCGTGCGGGTCACGAGCCACGGCAAGTCGCGGTTCGAGGGCACGGGCCTGACGCGGGCCACGCAGCGCGGGGCGACGTACGTCCCGTCGCGCGGCCTGGAGGACGCGGTCGACGCCGTCGCGACCGCGCTGCGCACCCCGGGACTGGCCCACCTGTACTGGGACGAGGTGGACCGCACCGGCCACAAGCACGGGTGGGAGTCCTGGCAGTGGGGCGACGCCCTCGAGGCCGCGGACCGCGAGCTGCGCAGGCTGACCCGGTCGGTCCCGCGCGGCACGCTCGTCCTGGTCACGGCCGACCACGGCCAGGTCCAGGCCGACCTCTCCCAGCAGTGGGACGTCGCGACCGACGCCGAGCTCGGTGCCGGCGTCGCCCTCACCGGCGGCGAGCCGCGGGCGCTGCACCTGTACGCGCTGCCCGGCGTGGATCCGGGCGACATCGCCGCCCGCTGGACCGCCCGCCTCGGTGACCACGCCGTCGTCGCCACGCGCGACGTGGCGGTGGCGCAGGGCTGGTTCGGTCCCGTCGCGGACCACGTGCTTCCCGTGCTCGGCGACGTCGTCGTCGCGATGACGGGCCGCGCCACCGTCGTCGACTCGCGGGTCCACTCCGCGGAGGCGCGGGCCCTGCCGGGGGTGCACGGGTCGTTCACGCCGCACGAGATGCTCGTGCCCCTGCTGACCGTCGTCGCGTGAGGAGGCGCCGTGGCTGAGCTCGTCTTCTTCTCCGGCACGATGGACTCCGGCAAGTCCACGCTCGCCCTCCAGATGGACCACAACTACGGCGTCCGCGGGCGCAGCGGCCTCATCTACACCAGGGGGGACCGCGCAGGCGCCGCACGCCTGTCGTCGCGCCTGGGGCTCGAGGTCGGGGCTCGCGAGGTCACGGACGGCACGGACTTCTGGGCGGAGGTCGGCGCGGAGCACCGCGCCGGTCGCGCCGTCGACCATGTCGTGTGCGACGAGGCCCAGTTCTACTCGCCGGACCAGGTGGAGCAGCTCGCCCGCCTGGTCGACGAGATGGAGGTCGACGTCTTCGCGTTCGGCATCACCACCGACTTCCGCACCCGCCTCTTCCCCGGCTCGGCGCGCCTCATCGAGCTCGCGGACCGCATCGAGGTGCTCCAGGTGCAGTCCCTGTGCTGGTGCGGGGCCCGCGCCACGCACAACGCGCGCACCGTCGGCGGCATCATGGTGGTCGAGGGGGAGCAGGTCGTCATCGGCGACATCGCGAACGGCGCCCCGGCGCAGGTCGCGTACGAGGTGCTGTGCCGGCGCCACCACATGCGGCGCATGACGGCGGACACGTCGCGCCGCCGCAGCTCCCCGGACGACGAGGCCCTCTGGGCCTAGCGATGATCCCCGCTGCTCGATCCGGCGGGTGAGCCGGCGTGGCGAGCGGGCGCAGGTCCGGCCGCGCGCCTACCATGGCAGACGTCGGTCAGCGCGGGGTCGCATCGATGGCGAGCGGCAGGCCCGTTCCGCGCTGGCCCCCGCCGGGAGGATCTCTCATGATCGACGACGCCGTGCACCGGTCCACGACAACACAGGGCGAGCGTGAGGCCCGGAAGGTCGCCGAGGCCGCCCGTGAGACGCATTGGGTGCGTCCGAGCTTCGCCAAGGGCCTCTACCTCGGCTCCTTCGATCTCGGGCTGATCCATCCGTACCCGGTGCCGGAGCCCGGGGCCGCAGCGCGGGGACGGGAGTTCCTCGAAGCGCTGACCGCGGTCTGCCGGGCGATCGACGGGTCCCGGATCGAGCGCGAGGACCACGTCCCCGACGAGGTGATGGCGGACCTGCGCCGGATCGGCGCCTTCGGCATGAAGATCCCCCGGGAGTACGGCGGCCTCGGCCTGTCTCTCGTCGACTACGGCCGGGCACTGATGCTGATCAGCTCGGTCCACCCGAGCCTCGGGGCGCTGCTGTCGGCTCACCAGTCGATCGGGGTGCCGGAGCCCGTGCGGATGTTCGGCACCCCGGAGCAGAAGCAGGAGTACCTCCCCAGGTGCGCCGCGGGGGCCGTCTCGGCCTTCCTGCTCACGGAGCCCGACGTCGGCTCCGACCCGGCGCGGATGAGCGCCACCGCGACCCCGACGGAGGACGGCTCGGCCTACGTCCTGGACGGCGTCAAGCTCTGGACGACGAACGGGCCGATCGCCGAGCTGCTCGTCGTCATGGCGGTCGTGCCACCGCACAAGGGCGGCGACGGGGGCATCACCGCGTTCGTGGTCGAGGCCGGCACACCCGGGATCACCGTGGAGCACCGCAACCGCTTCATGGGGCTGCGCGGCATGGAGAACGGCGTCACGCGGTTCCGGGGGGTGCGGGTGCCGGCCGCGAACCGGGTCGGCCGCGAGGGCCAGGGCTTGAAGATCGCGCTCACCACGCTCAACACCGGCCGGCTGTCCATCCCAGCGATCTGCGCGGGTGCGGGAAAGTGGGCGCTGGGCATCGCCCGTCAGTGGTCGACGCACCGGGTCCAGTGGGGCCGCCCGATCGGGCAGCACGAGGCGGTCGGCGCGAAGCTGTCGTTCATCGCGGCGACGAGCTTCGCCCTCGAGTCCGTCTTCGAGCTCTCAGCGGCCCTCGCCGACGCCGGCCAGAAGGACGTCCGGATCGAGGCGGCTCTGGCGAAGCTGTGGTCGAGCGAGATGGGGTACCGGGTCGCCGACGAGCTGGTCCAGATCCGCGGGGGCCGCGGCTTCGAGACGGCGGACTCCCTCGCCGCGCGCGGTGAGCGCGCCGTGCCCGCGGAGCAGGTGCTGAGGGACATGCGGATCAACCGGATCTTCGAGGGTTCGTCGGAGATCATGCGGCTGCTGATCGCCCGCGAGGCGGTCGACGTGCACCTGAACGCCGCCGGAGACCTCGCCTCGCGGGACGCCGACCTGCGCGCCAAGGCCCGCGCGGCGCTCGGCGCGAGCGGGTTCTACGCGCGGTGGCTGCCGACGCTCGTGGCCGGCCAGGGGGTACGGCCCGGCGCGTACGGCGAGTTCGGGCGGCTCGCCCGGCACCTGCGCTTCGTGGAACGGTCCTCCCGCGCGCTCGCCCGGCGAACCTTCTACGCGATGGCTCGCTGGCAGGCACGCCTCGACCGCAAGCAGGTGCTGCTCGGACGCATCGTCGACATCGGCGCGGAGCTCTTCGCCATGTCCGCGGTCTGCGTGCGGGCCGAGGCGATGCGGCACCAGGACCCGACCACGGGCGCCGACGCCGTCCGGCTCGCGGACGCCTTCTGCGAGCAGGCCCGCCTGCGGGTGGGCGAGGACTTCCGCAGGTTGAGCGCGCCCACGGACCGGACCGACGCCGGCCTGGCCCGGGCGGTGCTGGACGGCCGTCTTCGCTGGCTCGAGGCAGGCGTGCTCGACGCGTCGGAGGGGACGGGTCCGTGGATCTCGTCCCGTGATTCCTAGCGCGGCTCAGCTCTCGGGGCGCGCCCCGAAGACGATCTCGTCCCAGCTCGGCACCTGCGCCCGGCCCTTGCGCGTGCTGCGCCGCGTCGCGGGCTTGGCGGCGGGCGTCGCCTTCGCAGCGTCGTCCTCGCTGCCCGGGGCAGACCGAGCAGGTGCCGGCACGGGTACGGGCGCGGGGGCCGGGGCCTCCGGCTCCGGGATCTCCCAGCGGCTCGGCCCGTCCCACTCCAGGGCGGGGACGTCGTCGCGAGGGGGCTCGGCGGGGGCGGGGTCCGGCGTCGGCGCGCCGACCCCGGGCATCGCCGGGCGACCGCCGCCGCGCCGGGCGCCGAGGTCGACCACGCTGGCAGCGGGCTCGGCCTCCGGCTGGGCGGGCGCGGGCTCCTCGGCCTCCACCGGCGCGTCCCGGTCGACGTCGGCCCCGCGGCGCGGGGCGAGCTCGGCGAGCGTGAGGTCGCCGAGCTCCAGCATCTCCTCGTCGGGCGGGCGGCCGGCCCGGGCGCGTGACGGGCGCTGCCCGCGGCGCTCCGACAGGTCGTCCAGGAGCAGGTCCGTCTCGTCCGCCTCGGGTGCGGGTGCCGGGGGTCGCGCGCGACGGGTCGAGAGCGCGGACACGCCCGCGAGCGCGATGCCGCCGTCGTCCTCCGGGAGCGCGAGCCACCGGGCCTCGTCGTCCAGCGCGGTGACGACCATGCCGCGCGGGTCGTACGACCAGCGGGCGGTGCGGGGCTTGTCCGCCGTCTCGAAGGCGACCCGCACGATCCACGGGGCGCTGCCGGCGCGCGTCGCCGTCCACGCCGCGGCCTCGGGGGCCACGCCGCGCGAGGTGAGCCGCGAGTCGGCGACCTCGCCGAGGGTGGCGGGACCGGCGTCGGACATGACGGCGCGGCCGCGGACGCGGCTGATGGCGTAGTCGCGCTCCGCGATGACGGGGTACTCGAACCGGCGCACGTGCTCGACCGGCAGGCCCGACGCCGCGGCGAGCTCCTCGCACGTGGCACCGGCGCGCAGGCGCGCCTGGATCTCGCGCGGCCGCAGCGTCGACTCCTCGTGAGCGCGGATGTTTTCCATGCGCGGGCGGTCGCCGCGCACCGCGGCGCGCAGCGCGTCGGTGATCGGCAGGGTGCTCTGGGTCCCGTCGGGCGCGGTGAGGACGAGGCGCTCACCGTCCTCGTGCAGCCTCACGAGCTCCAGCTCGTCCATGCCATGCCTCCTCCGAAGGGGCCCGCGTGCCGTGCGGCACGCCCACTGCTGGGGACGAGCCTGCCATCCCGGCGCCGCCTGGGGGCGCAGGCGCGTCGGTGTGCCGCGTGATGATACCGAGCCCCCGCCCGGGGCCGAGACGGCCCGCCGGGGCGCTCGACGGGTCATGATGGCCCCGTGCAGATCGACGACGTCCTCGAGATCGCCGGGGTCTTCTTCTCCGCCCTGTCGGGCGGGCTGGCCGCCGTCCGCAAGAAGTTCGACGTGTTCGGCGTGCTCGTCCTCGCGTGGGCCGCGGGCCTCGGCGGCGGCATCCTGCGCGACGTCCTCATCGGTGCCACCCCGCCGGTCGGCATCGCTGACCCGAGCCTCGTCGTGACGGCGATCGTCGCGGGCTTCGTCATCTTCCTCCTGCACCCGGGGCTGGCCCGGATGCGGACCGTCGTCGTCGTGCTCGACGCCGGGGCGCTCGCCTTCTTCGTGCTGCAGGGCACCACGAAGGGCCTCGACCACGGGGTCGGGCTGCTCGCGTCGGTCGTGGTCGGGGTGCTGACCGGGATCGGCGGCGGGGTGCTGCGCGACATGCTCACGGGCGAGGTACCGCTCGTCTTCGCCGACCGTCAGCTCTACGCCATCCCCGCGATCGTCGGGGCAGGTCTCACGGCGGTGCTGTGGCAGGCCGGCGCCCTCACCGTGGCGACCCAGGCGGCGGTGGTGGTCGCCGTGCTCGGGTTCCGGCTGGTGTCGGTGTGGCGCGGCTGGGTCGTGCCCGCGGCGGCGCCGGGGTGGACGGGCCGGTGGGGGTCGGGCGGCTCGGGCAGGATGTAGGTGTGACCGAACTTCTCCCCGCAGACGCCGCGGACGTCCCTGCCCTGCGTGACCTCGCCGAGCGCCTCGCCACCAGCGCCGGTGCCCTGATCCGTGAGCAGCGGCCCGACACGGTGGTCGTCGCGGGGACGAAGTCCAGCGACGTCGACCCGGTCACCGCGATGGACCGCGCCTCCGAGGAGCTGCTGCGGGCGCTGATCGCGGCGGAGCGGCCCGACGACGCGATCCTCGGCGAGGAGGGCGACGACCTGCCGGGCACGAGCGGCCTCACCTGGGTCCTCGACCCGATCGACGGCACCGTGAACTACCTCTACGGCATCGCCTCGTACGCGGTGTCCGTCGCCGTCGTCGCCGGGCCGCCGGTCCCGGGCGAGTGGACCGTGCTGGCCGGCTGCGTGCACTCTGTCGTGGACGGGCGCACCTGGACGGCGGGCCTCGGGCTGGGCGCCACGCGCGACGGCGTGCCGGTCCGCGTCGGGTCGCCCGCGTCGCTCGCCACCAGCCTCGTGGGCACGGGCTTCGGGTACGACGCCGGACGGCGTGCCCACCAGGCCCGCGTCCTGACCACCGTGCTGCCGCTGGTTCGCGACATCCGCCGGCTGGGGGCCGCCGCGATCGACCTGTGCCTGGTCGCTGAGGGCACGCTCGACGTGTTCTACGAGCGCGGGCTCAACCCGTGGGACCTCGCCGCGGGCGAGCTCATCGCCTCGGAGGCGGGTGCCGTCGTCACCGGGCTGCGCGGCCGGCCCGCGGGCGGCGAGATGGCCGTCGTAGGGCCGGGCCACGTCGTGGCGCCGCTCGTCGCCGTCCTCGAGGAAGCCGGGGCGGACGGCGACAGCTGACGCCCAGGCGGCCACGAGGCCGAGGTCACGGGGCGAATTTTTTCTGACACGGTCGCGCTTTCATGCCTCGAACGAACCAGGGCCGCTGTCCCTCGCGAGAAGTGTCTTCGCAGGTCAGGTCGTACGTGACGCGAGTAACACGGCTACGTGTCGCACGCCTGACGGAATTGGTGCACAATCCGTTGGCCGACCTGGGAACAAAACCGGGGCTGCGTGCATTATCTGCGCGTACACACCGGGCAGGTACCAGCGGCGCTGCCCGTGCCGCGGCTCGGGACGGCGTCAGTTCCCGGGAACCCCGCAGTACCGACGCGACCACCAACCTCTTTTGGAGTTACCGCACATGGCGACCGACTACGACGCCCCACGCAAGACCGACGAGGACGTCGAGCAGGACTCGATCCAGGAGCTTCAGGCCCGTCGCTCCGACAAGAGCTCGGGCGTCGTGGACGAGGACGAGACCGAGGCGGCCGAAGGCTTCGAGCTGCCCGGCGCCGACCTCTCCGGCGAGGAGCTGTCCGTTCGCGTCCTGCCGCGGCAGGCCGACGAGTTCACGTGTTCGAACTGCTTCCTGGTGCACCACCGCAGCCAGCTGGCGTACGAGCGCAACGGTCAGCAGATCTGCACGGAGTGCGCTGCCTGACGCGCACGTCGAACTCGACGACCAGGCTGTCACGGCAACGTGGCAGCCTTTGTCGTCCCCGGCGTCGGGCCTGCCCCACCCCGGTCCTCGGGCCTACCGCACGGACGGCGCGAGGACCCGCACCAGGCCCTCCGGGTCGCGGGTCGACACGAGCCAGTACGGCGTCGGGTCGGCCGGGTCCTCCAGGACGATCTTGACTCCCGTGCGGGCCCAGGCTCGCAGGCACACGTAGGCGCGGGCGTCCAGACCCGGCCCCAGCTCGTGCCGCATCGCCGTGACGTCCAGCGGCGTGGCCTCGCCGAGGAACGCGACCGGGACCCGCGCCTGGCCGGCGCGCAGCACCGCGCCCGACACCTCGACCACGGGCGACGTCGCCGCCAGGGAGGCCGCCGCCACGGCGCACACCATCAACCCCGTCGTGACACCGAGCGCGTGGTCGACGGGCCACAGCGCGATCGCCGCGATGACTCCCAGTCCTGCTGTCCCGAGCCAGCCGCCCGGTCCGGGCAGCAGGCGCTCGTGGAACATGGGAGTCGGTGCCGTCATGGGCCCATCATCCCAGGTGCGGCCGACCCCGGTGAGCGGCGGGCGCGCGTCCGGTGGCGTACTCTTCCCGCGTGCCTCACGACGACGGCAGCACGGTCGACGTGCTCCTCCGCCTCCTCGACGACGGTGTTCCCGTCCCCTCCTACGCCCACCCGGGTGACGCGGGAGCGGACCTGGTGACCACCGTGGACGTCGAGATCCCGCCGCAGGGCAGGGTCACCGTGCCCACCGGGGTGGCCATCGCGCTGCCCGACGGCTACGCCGCCTTCGTCCACCCCCGCTCGGGCCTGGCGGCCAAGCACGGCGTGACGATCGTGAACGCGCCGGGCACGGTGGACGCGGGGTACCGCGGCGAGATCAAGGTCACGCTGCTCAACACCGACGTCTCCGAGCCGGTGCGGCTCTCGCGCGGCGACCGGGTCGCGCAGCTCGTGATCCAGCGGGTCGAGCGGGCGAGGTTCCTGCAGGCCGAGGTGCTTCCCGGGTCGCACCGCGGCGACGGCGGCTTCGGGTCGAGCGGTGGCTGGGCTGCTGCCCGCGCCTGAGCCGGGGTGCAGCACAGGGTGCCGCCAGCCTGACCCGACCATCTGACCGGACTAGTGTTGACGTCGGCGGGCCCTTTCCGCCGTCGTGAGTTGAAGGAGCTGAGCTGTGGGACTGTTCCGCCGAGCCGCCGCCGAGCCCGCTCAGGAGGCGAACCCCTGGGAACCCGTGTCCCAGGGACCGGCGCGTCCGGAGCGCGGGCCGTACGACCGGTCGCACGTGGAGGAGATCGGGCCGCGCGTGGACCTGGGCGCGATCTGGCTGCCCGTCCTGCCGGGCCTCGAGCTGCGCATGGAGATCGACAAGAAGACGCAGAAGGTCACCGGCGTGACCGCCGCGCTCGCCGGATCGAGCCTGCAGGTCCAGGCGTTCGCGGCCCCGCGCAGCGACGGCATCTGGGACGAGATCCGCGCCGAGCTCGCCCAGTCGGTCGCCTCCCAGGGCGGCACGGTCGACGACGTGCCGGGCGCGTTCGGTCGCGAGCTGGTCGTGCGCCTGCCCGCCACGGGGCCTGACGGCAGCAAGGGCGTCCGCCCCGCGCGCTTCATCGGCGTCGACGGCTCGCGGTGGTTCCTGCGCGGCGTCCTGTCCGGTCGCGCCGCGCTCGACGCGGAGGCCGCCAAGCCTCTGGAGTCCGTGTTCGCCAACATCGTCGTGGTGCGCGACCAGAGCCCGCGCCCCCCGCGCGACCTGCTGACGCTCACCCTGCCCCGCTCCGCCCAGCGCCCCGGCGAGGCCGACGCGCCCGCCGCGCCCGAGGGGGCGGCGCCGCAGGCCCCGTCGTTCGATCCCCTGACGCGCGGTCCCGAGATCACCGAGATTCGTTGACACTCGCGGGACAATGGGAGTGACGAGGGGAACCCGATGTCGCTGAAGGATGCCCTGCGGAACGCGCTGGCCTCCCAGGAAGAGGTCGACGCCGAGCAGGAGCGCGATACCGCTGCGCGCAGCGTCGACTGTCAGGCTGTCTCGACGCTGGCCGCCCGCACCCGGGGAAAGGCCACGGGCGTGCTGCGGTCGGTCGTGCTGCGCCCGCGCGAGGGCGTGCCCACCGTGGAGGCGGAGCTGTACGACGGGTCGGGCGCGCTCGACCTGGTCTGGCTCGGCCGCCGCACCATCGCCGGGATCGAGCCGGGGCGCCGCATCCGGGTCGAGGGCATGGTCTGCGAGGTGGACGGACGGCGCACCGTCTTCAACCCGCGCTACGAGCTGCAGTCCAGGCCGGGGGAGTAACGAGCGCCCCGAGCACGGCAGAATGGGCGCCATGAACGAATCGAGCGGACCATCGGCCCCGACCCCGACCGGAGCAGGCGTCCGTGCCGTCACGAGTGACACGTTCTCGCTGGCCCAGGCCGTGGGCGGCGTGCGCGGGCTCGCCGAGTCCGTGGCTCCGGGCCTGGTGTTCGTCGTCGCGTACGTCGCCACGCAGGACCTGACGGTATCCGTGGTGGCGTCGGTGGCCGCGGCCCTGGTGGCGACCGCGGCACGCCTCGTGCAGCGCACCCCCGTCACGCAGGCCCTCGGCGGGCTGCTCGGTGTCGGTATCGGCGTCGTGTGGGCGTGGAGGTCGGGCGAGGCGGAGAACTTCTACGCCGGGGGCCTGCTGGTCAACGCCGGCTACCTGGTCGTTCTCCTCGGCTCGATCCTGCTGCGCAAGCCCCTCGTCGGCTACGTCGTCGAGGCGCTGCGCACCGGCTGGAGCCCGCAGCAGGCCAAGGACCGGGCAGCCACGCCTGACGCGACGTCACCCGCCTCGGGCGAGCGACCGGCGTCGGACGGCGACGACGAGGCGCCGAGCCCGTTCGCCGGCCTGACCGCCTGGCTGCAGGACCCCGCGAAGGTGCGCCGCTACTCGATCGCCACCTGGTTCTGGGTCGCGATGTTCGCCCTGCGCCTCGCCGTGAAGACGCCGCTCTACTTCGCGGGCGACGTCGCGTGGCTCGGCACGTTCCACCTGGTGCTGGGCGTGCCCCTGTGGGCGCTCGTGCTGTTCCTCACCTGGGTCGTGGTGCGCGACCCGCGCTGAGACGCGGGCCGCTCACCCCTGGCGGAGGAGCAGCTTCTGCAGGCCCGCCTCGTCCGTCTCACGGCCCGTCACGATGAGGAGCTCGTCGCCCGCCTCGAGCGCGTCGTCGGCGCTCGGGGAGATGGGGCGGTTGTCGCGCACGATGGCGGCGAGCACCGTGTCGGCCGGCCAGTCGACCTGCCCCACGAGGGTGCCGATGAGCGGCGAGTCCGGGGGCAGGGTGAACTCCAGGATGCCGGCGCCCGACTGGTGGAAGGTGAAGATCCGGACGAGGTCGCCCACGGCGACGGCCTCCTCGACCATGGCCGTCATGATGCGCGGCGTCGAGACGGCGACGTCCACGCCCCAGGACTGGTCGAACATCCACTCGTTCTTGGGGTTGTTCACGCGCGCGACCGTGCGCGGCACGCCGAACTCGGTCTTGCAGAGCAGGGAGAAGACGAGGTTCACCTTGTCGTCGCCCGTGGCGCCGACGACGACGTCGGCCTGCTCCACGTTCGCGTTGCCGAGCGAGGAGAGCTCGCACGCGTCCGCGAGGAGCCAGTCCGCCTCCGGGACCTGCGCGACGCGCATGGCTGCGGGGCTCCGGTCGATCAGCATGACCTCGTGGTTGTTGCCGATCAGCTCGCGGGCGATCGAGCGCCCGACCGACCCGGCGCCGGCGATGACGACGCGCATCAGTCCTCCTTCGTGGGGGCGTGCGCCAGGACCCGCTCGACGCGGTCCGCGTCCTGCGCGCGCATGAGCAGGTGCAGCACGTCGTTCTCCTGCAGCACCGTGTCGGTCGTCGCGAGGACGCCCTCGGTGAAGCGGGACAGGTAGGCGACCCGTGCGCCCGTCGCCTGCTCGATGCGGCGCACGGTGCGGCCGGCCCAGCCCGGGTGGTAGTCGACCTGCGCCAGCCGCACCTGGCCGGACGGGTCGCGGTACTCGTCCGCGGCGCCCAGCGGGAGCATCCGGCGCAGCACCTGGTCGGCGGTCCAGCGGACCGTCGCGACCGTCGGGATGCCGAGGCGCTGGTAGATCTCTGCCCGGGCCGGGTCGTAGATGCGGGCCACGACGTTCTCGACCTGGAACGTCTCGCGCACGACGCGCGCCGCGAGGATGTTCGAGTTGTCGCCGTCGGAGACCGCGGCGAACGCGTACGTGTCCTCGATGCCGGCCTGGACCAGGGTGTCGCGGTCGAAGCCGACCCCCGTCACCTTCTTGCCCGAGAAGTCCGCCGGGAGGCGTCGGAAGGCGTCGGGGTTCTGGTCGATGACCGCCACGGAGTGCCCGCGGGACTCGATCGTCTGGGCGAGCGTGGAGCCCACACGCCCGCAGCCCATGATCACGAAGTGCACGAGGGGAACGCTATACCGACTTTGGGCAGTAGTGCGGAGAAGACCAGTAGGCCGGGAGTCACGGCAGGGCATAGCATCTTCCAACGTGTCGGATATCGCGGATGCCGCCAAGCGCCTGCTGCTCGGACGGCCCATGCGCAGCGAGAGCCTGGGCCACACGCTGCTGCCCAAGCGCATCGCGCTGCCCGTCTTCGCCTCGGACGCGCTCTCGTCGGTCGCGTACGCCCCGGACGAGATCCTCCTGACGCTGGCGGTTGCGGGTGTCGCGGCGGCGACGCTGTCGCCCTGGGTCGGGCTGGTCGTCGTGGCCGTGCTGCTCATCGTCGTCGCGTCGTACCGGCAGAACGTCCATGCCTATCCCTCGGGCGGCGGGGACTACGAGGTCGCCACCACCAACCTGGGGCGCTCGGCCGGCGTGGGGGTCGCCTCGGCCCTGCTCGTGGACTATGTCCTGACCGTCGCGGTGTCGATCTCGTCGGCGGCCCAGTACGCCGCCTCGGCCCTTCCCGGGCTGCGGGGCCACGAGGCGCTCGCCGCCGTCATCGCGGTGAGCGTGCTGACGACGGTGAACCTCCGGGGCGTCAAGGAGTCGGGCACGATCTTCGCGATCCCGACCTATCTCTTCATGTTCCTCATCGGCGCGCTCGCCCTCACCGGCGCGTTCCGGTTCTTCGCGGGCGACCTCCCCCAGGCCGAGAGCGCGAACCTCGAGCTCTCCGGCAGTGCGGCCTTCGACCAGGGGCTGACCGGCCTGGCCGGCGCGTTCCTCCTGGCCCGCGCCTTCGCGTCCGGCTGCGCCGCGCTGACAGGCGTCGAGGCCATCAGCAACGGCGTGCCCGCCTTCCGCAAGCCGAAGTCCCGTAACGCGGCGATCACCCTGACGCTTCTGGGCGGTATCTCGTCCACGATGATCATGTCGATCCTCGTCCTCTCGCAGGCCACGAACGTCCGCTATGCGGAGGACCCGGCCACCCAGCTCCTGCTGGACGGGCGGCCCGTGGGGGAGGACTACAACCAGGACCCCGTGATCGGCCAGCTCGCCGAGGCCGTGTTCCAGGGGTTCCCGCTCGCGTTCTACGCGATCTCCGCGGTGACCGGCCTCATCCTCGTGCTCGCGGCGAACACGGCGTTCAACGGGTTCCCGGTACTGGGCTCGATCCTCGCCCGGGACGGCTACCTGCCACGCCAGCTCCACACCCGCGGCGACCGCCTCGCGTTCTCGAACGGCATCGTCACGCTCGCGGTGGCCGCGATCGTGCTGATCGTCGCGTTCGACGCCGAGACGACCCGCCTGATCCAGCTCTACATCGTGGGCGTGTTCGTGTCGTTCACGCTGTCGCAGCTCGGCATGCTGCGGCACTGGACGCGCCACCTGCGTACCGAGCCCGACCCGGCGGAGCGAGCCCGGATGAAGCGCTCGCGCGTCGTCAACTTCGTCGGCTTCCTCTGCACCGGCACCGTCCTGATCATCGTGCTGCTCACGAAGTTCACGCACGGCGCCTGGATCACGATCCTCGCGATGGGCGTGCTCTTCGTCCTCATGGGCGGCATCCGCAAGCACTACGACCGCATCCGCGACGAGCTCACGCTCGAGGACGTCGCCGCCGCCCGCGCCCTGCCCAGCCGCGTGCACGCGCTCGTGCTCGTCTCGAAGATCCACAAGCCGACCATGCGGGCCATCGCCTACGCGCGCGCCGCCCGGCCGTCGGTGCTCGAGGCCGTCACGGTGGGCGTCGACAAGGAGGAGGTGGAGGAGCTCACCCGAGAGTGGGAGGCCCTGCACCTGCCGGTGCCGCTGCGCGTCCTCGACTCGCCGTTCCGCGAGATCACGCGCCCGATCCTCAAGTACGTGCGGTCCATCCGTGGTGATTCGCCGCGCGACCTCGTCGTCGTCTACATCCCCGAGTACGTCGTGGGCCACTGGTGGGAGCAGCTCCTGCACAACCAGAGCGCGCTGCGCCTCAAGGGGCGCCTGTTGTTCACGCCCGGCGTGGTCGTGGCGTCCGTCCCGTGGCAGCTCTCCTCGACGGAGGGCCAGACGGGCCTCGAGGGAGAGACCTTCGTCGAGGGGCGCCGGCGCTTCTAACGCGTGAGCGGGGTTACGGCGATGGAGCTGCGCGTCTGGGAGACTGGGCGCATGCCCCAGACCCCTGCCCAGCCCCGTCGTGCCGCCGAACAGCCCAGCACCCGTCGCCCTGCCCGTCCCGCGCGGCAGGCGACGCGGCAGCGCGAGGTGAGCGCCGGCACCGGGCAGGTGCTCGAGCTCGAGGTGGGTCCCGTCGCGCACGGCGGCCACTGCGTCGCCCGCCACGAGGGCCGCGTCGTCTTCGTGCGGCACGCGCTGCCGGGGGAGCGTGTCCGCGCCCTCGTCACCGAGGGCGGCTCGCGCTACTGGCGCGCCGACGCGGTCGAGGTGCTCGACGCCTCCCCGGACCGCGTGGAGCCGGCCTGGCCCGCCGCGGGGCCCGGCGGGGTGGGCGGCGGCGAGCTGTCGCACGTCGCGCTCGGCGCCCAGCGGCGGTGGAAGGCCGACGTCGTCGCGGAGCAGCTCAGCCACCTCGCCAAGATCGACAGGGAGGTCACCGTCGAGGCCGCGCCCGGTGACGACGAGCGCGGCGGCCTCGGCTACCGCACCCGCATCGAGCTCGTCGCCGACGAGACCGGGCGCGCGGGCATGCGCCGGTTCCGCTCGCACGAGGTCGTGCCCGTGGACGGGATGCCGCTCGCCACGGAGGCGGTGCTGGCGCTCGCCGCGTCCGAGGACGTGTTCACGCGGACCTGGGAGCCGGGGGCCCGGCTCGAGCTCGTCGCGCCGGCCGGCGACGAGCCCGTGCTGCTCGTCGACGGCACCCCGTGGCGGCGCGGTCGCGCCGACCAGCGGCCGAACGCGCGCCGCGCCGTGACCGAGACGGTCACCGTGGCCGGCCGGGAGCACCGCTACCGCGTCGCCGCCGACGGCTTCTGGCAGGTGCACCGCGAGGCGCCGGGCGTGCTCGCCGGCGCCGTCCTGGACGCGGTGGGCGACGCCCCCGAGGCGACCGTGCTCGACCTGTACTCGGGCGCCGGGCTGTTCACGGTCCCGCTCGCAGCCGCCGTCGGGCTCGACGGGCGGGTCGTCGCCGTCGAGGGTGACGCCCGAGCGGTGCGCGACGCGCGTCGCAACGCCCACGACCTGCCCTGGGTCGAGCTGCACGAAGGGGCTGTCGAGGCGGTGCTCGCGGACGTGGTGCCCGGGGTCGCGGACGTCGTCGTGCTCGACCCGCCGCGCGCCGGCGCCGGCCGCACCGTCGTGGACGCGATCGCCGAGCGGAGCCCGGCGCGCATCGTCTACGTCGCGTGCGACCCGGCCGCGCTCGCGCGCGACGTCGCCTACCTCGCGGGGCACGGCTACGTGCTCGACGGCCTGCGCGCGTTCGACCTCTTCCCGCACACGCACCACGTGGAGGCGGTGGCGGTCCTCACGCGCTGAGGCGTCAGCCGTGTCGTTCGTCGGCTCAGCCGATCCGGGCCGTCGCCGAGGCGAAGCCCAGCCACGTGTGGCGGTTGCCCCACCAGCACCACCCGACCTTCGGTGCGTCCCGGCGCTCGCGGCCGTCGCGGCCCGTGCCGTTCGAGATCCACACGGCCGGGGTGCGTGCGTCGAAGCGGCCGTCGGGGCGGCGCAGCCGCGAGCCGATCGTCATGTAGCAGCGGTTGCGGTCCAGGGCATCCGGCAGCTGCACGGCCCACCAGATGCCCTCGGGGAGCGTGAGGGGCGTGCGGCCACGGGTCGCGAGCTCCGGCTTGGCCTCCTCGGGCGACCAGTTCGCCAGGTCGTCGCCGCGGTCGAGGCCGACGACCGCGTAGAGCGGCGCGTCGGGCACCTCGAGGCCGTCGACCGGCGCGAACGCGTCGACGTCGGTCATGTCCTCCACGACGAAGCCGGACCTCGGCTCGCCCTTGCGGTCGTGCCGCCGGAGCAGCGCCGCGGTGCCCGACGGCGGAGCGAGCCTCGGGTGCACCACGAGGAGCGCGGCGGCACCCGGGTGAGCGTCGGCGACGCGCTCGGCGAGCATGGTTGCCCGGGCGCGGACGTCGTCGTCGGACAGGCCCGCGGCGCGCGTCACGCCGAGAGCGAGGAGCCGCTCGGCCTGTTCGGCGAGCGCGGGGAGCTCGGGGAGCGAGGAGAGGGCGGACGGGGCGGGGGCGGGCGTCGTCGTCACGTCGGGTCCCAACGACCGTCCCGGCGCCAGAGTTCCCCAGGTGACGAGGAAGTATCTTGACGTCAAGATAAGTGCGCTATGCTGGCCTGAGCAGCCCGGCTTACGCTGGGCGGAGCCCCCAAGCCCCCGTGACGGTGGCCGAAGCGCCCGTTGCGCCCTGGCCGCCCGAGCACAGTCAGCCCCGCAAAGGAGCCGCAGTGAGCAGCGTGGACACGTTCGGATCGAAGGGAACGCTGGAGGTCGGAGGCAACGCCTACGAGATCTTCCGCCTCTCCGCAGTGGAGGGCGTCGAGCGCCTCCCGTACAGCCTCAAGATCCTCGCCGAGAACCTCCTGCGCACCGAGGACGGCGCCAACATCACGGCGGATCACGTGCGCGCCATCGCGGCCTGGGACCCCGACGCGCAGCCGGACACGGAGATCCAGTTCACGCCGGCGCGCGTGATCATGCAGGACTTCACGGGCGTGCCCTGCATCGTCGACCTCGCCACGATGCGTGAGGCCGTCGCGGCGCTCGGCGGCGACGCCACCCGGATCAACCCGCTGGCCCCGGCCGAGATGGTCATCGACCACTCCGTGCAGATCGACGTCGCCGGCCGCGCCGACGCGTTCCGGCGCAACGTCGAGTTCGAATACCAGCGCAACCACGAGCGCTACCAGTTCCTGCGCTGGGGCCAGACGGCGTTCGACGACTTCAAGGTCGTCCCGCCGGGCACCGGCATCGTGCACCAGGTCAACCTCGAGTACCTGGCCCGGACGATCATGACGCGGGAGGTCGACGGCGTTCTTCGCGCCTACCCCGACACCTGCGTCGGCACCGACTCGCACACCACGATGGTCAACGGCCTGGGCGTGCTCGGCTGGGGCGTGGGCGGCATCGAGGCCGAGGCCGCCATGCTCGGCCAGCCGGTGTCGATGCTCATCCCGCGCGTCGTCGGCTTCAAGCTGTCGGGCTCGATCCCCGCCGGCGTGACCGCGACCGACGTGGTGCTCACCATCACGCAGCTGCTGCGTGAGCACGGCGTGGTCGGGAAGTTCGTCGAGTTCTACGGCGCCGGCGTTGCCCAGGTCCCGCTCGCGAACCGCGCCACCATCGGCAACATGTCGCCGGAGTTCGGCTCCACGGCCGCGATCTTCCCGATCGACAGCGTGACGGTGGACTACCTGCGCCTGACGGGCCGCTCCGAAGAGCAGGTGGCGCTCGTCGAGGCGTACGCCAAGGAGCAGGGTCTGTGGCTCGACGAGACGACGCCCGAGCCCCTGTTCTCCGAGTACCTCGACCTCGACCTGTCGACGGTCGTCCCGTCGATCGCCGGCCCGAAGCGCCCGCAGGACCGCATCGAGCTGTCGCACGCGAAGAGCGCGTTCACGCGCGACCTGCCCAACTACGCGCCCGAGGTCATGGACCGCGTCGACGAGGCCGAGAAGGAGTCGTTCCCCGCGTCCGACTCGCCGGCCATCACGCCGAACGGCCGCAAGCGCGTGCACGTGACGAACAGCGAGGGCAAGGAGTTCGAGCTGTTCCACGGCGCGGTCGCCATCGCCTCGATCACCTCGTGCACCAACACGTCCAACCCGTCGGTCATGCTGGCCGCGGCGCTGCTCGCGAAGAAGGCCGTCGAGAAGGGCCTCCAGGCCAAGCCGTGGGTCAAGACGTCGATGGCGCCCGGCTCGCAGGTCGTGACGAACTACTACGAGAAGGCCGGACTCTGGCCCTACCTCGAGAAGCTCGGGTTCCACCTGGTCGGCTACGGCTGCGCCACGTGCATCGGTAACTCCGGCCCGCTCGACGAGAAGGTGTCGGAGGCCGTCAACGCCCACGACCTGGCCGTCGTCTCGGTCCTCTCGGGCAACCGCAACTTCGAGGGCCGCATCAACCCCGACGTGAAGATGAACTACCTGGCCTCGCCGCCGCTGGTCATCGCGTACGCGCTCGCGGGCACCATGGAGTTCGACTTCGAGCACGACCCGCTGGGCCGCGACGAGGCCGGCCACCCGGTGTTCCTGCGCGACATCTGGCCGACGCCGGAGGAGGTCGAGACCACGATCGCCTCGTCGATCGACCGCGGCATGTTCGTGTCCGACTACGCCGACGTGTTCAAGGGCGACGAGCGCTGGGCCGCCCTCGAGACCCCGGAGGGCGACACGTTCGCCTGGGACCCCGAGTCCACCTACGTGCGCAAGCCCCCGTACTTCGACGGCATGGGTCTCACGCCGGAGCCCGTCACGGACATCTCGGGCGCCCGCGTGCTCGCGAAGCTCGGCGACTCCGTGACCACGGACCACATCTCCCCGGCGGGTTCCATCAAGCCGGACAGCCCGGCCGGCAAGTACCTGGCGGAGCACGGTGTCGAGCGCCGCGACTTCAACTCGTACGGCTCGCGCCGCGGCAACCACGAGGTGATGATCCGCGGCACGTTCGCGAACATCCGCCTGCGCAACCAGCTCCTCGACGGCGTCGAGGGCGGCTTCACGTACAACTTCGTGAAGGGCGCCCAGGACACCATCTACGACGCCGCGCAGGACTATGCCGCGCAGGGCACCCCGCTCGTCGTGCTGGGCGGCAAGGAGTACGGCTCGGGCTCGTCGCGTGACTGGGCCGCCAAGGGCACGGCGCTCCTGGGCGTCAAGGCCGTCATCACCGAGAGCTTCGAGCGCATCCACCGCTCGAACCTCATCGGCATGGGCGTGCTCCCGCTGCAGTTCCCGGTGGGCGAGGACGTGCAGTCGCTCGGTCTCGACGGCACGGAGACGTTCGCCATCGCGGGCATCACGGCCCTGAACGAGGGCACGACCCCGTCGACGGTGCACGTGACCGCCACGAAGACCGACGGCACCGCCGTCGAGTTCGACGCCGTGGTGCGCATCGACACGCCCGGCGAGGCGGACTACTACCGCAACGGCGGCATCCTGCAGTACGTGCTGCGCTCGCTGGTGGCGTGACGCGCTGACCCCCTGCGGCGGGCCCGCCCCCGACGGGCGGGGGGGGCCACCGCCGGCCGCGGCCGGGAGCCACACGCC